>JAUXWT010000108.1 GCA_030681475.1 Bacteroidales bacterium | reverse complement strand
TGCCATTAAGAAATTTATAATACTGCATTAAATAACACCTCAAACAAAAACTGCACATAACAGCAACTAAGCCCCATGCTGCATACTACCGGGATCGTCAAGCGATCCCGAGACCAACGCACGGGTCTTAGCTGCAACGTTGGGGGCAATAAAAAAAGGAAATAACAAACATTCACGCATATGAAAAATTTTGTTTTTACCTTTTGGATCGTATTATCATACTTTATTGTATGTCCTTCAGAGGCATTTTCTCAATATTTCCTTGCAGGCCAACATAGTGTAAGCGATTATTATGTGAATATAGATCCCGATTCCACGGTGATCGGGCCAAACAATCACGGTGGCAATCCTTTACCTGCAGCAATATATCAAATAGACATAAATGGAGATAGTGTTAATGATTTTCATCTATATTCATATGGGTTTTGGATGAATGGAGGTGGTGATAGTGAATTAAGTATAAGGAGTAATGAGATAAATAATTGTCAGATTGCATTTGGATATTATGACACATGTCATCAGCCAAATTCAAATTACTCCTTGTTTTCAATGGCAAAATCATTAAAGAAAAACGACACAATAAATGATAAACTGGACTGGAATCAAGGGGGACGTTTTTTTTTAACATACACAGATTGGATATGGATGGCTTATAATTGCGGTGGAAATAGCTTTGTCAATAGTACGGAGGACAATTATATTGCTGTAAGACTATTTCAACCCAATGACACCTTATACGGATGGATTAAAGTGACAAATGTGAATGCTCTGATAGTTACAGTTCAAGAGTTTGCTTGCAATAAAAAAAATACTGGAATTGATGAACATAATGATTTAGTTCGAATTTACCCAATTCCAACCAATAACTATATTACGATTGAAACTCAAATGCCAGATTTTCACCTGATCATCTATAATCAGTATGGGATGGAAACATTGAATAAGAATCTTGTTAAAGGAAATAATTTAATAGAATTAAGTAGCTATGCAAACGGGGCTTACATTTTTAAACTTTTAAGGAACAACTCAATTATTATCAAAAAAGTAATAAAACAATAATTTTACAGCCCCCAACATGCCTTTAAAACCAATGTTGATAAGGTTTTCTGCTTCTCATGGGCATAACGGCACTTGGTTTTACAGGCAAAACGTTATACTGCATTGAATAAAAAAAAAGGATCCAATACAAAAATTGCCTATCTTTGGCGTTAGTATCGTAAAACGTTCATATGATCAAGTCCTTTAACTCTAAAGAAACCGAAAAAGTTTGGGATGGTTCAGGTTCGACAAGACTTCCAAATACTATACAGGAGATCGGTAGGCGAAAATTGCGGATGCTCAATAACTCTCTTGATCTAAAAGATCTACGTATCCCACCATCAAACAGACTTGAAAAATTAAAAGGTGATTTGAAAGATCACTACAGTATCAGGATAAATGACCAGTGGAGGATAACTTTTAAATGGATGGAAGGACATTCTTACGATGTTGATATTGTTGACTATCATTAAAACAGCAAATTATGTATAAACTAAAGAACATACATCCTGGTGAGGTTTTACAAGAGGAATTTTTAATCCCAATTCAAATCTCAGCTTATAGGTTGTCGCTGGATATCGGAATCCCTCAAACCAGAATAAGTGAGATAATAAAAGGGAACAGAAGGATAACTGCCGATACGGCAATTCGCCTCAGTAGTTATTTCGGGAACTCTGCCAAGTTTTGGTTAGGACTTCAGAACGACTTTGATGTCGAAGAAGAAATGAACAAGAAGGCGAAGGAATTTAAGGCGATTAAAAAGCATAAAATCAACGCAGTATAACAAACCGGCAACCCCAAAGCGGGGAAATTCCGTAAGCTGTTCGTTTTCAGGCTTATAAATGTAATATGTGTAAACTAATATTCACCAAGCAAAACCCGCAATGAGGCTGCCGGTTGAGCGTTATGTACCATAAGAAGAAAACAAATAAATGTTTCCATATAATGAAACATATTTGTATCTTTGTCAAAAATCAGAAAAATAATGGATAAACTTTTTGACATTGTATTTTTAGAAGAGGCATTTACTTTTCTAAATGACCTTGATAAAAAGCAGTACGAAAAAATCCTTTATAATATCCGAAAAGCTCAGATTGAACCGGACCCAGATCTGTTCAAAAAACTCAATGACGAAATATGGGAATTTAGAACCCTATACCAGGGTATTGGTTATCGAATGCTTGCTTTTTGGGATAAAACAGATTCTGGGAACACCTTAGTGGTTTCAACTCATGGCATTGTAAAAAAGCGCAACAAGGTACCGGAAAGAGAAATACAAAAAGCAAAACAACTAAGAATCATGTATTTTAAGGACAAGGAAAAAAAAATATAAAAATGAAAACACATACATTGGCAGAGGTTCAAGATAGACTTATTGGAAAAATTGGCACTCCCAACCGGGATAAATTTGAGTATGAATTACAAATGGACTTGATTGGCAAGGCAATAAAACAAACCCGTCAAGAACGTCAATTGACACAGGAAGAACTTGGAAAATTAATCGGAGTACAAAAAGCTCAAATTTCAAAACTCGAAAACAGCGCCAGTAATGTCACTGTTGACACGTTATTGAGAGTGTTTAATGCGCTGCAAGCAAAAGTGAAATTCCAAGTGGAACTTCCAAATTTGACAATTAACTTGGGGCAATAACCTACGGTACATAACATGCCTTTAAAACCAATGCTATTAAGGGTTATCTGCTTTGAAAAGGTTTTAACGGCATATGGTTTTACAGGCTAAACGTTACAGCCAATTTTGAAAACTCAGCATATGAAAGAAATTATAATAATAATAATTGCTACACTATTCTCTTTTAATGCTTTTTGTCAAACTGAATATTTTGATATTGTTAAAACCAAAGAATTCAAGCTTGAATATAAAATTTTGGACTTGGACATTATTCATTCTTTTTCATTTGAAAATTTAATTCTTGTTGTCGGTCATAGTAATGACGGGAATGAAGAAAATGTTGGATTAAGACTATTTATATTGAATGATTCAAGTGATATCTTGTTCAAATCAAAAGGACAACAAGACAGTTATTATTTTGAACCACAGATATTCCAATCAAGGGCTGATAGCAGCAGATTAATTATTCTATCTGAAATTGGAGCTGAATATAGCTGGGGTGCTCAAATATTTCTAATTGACAAAAATAAGATAAACCACTTAGGATATTTGGATGTAGGTATAATAGAAAAACCGAGTCCTGACGAAAAGATTAATTTTAACGAGCCAAGCAGAATAATTAAGTATATTTCAATTACAGCTCAGAATGATGAAATTAAATTTAGTTTCAAACATGGGGAAACATTGGCGATTAATCCAGGTGGAGAAAACGAAAGAAGAATTAAGTCAGATAAAATCTACTTTATATACAAAAACAATAAGATTTTAGAAATAGAAAAAACTGGCTGTAACACACAATAAATGTAAGCGCTTAAAGCAGCTTGTAAACCGCTAAAATTCAACTATCTTCGGTGTAATTAATAAACCGTAAACTAATATACATTCCCGCAGTTGGGTCAATTGTTGCCGCGATATCCCACTGAGATGGTTTTCCTGCCACATTCCCAGGTCATGATCTGCCGGCAGTTTTGCGTTACGGAGTCTCTTTGTTAGATTCTGCCGGTTCCGGTGCTCGATCTCTGCATTAAGTAATTCGAATGCAAAATCCAGATAACTTATTTGCTTTTGCTGAGCATTGATCAGCAGGTCATTCATCGCTCCACCTGCCCCGGTGAGCTTGAGTTGCCGTGCAAGGTTACACAGGTTTTCTGTTTTTGTTTCCATCGTTAAAGGAGTATTTGATTATAATCTGATATACTGCTGGTTTGTGGCTGGATCCGGTATTTGCTGTTTTGAAGATGCAGAACCTCAGTCTCCAGCGAAGGAAGTTCTGTTGTTGTCTGTCTTAATGAAAGCAACACCGGTTCAAAGTCAGCAGCCTTTGGCAGGCTGTTTTCAATACAGTAAGCCAGTGTTTGGTCCATTTCGTCTTTGGTGTATTTTTTTCCTGCTGATGCAATCATACCAATCTGGTCCCGGACATAGCGGGGCATTTGCTGATGAATATTTTCGAGGTACCCAATGGCCTTATTCTCATCGGAGAACAACTGTGTCGCCTGATTGATCAATTCCTTTATCTTTTTGGTGTGATCGCGCTTGTGGTTGTTATTCCGCACTAACTGACCTTTGAGCAGGGATATGGGATGCCGGGCAATTTCTTCGCCATCATTATTGAAGATGGAAAGGTCACCATACTGCTCCCGGACAAATACTTCTGTTTTTGGTTGCTGGAACGTATCATCAGGAACTGTGTATGAGCTGCCCTTAAAATGAATAACATTGTCTTTTGTCACATTATACGCCGGATTTTCCCTGGCAAAAGCAAAAGGTAATTTGAACGGGAAAAGAAACAATCGCTCAGTCTCCCATTCCAGCCGTGGAACCTTTAACGTAGCCGAATGCACTTTTGCATTTGCAGTGCGGCCCAGCCAATCGATCGCCTGGTCATTCAGGGTCGGAATGCTATAATAACTCCGGCCCCTGAGAAAGTTATATTTGATGTATTTGATAACATTTTCTATTTTTCCTTTACTCTGCGGATCACTTTTGCGACAGAAATGCACTTTAAATGGCCGGCTCTGGCAGTATGAACGAAATGCGTGGGTGAAAATAAGGTCACCCTTGTTTTCATTGACCAGCAGCACTTTATCCTGATCATAAACAAGTTCTCTTGGCACGCCGTCCATGAATTCAAAAGCAGCTTCATGCGCTGCAATTGCGGTTTCAGTGGTAAATGGATGCTCGTTAAATACGACAAACTTATACCGTGAACGTGAAAGTACCATGGCAAAGAAGTAAACTTTTTTGCGGTTTCCATCAACATCGGTCATATTATACTCACCAAAATCAACCTGGGCCTGCTGGCCGGAAGGCAATTGCTCAACCTGGTTAAACGCTCTGTTGTCAAATGTTTTCAGAAGCTGATACTTGCCTCGGACATACAAAACGAAGTTATAAACTGACTTGATGCTCACCTGGGGGAAGTCCGGATGATGTTCTTTCAACCAGTCGTGTACTTGTGCAGAGGAAGCCTCCAGACAATGCTCAAGACGGTTCTTAATGTAATCCTCATAGGGCACAAGTTTCTTTTTTCTGGTCGACAATTGCTCTTGAAAATCGATATACTCTTGTTCGCTCATGGCTAACAGTTTTTTTACCGTTCGTGTATCCATCACAAAGAACTCCGCTATCTGGGGCGGGGTCATACCCATAAAATGATGACGATGTACTTCATGATACATAATCCAAAAATTAACATAGTTTTCCATAGCTGACTTGTTTGGTGTAAACACCAAAAGTCAGAAAAATTTAAGGAGACTTTTTCCAGGGGAATTGCCCCCGGGGGCAATTCCCCTGGAAACCTCCAGCTTTGCTCTAAGGGGAAACTAATCGAGGATGGATACTTGCATTCTTATTTACCGAAATGCTGCATTCTTATTTACCGAATTTCTGCATCCTTATTTACCGATTTCTTGCATTCCTAATTGCCGAAATCTCGCATTGTTATTTACCGTTTACATTCGAACATTCACCCCTTTCAGGCTGTGTTCAAGGTCCAGCTTGCGAAGCAGACGGATGACATCCATTTGTTTGATGCTTTTCTGCAGTATCCACCCCATTACCCGACGGGTATAAACATCAATGACGGTAAGCAGATAATAATATCGTTTTTCTCCGTCTATCCAGACGTATTTGATGTCCAGGCATAAATACTCCAGCGGCTTTG
Source organism: Bacteroidales bacterium (assembly GCA_030681475.1). GTDB lineage: Bacteria > Bacteroidota > Bacteroidia > Bacteroidales > FEN-979 > CAIVAT01. The sequence goes on along the minus strand of JAUXWT010000108.1, from coordinate 163,630 downwards.
TAGCCTCGATTTTCCGATGCTTTACCCATTTACGTTTACCTTGTGTTTTGATGACCTTGCCAAGCAGTAAATTGTTTTGATCCATCAATCGGTAAACTTTCTTGGGATTGATGACATACTCCTTCTGGCGCAGTTCGTGAGTTACTTTATGATATCCGTAACAAACAAAATCATCGCTGAGTATGGTTTTAATATCATCCACGACCAATTCGTTAGCAACCAAACTCCCGTCCTGCATTGGGGTATGGCTGCTGGGTTTTATTCCTTTGGCTCCACCACTTGGTTTGTAATAATACAAACTCCTTGGAAGCATTGTCCATCGGCATAAGTCCCTGAGCGGGATTTTCGGTTTATATTGGTCGACCAACATCATTTTGTCCGGGATCCGATAGGAGTTTTTTTTAAAAGCTCTGATTTTACTTCGATCTCCAAAGCTTGTTTGGCAATGATCCTTTTCAGGCGCTCGTTCTCTTCCTGAAGTTCTCTTACGGCAGGATCAATGCGTTTATACCGGTTTTTCAACCCTTCAATTCCGTCTTGAAGGTATTTCCGTCTCCATTTATCAAATAAAGAGGGTGACAAGTTGTATTTACGCAGGGTCTGGCTTCGCCCTTCCTGCTGGCCTTCCCGAAGAATCGATAATCGTTCTTCCGGAGTAAATGTTCTTCTGATTTTTGACATACGCCCTAAAATTAGTTAGACCTAATCTGTTTACCAAATTTTGTCCAGCTATTTAGGGGGCTAAGACAATAGAAATATCTCTAGACATAGAATTAACAAAGGAACCGTCAGAACAATTCAAACCCAAGAAGTACATCCAAGAAAATTTATATGAGGTTGACAATGATCTTCTGGAAAAGGCCAATAAAATCTATTCAGATTTAATATTAAAAAAGATAGAAATAAATGAATATAATCGAGTAGGCTGCCCCGCCGGCATCGCCGACGGGGAGAGCCTCTCACACCACTGATGTGCGACAAGAAGTCGCTTGATATAACTGTTTAACATTCTTTGAATGATTAAACCTTGTGTTCCATCACAAGTAGCCTACGGGCACGTGCATACCGGGTAACCGGTTTGTGCGAAGCTGTCCCGACATGGCTCAAAGCCGGATTTGTCGAATACAAACAATTATTTCCAACAACTCAGGATACTCCGCAAAGTGGCATCATTTCTCCAACGCTCGCCAATATGACCCTCGATGGCCTTGAGGCGGCAATTGACAAAGCTTTCGGGATTGCCATCAGACCCGACGGTTGCCGCAAGAACAACAAGTACAAAATCCACCTTATCCGCTATGCTGATGACTTCGTCGTCACTGCATCTGAAAAGGAGATTCTGGAAAACAAGGCCAAACCTCTGATTGAGGAATTTCTTTCCAAAAGAGGGTTACTTTTATCACCGGAGAAAACAAAAATCACCTACAATACCAAAGGCTTCGATTTCGTTGGTCAGAACATAAGAATGTTTTCCCGAAGGAAACTCCTTATCCGGCCAGCGAAAGAAGCAATCAGATCGATGATTGACAAGATGAAGGGAATTATTGTAAAACACAGGGGATCACAAGCAGCAGTTTTAATCCGAAACCTGAACCCGGTAATCACCGGATGGTTCATTCCGCCTTTTGAGAGCCTGAGCCGTATGATGGGAAACTATCAAGTACAATTCTTAGGGGACAATGGCGGAGTAATCCGCCTGCGTACCCGACAATGGATACGAACGAATAGAAGCTGAGTTATTATAGAAATCTTATATAAGGTACAAAAGCGGCAGTTTTTGCCTTATAGTCTGCCCAATCGGGATGATTACGGTATTTTTTTTCAAGCATGGGTACTCCGGAAACTAGCCGAAGTAAAAGCGTAATGGTAACAGGGCTTATCAATGTGTACCATCCGTGGGGGAAGGATAATGCATAAAAACTTATCCCCCACCATATCAATGTCTCCCCAAAATAGTTGGGATGACGCGAAACAGACCACAATCCTGTTGTGATAATTTTTCCGTTATTGGCCGGATTTCTTTTAAATTCTGCCAATTGATAATCGGCGATGACCTCGAACATAAAACCAAAACCAAAAACAACCAGGCCAATGGAGTCCCATGGGCCAAGCGTACCACCGGTACTGGTGTTGATAAACCAAACCGGTGTTGAAATTATCAACATAAGCAGTCCTTGCAACATATAAATTTGAAAAAAACTGCGTAAAAAGAAAAATTTCCAGGTATTTCGCCAGGTTTTATATCTGAAATCCTCCCCCTTGCCACTGTTTCGAACCATGATATGAAATGAAAGCCTTAAGCCCCATAGTAAAACGAGCAAGCTGACAATCATTTTCCGGAGATCAACCTCCCCGGATTGAACGATCGTGTAAATGGCAATAATTACAAATCCCACGCCCCATGCAACATCCACAATTGAATTGTCCTTCCGGTTTAGTGCAAGGATAAAAATAATGGTCATGTAGAGGCAAATAATTAGCCCAACTTCAATAATTACATTTTGAAAATCCATTACCAAGTCTGTTTAAAATCGACAGTTTTTAATATCCCAAAATGCTAAATCATATGTAGAAAGTCCGCTTGTCCCTTTGTCCACTAGTTTGCTATTCCAGCAACAGTGAGATACAGGCAATGCCAGGGCCGGTATTGGCAGCCAGGGCCGGCGAGGCATGTTCAATAAAGAAAGGTTTTTTTCCGGTCAGTTTTTCCATTTCCAGGGCGTACCATTGGGCTGTTGAAGCGTTATTGGCATGAGTGATGGCATATTCCCATATTTTTTTATCCCTGGTGACCCTGGCAATGTCCTGAATCACTTTCTTCATGCTGCCCTGTTCGGAAAAGGATTTTGAGAAAAGGAATGTTTTTCCATCCTGATCAATGGCGATAACCGGCTTCAAATCAAGTTTATTGGCAATAAAACCCTTGAACGGACTTACTCTTCCACTCCGAACGATATATTTCATGGTTGTAACACTGACCCTGACTATTGATTTCGCTTTCCAATCCTCAATTTTATTCAACAACTCGGCATGCGATGTACCGTTTTCAAGTTCCATGGCTGCCCGAAGTACCATCAAGCCAAGTCCGCCGGTGAGGGTTTTCGAGTTTACCACATCAATCTTTTTTCCTGAGCGGCTCATCACATCTTTTGACCCTTTTTCGCTGCTCGACCATGTTCCACTCAGCGCCTGGCTGAGGTGAATGCCGATGACAGAGTTATAATGGGTGGTCAGGTATTCGAATTTATTCTGAAACTCTTTGGATGCAGGTTGTGCAGAGGTAGCATTCACCTCCGATTTTGCCTGCATGGCATAAAATTGGGGTGGATTAATCGTAAGGCGGTCTAAAAAGTATGTTTCACCAAAATGGACTGAAAGTGGAACAACGTGTATCTGATATTTATCGATCAATGCCTTTGGTAAATCGCAGGAAGAGTCGGTGACCAGCGCCAAATCATATTTACGATTGAACTGGATTTCATTCTGCATGACCATATCGTCAACTTTCTGATAGGTGATGTTTCCGAAGGTTTGCAGTTGTGAAAAAACTTCAGCAGGGAAGTCGGTATGAATGTGTACCCTTACCTTCTGCAGAGTTCCGGCAACAACTAAAGAGTCGCCGCAATGGTATATAAAATTTCTGATTTTGTGTTTATCCAGGTGTTCGCCATTAATTAATGCTTCGGTGCAAAACCTGAAAGTAATCTCGTCATGGGGCATTTCCACAACTTCATCAGTTGTATCTATTATTGACAGAGGTCTTCTCATGGCCTTTTCAGCCCCCATGGTGAAAAAATCCATAAATCCTTCGAGCCAATATACGAATCCTTTTGCACCGGCATCTACAACATGTGCACGTGCGAGTACTTCCAACTGTCCGGTTGTGGCTGCCAACGACTCAAGCGCTTTACTGTAGGCCTCAACCAATAACCTGGAGAAATCATCGAATTTATCTTTCAGCAGGTAAATGTAGTCAGCCCAATCTTTGATAACGGTCAGAATGGTTCCTTCCACCGGGTCGGCAATTGCGTCGTAGGCGTATGTAACGGCCTTTTTCACACTTTCAGCAAATGACAATACAGTTAAAGTTTCATTCGGCCTGATCTCATTGCTGAATCCATAGAGAAACTGGGCAAAAATAATCCCTGAGTTTCCCCTGGCGCCAATAAGGGCCGCATCGGCAAGGGCCACTGCCGTTTGTTTAGGGTTCTCAGTTGGAATAATTGCGTCCATGATTGAACGCATAGTGGAGGCTAAGTTGGTACCGGTATCGGCATCGGCAACCGGAAAAACATTTATCTTATTTAGCAGTTTTTGATGATCGAATATACGTTGAGCGCCGGCAAGAAACGAGTAGTAAAGCTGCTTTCCATCAAGCTCCTTAATTTTTTGAACGGTTTCTGTCAATCGTCTGAGTTTTATAAAATGCAAAGATAATACAATTTTCCAACTACATTTCTGCTGTTCCTGATATCCCCGGTTCAGCGATGTGAAAGTTGCAGTAACGTTACCCGCGAACCGGGATATAAACAACTACAAATTTGATACAGAATTCTTTTGAATCTTTGCCCATTGTAAATGTTATATGTCTTAAAAATCTTAATTTTGCCTTTTATTCTCTTCTATTTCTAACCTTAATAATTAATTTAATATGAAAAAGTTAGTTTTTTCATTTGTAGTTTTAATGTTCTCAGTTTATATGGTTAACGCTCAGGATGCTGCCCAGCTACAATCTGAAAATCCGAATGCCCCTGAGATCTCATTTGACAAAACAGTTCATGATTATGGAACTATCGTGCAAGGTGATGACGGCACCTGTGAATTCAAATTCACCAATATAGGAAAAGAACCATTGATTTTATCAAGACCTCAATCATCCTGTGGTTGCACTGTTCCCACATGGCCGCAGGAACCCATCCTTCCCGGTAAAAGCGACGTGATCAAAGTTACTTACAATACCCATAATGTTGGCGCCATTAACAAAACAGTTACCGTAACCTCAAATGCAAAAACTGCACGGGTTGTGCTGCAAATCAAAGGTACTGTCACAGCAAAACCAACTACGACAATGCCTGAAAAACCCAGCGAGCAGGGCGCTGCACCCATTACTAAATAGATCGATCAATCAAGAACATCAGGCCAGCTAAATGCTGGCTTTGATGTTTTCACAAATATACCACTTTATGCCAACTATCTCACTACGCGGACAGGCTTGCCCCCCTTCCCCGATCCGCAAACTCGTTCCATATTCCGATGAAGCAAAATTAAAGGGGATCACCGTATATCACCTGAATATCGGCCAGCCGGATATTGAAACTCCGGCAAACGTGCTTGAAAAAATCCGTAATACTGACCTGAAAGTTATTGAATACAGCCACTCGGCTGGAATCCTCTCCTACAGAAAAAAACTTGCCGAATATTACCTGCAAGCCGGAATTTCTGTAACCCCTGATCAGATGATCGTTACTACAGGCGGATCCGAGGGTATTTTATTTACCATGCTGGCCTGCCTTAATCCCGGTGATGAGGTAATCATCCCTGAACCTTTCTATGCCAATTACAACGGTTTCGCAGTCGCTGCAGGTGTTGTCGTAAAGCCCATCCCCTCTTATATTGACGATGGGTTCGCCCTGCCTCCCATCAGTGCGTTTGAGGAGGCAATAACTCCAAAAACCAAGGCGATCCTGTTATGCAATCCAAACAATCCGACCGGATACCTCTATTCCAGAGAAGAACTGGAATTTCTTCGCGATATCGTTAAAAAACATGATCTCTACTTTTTTGTTGATGAGGTTTACCGTGAATTTTGCTACGATGGCCATCAGCATCATTCCGTAATGAATCTTGAGGGGATTGACCAGAATGTCGTGTTGCTCGATTCCATTTCGAAACGCTACAGCGCCTGCGGTGTTCGTATTGGCGTGATGATCTCAAAGAATAAGGAGATAATCGCAACAGCGTTGAAATTTGCCCAGGCCAGGTTGAGTCCACCCACATTTGGCCAGATTGCAGGAGAAGAGGCGGTCAACACGCCTGAAAGCTATCTTGTCAACGTACTGGAAGAATATGTCAGGCGCAGGGATATCGTGGTCGAATCGATAAACAGAATGGATGGGTGCTATTGTCCAAACCCGGGAGGAGCTTTTTACGCTGTTGCCCGTTTACCCGTTGATGATTCTGATAAATTCTGCCAATGGTTACTTGAGGAATTCAGCTATGAAGGACAAACCGTGATGTTTGCTCCCGCAACCGGGTTCTATTCCACCCCGGGGCGAGGGAAAGATGAAGTACGTATCAGCTATGTGCTGAATGTATCAGATCTGAAAAAAGCCATGAAGTGCCTGGAGGAGGGATTGAAGGTTTATCCGGGGAGGAAAAAATCGTGACAGGTGACGGGTGACAGGTGACAGGTGACAGGTGACAGGTGAATTGTTGCGCTTCAGTAAATCAGATATTTTTCCCGGATCTTTTTAAATTTTTCAATTCCAGGCTGCCAGTTCTTTTGGATTTCATGTTCTGATTTTCCTTGGATAATCTGAAGTTGCAGGGTTGCATTTCCGGCGAGTTTGTTGAAATAATCTGTAAAAAACGCAGTTTTATTGTTCCAATTTCCATAAGCCTTTATTAACCATCCCAGGTCTATTCTACCTGAATCCAGTGAATTAATGCATATTTGTCTTAAATCTTCCCCACGGCAAACCTGGCCCTCCATCGGGGGACGAAGACTTACACCCGGGATGCTTTTCGGAGTAAAGGTAAATAACCCGTCAGTCAATTCCGGATGTCCGTAAACCTGAAATGGAAATGGTGTACCACGCCCGACGCTGATATGGGTTCCTTCAAAAAAGCAAAGTGAGGGATAGAGAATTACTGAACACTGGTTCGGCAAATTTGGTGATGGCTTTTCAGGCAACGCGTAATGACTCTGATGTGTGTAGTTTTCGATTGGAATAACCCGGAGGTCACATTTTATACCGTTTTTCAACCATCCCTCTCCGTTTACCATGCGGGCATATTCACCAATCGTCATCCCATAAACTACCGGAACAGGATGCAGGCCGACGAATGAACAAAATTCCTTTTCGAGTACAGGGCCATCGATATAGAAGCCATTTGGATTAGGCCGGTCAAGAACAATCAATGGAACATCAGATTCAGCACATGCCTCCATTACATAGCTCAACGTTGATATATAGGTATAAAAACGCACACCGACATCCTGAATGTCAAATACTACAATATCAAGCGATTTGAGATCTTTGGTTGAAGGCTTTTTTGTAGATCCATAGAGGGATGCCACCTGAATACCGGTTGCTGAATCGAAGCTATTCCCGATCTTTTGGCCTGCCTCCGCAGACAATCTGAAACCATGCTCCGGTGAAAAAATCCTTACGACATGAAACCCCCGGCCAACAAGCATATCAACGATATTTGTACCGTTGACCACTGAGGCCTGATTAGCAACAATGCCAACCTTTTTGTCTTTCAGGAAAGGATAATACAATTCAGGCCGTTCCGCTCCTATCCTTATCTGGGACTGGACCAAAACCGGAAACAAAATGAAAATCAAGAGATGAAAAAAACCCATACTTTTGCAAAGTAAACGATTCTTTCATTTGAATACTGGATTTTTTTTATCAAGCCGGCTTGTTTCGCACAGTAAAGGGAATTTTTCCTGGACCTTCGTGGTGATTGCCATTACCTCGATTGCACTTGGTCTGGCCATTATGTTTATCGCTGTGGCCATCCTGACCGGATTTAAAAACGAGATCAGGGAAAAAGTTGTCGGTTTTTCCGGGCATATCCAAATTACCAAGTTTTCTGAGACTTCCAATTTTGAGCCTCAACCCATTGACAGCAAGCAGGATTTTTATCCAAAGCTCCAAAACACACCAGAGATAAGTCATATTCAGGCTTTTGCAACAAAAGCAGGGATCATCAAAACCAAAGAGCATATCCAGGGTGTAATTCTCAAAGGAATAGGAACCGATTTTAACTGGGACTTCTTCAGGGATAAAATGTCAGAAGGAAGAACGTTTCTGGTTTCAGACACAGGCCGGACCGACGAGGTCATCATTTCGCGTAAGATTGCCAGCATGATGAACCTGCACCTGAACGATGACCTGCGCATGTATTTTATTGTCGGAAACCTGACGTTGGGCCGAAAATTCAGGATCGTTGGAATATATGATACCGGCCTGGAAGAGTTTGACAAACTGTATGTGATTGGAGATATTCATCACATCCAGAAACTCAATAACTGGACAGCCGGTCAGGTTGGTGGTTTTGAAGTATATCTTAAAAAATTTGAGGACATTGACCGGATGGGGGTTTATGTTTATCATCAGATTGGGTTCAGCCTTGATGCAACGACCATAAAAATGTTAAATCAACAGATTTTCGACTGGCTTGATCTCCAGGATATTAACGTATTAATCATCCTGATCCTGATCATTCTTGTTTCATCAACAACAATAATCTCCACATTGCTCATCCTGATTTTGGAACGAACAGCCATGATTGGCATTCTTAAAGCTTTGGGAATGCCTAACCGCGGGATCAGGAATGTATTCCTTTATAATGCTTTATACATCGTGGGTTGGGGTATGTTGTGGGGAAATTTCTTAGCCTTTACGCTTTGCCTTGTCCAGAAAGAGTTTTCGTTGGTCAGCCTCGCCGAAGAGACCTATTATGTTTCCGTAATACCGATCAATCTGGATTTATTGAATATTCTGGCGATCAATGGAGGAACCCTGGCGATTTGCTACCTTATATTCCTTATACCTTCCTTTATAATTTCAAGGGTTGTTCCTGTTAAAGCAATCAGATTTAGCTAAACGGGTCAATGGGTTTTATGCAAGCCACATTCTTTGAATTCAGGCAACTCCCACCACCAGCGCCCGGAACGCAAATCTTCTTCGGGTTTAACAGCCCTTGTACAAGGGGAACAGCCAATACTGGGATATCCTTTTGCGTGCAGATCATTAACTGGGATGTTCCAGGTGTTAATATATTCCCACACTTGTTCTACACTCCATCGGATTAAAGGATTGACCTTGATCACCTCATTAGCGGGGTCCCACGATATCAAATCCGCGTAAGAACGTGTAACCGACTGTTCTTTCCTCATTCCCGTAATCCAGACCTCCTTGCCGGCCAACGCCCTTTTCAGTGGCTCGATCTTGCGGATATGACAACATTGCTGCCGGTTTTCGATGCTTTCGTAAAACAAATTTATCCCCTTTGATCGAACCATCTTTTCGACATTGACAGTTTCAGGAAAATAAACCTCAATGGTCAAACCATACTTTTTTTGAGTGAGATCCAACAAATCATATGTTTCCTGGAATAAACGCCCTGTGTCGAGCGTGAATATTTTTATCGGCTTTTTTATCCTGGCAAACATTTGTGTAATCACCTGGTCTTCGGCGCCAAGACTGGTTGAAAAGGCGACCTTATCTCCAAAATCGGTGATAAACCACAATAAAATTTCTTCCGGTGGAGTATTCCGGAATTTCCGGTTTAATTCAGCAACCTTATCTTTCATACTCATTCAAAAGTTAAATTTTTTGTGAATTTACAACAATCAGCGTAGAAAATAGAAGTTTTTCCTGAAGGAATAATGTATTTTTGACCAAAATAATCCATCATGCATGTACATTTTATTGCCATCGGCGGCAGCGCAATGCATAATCTTGCCATTGCCCTACATAAAAAAGGTTATACTGTTACAGGATCTGATGATGAGATTTTTGAGCCCTCCAGAAGCCGTTTGGCAGCCTGCAATATTCTCCCGGAATCTTTAGGATGGACACCGTCCCGGATCACAAACATACTGGACGCAGTGATCCTCGGCATGCATGCAAAGTCAGATAACCCGGAATTATTAAAAGCTAAAGAACTGGGAATCAGAATTTTTTCCTATCCTGAATATCTTTACGAGCAATCAAAAAACAAGAAAAGAGTTGTCATTGGCGGAAGTCATGGCAAGACCACCATCACTGCCATGATCCTGCATGTATTACAAAAGGCAGGGGTGGAATGCGATTACATGGTCGGCGCTCAGCTCGAGGGTTTTGATGTTATGGTGAGACTCACGGATGAAGCCCCGGTGATGGTGATCGAAGGTGATGAGTACCTGACATCTCCGATCGACCTGCGCCCGAAGTTCCATCTCTATAAGCCGGATATCGCTTTATTGAGCGGTATTGCATGGGACCATATCAATGTCTTTCCTACGTTCGAAAGCTATGTTGATCAGTTTGTGATTTTTATTAACCAGATTTCAAAAGGCGGAACTCTGATCTATTGCAGTGATGATGATGAATTGAGTCGGATTTGTCCCGATTCGCGTCACGACATTCGCATCGTACCCTATTCCGCACATTCATATGAAATCAGTAATGGGGTAACAAGTATTAAATTCGGTAACCGCAGTTTTCCTCTTCAGATATTTGGCAGGCATAACCTGATGAACCTCAATGGCGCCCGTTTGATATGCGCTCAACTTGGAGTTGATGATCTCACTTTTTATGAAGAGATTCAAACTTTCAAAGGGGCATCAAAACGGCTTGAGCTGATTGCAAAGAATGGTTCCAGGATTGTTTATAAAGATTTTGCGCATGCACCGTCAAAGGTTAAAGCAACCTTGCAGGCATTAAAGGAACAGTTTCCGGGAAGGAATATAATTGCCTGCCTTGAATTACACACGTACAGCAGTCTGAACAAGGAATTTTTAAATCATTATCAAGGCACGCTGGAACCGGCAGATGCAGCAATTGTTTACTTCAGTCCTCATGCGCTGCAGTTAAAACGACTTCCTGAGATTACAGAACAGCAGGTGAAAGACGGATTCAATAAAAAAGGGTTGGAGGTATTCACCGATTCTAAATTACTGGAGGAACGTTTATTAATGGATAAATATCCCGAAACTGTCCTACTGATGATGAGTTCAGGAAATTATGATGGTATCGACCTTCAGAATTTTGCGGTGCAGTGGGCTAACCATTAATCACCTTTAGCTGTTCATCGAGATCAGGAATTCCTCATTTGAGTTGGTAAATTTCATCCTGTCGCGCAGAAATTCCATCGCTTCCAGCGGATTCATGTCTGCCAGATGGTTCCGCAAGATCCAGATGCGTTGCAATGCATCTTTATCAAGTAAAAGATCCTCACGGCGTGTGCTGGAAGAGACAATATCGATGGCCGGATAAATGCGCTTGTTTGAAAGTTTGCGTTCGAGTTGCAATTCCATGTTGCCGGTACCCTTGAATTCCTCAAAGATCACTTCATCCATTTTAGAGCCGGTTTCAATCAGGGCGGTTGCAATGATGGTGAGCGAACCTCCATTTTCGATCTGCCGGGCTGCTCCGAAAAACCTTTTTGGTTTTTGAAGTGCATTCGCCTCCACACCGCCTGACAATACTTTTCCTGAAGCAGGAGCTACTGTATTATAAGCACGGGCAAGACGTGTAATTGAGTCAAGCAGGATCACAACATCATGTCCGCATTCGACAAGACGTTTGGCTTTTTCGAGGATGATATTTGAGATGCGGGCGTGACGTTCGGCCGGTTCATCAAAAGTTGATGAGATCACCTCGGCCTTAACACTACGTTGCATATCGGTTACCTCCTCAGGACGCTCATCGATCAATAAAATGATCATATATACATCCGGGTGATTAGCTGCGATAGCATTTGCAATCTCTTTCAGCAATACTGTTTTCCCGGTTTTGGGTTGGGCCACGATCAATCCGCGCTGTCCGAAACCTATGGGTGCGAACATATCGATGACACGGGTCGACATGCTTTCATTTTTATGTCCGGTCAATTTGAATTTCTTCATGGGGAAGAGCGGAGTAAGGTAATCAAAAGGGATCCGGTCACGAACCTCTTCCGGCTTCCGGCCATTGATCAGGTCAACTTTGATAAGCGGAAAATATTTTTCACCCTCTTTCGGCGGACGGATAGTCCCACGCACGGTATCACCGGTTTTCAACCCGAATAGTTTGATCTGAGACTGAGAAACATAGATGTCATCAGGCGAATTCAGGTAATTATAGTCAGAGGATCGGAGGAATCCGTATCCATCGGTCATAATTTCAAGAACACCTTCACTGATGATTATTCCTTCAAATTCGAAAGGAAATTCCTCGCGGTGGCGTTCCGGGAACTTACGAGGGAAATCGCGTTGTTTGCGTTCTTCTACAGCAGGCGGAGTTTGGCTATCGGCAGTAGTTACCGTCTCGCTGGTTTCCACTTCGGCAGGTTCGATCACAATATCCGGTTTCTGTACCACATCAATCGGGTCAACTGCTATGTAAGGCTTGTCGGATGGTTCGTCAAATTCAAAATTTTCTACCGTATTATCGATAAGTTCAGGAAGGGTCATGTGGACCAATGGTTCAGCCGGAGATTTTTCCTGATAGGGTTTGAAAGGTTTTTTTTCCCGTGGATTCTTCCGATCGCGTGAATTTCTATGTTCGCGTGGAGCACGCTCCCGTGGATTAGGCTGGTCCTTAGGCTGTTCGCGCGGTGGACGGGAATCAGTGGTTTGTATCTCTTTTCGATCTTCGTCCTGAACTTCCTTCCCGGTTTCCTTAGATGCCGTTTTATCAACGGGGTCTCTTGATTCCTTTGGTCTGGGTTTCTGCCCTTTACGCGGACGACCACGGAATGGCTTGTCCTGATCCTTCTTTTCCATGTTTAAAATTTCCGGGGTCGGGTTGAGCGCCTGATGATCCAATATTTTATAAATGAGATCCTGCTTTTCGAGTTTGTCAACTTTGGGGATGTTGAATTCTTTTGCAATTACTCTGATTTCTGACAGCTCTTTGCTATCAAGGGAAATGATGTCGTACATAATTAAAATAATTTTATTGATTGAATAGTCAATGGGATAATGAACTATAGGTTAGGGGATATAAGCTGAAACAGATCGAAATTATTATAAGAAAAGGATCGTGGGGATTAAATCGATGCAAAGATAGGAAAAAAAATAATGTATTACCTGAAATCTTTCATAATTTCGCATCGAATTAATGATTATACCATGTTACAGCGAATTCAAACCTTATACCTTGCCATTGTGGCCATTGCATGCATCTTGCTTTTTTTCTTTCCGCTTGCAACTTATTACGATGAACTTCATGGCAATTACAAGTTTTTTATTTATGGCATCAGGAGCATGGATCCTGAACCTGGTGTGTTGTTCAATCCATACTTCACCATTCCATTGATTTTTATGGTGGTCGTATCGTTTATTTTTACTATTTCCACCGTTTTTCTGTTCAAAAACCGCCCGCTGCAGATCCGGTTATGTGCTTTCAACGGGCTGACCAATATTGTATTGATCATGGTGATTTTCTTCTTCTATGCCACCAAAATCAAGTCTATGACGCTGATTGAACCTGAATACAACTACACCGGGATGGTTTTGCCATTGGTTTCCCTTCTGTTTATAATTTTTGCCAATAAAGCGATTAAAAGGGATGAAATGTTGGTGAAGTCTTCAGACAGGCTGCGATAACAGGTAGCGAGGTAGCGAAATTATAAACCGTAAATCGTCCACTCGTAAATCATTTTCGTGGTATATCCAGGATTTCCAGGTTGCGCATGTTTCCATGATCAATAATCAATCTTACCGCGGTAATTGATTTGTGGATCCCGTATTTTCCGGCAGCGCCGGGATTTATATGCAGGAGATCGTATTTCTTGTCGTAAATCACTTTTAAAATATGGGAATGACCGCAAACAAAGAGTTTTGGTTTCTCCTGTTCGATCAGCAACCTCACTTTGTGATCATACCGTCCGGGATACCCGCCAATATGGGTCATAAGCACTTTTACCTTTTCAATCTGGAATAGCTGAACTTCGGGATACTCAATACGGAGGTCATTACCATCGATATTTCCGTAAACGGCCTTTAGTGGCTTTAGGACCTTTAGCTGATTTGCGACCTTAACGTCTCCAAAATCACCGGAATGCCATATTTCATCAACATTTTCAAAGAATTCAATCACCCGCGTATGGACAAATCCATGGGTGTCGGAGAGAATACCAATCTGGAGCATTTGGCAAAAATACGGATTACAAGTGTTGAAAATAAATTACATTTGTGTTTTAAAACAGCTTTGTTTATGTCGGAAACAATTCTAATCATTATCGCACTTGTTTTCATCGCTGGGTTCGTAGCGCTTTTCGTCAAACTTGGGAAAACAGGTGTAAAACCTATTGACAGTGAAGCTGATAACCTGCGCAAACAACTTGAATTTCAAATTACTGAAAAAAGGGCTGTCGAAGAACGTGCCGGCATGCTTCAACATCAGGTCGATCTGCTGACTATGGCCGGATCTGAAAAAGAGACAACAATCCTAAACCTGAACAAGGAGCTTTCAACGAAAATTGCAGAATATACAAATTTACAGGAAAAACTGACAGCGCAGGAGAGTGATCTCGAAAAACTGCAGGATAAATTCCGTGATGAATTCAAGAACCTTGCCAACGAGATTCTGGAAGAAAAAACACAGAAATTTACCGAGCAGAATAGAAACAAACTTGAGGAGATCCTGAAACCATTGGGAGAAAAGATCCGCGATTTTGAGAAAAAAGTTGAAGAGACCTATGACAAGGAGTCAAAGCAACGATTCTCCCTTGAGAAGGAGATTAAAAATCTGACTGACCTTAACCAACAGATCAGCAAGGAGGCGAGCAACCTGACCAATGCACTTAAAGGACAGGCAAAAACGCGTGGCAACTGGGGAGAGATCATCCTCGAAAGCATCCTTGAAAAATCGGGGCTGACACTTGACCGGGAGTTTTTTATCCAGCAATCATACACCAATGAATTCGGAAAACGGCTGCAACCCGATGTAATTGTTGCCTACCCGGGCGATCGTAATGTTGTTATTGACTCAAAAGTGTCGCTGCTAGATTATGAACGATATGCGTCCGCCGAAACAAAGGAGGAGCAGGAACTTGCTGCCCGTGATCACCTTTCGTCGGTAAAAAACCACATTGCCGATCTCAGCAGTAAAAACTACCAGGATATTTATGCCTTGAAAAGCCTTGATTTCGTCATGCTTTTCATGCCCATCGAACCGGCCTACATGCTGGCCATGCAATACGATGCCAACCTCTGGAACTGGGCTTACGACCGCCGTATTCTGCTCATCAGCCCTACCAACCTGATCGCTGCCCTGCGCATGATCGCCAACCTTTGGAGGGTTGAATATCAGAACAAGAATGCCATGGAGATCGCACGCCAGAGTGGCGATTTGTATGATAAGTTTACCGGTTTTGTAGAAGACCTACAGGATATCGGCGCCAAACTTGAAGCAACCCGCAAGGTTTACGACTCCTCCATGAACAAACTCTACACCGGTAAAGGGAACCTGATCAGAAGGGTTGAAAATATTAAATCGCTGGGGGCAAAGGCGGGGAAGGAGATTCCGAGGTCGTTGCTGGAGAAAGCAGTGGAGGGAGGGGAGGAATGAATAACGAATATTGAATATTGAATATCGAATAATGATCAACGAATTTTGAACTTTGAATGGGAGATATGAAGAAGGAGACGTATATTTATGGTATCAGGCCGACGATTGAAGCGATCAAGGCCGGGAAAGAACTTGAGAAGGTTTTTATTCAGCATGGTTTAAGGGGAGAAGGTTTTCATGAACTTTTCAACCTGATCAAGGAGCTGGAAATTCCTTACCAGTTTGTCCCTGTTGAAAAACTCAACCGTCTGTCGCGCCAGAACCATCAGGGGGTAATTTCATATGTATCGGAAATCACTTACCAACTTGTAGAAGACCTTGTACCTTTTGTGTTTGAACAAGGAAGGGTTCCACTTTTCCTGATCCTCGACCGGGTTACCGATGTACGTAACGTGGGTTCCATCGCACGTACCGCAGAATGTGCCGGGGCGGATGGGCTGATTATCCCTGCCCGGGGTTCTGCCCAGATCAATTCCGATGCCATCAAAACATCGGCAGGCGCCCTGTACAAGCTCCCTGTGGTAAGGGCACAAAATGTCAAAGAGACTATTCAGTTCCTCAGGAACAGTGGGTTAACAATCGTCGCTGCCACCGAAAAGTCAGATCAGGTTTATACCTCTATTGATTTGACCAGACCTATGGCGTTGATTATAGGCTCGGAGGGGGAAGGGATTTCTGAAGAGTACCTCAAACTTACCGATGAAATTGTCCGGATCCCGGTGTTGGGAGAGATCGAATCGCTTAATGTGTCGGTAGCTACGGGGGTGATCCTTTTTGAAGCATTGCGCCAACGCGGCATCAAATAGCTGATGTTAAATGAAATACCTTTACAAATTCACCCCGGAGATCATATTGCTTATCTATGTTTTAATTTTCCTGGGATTTAAAACTCCGGAAAAAAACTGGGACCGGGTAATCAACAGCGACGGAAAAGGTTATTATGCCTACCTTCCGGCAGTTTTCATTTACCACGACCTGCAATTCAAGTTCGTTGAACAGTATGAAGCCCAATATTACCCACCCAACCGCTCAGTATTCAAGGAATTCAGGAATGATGCCGGTACGCAGAAAGTAAACAAGTATTTCCCCGGGATGGCTATTCTCTGGCTCCCTTTTTTCCTGTTTGGGCACCTGCTGGCCTGGCTTGAGGTTTACCCCCTCGACGGATACTCCCTCCCCTACCAGTATTCCATTGCGATATCGGCGTTGCTATTTCTCTGGCTTGGTGCACGATGGCTCCAAAAACTGCTTAAAGAGTTCGGTTCAGATGACCGAACGTCGGCATTCATCACACTTGCAATTACTTTGGGCACGAATTTGATCTTTTTCACGGTGGTGGAGCCTTCCATGACCCACGTTTACTCTTTTGCACTGATCACAGGGTTTGCCTTAACCATATTTAAACTATTCCACGAGTACCAACCAAAATGGTTTGTCAAATCCTTGCTATTGTTCACCCTGATCTTCCTGATCAGGCCGACCAACCTTGTGATCTTGCTGCTGGTTCCATTCATTGCCGGAAACCGGGAAGTACTTTTCAAGGCAATACGTCAGGTCATACCGGATAAGAAAACACTTGTGCGGGGATCGGTCCAGGCGGCGCTTCTGCTTGCAGTCCCTGTCATTCTTTGGTATCTGCAAACCGGAAAACCATTTGTTTACACCTATGGCGATGAAAAATTGAATTTATTTCAGCCGCACATGCTAAACATTCTCTTCAGTTTTAACCGGGGATGGTTCATCTATACCCCCATCGCCTTTATCTCTATTTTCGGATTTGCCGGATTGTTCGCGCAAAACCGGAACAGATTTTACTGGCTGATGGGCTTCCTGGTATTGTTTATCTATGTTGCGTCCTGCTGGTGGGTTTGGTATTATGCCTCAAAATGCGGTCAACGTGTTTTCATCGATATTTATGTTGTCGTAGCCCTTCTTCTTGTTTTTCTCTTCAAATATGTGAAGACCAGGACGATGAAGCGGTTATTTTCCGCTATTTTGGTTTTGCTGATTTCACTGAATCTTCTTCAATTTTATCAACATGCAACATGGATATTTCCGCCTTATAACATAAACGGGGCAATTTACAAGAGTTCCTTTTTCAGTTTGACAAGAAAAGCCAGGACATTTATTTCAGACGAAAGTATTGCAGGTAAAATAACCCTGACGAACGACATGGAAACCGATCGTGGAATTCCATGGATGAACGCCGGAACCCGCAATGATACGATATTCCGGCAGGGCAGATGGTCTTCAAAGATCGGAATAATAAACCCTTACAGTGTTGGTCTGGAAGATACGCTGAACACCTATTTTAGCACAACAAACCGCGTGGTTCTGGCCAAAGCATGGGTATTAAGCCCAAAAGAGACCACGGAAGCTACCCTGGTAGTTGATTATCAATCAGATGGCAGGAGTTTAAGTTATAACCAGTTTCTTCTCGATAAATTTGTACCTGCCGATAAATGGACACGTATTGAAGCGGCGTTCTATGTTCCGGGGGATATGCCTTCAACTGGCATGGTAAAAGTTTACTTTTACAATCCGTCGCCTCTTTATAAATTATATATTGATGACCTCGCCATCGATTTTATCTCTCTGAAGAACGAACCTGATTACAGGAAGCTTGAAGGGGTGTTTTTGCCCGAAAAAGTCTATTAAACAATGCAGACAATTCAGACAATGTATATTCTGAAAATAAAGGGAACTGCAAGCATTCCAGATTACATCCAGATCAGGGATGAGAATTTTTTTCTGATTGCCTATTTTAAGGTTACCCATCCAAAAACCGCATTAGCAAGGTGCAATCTTCTGCATAAGCGTGAAGAAATCCTGCGCATTGCCGATGGACTGGAATATGGAAAAATTCTGGAACTGATAATTTGAGTTGAGTCCGACATTGGGAAAAAATAAAAAGGGCCGGGAAAATTAACTTCGTAAGGCCCGCTCTTTTGTATCGACCGGGATGATGGTGGACCGTTGAAATTCGATATCGTCAGCAAATATTTTCCGGTATGTGATGTGTCTTTTGGCAAATACGGCTCCAACAGATTCATGCAATGCGCGCATCTTGGGGTTAAAATCACCAACCCAGGAAAGTTCAAGTTCAGTGATGTGCGGTTTGTGTTTCATTACCTGGTTGAGGTGCCAGAAAATACCTGATTCTACACCATACCGTTGATATTTTGGTTTGACCCCCATGATCACGATACGTGTACGCGTAATTGTTTTGCGGTACTTGTACCATAGGAATCTGAATTTATTCCAAAGATGTAACTTTCCGCGCAGATGTTTCAATATCTGATTCACATCGGGAAACTGGATCAGGAACGCGATGGGTTCGTCGTCGTGGTAAACGTACCATATCAATTCAGGATCAAGGAACGATTTTGCTTTGTCCAGCCCTTTCTTCAAAGTTGAAACATCCATCGGAGTAAAACTTTCATGGAATTTCCAGGCATCATCATAAACCTCTTTCATGTCACGGATAAACTTGTCCGCCTCAGGATAAGTAAAATGGCGGAATGAGATTCCTGGTTTGGCCATACTCCATTCCGCAATTTTCCAGAAGCGATCAGGAAAAGTCTTGGTGAGATCAAGGTGGTTTGATACCTGTTCAAAATAAAATTGAAATCCGTAGGCTTCAAAAAAAGTTTTATAATATGGCGGATTGTAGTTCATGCCAAATCCGGGGTGGATAAAGCCTTCGACCAGGAGACCCCAGTTCACATCATTTTCACCAAAATTAACCGGACCGTCCATAGCCTTCATACCGCGGGCAGAGAGCCATTCCCTGGCCTGGTCAAAAAGCATAAAGGTGGCTTCTTGATTTTCAATGCATTCAAAAAAACCCATGCCACCAGTTGGCTGCTGAAATGTGTGTGCCTTCCGTTCGTTGATAAAGGCGGCAACGCGGCCGATAACCGCTCCGGTATCATTGACCAGTATCCATCTGGCAGCTTCGCCATGCTGAAAAAAAGTGTTTTGTGCCGGATCAAATATTGCTTCAACCTCGATATCAAGCGGCCTGACATAATTGGGATCATCCTTATAAATCTTTTCTACCAGCTCCTGAAACTGCCGGCGTGATTTTTTATTTGAAACCTCAATTAACTTCATCCTGTTCTAAGTTTTCTTTCACACAAAAATACAACTATAACCTTTGCGTTAATAATTATCTTTGCATCGGTTGTCAATTTGTGCATGAAAAAACTGGATATATTTATTTTGAAATCTTACCTGGGTCCTCTGGTGATGACCTTTTTCATCGCACTGTTTATTCTGCTGATGCAGTTCGTATGGAAGTATATCGACGATCTGGTGGGGAAAGGGCTTGAGTGGTATATCATCGCAAAACTGATGTTTTACGCCTCTTCCACCTTCGTGCCGCTCGCCTTACCCCTGTCTATCCTGCTTTCATCACTTATGATGTTTGGAAACCTTGGCGAACACTATGAATTGGTTTCTATGAAAGCTGCAGGGATAAGCCTGAGCCGGATCATGCGTCCGCTCATTGTGGTTTCGATTTGTATCAGTGCGCTGGCTTTCTATTTTTCCAACGTCATTTTGCCTTTGGCCAATCTCAAATTTCATGCCTTGTTATTTGATGTTCGGGAGAAGAAACTGGCTTTTAACCTGAAAGAGGGTGTCTTTTATACCGGCATCGAAGGTTTTGTTATCAGGATTAACAAGAAGGAAAATGACGGGAACACCATTCGCGATGTTATGGTATATGATCACACCAAACACCTTGGAAATGTTTCTCTTACAACTGCTTCCTGGGGAAAGATGGAACTCTCGCCCGATAAGCGGTTTTTGGTTTTCCGGCTATACGAGGGCACCAATTATGAAGAAAAAGTTGACATGCGCAACAAAAGCGCCACTCATCCATTCCAGCGTACGGAATTTTCGGAACAATACCAGATGTTCGACCTGTCTGCATTTCAGTTGTCACGAACGGACGAAAACCTGTTCAAGAAAAACTATGAAATGCAAAATATCAACCAGTTAAGCTATTCTATTGACTCCATTAAGGCTCAGCTTGCGTCAGACCGGAAGGCGTATGAGATTAGTTTAATCAACGTCCTGCAGTTTACACACAGGTCAGATACGGTCATGCATAGCAGGAATGACTCAGCAAAATCATTCAACCCTTCAGTCATATTTAATTTCAAGGCAGAAGACCGGTATAAGATCATGGAAACCGCGTTGAATTCAGCCAAAAGCGCAAAAGAAAATCTGCAATACAGCAAAGACAACATTTATAATAAGAGAAAGCTGATATTTAAGCATCAAATTGTCTTTCATAAAAAATTCGCTTTTTCAATTGCCTGTTTTCTCCTGTTTTTTATTGGCGCCCCGCTTGGAGCGATTATCCGTAAAGGCGGATTGGGAATGCCTGCAGTCATATCCACCCTGTTCTTTATCCTCTTCTGGGTCATCTCATTTGTTGGAGAAAAATATACGGCCGAGGGAGTAGTACCGGCATGGCAGGGAATTTGGTATTCATCAGCCGTGCTGATGCCGATCGGAATTTTCCTGACGATCAAGGCAACGAACGATGCTTCGTTGTTCGATATGGATGCCTGGATCAACTTTTTTAAAAAATTCAAATTGCGGGGACGACAAATATGAGAATCCTCTTCCTGTGCAACAAATCACCATGGCCAGCAAAAGAGGGTGGACCAATGGCCATGAACATGCTCATTGAAGGAGCTGCGAAAGCCGGACATCAGGTTAAAGTCCTTGCGGTAAACTCCTTTAAGTACAATATTAGGAGTACGGATATCCCTTTGACCTATCGGAAAGCAACCGGGATTGAGCTCATCGATGTTGACCTGCGACTGAAACCCATTGATGCACTGTTGAATCTCTTCACAAATGACTCTTACCATGTTCAGCGGTTTATATCTGAAAAATTCAGGGAGCAGGTGGTTGACACCTTAAAAACATATGAATTCGACATTGTCCAGTTGGAAACTTTATTCATGTGCCCATACATTGATGTCATCCGGGAATATTCAAAGGCAAAAATCGTTCTGAGAACGCATAATATCGAACATCTTATATGGCAACGAATTTCTGAGGAGACAAAAAATCCTGTAAAAAGATGGTATCTCAGACATCTTTCAGGAACCCTTAGAAATTATGAGCACAATGCAGTTGTTAAAGTTGATGGAATAGTTGCCATCACACGGGGAGATGCTGAATATTTCAAACATCTTTCCCATATTCAGGTTATCGATCTACCCTTTGGCATTGAGCCGGAGGATTATACCAGGTTACCGCCCGCCACAGAATTCCCGTCGCTTTTTTCACTTGGGTCAATGAACTGGATACCCAACCAGGAGGGGATTAGATGGTTTCTCGAGCATGTATGGCCCGATGTTCACCGGCAGTTTCCCGATTTGAAATATTATCTGGCCGGGCGTGAAATGCCGGAATGGATGCATACATTAAAATCAGAGAATGTCATAGTACTGGGTGAAGTGGAAGATGCACGTGCCTTTCTGGCGTCAAAAGCGATCATGATCGTGCCCCTTTTTTCCGGCAGCGGGATCAGGGTGAAGATCATCGAGGGCATGGCGGCAGGTAAAACCATCATTTCTACTGCCATCGGGGCAGAAGGGATTGGTTGCACGCACCACGAAAACATCCTCATCGCCAATTCCCCGTGTGAATTCTTTGAAATGATCTCCATCTGTTGTACGAATTCAGCGCTTTGTACAAAAATCGGGAATCAGGCGCGTTTGCTGGTCGAAAAGGAATACAACACCACCATCCTGAACCAAAAATTGCATGCTTTTTACAAACAGCTCACAGGGTAATGCAGTTTTTCATACTTTTGCGTGCTACAAGATACCTTCATGCGATTGTTTTTTATTTTACCCCGGGTTCCATATCCTACCGAAAAGGGGGATAAATTAAGGGCTTTTCATCAGATCAAGCAACTTTCGAAACATCACGAGATCATACTTTGCGCCCTGAATGACGGGGACCTGCATGAAAATGCGATCCCGGTGCTGAAAAAGTATGTGAAAGCCATCCATGTCATACCAATTTCGAAAGTTTCAATCGCTTTGAGCCTTGTCAGGACATTGTTTTCAAACAGACCACTGCAGGTTGGGTATTTTTACAATGAATCCACGGCGAAGAAAATCCATGCGCTCATCCGGGAGTACAAACCGGATCACATTTTCTGCCAATTGATTCGGGTTGCCGAATATGTGAAGGGCATCAACATTCCTAAAACCCTCGATTACCAGGATGTCTTTTCAAAAGGTGTTGACAGAAGGCTTTCCACCTCTCCGTTTTACATGAAACCTTTCCTGAAAATTGAATACAACAGGTTACTGCGGTATGAACATGAAGCATTTGAGTCGTTCGATAACAAGATCATAATCTCGGCGCCTGACCGTGACCTGATCCCACATCCCGACAATAATAAGATCGTGGTTGTGGCCAACGGCGTGGATACTGATTTTTTCACGCCACGGGAAACAGAAAAGGAGTATGACCTGGTCTTCACCGGCAATATGGGATACCCTCCCAATATAAAAAGCGCTGAATTCCTTGTAAACGAAATTCTGCCCATCGTGAAAAATCATAAACCGGATCTGAACCTGCTGATAGCAGGCGCAAGTCCGCATTTACGGGTGTTGGCGCTTAAGTCGACACAAGTCCATGTAAGTGGCTGGGTGTCCGACATCAGGGAGAGCTATTCCCTTGCCCGTGTATTCATTGCCCCTATGCAGATCGGAACCGGATTGCAAAACAAACTTCTTGAGGCCATGGCCATGCGGATCCCTTGCATCACCTCTCCGCTTGCCTTCCAGGCTTTGAATGCCCGTGATGGTATCGATATTCTGGTGGCTCAAACTCCGGAGGATTATGCTTCAAAAATCATGATGCTGCTGAATAACCCTGAAAAAGCAAACGAAATTGCCCAAAACGGATATGAATTTGTACACCGGAATTTCAACTGGGAAACAGAAACTGAGAAGATCAACAGCCTGATCAGCAGAGGAAGATAATGTAAACAATGCAAACAATGTAAACAATGCAAACAATGCAAACAATGTAAACAATGCAAACAATGCAAACAATGCAAACAATGCAAACAATGCAAACAATGCAAACAATGCAAACAATGCAAACAATGAAGGCAATGAAGGCAATAAAGGCAATGGAAACAATGGTGGACCGATTGAATTTGATATTTGGTTTTGGTATTTGATATTTGAATTTATAGAAATGGCCGACGATAAAAAAATAATTTTCAGCATGGTGGGTGTCTCCAAGACCTATCCGCCACAAAAGCAAGTATTAAAGAATATTTACCTTTCCTTCTTCTATGGCGCCAAGATCGGCATCATCGGGCTGAACGGTTCCGGAAAATCGACCCTTCTAAAAATAATTGCAGGAGTGGAGAAATCATTTGTCGGAGAGGTTGTATTTTCTCCCGGTTATTCAGTCGGGTACCTTGAGCAGGACCCACAGTTTGATGATACCAAAACAGTACGACAGATCGTTGAAGAGGGCGCAAAGGAGGTGGTCAGTCTTCTGAAAGAATATGAAGAGGTCAACAGCAAATTCGGTGAACCGCTGAGCGATGACGAGATGGACAAACTGATCAGGCGGCAAGGCGAACTTACGGAACTCCTTGACCAACATGGAGCCTGGGACCTCGACAGTAAATTAGAACGGGCCATGGATGCATTACGCTGTCCGGATCCCAACACGTCGGTAAAAAACCTTTCGGGCGGAGAACGCCGCCGGGTTGCGCTTTGCCGGTTGTTGCTGCAGGAACCTGATATCCTGCTGCTGGATGAACCTACCAACCATCTTGATGCAGAATCGGTACATTGGCTCGAACTACATTTGCAACAATATAAAGGCACTGTTATCGCCATCACCCACGACCGTTATTTCCTCGACAATGTGGCGGGCTGGATTTTAGAACTTGACCGTGGCGAAGGTATCCCATGGCAGGGCAACTACACCTCGTGGTTAGAGCAGAAATCAAAACGCCTTGCCATGGAGGAAAAGACCGAAAGCAAGCGTCGGAAAACACTGGAACGCGAATTAGACTGGGTCCGGATGTCGCCCAAGGCCAGGCAGGCAAAAGGGAAAGCCCGTTTGAATGCCTACGAAAAAATGATGAACGAGGATGTCAGGGAAAAGGAAGAACGCCTCGAGTTATATATCCCGAATGGCCCGCGACTTGGCACAATGGTCATTGAAGCTATCGAAGTTTCAAAATCCTTTGGAGACAAATTACTTTTCGAAGGATTGAGTTTTTCCCTACCCCCGGCAGGCATTGTAGGTGTCATTGGCCCGAACGGCGCCGGGAAAACAACCCTTTTCAGGATGATTATGGGCGCTGAAAAATCTGATGTGGGCAGTTTCAAGGTCGGTGATACCGTAAAACTCGGCTATGTTGACCAAAGCCATACTTCCATTGACCCTGAAAAGACAGTATTCCAGGTTATTTCAGGCGGCGCTGAAAATATGCAGATCGGAGGTCGCACAATGAGCGCCCGTGCCTATGTAGCTCGGTTCAACTTCAGCGGCGCTGATCAGGAAAAGAAATGTGGAGTTCTGTCAGGCGGCGAGCGGAACCGGTTACACCTTGCGCTTACCCTGAAGGAAGAAGCCAATGTGCTGTTGCTTGACGAACCGACCAACGACATTGACGTGAACACCCTTCGCGCCCTGGAAGAAGGCCTTGAGAATTTTGCCGGATGCGCTGTGATCATCTCCCACGACCGGTGGTTTCTCGACCGCGTTGCCACCCATATCCTGGCATTTGAAGGAAATTCACAGATCTATTTCTTTGAAGGATCTTACTCCGACTATGAAGAGAACCGAAAAAAGAGACTGGGCGATGATACGCCGCACAGGATCAAGTATAAGAAGTTGAGGGAATAAGGCAGGTAGCGAAATAGCGAAATAGCGAAATAGCGAAATAGCGAAATAGCGAAATAGCGAAAAGATTCTAAACTTATATATGTAAGTTTGCAAAAACTGATGTGAATGTCTTCACAAAAACCAACCATACCTAAAGGAACACGTGATTTTTCACCGGATGAAATGGTGAGGAGGAACTTTATTTTTGACATTATCCGGGATGTTTTCCGTATCTACGGCTACCAGCCCATCGAAACTCCGGCTATGGAAAACCTCTCAACCCTCATGGGTAAATATGGGGAGGAGGGGGACAAACTCCTGTTCAGGATCCTCAATTCGGGCAATTACCTTGATGGCCTTCCGGATGCGGATTCAGGGATGCGGGATGCCGGATCACGGCTGCAATATCTTACGAAACACATTACGGAAAAAGGCCTTCGGTTTGATCTCACTGTCCCGTTTGCACGTTTTGTGGTGCAACATCAAAATGACCTGATCTTTCCATTTAAAAGGTATCAGATCCAACCGGTATGGAGAGCCGACCGTCCTCAGAAAGGCCGTTACCGTGAATTTTTCCAATGCGATGTCGATGTGATCGGGAGTACCTCCTTATTAAACGAAGTAGAATTGGCGCAGATCATTGATGCCATATTTACCAGGCTTGGAATAAGGGCGCTGATCCGCCTGAATAACCGCAAGGTTCTTGCCGGCATCGCTGAGGCCATCGGAGCGCCGGAAAAATTGACCGATATAACGATAGCGATGGACAAACTGGATAAAGCCGGTATGGAGAAGGTGAACGATGAACTGTTCCAGCGGGGCATTTCATATGAATCTGTTGAAAAACTCCAGCCCATCCTTACCCTGGAGGGTTCAATTAAGATGAAGTTTGATACCCTGGCTGAATTTTTCAAAGATTCTGAAATTGGCCGGAAGGGATTGGAAGAGATGAAGACCGTTCTGGAGTTTCTGAAAGACCTCAACTTTACAAATAAATTTGACTTCGATCTGACCCTTGCCCGGGGCCTCTCCTATTATACAGGAACCATAATCGAAGTAATAGCAATGGATGTCGCTATGGGCAGTATATGCGGGGGCGGCCGCTATGATGACCTTACCGGGATTTTCGGGTTACCCGGACTGTCGGGCGTGGGCATCTCTTTTGGCGCCGACCGGATCTATGATGTAATGAACGAAAAGAACCTGTTCCCGGAAACCATCCAGGCCGCTACCATTGCAATGTTCGTCAATTTTGGACGAGAAGAAGAGAAATATTGTATGAAATTGCTGGCAAAACTCCGCCTTGCGGCGATCCCATCTGAATTGTACCCTGATGCGGTGAAATTAAAGAAACAGATGGATTATGCCAACCGCAAAAACATTCCGTATGTCATTCTGACCGGCAAAGATGAAATGGCGACCGGTCTTCTGACTTTAAAGGATATGCGCTCAGGTGAGCAAAAGTCGTATTCTCTGGAAGAGATAATAAAAATATTATCAGATAATAAATAACGTAATAAAAACTTTATGACACTGATTATCAAAGGCGCTGGTTTAACAATTGAGGATGTAGTAAGGGTTGGCCGCCACAATGAAAAGGTAGAACTTGATCCGGTTGCCATTGAACGGATCCATAAATGCCGGGCCATGGTCGAACGGAAAATAGAGGCCCGTGAGATCATGTATGGCGTAAATACAGGGATTGGCGAGTTCTCGGAAATTGTTTTAAATGACGATCAGGTAAAGGATTTTCAAAAATACCTGATATACAATCATGCCGCAGGCATTGGCGATCCGATGCCCATCGACTGGGTGCGCGGGGCCATGCTCGGACGGATCAACGTTCATGCCCATGGAAATTCAGGATCACGGCTTGAGATCACCCAGACATTGGTTGACATGCTTAACAAAGGTGTAACGCCGATGGTTTGTCAGAAGGGGTCGGTAGGCGCTTGTGGCGACCTTGCGCCCATGTCGCAGATTGCTTTGCTGATGTTGGGAGAAGGAGAAGCCTATTACAAGGGCAAACTGATGCCGGGCAAAGAGGCGCTTAATGCAGCAGGAATCCCGGTTCCTGGCTTGCAGGCCCGCGACGGACTGGCCACCATCAATGGGTCAAATGTCCTCACCGCCATGAGCGCCCTATTCCTTTTCGACGCCAATAACTGGTTGAAACAGGCTGAGATCGCCGCTTCCATGTCGCTCGAAGCCATGAAAGCCAACATGCGCCCATACAGCCCAAAACTTCATGAAATCCGTGGATTTAAAGGCGCTGTTCGCAGCGCTGCTGCCATCCTGAAATGTGTTTCCGGGGGCGACCTTGTTGACGGGAAGGTAAAATGCAAGGTACAGGATGCCTATTCGATGCGTTCAACCCCACAGGTGATCGGGGCTGCCCACGATGCGCTTGCCTATGCCCGTTCGCAGGTTGAAATTGAATTGAACGGTGTTGGGGACAACCCGATCTTCTTCCCCGATGAAAACCTTCAGATTTCCGGCGCCAACTTCCAGGGATCGCCGGTATCGGTTCCCATGGACATGGCCGGATACGTGATAACCATGGTCAGCGTAATGAGCGAACGAAGGATGAACCGTTTGAACAACCCGGCATTGAGCGTTGGCCTGCCGGCGTTTCTCACAAAGGGAGCAGGAATGTTCAGCGGACTGATGCTCAGCCAGTACACTGCCGATATGCAAATCGTTGAGCAGCGCATCCTCTCTGCCCCGGCATCGATCCAGTCGATTCCTGCAGCCGCCGATCAGGAGGACTTTGTATCCATGGGCATGAATACGGCGCTGAAGAATTTTCAGATACTTGACAATGCATATGGCATCCTTGGGATCGAATTCATGGCAGCGGCCCAGGCCCTCGATTTCAGGGAATATGTGTTCGGAAAAGGAGTCTCAAAAGCCAAAGAGGTGATCAGAAAATATGTGGCCTTTCTTGAAGTGGATCGTCCGCTTTATCCCGATCACAACGCCATGAAGGAACTTGTAAAATCCTGCGAAATATTGAATGAAGTTGAAAACACAGTTGGAAAACTTGAATAACTGATAACATGGAAGATCTTAATACCGGGATTCTGCCCGAGACCAAACCCCAACGGCCAATGATGCTGACAATCCTGTGCATCCTGACCTTCATCGGCAGTGGGATGAATCTTTTTTCAAGCTTGTTTATCGCAGGGTTCTATGACACATATATCGAGATCGTTCAGGTGTTTACCGAAAAATTCCAACTTGAGGGAATGGAGACCTTGCTTGATGCAAAACCAATGTTTTTCATGGTTTCCGCTATTTTTTATGCCGGGTCACTGGCAGGAGCGCTCTTTATGTACCGTTTGAAAAAAAAAGGTTTTCATTTCTACACAGTTTTCCAGATCCTCCTGATCCTCGCACCAATGTATTTTATGCATCTGCAAAGTCCGGGAATTCCCGAACTTCTTTTCACAGGCCTGTTCATCCTACTTTATAGCAGACACTTGAAATTTATGTCATGAGTTCCGACGAAGAGATCAAACCAGATAAGTCCGGCAATAGCGGAGTGGTGAAAACCCGGCCGGTATTGCTTACCATGATATGCCTGTTTTCCTTCGTTTACTTTGGCCTTGTTACCTTGCTGTTCTTTACAGGATTACTCAAAACCGGTTTGATTGCAGGTATCATGAATCAATACATTGCATTAGGAGATTTGACCACATCAAAATTACTGTTGATCTTCGGAGCCGGTTTTTTACTTCATGGTCTGGCTTTTTCCGGCGTTGTTCTGATCTGGAAGTTACGTAGAACCGGATTCTATTTTCTAGGATTATCATGCCTGGTTATTGCCGCCTATCAATTATTCAACCCACTCACAACCATTGCATCTACTGCAATTTATATCCTCCTTGTTTTAACCTTTGGAATATTCTACAATCGTATGAATTGAACGGAAAATTAAACTTTTAAACAAGAAAAGTCACCGGCGTGACTTTATTGAGACCTAAAGATTCCTGGTTATAGTTAAAATAGTGTTAATAAATTATTAATTAAATGTTAAAATGTTGTTGGATTCAATAAAAGTATTGCGTAAAATTGCAATTAAAATTCACACGACTGGTGAATTGCCATCAAACACATAAACTCACTTAACATGTTAAACACGTCTTTAACAAAACTTCTTTTATTAACAATTACTATTCACACAATTACTAACAAAAATCAAACTGTATGAGAAAATTTACGATTTTCCTTGCCCTTATGCTCTTCATAGGGTTGCAAGTTGCCCATGCCCAGCGAACAATTACGGGTAAGGTCACAGGTTCAGATGATGGCGCTGGAATTCCGGGCGCCACGGTACTCGTTAAAGGCACTGCTATCGGGACAATAACCGATATTGAAGGGGCTTTTACGCTCGAAGTGCCAAAAGGTAAAGAAGTTGTCCTGGTCTCTTATGTTGGAATGGTGACCCAGGAGCTTAAACTTGGAAATGAAAATGTTGTTAATGTTGTTCTTGAACCCAGTATTCAGGAACTTGAAGGAGTTGTAGTTACGGCTCTTGGTATTCCCCGTGAAAAAAAGTCTCTTGGATATGCCACCCAGGAGGTCAAGGGCGACCAGGTCAATATGGTCAAAACCGATAATTTTGTCAACTCTCTTGCTGGAAGAATAGCCGGGGTTCAAGTAAAAACTACCACTAATATGGGTGGTTCAACCAACATCCTGTTAAGGGGTAACAAATCGTTAACCGGAAATAACCAGGCCTTGTTCGTTGTTGATGGGGTTCCCATTAATAATGATGTGACGAACACCCGGGCCCAGGAACAAGCCGGTACCGGATACGATTTCGGCAATGCCGCTTCTGACATCAATCCGGAAAACATTGAATCCATTAACGTGTTGAAAGGAGCTGCTGCAACTGCCTTGTATGGTTCGCGGGCTGCTAATGGCGTTATTATGATCACGACCAAAAAGGGAATCAAAATTCCGGGAATCCACAGAAAAGGCGCCGGCGTGACCTTCAACTCAACTGCCCAGGTGGGTTTTGTTGACAAGTCCACCTTTGTTCATTATCAGAAAGATTACGGCGGAGGCTACGGACAATACTATGACGGACCCGGAGGTTACTGGTATATGAGATATATCAACACCGATGGAACGATCACTGTTGAACCGAAAGACGAAAACAGCAAGGAAACACAATGGGTAGTTACCTCAGAGGATGCTTCCTACGGAGCTAAATTCGACAACCAGCTCGTTTATCAATGGGATGCCGTTGATCCCCAGTCTCCAAATTATCTGAAACCCACACCGTGGAAAAATGCAGACAATGGCCCCATCACCTTTTTTGAAAAACCGGTAACCTTTACCAATACCCTTGCCATTGACAACACGTTCAAAGGCGGTAGCTACAGGTTATCCTATACAAACTTTACTCAAAACGGTTTGTTACCCAACAGCAAACTCGTGAAAAACAACGCTTCCCTTAATGCAACGTGGAATGTTAACGACAGGTTGACAGTTACAGGGTATGGCGCTTACTCTCTTAATCAGGGATCAGGCCGTAACTCAACCGGTTACAATGATAACATCATGGGATCATTTCGTCAATGGTATCAAACCAACGTTGATATTAAACAGCAGAAGGAATTGTATGACCTGACGCTGCGCAATCTGACCTGGAATTATTCCGACCCATCTGACGCAAAGCCGATCTACTGGGACAACCCCTATTGGACCAGGTATCAGAACTATGAAAAAGATTCAAGAAATCGTTTTATCGGTAATGCAGCGCTCACTTATATTGTCGCTGACTGGTTTAACATTTTCGGACGTATCTCGGTAGATACTTATTCAGAGCTTCAGGAAGAAAGAAGAGCCGTTGGTAGTGTTCCCGGCACATTTGGTATTGGAACCGGCCCTGACGGCAGTATCGGAAGAAGCGATCAGGAATCCGGCTATATGAGAAGGGATATCAACTTCTCTGAGTTTAACTACGATGTGATGGGTAACTTTAATAAGGACCTGTCGAATTCATTTAACCTCAAAGGTATTGTGGGTATGAACATCAGAAAGACAAACTACAGCCGGATGATCTCCGCGACAAATGGCGGTTTGTCTGTTCCTGAACTGTATTCTCTGCAAAACAGTGCAGGCCCCCTGCCACTCACCAAAGAACTTGCTTCAATCGTAAAGGTCGTTGGCTTGTATGCCAGTGTTTCCCTGGGATATAAGAACTTCCTTTATCTTGATGGAACGATCAGGCGTGATCAATCTTCCACTTTGCCGGTCGATAACAACTCCTATTTCTATCCGTCAGTTGCAGGTAGTTTCATTTTTTCAAGTGTAATACCTGAAGCAAAATGGCTCTCCTTTGGAAAGATCCGGTTGAATTATGCCCGCGTAGGCAACAGCCCGAATTTTGATCAGCTTGTCGATAACTACCTGGTATTGTCGCCATTCAATAACCTGACCACGGCTGTTCCCACCACCCAGAAGAACCCGGAACTGAAACCTGAAAACACCAATAGTATTGAAGGTGGTCTTGAAATGTACTTTTTCGGCAGAAGGCTCGGCTTTGACCTGGCGCTGTACAAAACCAATACCATTGATCAGATCCTGCCTCTTCCGGTTACCACAGCGACCGGATATAACATTAAAGTAATCAACGCAGGTGAAATTCAGAATCAAGGGATTGAACTTGCCCTCCATGCCACCCCGGTGAAATTGAAAAATTTCAGGTGGGATGTGACCCTGAACTGGTCAAAGAACTATAATGAGGTTCTCAGCCTGCTCGAAGGTGTTAAGAACCTGCAATTGGGCAGATTCCAGGGAGGAGTTACCATCAATGCGAAGGTTGGAGAACCTTATGGTGCGATCTATGGAACTGATTACGTATATAATACTGACCATAAAAGGATTATCGATCCGTCGAACGGAAGGTATCAGCGGACAGCGACTTCCGACAAGGTGATCGGTAACGTCAACCCTGACTGGCAAGGTGGTTTGGTAAACACCCTGACCTATAAAAACTGGGCTTTGAATTTCCTGATCGATTTTCAAAGTGGTGGGGACATCTTCTCACTTGACATGTATTATGGTCTGGCAACCGGATTGTATGAAGAAACTTCATATCTGAATGATCTTGGTAATCCTGTAAGGGATCCGATCGTATGGGTTGATCCTAACGATAAAAGCAAAGGTTATGCTTCAAATAGCGGTGGTTTTATCAATGAAGGTGTAAATCCCGACGGGAAGGTCAATACAACGAGAATCGCGGCGTCAAATTATGGCTCTTTCGGTTATGCACGACTTCCGAACAAGGCCTTTGTTTATGATGCAACCTATGTTAAACTGCGCCAGGTATCTTTATCTTACTCTCTCCCTTCCGCAATTTTGGAGAAAAGTTTCATCACGGGCGTAACCCTCACAGCTACTGCAGCAAACCTCTGGATTATCTTTAAGAACATGCCCCATGCAGATCCTGAATCAGGATTGGGAGCAGGAAATCTTCAAGGATATTCTACAGGATCACTGCCGACGACACGTGATTTTAGTTTAAACTTAAAACTCACCTTCTAAATAAAAAGATATGAAAAATATATTTGCAATTTTCCTGACCCTCCTGCTGTTTTCGTCTTGTGCGAAAATTGAAGAGTTGAATGTTAACATCAAA
The DNA here is from genome assembly GCA_030681475.1 of Bacteroidales bacterium. Lineage (GTDB taxonomy): Bacteria > Bacteroidota > Bacteroidia > Bacteroidales > FEN-979 > CAIVAT01. The sequence continues at coordinate 130,576 of JAUXWT010000108.1, read as the reverse complement.
GACCCGACCACTGTACCGGGCGAATCCCTGTTTACCGGAGCCCAGCTGAGTCTTTCTGACCAAATGGTGACGCCAAATGTGAACAGTAATATCTTCCGTATGTTTGTTCAGCAATGGACAGAAACTACTTATATAGATGAAGCCAACTATGATATTACGACCAGACCGATTCCCGGCAACTTCTGGAACACCTTTTACAGGGATGTTCTGATGAATTTCAAGGAATCTGCAAAGGTACTGAAGGCAACCGGTAATCTTCCCGGTGATGACCCTGCAGTACTGGAAAATAAACTTGCCATCGTTGAAGTCATGACGGTATATGCCTACAGTGTTCTGGTTGAAACTTTCGGAGATGTGCCATATACCCAAGCTTTGGACCAGGCTGTTCTGCTTCCAAAATATGATGACGGCCTTACGATCTACAAGGATCTGGTGGCCCGGCTCAATGCTGCAATTGCCAAGATGAATACAAGCGAGGGTAGCTTTGGAAGTTATGACAACATGTATTATGGTAACACCGGTTTATGGTTCAAATATGCCAACTCCCTGAAATTAAGAATGGGTATGGTCCTTGCCGATGTGGATAATGCGCTGGCCAAAACCACCGTTGAAGCTGCAGCAGCTAATGTGATTGCAAGCAATTCAGAAAATGCAGCCGTCACCTACATGAGTTCCCAGCCCAACAACAATCCGGTCAACGAAAACCTGGTTCTGAGCGGCAGAAACGATTTTGTTGCTGCCAATACACTGGTTGACATGATGAACGAGCGGAATGACCCCAGGAGACCATTGTATTTTACTCCGGTCGGTGAAGGATTCATCGGAGGAATCTATGGCGCTTCCAACGATTATACTCAATTCTCACATGTTAACCCAACCCTTACAGAAGCGACGTTCGAAGGCATGTTCTTTGACCTGGCCGAAGTTGAGTTCTTGCTGGCAGAAGGCGCTGAAAGACAGTTCAATGTAGGTGGTACGGCTGCGGAGCATTATAACAAAGCAATCAGTGCCTCAATCGAGTATTGGGGTGGAACTGCGGCTGATGCTACGACTTACCTCGCCCAGCCAAGTGTGGCCTATGCTACGGCAGCCGGAACCTGGAAGCAAAAGATAGGCGAACAAAAATGGCTTGCACTCTATAACAGTGGATTTACTGCATGGACTGCTTTCCGGATGTTAGATTATCCTATGCTTATTGCACCACCTGATGCCGATTCTGAACTTCCCTTACGTTTAACTTATCCTACGACCGAGCAGACGTTAAATGGCGCAAATCGCGCTGCCGCTGCTTCTGCCATTGGCGGAGATGCGGTTACAACCAAGCTTTTCTGGGATAAAAATTAACTTTTAATCCCACATTTAAAAGAAGGCTGCCTTCAGGCAGCCTTCTTTTTTTATGCATTGAATAAAAAAAACATTTGTTTCTTTTGCATTTTATTGGATAGAATTGTAACTTTACCCGATCATAACTAAAATAACAACTATGAAAAATATCTTCGTTTTGATACTGACCATCGGGATGATGGCTGGTACATTGCATGCACAAAGTACTTATATCCGGTTTGGGCTCGGCGGTGGTATCGGACTTAAACAATTTGAATGGGCCGATGTAAATTCCACTACTAATTCCTATAATGTTGAGGTTAAATCAATGGGACTGGGCGGTGGTGTGAATGCCAATCTTGCTTTCGGGTACATGCTGTCGGATAATTTCGGAATTGAACTCGGTGTAAATGAATTCATCGGGCTCGCAAGAAAAATCCATCGATCCCGTACAACCACAAACATGACAGAGACCGAGGATTGGAAAACATCCGGAATGATGTTGCAAATCGTTCCAGCTATTATTATTACACCCAACCTCGAAAAGATAAATCCGTATGCAAGGTTGGGTATGATCATTGGCATCCTTCCATCGATTATTACAAAATATGAGAGAACTACAACAAACGGTGGCGAATCCTTGCAGGCCACAGAAAGAGAAGACTATAAATCAAAAGATTATGGTGGGATTGCGGCCGGATTTACTGCTGCAGGCGGCGCTTCTTTCGATCTGGGCGAGAAGCTGGTTTTTTTTGCCGAACTTGTCTTTAACGGGATCACCTATTCCCCTTCGAAAGGTAAATACAAGACCTGGACGATTGACGGAGTAGATCAGTTACCAAATGCCACAACCAGAGACAAAGAGTGGGAGTATGTAAAGAAATTCGATGCGAATGAAAATATTCCTGAAGGTAGTCCTGATAAATATGCGAAAATGTCGGTCAACTTCAGTAATGTGGAACTGAATATCGGGATAAAACTGAAATTATAATAATCCTGGGCTATCTGATCCAGCAGCGTCGCCTGATGTTTATTCTGCTGTCATAGTTTTTCCAGATTGATATTGCCTTGAAGTTTTCCTCCAGTTGCGGATGAGTTCTTGCAAGTTTGAATCCGGTTTTTATGCATGTCACGTTTAATTCATGATAAATAAGAGCCAATACTCCTTTTCCTTGGTAATCGGGGCGCACCCCGATAAGGTACATATGGATCGTGTCATTTTTCCTCATCGCACGCCAGAGGTGAAGGAATCCGAACGGAAATAACGAACCATCTGCTTTTTGAAGCGCCAGGGACAGGCTGGGCATGGTAATGCCAAATCCTACTACATCATCCTTTGAATCTATAATCATCGATACAAATTCGGGTCTGATAAATCCAAAATATTGTTTGGTATAATAATCCATCTGTTTCTCTGTCAGCGCTGAAAAACCATATATGTCGTGAAAAGCCTCATTATACATGGTGAACATTTTCGCTGCATAAGGGATGATCTCTTTTGCCTTTTGAGGTTTTAAAAGGCGAAGATTATATTTTTGCATAACGATCCTGCTCATGCGTTCAACTTTTTCCGGAATTTCAGCTGGAATATTGATTTCAAACTGAACCCAGTCGGTAGCCTTCCGGAAACCAAGCAGTTCCATGTGATCATTGTAGTAAGGAAAATTATAGATGGCCGAAAGACTGGAAATCTGGTCAAATCCTTCAAACAGCATGCCTTCCGGATCCATGTCGGTAAATCCCAATGGTCCGTGAAGACCTGTCATACCTTTGTCCCTGCCCCAAACACTCGCCGTCTCAATCAGATTTCGGGAAACCTCCGGATCATCAACAAAGTCAATCCAGCCAAACCTTACCAATTTTGTATTCCAGCGTTCATGTTCCTTATGATTGATAATCCCGGCAATCCTGCCAACGACGCGCTTATCACGGTAGGCCAGCCAATATTCCGCTTCACAATATTCAAAAGCCGGATTTTTGTCTTTACGAAGGGTATTCCTTTCGTCAAATTTCAATGGAGGAACCCAAAAAGCGTTCCCTTTATATAATTGAAAAGGGAAGTTAATAAAAGCATTCAGTTCCTTATTTGTCGAAACCTTTTTGACCAATATTTCACTCATATCAAATCCACTTATTCTGTTTATACCATGCAAGTGTCTCAGTTACACCCTTTTCAAGGTCATATTCCGCCTGAAAACCAAAATCCTTTTCAAGGGGATCAACTTCACACCGCCAGTTGGTACTGCTCAGAACATTGTATTTATCAGTGTTCAAGGTTGGAATGCCTCCCCATAATCCGACGACACGTTCTCCAATTACTGCAATGGTTTTAACCATAAAAAGGGGAACAGTAAACCGGATTGTCTTCTTTCCAAGCGCTTTTTTTGTAATTTCAGCAAATTCAGCCGAGGTATATTGTCTGCCATCCGACACAAACCAGGCTTTATTCCTATGCGGTGAATCCAAAGCTAGAAAGATCAGGCGGACAAGGTCACGCACATAGATGAAGGTAAGTACCTGCTTCCTGAACCCGATGTACGGCTCCATGCCCCGGTTAATGGTTTGGAAAAACACGAAATAATCCTTTTCTTTTGGTCCGTAAACACCGGTAGGCCTGAAAATCAACCACGGGAAACCGGTCAGTGAAGTGATGTAACGTTCGGCTTCAAGTTTGCTTTTTCCATACAATTCGATGGGTTTTGGTTCATCCGACAGCCGGACAGGCTCGCCCGTCACAGGATTGCCCGGTCCGTAGGCAGCCAGGCTGCTTATGAAAATAAACTTTTCAGGCACCAACTCCGCTTCGATGAGCGCTTCAATGAAATTTTTGGTATTCCTGCAATTGACATTATAATAATCCTCCTTCTTCTGTGCTTTTGTCACCCCGGCATTGTGGACAATATATTGAAACCTGATTTGTTGTATCTTACACTCATTGAGTGTTTTAAGCACATTTTCATGGCTTGAAAAGTCAAATTCAATAAATTGGATCCGGGGATCAGGGAGGTATTCACGCGAGCTTGATCTCCTGATGCCAGCATAAACTTCAAACCCCTGCTTCAAGCCCTCCTCCACTAAAAAACTACCAATAAACCCACTGGCGCCAGTGATTAAAATATTTTTCATGATTTAAAAGTGTTTTATCCAACACCTTCGCGTAAGGTGCTGCCTTCCATTGAAGTTTTTCCAGATGGTAAGCGCTTTGGCATTGTCTTCCAGTTGCGGATTGGTAACAGCCTTTTTAATGCCATGCTTGATATAGGCCCTGTGCATTTCATTATAATACAGCGCATTAACACCCTTAGAATGATAATCGGGTCGAACTCCGTTCAAATACATATCAATCGTATCGCCTCTTTTCATGGCCCACAGGAGATGTATGAAACCGAATGGAAACAATTTTCCGTTGCATTTTTGCAGCGCCCTGGTCAGGGAGGGCAATGAAATTCCAAATCCGACTACATCGTCGTGTTCATCGATCACAAAGGAGATGAATTCAGGACGGACAAAGCCAAAATATGCTTTTACATACATATCCATCTGTTTCTGAGTCAATGCAGTATAACCGTACAGATCACTAAATGCTTCGTTAAGCGTTTGAAACATTTTGGGAGCATACGGGAGCAGCTCTTTTGCTTTTTTGGCTTTAAGCAACCGGAGTTTATATTTCTCCTGCACGAGTAGCGACAACCGATCAACCTTTTCCGGAATGGCGGGAGGAATTTCGAATTCATACTGTACCCAGTCAGCAGCCTTTCCGAAGCCCAGTTTCTCCATATGCGACACGTAATAGGGATAGTTATAAATGGATGCCAGGGTAGCCAGTTCATCGAAGCCCTTGATAAGCATCCCTTCATTATCCATATCTGAAAATCCCAACGGACCATGTATGCCGTTCATCCCTTTTGACCGGCCCCACTCCGCCACGGTATCAATCAACGATTGTGAAACTTCTATCTCATCAATGAAATCGATCCAGCCAAACCGGACTAGTTTTTCATTCCACTTTTCATTGGCGTTATGGTTGATGATACCGGCGATGCGACCTACTATTCTCTTTCCCTGACAGGCGATCCAATACTCAGCCTCACAAAAATCAAAAGCAGGGTTATTATCCCTGCTTAGTGTATTCATCTCATCCATCCGCATGGGAGGACACCAGAATCTGTTTCCTTTGTAAAGTTGATTTTGAAAACCAATGAAACGTTTAAGCTCCCTTCTTGTGACTACTCTTTTTAGTTCAACTGGGTAGGTTTTTGTCATCAGGTTCATTTTGAGATAATATGGAGCTTCCTCCCCAGTTTCTCAAATTTTTCCAGCGCAACATCAACTTGAGCTTTCGTATGGGTTGCCATCAGGGAAAAGCGGATCAATGTATTGTCCTTGCTAACTGCAGGCGCCACAACCGGATTGACAAAAACACCCTCGTCAAGTAACATTCTTGTAATGGTAAGGGTTTTAAGATTATCGCGGATATACAAGGGAATGATTGGTGTTACCGTATGGCCTATGTCAAAACCCAGTCTCCTGAAATTGTCGATCGCATAGTGTGTTACATCCCAAAGATTTTGGATTCTTTCGGGTTCATCCTTCATGATTTCAAGCGCCGCAATCACAGCCGCTGCTGAGGCTGGTGTAGCTGATGCGCTAAAGATCAAGGTACGGGAATGGTGTTTGATATAGTTGATCGTTTCAAAATCACTGGCGATAAATCCGCCCAATGCGGCAAGTGATTTTGAAAAAGTTCCCATGATCATATCAACTTTATCCGTCAGGCCGAAATGATTTGCAGTACCGGCGCCATGCTCACCGAGAACACCAATGGCATGCGCATCATCGACCATAATGGTCGCTTCGTATTTTTCAGCTAACCTGACGATCTCAGGAAGGTCGGCAATGTCGCCATCCATACTAAAAACACCATCGACCACGATCAGTTTAATACGACCCGGCTCACACTTTTTAAGGACAGTTTCCAGGGAATGCATGTCGTTGTGCCGAAATTTCAGTACTTTGGCAAAAGACAACCGTGTTGCCTCAATGATGGAGGCGTGATCCAGTTCATCAATCAGAATATAGTCATTACGACCGGTTACCGTGGGGATGACTCCTAAATTCACCTGAAAACCAGTACTATATACAAGCGCTGATTGTTTTCCGACAAATTCAGCCAGTTTATTTTCCAGTTCGATGTGAATGTCGAGTGTGCCGTTCAGAAAGCGGGAGCCAGCGCAGCCTGTACCATACTTTTCAGTTGCCTTTATTGCAGCCTCTTTAATCTTTGGATGGTTGGTCAAACCCAGATAGCTGTTCGAACCAAACATCAGCACTTCTTTGCCTTTCATGATCACAACTGTATCCTGGTCAGATTCAATCATTCGGAAGAAAGGATAAATTCCCAACTTTTCAACTTTCTGTGGTTCGGTATAGTGGGCTAGTTTTCGCTGTAAAATCCTCATTGTCTATGGTTCTGTGAAATAAAAGCGTGCAAAGGTACAAAGAAATAGTTACAAATGCTGATTTGTAAAATCATACCCTGCCTTTAATGCCCTAAGGTTAAGTTCAATAATTTTTTCGCCTTTTTTTCGAAAAATAAACTTTACAGCTTCTTCGAGTTTACCATATGCCATATCGAGAAATGGTGCAGCTGCTCCTAAAATCACAGTATTGGCCGCTTTTACAGAACCTGCTTCTTTAGCAATTGCTTCAGCATCGAGGGCTATATGATGAGGCACCTTACTTATTTCATCCATAATTTTATCTATATCGGGATAGTCGGGGATATTGTTAAACGGGCGTATGTTGGTAATGACCCAGCCTTCGCTTGAGAGATACGGAAGGTATCTAAGCGATTCGAGCGGTTCAACGGAGATGATCATATCAGCCTTACCAAAAGGAATCAAATCTGATGCAATTTCATTTTTTGAGATCCGGAGATTCGACATCACGTCGCCTCCCCGTTGGCTCATGCCATGAACTTCAGATTGTTTGAGAAACATTCCTTGTTCCAGTGCGGCAAAGCCTATGATAGAGGCAATGGAAATAATTCCCTGGCCTCCGACACCTGCTAATATAATATCTTTCTTCATCAGTGTGCGGCTTTCTTGTTCTTGAATTTTTCGCGCATGCGTTTGTCAATGGCAACAATACACTCACGGCGGGGAATGAGCACTGAAACTCCTTGATAGTCCAGTTCTTCTTTCATTATGGCGACATTTTCTTCATGATACTTTTTCAGCGGTTTAAGAACCCTGATATGCGCCTCCTCAACGCCGAGGCCCTTGCAGATATCTTCAATCTTCCCAAATCCAGGGGATTTCTGTCCGCCGGTCATGGCAGTTGTTCCATTGTCGAGGATCATGATGGTGATTGGCGATTTGTCATTGACGGCATCCAATAACCCGGTCATGCCGGAATGGGTGAAAGTAGAATCACCGATCACGGCAACCGCGGGGATCAATCCGGCATCTGCCGCCCCTTTAGCCATCGTAATGCTGGCGCCCATGTCGACACAGGAGTTAATTGCTTCGTAAGGTTTTAATGCGCCCAGTGTATAACAGCCAATGTCGGAAAATACACGGCCGTTGGATAACGCGCTGAGCGTTTCACTTAATGCATAATAAGAGTCGATGTGGGGACAACCACTGCACAAGGAGGGTGGCCGGCTTACCACCAGGTCAGGTACGGGAAGACCGATCGTATCTGGTTTACCAAGGGCTACGGCTACTAAGTTTGGGTTCAGTTCCCCGTCGCGGGGGAGAGTTCCGTCGAGACGGCCTTTAACCTTCAATCCACGTCCAAGATAGCCCTTTATCAACTCTTCCACAATCGGGTACCCATCTTCAATAACGAGGATTTCATCACACTCGTCTGCCATTTTTTCAACAAGCGTTCGCGGCATGGGGTATTGTCCAATTTTCAGCACCGGATTCGGCAGCTTACGGTCAGTGTAGTTCTCCAGCAGGTAATTGTAAGAAATCCCGCATACAATTATGCCCAAAGATTTGTCCGGACCATCCATGTACTTATTAAATGGTGATATTTCCGACTCGGCGATGAATAAGGCATGATCCCTTAAAAGATTCTTGTAACGCTTTCTGGCGATACTGGGAAGAAGTACGAACTGACGCAGATCGGAAGGTAGTTTCAACTCATTCTGTTTTCTGACCTTGTTAATCCTCTTGACGCCTGAACGTGAATGAGCCATCCGGGTAGTGATTCGCATCAACACCGGCACTTTATGTGTTTCAGAAAAATCAAATCCATAATGAACCATGTCATACGCTTCCTGCTGATCACGCGGCTCGAGAATCGGCACAAGGGCAAATTTTCCATAAAACCGCGAATCCTGCTCATTCTGGGAAGAGTGCATTGAAGGATCATCAGCAGAAACAACCAGAATTCCCCCGTTTGCGCCTGTTATGGCAGAATTGATAAAAGGGTCGGCAGCCACATTCAAACCCACATGTTTCATACAAACCATTGTCCGTTTACCGGCATACGACATCCCCAACGCCGATTCCATCGCTGTTTTTTCATTGGCCGACCAGGTCGAATGAATATTGTTTTCGGCAGCAAACCTTGAATTCTGTACATATTCAGTGATTTCAGTAGAGGGAGTGCCAGGGTAGGCATATATCCCAGACAATCCTGCATCCATGGCTGCCTGCGCGATGGCTTCGTCTCCCAGTAGTAATAAATTCTGCATAACTTAATTTGACAAGTAGTTGAATTTGGACAAAAATAAGAATATTTTTCAAACGGCTGGTCTCAACCATACCGTGATTTCTTTTTTTCCTCCGATGATTTTTACTAATTTTGCCCCTCAGACCTGATTAATTGATCATTTACCAATGAAGGATATCAAGGGATTTTTAACGTTTATACTTTTTGTAACGATTATTTCGCAAGTTCATCTGAAAGCATGGGGTCAGACCGGATCTGTGCGCGGGTTTGTTTACGAACAGGAGACGGGTGAACCTGTTTTATTTACAAACGTTTACCTGTACAAGACATCGATTGGTACACCGACCGATGAAAACGGCTATTTTGCCATTACCAAGATCCCGCCTGGTGAATATATCATGATGATCACCTATATTGGATTTGACACATTAAAACTACCTATTACGGTGAAAGCAAATGACTTGCTGTCAAAAAAACTATATCTGGAAAAGTCCACCTATCAACTTGATGAGATAAGCATTTCGGCAGCGCGGCAGGATAAGGTCAGGGAAACGCAGACCAGCATCATAAAAATAACGCCAAAAGAAATTCAATCGATCCCTACCATCGGAGGCCAGCCTGATTTGGCGCAATACCTGCAGATTCTTCCAGGCGTTATCTTCTCCGGCGACCAGGGAGGTCAATTATATATCCGCGGAGGTCCGCCAATTCAAAACAAAGTGTTGTATGACGGAATGATCGTTTATAACCCATTCCATTCCATCGGTCTGTTTTCGGTATTCGATGTTGATATTCTGAAAAATGTTGACGTTTACACCGGCGGTTTTGGCGCTGAATATGGCGGCCGCCTTTCATCCGTAATGGATGTGACTACACGCGATGGAAACAAGAACCGTATAGCAGGAAAGTTCGACATCAGTACATTTGGCGCAAAAGCGCTCCTGGAAGGACCAATTTATAAGCAAAAGAATGAGGATGAAGCCAATGCATCTTTCCTTCTGTCGGTCAAGAATTCCTATCTTCAGGAGTCGAGTAAAATTTTTTATGAGTATATCGATGAGAATGGACTCCCTTATAACTATCTTGATATATTTGGTAAAATTGCAATCAATGCCCCAAACGGCAGCAAGGTAAATATTTTCGGGTTCAATTTTTCAGACCAGGTAAAGTATAAGGTACTGCAGGATTATAACTGGAATTCAGTTGGCGGAGGATTGACATTCCTCGCCATTCCCGGAAAAAGCTCTGTACTGATTGAAGGCAATTTTGCCTATTCTGACTATAAGGTTGTGTTAAAGGAGATCAACAAATCGGCCAGGTCGAGTTCCATTTCCGGATTTAATGGCGGTTTGAACTTTACATATTTTTTCGGGCGGGATGCCTTAAAATACGGCCTTGAGCTTTCCGGGTTTAAAACCACGCTAGACTTTTTTAACATCGTTAACCGCAGGATTGACTATTCCCAAAATTCAACCGAAGCTTCGGTCTTTGTAAAATATAAATGGATGCCCGGAAAACTCATCGTTGAGCCCGGACTCCGGTTGCAGTATTATGCTTCAATATCAATTGCATCATTTGAGCCCCGCCTGGCAATTAAATACAATGTTGCAAAGAATTTCCGGTTGAAAATGGCCGCAGGCATATATTCACAAAACCTGATCAGCACAACATATGATAAAGACGTGGTTAACCTATTCTATGGATTTATCACCAGCCCTACAAACAAATTGCAGAAATGCAATCAGGTTGTTCTGGGTTTTGAATGGGATCTGTTGCCAAATCTGTCAATAAATGTTGAAGGATACTATAAATACTACCCGGTACTTACCTCGTTGAATAGGAACAAACTATACGACGACACACCGGAAAATATTAAAATTCCGGAGTATTACAGGAAGGATTTTTCGTATGAGACAGGGGATGCCGAGGGGGTGGATTTTTCGGTGAAATATGACTGGAAAAGAATCCATTTCTGGGCAACCTATTCTCTTGGCTTCATCAATCGTAACGATGGCCTGAATTCCTTTGTTCCACCATACGATCGCCGGCATAACCTTAACATCGTATCAACGATCAATTGGGGGAAAAGAAATAGTTGGGAACTTAACGTCAGGTATAACTACGGATCAGGTTTCCCATTTACCCAAACCGGTGGCTTTTATGAAATGCTCAACTTTAATAACGTTGGAACAAATTATACAACCGGAAACGGTTCACTTGGAATTCTGTATTCAGATTATGACAAGGGAAGGCTGCCATATTACAGCCGACTCGATTTCAATGTAAAAAAGATTTTTTTTCTTGGCAAAACGTTCAAACTTGAAGTTAACCTGAGTATGACAAATGCCCTTGATCAGCAAAACATCTTCTATTTCGACCGGGTTTCCTATACACGAATTGATCAGATGCCACTGATGCCAAGTCTTGGATTGAGTTTTAGTTTCTAATATCATAAACATGAAAAACATTAAAACATTTATCACTTTTTTCTTGCTGTCATTGACAGTCGTATTTGCAGGATGTACCAAGGATGAGGATACGACGCCCAGTAGTCGCGATGCCTTTCTGGGTAAGTGGAGTGTCACCGAAACATGGACCAAACTTTCGTATGAAGTGACGATTTCAGCCGACCCCAGTTCATCTAACGGTGTTTTTATTTACAACTTTGCCGGTACGGGATCATCAAGCGTTCCTGCAGGCGCCGTGGTTGAAGGAACATCCATTAATCTGGATGCCAACCAGGTCATTGGGACCGGGCTTAAGATCAACGGTTCAGGGATTTTATCCGGCACGAAAATATCCTGGAATTACACGCTTAATGATGGAGCAACACTTATTAATGCGGTTGCGACCTATACCAAGCAGTAGTCATTTTCCATCTGCGAATTTTTTCTGCCGGTCATTAAGTAAACCGATAACTTGTCCATACATTTTCGCAAAGTTATCGGGGTTCTGACGGTAAAAGGTTAAATTTTGTTCATACCTGTGAGGACTGATGTGGTATTTTTCGAAAATTCCCTGATAGTAGAAACCAGGTTTGTCCTTCATTTCCAATCCCGCATTTCGGTCGAGCAACAATGCAGCCTCCACTACATGCACATCTGTAAGGATTATCACCATTTTTCCGGGTGAAATAACAGAATCAACGGAGATCGCAAAAGGTGACTGAGGTATTTCCGTTTTCTCCTTGCAGCTAAAAAGCAGGGTGCATAACAGGATTACGATCGTTAATCGTGTGGAAGGGATCATTTTTTTCTTTGCTCGTACTCTCTGTTTAAGTCTTCCAACACCGATTTTGTGATATCAAGCGTATCGTTGGCGATAAGCATCTCACCCCCGGATTTAAAACCCATGATATAGTCGAATTGATACCGGCGGTTGAACCGTTTCAGGAAGGCCGTCACACTATCGATCAACCTGTAATTCATATTCATCTCCTGCTCGGCAACTTGCTGGGTAAACCGTTCTTTTTTCTGCATCAGGAGCTGCTGTTTTTCCATTAACTGTTCATAAATTACTTTCGCTTTTTCCTCAGGTATCGCATTGGCAGAAATCTGGCGCTGGAAATCATTTGCTTCTTTCTCCAATGCTGCCTGCTCTGCCAACACTTCGGTCTGCAATCTCTTTCCAGTGCTTTCGAGATCCTTGCGAAGAACGTTAACATACTTGTAATGTGTATTTAAACTGTCAATGTTGATGTGTACGATTGACAACTGCTTCCCTGATGTTTTCTGTACCGTTACAGGAAGAGAGGCCCCGCCTGATGAATCGCGAACGGAAAAGTGCAGGATATACAATACGATCAAGCCCAATAACGAGATCACGCCTAATAATGTGCTGAAATTAAAAATGAAAAAGGGTGGCTTTTCCTGCTGCGGTTCAATTATGGTTTCCTGATTCTGATAGATTGTTTCAATCTCATGAATGGGTTCAACGGTTTCAAAGTTCTCTTCTTCCATGTTGATATTATTAGTTTCCAAGTTCGGACATGAATTTTATGCGCATCAACCTTATCTCTTCCTCTGTGAACTCATCTTCGCCCAACTCCTTAAGGGCATCTTCAATGGAATCGGATTCGGCCTTGCGGAAGTATTCAAAAATTTCATCCTGATGATAGGGATCAACAAATTCATCAATATAGTATTTGAGATCAATTTTTGTTCCTGAACCAACAATGCTTTCCATTTCACCGATCAGCTCTTCAAAACTCAGGTTTTTGGCAAGGGCAATATCATCCAACGCTACTTTACGGTCGATACTTTGAATGATGAAAACTTTTATTCCGGATTTATTAATTACCGATTTAACGACCATATCCATGGGACGTATGATCTCATTTTCCTCGACATAGTCCTTGATCAGCGACAGGAATGGTTTTCCATACTTCAACGCCTTTCCTGATCCCACGCCGGTGATCTGTTTTAATTCATCAACAGTTATGGGATATTGTATAGCCATATCTTCCAGCGACGGGTCCTGGAATATAACAAAAGGAGGAAGTTTCTCTTTGCGTGCGATCTCCTTACGCAGGTCTTTCAAAAGGGTAAACAACGTTTTATCTGCTGTACTGCTTTTTGATCCGAGCGCTTCAAAAAGTTCCTCATCATCAGGATTTTCAAAATCATGATCATCAACAAGCATGATCGAATGCGGACTTTTCAGGAACTGTGTTCCTTCCGGACTGATCTTCAGAAGTCCATAATTTTCTATATCCTTAGTCAGTAGTCTTTCAATCAGTGTTTGCCGCACAACAGCATTCCAGAATTTCTCATCATGGTCGGCGCCTTTCCCGAACACCTCCAGTTTATTATGCTTATAGGATTTTATGGTGGCTGCACTTTTGCCCAGGATGATGTTGATAATGTGTTTATTCTTGAATTGTTGTTTTACGGCCATTACCGTTTCAAGAACAAGCTGGACATATTGTTTGCCTTCAAATTTTTTCTTCGGATGCATGCAATTATCGCAGTTCTGGCAATTTTCTTCCGTGTATATCTCTCCAAAATAGTGCAGCAACTGCTTTCTGCGGCACACCGACGATTCGCAGTATGATACTGTTTCCATCAACAGTTGCTTGGCAATTTCCTGTTCTGCTACTGCCTTGCCCTTAAGGAATTTTTCAAGTTTCTGGATATCGTCGTAACTGTAAAAAGCAATGCAATTGCCTTCCCCGTCATCCCGTCCGCTACGTCCGGTTTCCTGATAATATCCCTCCAGGCTTTTTGGCATGTCGTTATGAATGACAAAGCGAACATCAGGTTTATCGATTCCCATGCCAAAAGCAATGGTTGCCACGATCACATCCACCTCTTCCATAAGGAATTTATCCTGATTTTGACGACGGGTTGTGGCATCCAATCCGGCATGGTAGGGCAATGATTTAATTCCGTTTACGACAAAACTCTCCGAAAGTTCTTCAACCTTTTTTCTGCTGAGGCAGTAAACAATTCCAGATTTTCCAGCGTTTCCCTTGATGAATTTAATGATATCCTTGGTGACATTTTTAGACTTGGCCCGAACTTCGTAATATAAGTTTGGTCTGTTAAATGAGGAGAGGAATACAGAAGAATCATTCATGATCAGGTTTTTCTGAATATCCTGCTGGACTTTGGGTGTTGCAGTGGCAGTGAGCGCTATAACCGGCACTTTTTGTCCGATCGCATCAATGATCGGCCGCAACCTTCTGTACTCAGGCCTGAAATCATGACCCCATTCAGAAATGCAATGGGCCTCGTCAATGGCATAAAAAGATATCTTGATATTTTGCAGAAATTCGATGTTTTCTTCCTTGGTAATCGTTTCAGGCGCAACATAGAGCAATTTGGTGTTGCCATTTAATATATCTTGCTTTACCTGTGTAATCTCCTGCTTTGAGAGCGAAGAATTCATAAAGTGGGCAACATTGTTCTCTGTTCCGAAACTCCTGATCGAATCCACCTGGTTTTTCATGAGTGCGATGAGCGGAGATACGATGATTGCGGTTCCCGGCTTCATCAAGGCTGGCAACTGATAGCACAGCGATTTTCCTCCACCTGTTGGCATGATGACAAAGGTGTCTTTATTAGCCAATACACTTCGAATAATGGCCTCTTGATTGCCCTTAAAGCTATCATAACCAAATACTTTCTTCAATACATCAAAAAGCTGATGCTCGTCTTTGTTAGCCGACATTTTCTGACTTAAATTTATTTTAGTACTTTTGTTCAGGGCAAGTTTTTTGTTAATTATCAACACGCACTTATACAAATGTAAGTATAAACGTTTGTAAATAAACAAATTTTTATAAAATATATTTTGCTTTGAAAAATTTAAAAGCATTAAAAGCTGTCGCAATCAACACTATAACAGATGAAGCAATTGCCATAACAAATTTAACAAAATCTGTCGATGCTGACTTTATTAATTGTATCTCGCTGATACTTTATTCAAAAGGACGGGTTGTGGTCACAGGAATTGGAAAAAGTGCAATTATTGGACAAAAAATTGTTGCAACTTTTAATTCAACCGGCACACCTGCCAGCTTTTTACATGCTGCCGACGCCATTCATGGAGACCTGGGAACGATTCAGAAGGAAGATATTGTGATTTGTATTTCCAACAGCGGTGAAACACCCGAAATTAAAATCCTTGTTCCATTGCTTAAAAGATTTGGAAGTTCGCTGATTGCCATGGTCGGCAATAAAAATTCTTTTCTCGCCAGACACGCTGACTTTATTATCAATACAACGGTGGCAAAAGAGGCATGTCCGAATAATCTGGCTCCAACCACCAGCACTACCGCCCAGATGGTGATGGGTGATGCCCTTGCAGTGTGTTTGCTCGAAGCCCGTGGCTTCACCCCAAATGATTTCGCCAAACTTCATCCAGGGGGCGCAATCGGCAAACAACTTTACCTGAAAGTCAGCGATCTGTACACGGTGAATCCTGCCCCCATGGTTAATCATGATGATGACATTAAAAGGGTCATCATTGAGATATCGTCAAAACGGTTAGGCGCAACGGCAGTCCTGAAAGGCAAGACGCTGATAGGGATCATTACAGACGGAGATCTCCGCCGGATGCTGGAAAGGAACAGCAACATCAACGAATTGGTTGCGGCTGATATCATGTCAAAAAATCCGCGTACGATCACTCCCGACACACTTGTTGTCAATGCAATGAGTATCATGCGTGAATTCAACATCACCCAGCTTCTCGTTACTGAAAAGAACAGTTACAAGGGCGTAATACACCTTCATGATATCCTTCGTGAAGGTATCTTATAAAATGAAGGGAATTGTCTTAATAATTTTACCTGCACGATAGCGCCGCTTGCTAAAAAAAAATATCCATGATCCTCCGGACTGAAAAAATTGTCAAGAAATACAGGAACCGTACTGTCGTAAATGAGGTTTCCATTGAGTTGAACCAGGGCGAGATCGTGGGATTGCTGGGCCCGAACGGGGCAGGAAAAACAACTTCGTTCTATATCATTGTCGGTCTCATTAAACCCCTGACAGGTGAAGTTTTCCTGGATAATCTCAATATTACCAGGGAACCCATGTATAAAAGGGCACAGCGTGGTATAAGCTACCTTCCCCAGGAGGCATCCATTTTTCGTAAACTCAGCGTTGAGGATAATATAAAGTCCATCCTCGAATTTACAGGTCTGTCTGTGGAAAGTCAAAAAGAGCGTCTTGAAAGGTTGTTGGATGAATTCGGCCTTCAACATGTTCGTAAAAGCGAAGGGATCACTTTATCGGGAGGGGAAAGGCGAAGATGCGAAATTGCCCGTTCGCTTGCCGTTGATCCGAAGTTCATCTTACTTGATGAACCCTTTGCCGGTATCGATCCGATTGCGGTTGAAGATATTCAGCAGATCATTACCAAACTGAAAGAGAAAAATATCGGGGTACTGATCACAGATCATAATGTACACGAAACCCTGTCCATTACCGACCGTTCCTACCTTCTGTTCGAAGGGTCGATCCTCATGTCAGGAACGGGTCAGGAACTCTCAGATGATCCGCATGTGCGAAAAGTTTACCTGGGACAGAAGTTTGAACTGCGCTAACTGCGCTGGGATGACCAGTTAATCAATAATATAGCTTTGAAAGAAAATTGACATCAGGATATATATTCCGATGATGATGGGTATTGCGCTCAGGAAAAACAGTACAAAAAGGGTCAGGGAGATGATCATAAAAATATAACGCAATTGGTTCCCTCTCCACGCACCGTTTTTGAATTTCATGGAAAAGATCCTGAAATCCGAAATCAGCAGGTAAGAAAAGAATACCGCCAGAATTGTCATGATCCTCGTATTGAAAAAAAATGTTACCAGAAAATCAAGATGGATCAGGCTGAATAAACCTGGCTGGACGTAAACCACCAGCGGAATCGATGCAAAGAAAATTGCGTTGGCAGGTGTGGGTAACCCGATGAAATTAACCTCCTGAAGGATGTCAATGTTGAACTTAGCCAATCGAAGTGCAGAACAAACCGGGATCAGCATGGCAAAATAAGGTGTGATATGCATCTGTTCCAGGATATTGCAACTTCCGGCACATTGATCTGAAATCATTTGGAAGATCATGATCCCCGGAGCCACGCCGAACGAAACCACATCCGCTAAAGAATCAAGTTGCTTGCCCAGTTCTGAATGAGCTTTGAGCATGCGGGCAGCATTTCCATCCAGAAAGTCGAACACGGCAGCAAGTAGAATAAAAAGTGATGCATAAACATAATTCCCTTCAAAAGTCATGGTGAGCGAAACCAATCCACTGACAAGGTTCAGTATTGTCAAGGCATTCGGGATATGCTGCTTTATTTTCATAAATTCTAATTTCCTGTAAAAATACCGTTTATTTTCAATACCGCTGCCAGGAAATGTTAAGATGTTACGGAACTAACAAATTCTGATATTGCAATAAAAAAAACTACATTTGCATAGAAGAATTTAGCGCGTAATTGAAATAGATCACAATTTTTAACTGGAGGAAAGCGAATGGAAAACAATGAAATGAGAGCCCTGGGCATGATAGAAACCCGAGGCTTTGCCGCGATGGTCGAAGCATCGGATGCCATGGTAAAAGCGGCCAAGGTGGAACTTGTCGGTTTTGAAAAAACGGGTGGTGGGTATGTCACCGCGATTGTCAGGGGTGATGTTGCAGCCGTACGCGCTGCTGTTGATGCGGGAATCAGGGCTGCCGAAAAAGTGGGCGAAATTGTTTCTTCCCATGTCATTCCCCGTCCTCATGAAAACGTGGATACTGCTCTGCCATTGGGACTGAAAATAATTAAGAAAGGGAAATAACCATGATCGATTTAAGAACCTATATTTTCCTGGATTCATTGCAGTTACAAATGGCCTCCTACTTATCAACTGTTTCAAGAGGGTATCTGCCGGTAGCCGGACAGGCATGCTGTATCATAGAAATAGCGCCGGGAATAGAGATCAATACACTCACCGACATTGCATTGAAAGCAACGCATGTAACACCTGGAATGCAGATCGTCGAGCGGGCTTATGGGATGCTTGAAGTACACTCCGACAGTCAGGGTGATACCCGGATGGCCGGGGAGGCTGTATTAAAGGCCATCGAAAAAATTGAATATGACCGGATAAAACCCAGAATCCTTACAAGCCAGTTGATCAAAAATGTTGAGGATCATCATGCCCAACTGATCAACAGAACCCGGATGGGCATGATGCTGTTGAGGGGAGACACCCTGTTTGTTCTTGAAATCGAACCTGCCGGTTACGCCTATTACGCTGCTAATGAAGCTGAAAAGTCGGCACATATTAATATTATTGATGTCATGGGATTTGGGAAGTTCGGAAGGGTTTACATCGGCGGTGAAGAAGCAGAAGTTCTGGAATGCAAAACAATCGTTGAAAAACGACTGGCTGAAATTTCAGGAAGAGAAGACTATAAATAAAATATATACCATATTACATAGGAGAAATAATTATGAGCGATTACACATCAGAAGCATTGGGAATGATCGAAACCAGGAGTTTTACCGCGATGGTCGAGGCATCGGATGCCATGGTCAAAGCTGCCAGGGTAGAATTGATCGGTTATGAAAAAACCGGCGGAGGATATGTCACGGCGCTGGTACGGGGTGATGTTGCTTCTGTTCGGGCTGCGGTTGATGCCGGCGTACAGGCTGCACAAAAGGTCGGCGAGCTCGTATCGTCGCATGTAATTCCGAGGCCTCATCAAAATGTTGACAGCGCCTTGCCTTTGGGCCGGGGAAACATTAAAAAATAGTCATTCGTAAATCGTAACTCAAAATGGTGTTGGCAAGGGTAGTTGGAACAGTCGTTTCCAGTCATAAGGCGCCGAAAATAGAAGGGATAAAATTTTTACTCCTTGAAAAAATCGATCCTGTGACGATGAAAGGTAAAGGTGACTATGTAGTTTCCATGGACAGTGTTGGCGCCGGCGAGGGAGAAATAGTCTTTTACGTTTCCGGAAGCAGCGCCAGATATACCGATGTAACTGCGGGAAGGCCTTCTGATTCTGCCGTAATTGCCATCGTTGATCGTATTGAAAAAGATGGCGTGTTTACCTATGAGAAAAACAGGTAACTGAACGATGGTACTTGGCAAAATAGTCGGAACGGTTGTTTGCAGTACAAGAAACGACAGCAACATAGGAGCGACCTACCTGTTGGTTGAAAAAACAGATCAAACCGGTAAAAAAAAGGGCGATTTCCTGGTGGCGCTTGATCTCATCGGGGCAGGTCATGATGAACTTGTGCTGGTTACTGAAGGGAGCCCTTCAAGGGAAACCCCATTCACAACAGAAAAGCCGGTTGATGCTTTGGTAGTGGGTATTGTTGATCTGATTGATGATAACAACAAAATTATATACAGGAAATAATGAGGGATAGGCGGAATTGATGGTTTTGGGCGTATTAGAGTACAGCAGTATCGCGATCGGAATAAAAGCGCTGGATGAAATGGTTAAAATCGCTCCAATCAAAATCATTGAGGCGAGAACACTGTGTCCGGGCAAATATCTGATCGTATTCAGCGGAGATGTAGCATCAGTCGAATATTCCTTTAACAAGGGTTACGAAACCGGGAAAAACTTTGTAGTTGACAGCTTGTTTCTGCCGATGGTTCATCCGGATGTTGTACCGGCCATTGGCAATGTGGTTGCCTCTGATGATTGGAATGCCATCGGAATCATAGAAACATTGTCGGTAGTATCGAGTATTGAGGCCGGCGACCTAGCCGCAAAAACAGGAAATGTGAAAATAATCGAAATAAGGCTTGCCATTGGTTTTGGCGGTAAATCGTATGTGAAAATGCAGGGAACCCTTGGCGCTATGGAGGTTGCCCTGGAAGCGGGCACAGCCAAAGCCAGGTCAAAAGAACTTCTTTGCATGGCTACCCTGATACCCCAACCCCACCTTGAAATAAAGCCCTATTTTCTGTCACAGCCCAATGAAAACAATGGATAATCTTGAAACAAACATACGCAGGTTGGTACAGGAGGTCATCCGGGAGATGGACATTTATCCTGCCAAAGAGGAGGTCAGTCTTAAAAATGGCGGTGTGTTTTCCAACATCAACGAAGCAATCCATGCTGCTGGATCAGCATTTACAGCGTTGAACAAATTAACGCTTGAAACCCGGAAAGAGATCATCGCCAACATCCGGAAAACCGCTCTTGCCAACAATGAAGTTATTTCACGAATGGCGCATGAGGAGACAGGTTTCGGACGTTGGGAGGACAAAATCATTAAAAATGAGCTGGGAATAACAAAAACACCAGGTATTGAAGATGTTGTGACTGAATCCTATTCTGATGACCATGGACTGACCCTTGTTGAACGGGCTCCTTATGGCGTGATCGGTTCGATAACACCAAGTACAAACCCAATCGTGACCATTATCAGCAACAGCATCGGTATGATCGCCGGCGGAAATGCTGTGGTATTTAACCCGCATCCCGCGGCAAAAAAATCGTCGGCATGGCTGATCAGTCTTTTAAATAATGCAATCACTGAGGCGGGCGGACCTGCAAATCTGTTGACCTGTATTGACGAACCTACCATCGATTCTGCCAAAGATCTGATGTCTCATCACGATATAGCGCTTCTGGTGGTCACCGGAGGCCCTGCAGTAGTCAGGGTGGCGATGAACAGCGGGAAAAAGGTCATTGCCGCCGGTCCCGGAAATCCTCCCTGTGTGGTTGACGAAACCGCTGACCTGGTTAAGGCCGGCGCAGATATAGTGAATGGGGCCAGTTTTGATAACAATGTCATTTGTATTTGTGAAAAAGAGATCATCGTTGTGGCTTCCGTTGCCGACCGGTTAAAAGAGGAGTTGAAGAAAAACGGCGCTTTTGAATTAACCGGCGACGAGGTTGAAAAAATCACGGAACTTGTTATCAGTGATCCCGGAGGGCCCGGGAAAGAGGGGGCTGCAGAGAAGAAATATATAGGTAAAAACGCAGATTTTATTGCAAGGGCTATCGGGCTTGCTGTGCCGGAAACCACCAGGCTTTTGCTTTGCGAAGTAGGAAGTGACCATCCGCTTGTATGGACCGAACAACTGATGCCTGTAATGCCGCTGGTGCGTGTGAAAGATGTTGATACAGCCATTGACCTGGCAGTGGCATGTGAGCATGGTTTCAGACATACCGCCATCATGCACTCCCTGAACATCGCAAAACTCAGTAAAATGGCCAAAGCAATGAATTGTTCAATATTCATTAAGAATGGCCCAAGCTATGCCGGCCTCGGTCATGGCGGCGCCGGTTTTGCATCTTTCACCATTGCAAGCCCCACCGGAGAAGGCGTTACAAGAGCCAGAACATTTACAAGGGAGCGAAGGTGTACATTGGTTGATTATTTCAGGATCATATGAAATTGGGAATCGTTACCGGCAGGGTGGTGAGTACGAAAAAAGTGCCCTCATTTGAAGGCATTAAACTGTTACTTGTCCAGCCGGTTGATGAGCATCTTGTACCCAGCGGGGATCCTCTGGTGGCGTTCGACACCATCCAGTCGGGCACAGGCGACCTGATCTATTATGAAACAAGCAAGGAGGCCGGCCGGGTCATGGAGACACTGATGAATCCGTGTGATGCGGCGATCGTAGGCATCGTTGACCAAATTGATCTTAAAGATAAGGGATGATACTGGCAAAAGTTACCGGGAATGTAGTTTCTACTATTAAAGCCGTGGGATATGAATCCAGGAAGGTGCTGATTGTTCAGCCCATTGACCCGGACGGCAAAGCCAGTGGTAAATCATTTCTGGCTATCGACACTGTTCAGGCAGGCGCAGGAGATACCGTGCTGATCATGGAAGAGGGAGGTTCGGCCCGCCTGATCCTCGATGAACCGGATACTTATACCGTTAAAGCAGTCATTGCCGGAATCGTAGATGAAATTTATCATGATTCCAATTTATAGATTGACTTGAGAAGATTAAGGAAATACAGACGCATGATAACCGGCACGGATAAACAAAATGGGATAAATTCACGTTCCAGTGTCAGCAGAGTTGCTATCGGCGCCGACCACGGGTCGTACGACGCTAAGGAAATGCTTAAGAAATATCTCGAATGTGCAGGATATAAAATAATTGATGTAGGCACGAACAACAGTACCGTGAAGGTTGATTATCCTGATTTTGCAGTGGCTGTGGCCAGAAAAGTCGTAAGCGGTGAATGTGAGCGCGGGATCATGCTGGATGGTGCAGGTATCGGGTCGTCGATGGTCTGCAACAAAGTCAGGGGCATAAGGGCCGCCTTATGCTGGAGTTCAAAAACCATTACGAACAGCCGTGAGCACAATAATGCCAATATACTGACCATGGGTACCGCCCAACATCATAATGACGAATTATGCGCCATGGCAAAATTGTGGCTGGAAACTAAATTTGAAGGCGGCAGACACTGGCCGAGGATCAATAAAATGATGTCAATCGAAAGGGAAGGAAAATAACATGAACCAAAAGGAATTAATTGACAGGATAACAAAGGAAGTACTTGACCGGCTTAAGGAGAGGCCTGGCACCGGGGAAATATCCAGGGAACCCACTCCCTCCTCACCTTCAATCCAAAGAATATCGGCAGCGGAACTGGCAGGTTTCATCGACCATACGCTGTTAAAACCGGAAGCGGTGGTTTCTCAATTCGAACAATTGTGCCACGAAGCCGTACAGTATAAATTCAAGTCGGTTTGTGTAAACTCTTCATGGATTCCGTTTGTTGCAAAAAAACTAAGGGGAACAAATGTAAAAGTCTGCTCTGTCATCGGCTTTCCATTGGGTGAAATGGATACGCGCAGTAAAGCATTTGAAGCCCGGACTGCCATCGGGAACGGCGCCGAAGAACTCGACATGGTCATCAATGTCGGGGCGCTGAAATCAGGGAATTTAAAACTGGTTGAAGAAGATATCCGGGCAATAAAAAGAGCATGCAGGAGTAATACTATCTTAAAAGTAATCCTGGAAACCGGGTTGCTAACTGATGATGAAAAGATTTTAGCCTGTGAAATATCCCGGAAGGCTGGGACTGATTTTGTTAAAACCAGCACCGGATTTTCAGGCAGTGGAGCCACCATACACGATGTTGCCCTGATGCGACGGATTGTCGGACCTCACATGGGGGTTAAAGCGAGCGGCGGCATCCGGAATTTCAACCAGGCTGTGGCCCTGATCCATGCCGGTGCGAACAGACTTGGTTGCGGCGCCAGCGTCGAGGTTGTAACCGGGGCTGAAACGCAGGGAAATTATTAAATCCGATCTGATCATAAATTTGGTTATTTATAAAAAATGTGTTTTCTTTGCATTCGTTAATAGTATTATTTAATATATCATTTAATTTCCTGTTTTGATGCAACACAAAGACAATACAACCGAACAGACCATTCTTGAAGTTGCTGAAAATCTTTTTCTCGACAAGGGATTTGCCTTGACTTCAACGACTGAAATAGCCCGGATCGTTGGATGCAACCAGGCTTTGGTTCATTATTATTTCCGTTCGAAAGAGCGGTTATTTGAGGCTGTTTTTGAAAAACACCTCAAACTGTTTATTCATGTATTTCTTGAGTGTGTGGAGCAAAACATCTCTTTCGAGGAAAAGGTAAGGATGAAAATTGAAACGCACTTTGATCTCCTGAAAGCAAATCCTAAAATGCCGTTTCTGTTCTTTAATGAAATGATTGCAAATCCAATCCGGCTAAATCTACTGAAAGAAAAAATCGGAGCGCTGCCAGAAACGTTCTTTTCACAGATTGAAAGTGAATTAAAAAAAGAAATAGAAAAAGGGACGATCCGTCCGATGAAAGCAACAGACCTGATGCTGACAATTCTCTCTCTGAACACAATGTTATTTCTCGCGGGTCCTGTTCTGGAAGTTATATCCGGTATGACAGAGACTGAATATCATAACTTTTTTGAGAACAGAAAACGTGAAAACATCACCATCATCCTGAAGAGCCTTCGTCCGTGATTGAGTTTATATTTTAATAGCTTTATTAAATTATTTTATTAATATTTTGAATATGACAAGCGCTGCAACAAAATTATTAATTACGTTATGTTTATTGATCTGTTTTTCAATAAACCTTAAAGCCCAATTTAACATCTCCGGTGAATTTAAAACCCGCGGAGAATATCGCGGTGGATATATTTCGCTTTTGGATTCTTCAAAAACACCCTATGCTGACCTCCTCGGCAGGGCCCGGCTCCTCTTTGATTATAAAAACGAAAAGATCACCACTCGTTTTTCTGTTCACAATGCCTGGGTCTTCGGACAGAATCATTATTCATCGGACACGATTACAAAAAACACGGTGAATATATACGAAGCATGGTTTAAGTACAATTTCAACCCGTCATTTGCCTTTAAAGTCGGCCGTATGGAGGTTTCTTATGATGATGAGCGTTTATTCGGCGCCTCCAATTGGAATATGTGGGGTGCGACACATGACATTGTTATCCTTCAATATGAGATGCCGCGAAAAACCTTTAGGGGCGATGCAGGATTTGCCATCAATAATATTGCGCCGGTAAGTTATTCGATGAATTCATACAACATGGGAAAGAATTATAAATACATGGGGTACCTGTATTTAAACAAAAAAATTCTTGACAACAAAATCTCGCTGTCATTACTTGGGGTTGTCGATGCATTCCAAAAAAACAATATCAATACAACCAAATCCTTCACCAAAACGGATACCCTCATTATCCGCAACGAATTCGATTCGATTATTGGGACTACAATTATAAAAACACCTGTCACGACATCCTCTACCGAAGAATTCATTCATACCCTTTATGCCAGGGCTACAATCGGCGCAGGGTTACTCTTCGATCATAAGAAATTGAGCTTTTTTGTGAATGGGTATTACCAGGCAGGACATCATCGCGATGGACGCGAGTTAAGCTCAAATTTCTATGCAGCCTGGATCAGCTACAAGGTAATTAAACCGCTGAAAATCCAGCTTGGTTACGAACACCTGAGCGGTAACGATTTCTCGGATACAGCGACATTCAAAACGCGTGTAACAGGATTCAGCGGTTTGTACGGCACTGCTCACCGTCATTATGGATATATGGATATGTTCAGCAGCCTGGTACGGGACAACCTGAGCCCCGGGCTTAACTATTTGTATGCAAAAGGAACCCTCAGCCTTAATGATAAAATGTCGGTTGAAGCATCTTATCGCTGGTACAGCCTCCCACACGGATACCTCTTGAAACCGACAAAATCGAAACCGTTCGCTTATCTGGAAGTTTCAAAAACGCTTGGCTCTGAGATTGATCTGATGTATATTTATAAACCGGTTCCAAACCTTGAACTGAATGCCGCCTATTGTTTTTTCCTGCCAACAGCAACCATGGAGGCCTACAATGGCCTGAAAACAGGAACGGCGAGGTTTGCACAGTTTGTATATGTCATGATCACGTATAAACCCAATTTTTTCAACACTGACAAGCGCTGACAAATCCTGATGATTGACCCAGGTAACATCCGAATTGAAGATTACGATTATCAATTGCCATCTGATCGTATTGCTCAATATCCACTGGCTATACGTGATTCATCTAAACTCCTGATCTGCAAGGACGGAAAGATCAGTGAGGATGTTTTTTCCGGAATAGACCGGCATCTTCCCGAAAACAGTCTGCTGGTCTTTAACGATACCAGGGTGATCCATGCCAGGCTCATCTTCAGGAAATCAACCGGAGGGCAGATTGAGATATTTTGTCTGGAACCGTTGTCGCCATATTCTGACATCCAGGCAGTATTTCAGCAGAAATCGACCTCAACATGGAAATGCCTGGTTGGCCATCTGAAACGATGGAAATCAGGCACACTCGAGCTTGGTACTTGGCACAAAGGTCATTATTATCAAGTGCTTGCAAATCGTATCCGGGATTGTGGCGATGGATGTTTTGAAATTGAGTTTTGCTGGGATCCGCCGGATACAACATTCGCAGAGATCCTTGAAGTGGTGGGCATGATCCCTTTACCGCCATATATAAACCGAAAGGCGGAATCGTCAGACAATGAACGTTATCAAACTATTTATGCTGCCAATGATGGTTCTGTCGCAGCTCCCACGGCCGGTTTGCATTTCACAACACCCTTGCTGGACCGGTTGTCATTGAAAGGAATTGAAACTGAAAAGGTCACATTGCATGTCGGGGTAGGAACATTCCGTCCGGTTGCGGTTGAGCACATCACAGATCATGTGATGCACCATGAAAAAATCGTGGTTTCCAAAAAAACCATAGAGCGACTGCTGATCAACCAGCGCCGACCGCTTTTTGCCGTTGGCACGACCTCTGCCAGGACATTGGAAAGCCTTTACTGGCTTGGCGTAAGGCTTATTTCTGAGAATTCGCGCGCACATCCGGCTGTATCGCAATGGACGCCGTACATAACAGATACTGCTCATAACATCACCGTCAGACAGTCCCTCGAAGCCCTGCTTGAATATCTTGCTGCGCATAAACTGGATGAATATTCAGGAGAGACCCAATTGATGATCGTTCCGGGATATCGCTTCAGATTAGTTTCAGGCCTGATCACAAATTTTCACATGCCGCAAAGCACATTGTTGTTGCTGGTTGCCGCTATGATCGGTGAAGACTGGAAAAGGGCCTATCAGTATGCCCTTCAAAACAATTTTCGTTTTCTCAGTTACGGTGATTCGTGCCTCTTTTTGGCTAAATCTTATTTTGATGTGCTGGAATGATTAGAATACGAGAACTTTATCGCTGTCCACAACCCAATTAGTAAGTTCAGCCATTGTACTAAATTCAGTTCCTTCAATGAGTTGAACATTTTTTAGTCCTCTTGCGTCTGAACAACTTCCGCATATTTTTACTTTTGCTCCTTTGTTTAGCGAAAGTTTCAACATTCTTTCAATGTTATAATAACCATTGGGCGTTGTTTGATTAGCAACAGCACAACTTGCTGCGTCTGCCATTAAAAAAATTCTCATTTCAACCGTTTCGTGGTCTTTGTTTAATTGGTTTGCAAGTCGCAAAGCATTGTATGCTTTTTCTGTTCCGTAAGGAGCGTCATTGATTAAGATTAAAATTTTCATTTATCTTCATTTTTTATGGTTAAACTTTATTTGATTTGATTACTACAAAACTTCCTTGTCCATAGCCCTTTTCAGGTTTTTCAATTTCATTCTCATTCAAACTTGTCAATGTCTGCCAGTATTGAAAATTTTGAAAACCTGATTGTTGCAAAATTGCTGTCAATTCTTCGGTGGAATGAAAATGTGTATCCTGGTAAAACTTGTTTGAGAATTTTTCCATTTCATATTTTCTACCGAATTCACTGCTTTTATCAATGATTGCCAAAATAATTTCTCCCTTTGGTTGTAAAATGCGTTGCACTTCCGAAAACGCTTTTGGAATGTCGGAAAGAAAACAAACCGTTGTTACTATTAATACAAAATCAAAGTTGCGTTGTCCATCGGAAGATTTTCAGCATAAGCCCTATAAACGGTAATTCCTCTCTGTTCCGCAACTCTTGCCATGTTTTTCAGATGGTTCTATTCCGAATTTGATGTTTAAAGATTCTGCAAAGCGTCCTGTGCCAACACCGATTTCAATTCCTTTTTTGTTCTGTGGTATAGCTTGTTGAATAGCTAATATTTCCGATTGAGAAACCGATGAATGTTTGTCAAACCAATGGTCGTATTCCAATGTATTTTGGTCAAATGCTGTGGTTGTATCGGTCATTTTATTTTCAATTTAACTTTGCGTTCAAAGTAACTGCCTGTCAAACCATCGTGAGCATTATTTTTAGTCGCCTCCCCTTTGGTAAGCATTACCTGTAAACTAATTTCGGTATCTTTTGCATTTTCAAGTGGCTGAATGGTCATCGGTAAACTTGTAATGTCGGCATCTTCATATCCTTTCAGATTGTCGCCAACCAAACGGCAACTCATTTGCAAATTCACTTCCCAATTCGGAGCAAATTTTGAAAGCGTATTTGTTCCGATGGTTGTGGGGTCAATGTAAAGCCAAGCGTTTCTGTATGATGCAGGAATAGTATTGCTTTTTTTACTGCCCACCACCGTAAGAACAGTTTTCGGTTGGCCCTTATGGGCTTCAATCAAAAATGTTCCGTCATTTTGTTTCAGTGATTTTTTTGTGTCTTTGTCAAGAATGTCAATGATGGTGCTGGCATCATCTTTCCAGGGTCCGTTATTGGTGTGGCAACTCAAACAATTTGGAGAATTGGTCAAAATCCCAACTCCGGGTGGATACGCACAAGCCGTGCTGATACCAAATGATGCCGGTATTTGCTTTTCTGCAAATTCAGGATGATAAAATATTTCATCTTTTGTCAAAAAGTTGATGGATATAATTCCGAACCCAATTGCGGATAAAAAAATGATTTTCGTTTTCATATTTTTTGAGTTTAGTCGTTCATTGTTTATGATTTTAGAAGTATTTGAAGAACCAGTATTTTTCATACCAAACTTTTGTCCAGTGCCAGAAAAATCCTGGCGTTTTCATTTTCACATAGGGCAATGGCGAACCATAAAAGTTACCACCTGCATAACCTGCTTTTCCCTCTCCCATTTCAAGGAAACATTGTCCGTTCCCATTAAAAGTTTTGTCGGTCGTTTTTCCTGCAATTTTTTGAGCAATGTTATGAGCAACTGTTTCTGCTTGATAGTGTGCAAACACTCCTGCTTTCGGCAAAGGTTTTCCCATTTCAAGAGGAATGAAAGTAATGTCTCCAATTGCGTAAACATTCTGAAAATTGGTTTCCATTGTATTTCTATTTACTTCAATCCAACCCGACTTTCCAACTAATGCGGTTTCTTTAATTACTGATGGACACTGGTGTTTTGGCGTGAACGCCATTAAATCATATTCAGTAGTTATACCATTATTAAAGGTCAACGTGCTTTTGGCAGCTGACGTTAATTGTTGTTCTGGAAAATATTTTATCCCTTTCATTTCAACCATTTGTCTAACTGCTCCTGATAATTCTTTTCCTGCAACACCCATAGGACCTGGTTCAGGCACATATAGCGAAACTTCCGTTTTATTGGTCAGCCTCTTTTTTCTGATAAAACTTTCTACAAGCATTGCAGCTTCATAGGGTGCAGCAGGGCATTTAAAAGGAAGTGATGGAACTAAAATCACAATTTTTCCTCCTTTGAAGTTTTGCAGTTGCTCATTGAACTTTGTCGCACCGTCAAGCGTGTAAAAATCGTATCCATAGTTGTTAAGATTATATTCTGTGATTTGTTCTGCGCCAAGCGAAATAACCATATAATCACCTTTGTATTCTTGCCCTTTCACTGTAACAGAGATTTGCCCGGGATTTACTTTTTCAATTTCTCCGATTACAACTTCAACGCCTGCAGCACCTGTTTTTCGGGTGTTTCTGTAAACCTGTTTCGGTTTTCGTTTGCCAACCATTAACCAAAGAAGCGAAGGTGCGAATACATTTTTTTCTTCTTTTTCAAAAAGTAATACTTTGGTTTTACCACCAACTTTTTTACTTAATTCTTTAGCGGTAATAATTCCGCCAGTTCCTGCACCTAATACTAATATTGTTTTGCCCATACTTTTTTCGTTTATATATTTGCAAGAATTTCTTTGTGGTTTTTCAGATTATCAACAAGCACCTCACGCATTAGTCGGCACGCTTGTGCTACTTTTTTGGAAGAATGCGAAAAGAAGGTGCATTGTCCGTCTCGTCTTGTTTTTAAAATGCCTTTTTTTGTCATTAGGGAAAGATGCTGAGAGAGATTTGATTTCAGTCCGCCCGTTATTTCCAGAATATCTGTAAAACAAAGTTCTTTGTCTTGCAGCAGGTCAATAACCTCAATACGTAAAGGGTGTCCTAATGCTTTACAAACATTTGCGTGTAATTCAAAAATCTTCTTGTCAGCCATTATTAATAAGTTTAATAGTTCACAATACTATGAACTATTTACGTAACTACCAAATATTTTTTCGAGGTGGGAAAATTTTCGGCATCGGTTTTTTTTTGAGAGTGGGGTTTAGCTCTTTTGCAGGTGGTGCAAAATTAAATCTTTCTTTGGTTGGTCTGCGTGTCGCCTGTTTTTCTGTCTGTCGAGAAATTGTTAAATGGTTTATTCTTTTAAATTTTTCTCGTCATTTTCAAGTTAGCAATGTCGTTTTTTACCATTGGCGGTAACTCTGATTAAAGAGGATATAAGCGCTGAAAGAGCTTAATCTGAATAACCATGGGCATCGCCCATGGTTGCGATGAGGTTTGCGACATCAGCCCAGGAGGGGTGGGACCGAATTAATCAAATTGTTCAACCCTTTCAGAGTTGAGTTTTTTATTGAGAGGTCAGTGGGTTTCAGCCACCGTTATTGATATTTAGCCATCTTTTTTAACTCTGTATAAAACTGCATTAAGATTTGTATCTTTGCAGTTCAACGCGCATTAAAAAACCGAGACCATGACATTAGGCATCCTGTTGATTTTCGGACTTGGCACCACCGAATTATTGCTAATCGCCCTGCTGGTACTACTTCTTTTTGGAGGAAGGAAAATCCCTGAACTTATGAAGGGGTTGGGGAAAGGGGTAAAAAGCTTCAAAGATGGTGTAGATGGCCTGGAAGAGGAATTGAAAAAACCATCTGATAAAACACCACCGGCCAATCAGACGGAAAAGGAAGTCTGACAATTGAAAAAACGAATTCTTTATGCCACGGGGCTTACGATCTTCGTGGGATTGTCATGGGGAATAATCTATCTCTATTCACTTCTTCCCATCATCACCGGTTATCCGGCAAAATATCTTTGTTCAGCAGTTTTTATTTCCGAACGCGATCCTAATGAAGTAAAGTCTTCTGAACTTAATTTTTCATTTATACGGTTCGTAACCAACCATGTTGACTATGAGGACAAAACGGTTACCAGTCGTTTTCTCTGGAACAGTTCAACAGCAATTTACCGTGAGTGCTTCGGAAGCACTTTACTGTATGAAACGGATGTAGTTGCGTTAAAAAAGAAAAAATTCCCCACACTGTCTGCTGTCCGCTATAAACAGGATTCCGTAGCCTGGCCGCTTGGGAATATCATACCTGATACAAATACCGGCATCGACAAAAATGCCCTCGCCAGGATTGCACATAATTTAATTGTCAGTCACAGCTATAAAGGCGATGTATTTGCTTTTATGGTTGTTCACAAGGGATTTCCCGTGATTGAAAGATATAAAGAGGGATTCACAAACAAAACGCGCTTTCTGAGCTGGTCAATGGCAAAAAGCGTTAACAATGCACTGGCCGGGATCATGGTCGGGGATGGAATTTTAGATATTCACGAAAAAGCGGATATCAAAGCATGGCAAAATGATGAACGGAACCAGATCACCATCAATGATCTGATGCAAATGCAAAGTGGCCTAAGCTGGAATGAAGACTATGGAAACCGTTCTGATGTGACACTGATGCTCTACAACAGCGGGGATTTTGCCCGTTTTGCCATCAACCGTCCGTCCGCTTTTCCAGCGGGGAGCCATTGGTATTACTCGTCAGGGTCAACCAATATCGTAAACTACCTGATGCGTAAAAAATTCGATGACGACAGCGCCTATTACTCCTTCCCTTATGCACAGTTATTCAATAAAATAGGGATGCCTGATGCGGTTTTTGAGACCGACCCATCGGGCACACTGGCGGGCTCATCATACCTCTTCGCCACGGCACGTGATTATGCCAGGTTTGGTCTGCTTTATCTACAGGATGGGATTTTCAATGGCGAACGTATTTTACCTGAGGGTTGGGTAGGTTATTCAACAACGCCTGCATTGCACAGCAACGGCAATTATGGTTCATTTTTTTGGCTGAACCGTGGAAAATATTATCTGGCAGCTCCTGATGATATGTATTCGTGCAACGGCCATGATGGTCAGCGGATCTTCATCATTCCTTCGTGCGACCTGATTGTGGTCATACTTGGTTATTCCCCGAAAAATGTTAACGAATTGAAATTTAATATGTTGCTCAAAGATATCCTGGAGAGTGTGAACCACAACAGGCACAGTAGGGCACAGTAGTATTTTGTTCATATTTTAACCGGGAGAAATTATTGTGTTCTAATGTGCCTATTGTGGTTCAATTTCGCCGGATAATTGCACAGACATTGCCAGTTTATTCTGCTCGTTTAAAATTTGTTTACCGGCCGGGGTGTACAGGAAATCTAATCTTTGGGAATATTTCTCAATAACTTTTCCGCGGACTGTTTTCAACTGGAAGTTAAGCAGGTGGTTCTCTTCGGTAAACGGTTCATCCAGGATACCGATGGCTGAAGGAAGCCACCGCTGAGGGAACATCCCACCATATTTATTCCCTTTTCTGTATTCTGCAAACTCCCGTTCAATTTTTCGCAGTGCGGCCGTCAAACCCTCCTCCGAAACAGGGTTGGTACCCGCTCCGGAAAGGTAATGTTGCAGCGCCTCTTTGTTCGGAACCACAAGCGCTATGGTATATGGATGTTGATTATTAATGAGTATGCACTGTTCAATAAACTTTGATTGCGTTGAATAGGCCTCTTCCATCCCCTCGGGACTATATTTCTCTCCATCATCGGCGATCAGCAGACTTTTGAACCGGCCAAGGATATAAAGGAAACCGTCCCGGTCCATATAACCCATATCTCCTGTGTGCAGCCATCCGTTCTTAACAGTATCTCTTGTCGCATCTTCATTCAACCAGTAACCGGCCATCACATTCTCCCCTTTTATCACGATCTCCCCCTTTTCTCCCGGCAATAGCGCTGTTCCATGCTCATCACAAATCCTGAGTTCCAGATTTGCAACCAGAACGCCAGACGATCCAAGTTTATGTCTGCGCAGCGTGTTGGAAGAGATGAACGGGGAAGCTTCGGTAAGGCCATAACCCTGGAACATCGGGACGCCGATGGCATAAAAAAACCGCTGAAATTCCATGTCGAGCAATGCTCCGCCACCAATAAAGAACTCAAGCCTGCCTCCAAAAGCACTTCTGATCTTACTGAAAAGGATCAGATCAAATAGGGAGTAAAGTGGTTTCAGGAACATTTTTAATCCCTTGCCCCTGTCCCATCCATCGCCATTGTAGAAATATGCGATCTTCAGAGCTAATACAAACAACCGTTCGATGAAAGGGCCTTTTGAACGGATCGTTTTTTCGACACTGTTTTTAAAACTTTTTGCGATGGCTGGAACGCTGAATAACAGCGTTGGCTTGATCTCCTGTATGTTTTTGGGCAGGTTTTTTAAGAATTCGTGCGATGTTTTACCCGATTGCACCGAGGCAATAGATGCACCCTTTCCCATGAAACAGTATATACCCGCGGTGTGTGCAAAAGCATGATCCCATGGAAGAATAAGCAATGTGGTGTACCTTTCTGAAATGTCAATCAGCGAATATCCCTGCTCAACGTTGGCGACAAAGTTGCGGTGAGTGAGGATAATTCCTTTGGGGTCGGTGGTTGTCCCGGAGGTGTAGCTGATGTTGGCATGATCATCTGGCGTTACGGATGCCACCGTCTCATCAAAAACATCCCGGTGTCCGGCAAGGAACAGGTCGCCTGCGCTCAAGATTGCTGAAAACAACAGTTCATCGCCGGATGTAAGCGGAATTTCATCTAAAACAATGATCTTTTCCAGTACCGGTAAATCTTTCCTGATCTGTCTTATTTTACTGATCTGATTACCCGAAACAATGATGCAGCGTGCACCCGAGTGGTTCAACCGGAACCTGATCTCCTCCGGTTCATTCATCCTGACAGATAACGGAACATTCACGGCGCCAGAAAAGAGGATCCCGAATTCACTGATCACCCAATCGTTCCTGGCCTCAGAAAACAACGCGATCCGGTCCCCTTTTTTTATTCCCTGAGAAATGAGCCCGGCAGCAAAACGGTACACCATGTCGTGGGTTTCTCCGTAGGTTGTCCCCTGATATCCATCGCCACAATTCTCCCACAAATAGACGTTATCGTGAAACTTTTCGACACTCTGATTAAAAAAATGAAGGAGGGTTTTCATCCCTTTTTTTCGGTTGATATCTGTACCAAAGATACTAAGTATTTACAGTAAGTCTTCCTGGTCTGCTTGGTCTGATTTGTTTTTTACCTTATCTTCGTATTGTTTTTATTCATGCAAACGATATAATGATGAGACTGTTGTTAACCACCTTTTGCTTCCTGCCATTGCTATTTTCATGTAAATCAACCCAATACACTCCAAAAAACTATAAGGGGTCTCAAATTATCGCCGGCAGCAGCGGAGGAGTGACCGGGATGATGAAAGAGTACATATTGCTCGACAACGGACACCTTTTTCTGAGTAAAGGATTGACCGGCGAATGGAAAGAGGTCAGAAAACTGAAAAAATCGAAAACCAGGGAAATTTTCAAAAAGGCTGAAATATTGGGGTTAAGTACGGTGAAATTCAAACATCCGGGTAATATGACATACTACCTGAACCTGAAACAGCCCCCACGCTCGAACGAGATCAAATGGGGTGAATCCGGAATCTCACCTCCCGAAGGCATCAGCGAATTTTATAATTATCTTTTATCAAATTTTTAACCTAAAAATTAAATGTATGAAAAACCGTCTACATGTTTTAACAGCGTTCTTTCTTTTTATGGCCATGGTTGTGACCGTTGCGGGACAGAATAATCCTTTCGCAGTAAAGTCAAAATCACAAACAACAACCGGATTTATGCCAAAGCAGATCCAATCCATTCCCGGATTCAGTGCGGCAACTGGACGGATGCCAAATGTACCGGCTTTTCATCCGGTCAGTCATCCCCTGCCTGCCATGTTGCAGTCGCAAAAATCCTTTGGTGAAAAGTATTACAACCAGAACAGCCAGGTTATTTTTCTATCGGGAAAAATACCCGGTCAGAATAACAAAGATCTTAAATCAACACCCAACCTGGAAACAGCATGTTTTGAATACCTTACTGCCATCCAGGCAGATCTGAGGATTAAGGATGCACCTGATGAATTCATGCTGAAAAGCGTTCAAACCGATGACCTGGGGATGACCCATGTGAAAATGCAACAGGTGTACAGAGGAATCCCCATATATGGCGCCGAAATCTATCTTCATGCTGATGATGATCAGATCGGGTTATTCAACGGCAACCCATATCCCACGCCAACAATTGCTGACCTGAATCCGTCAGTGAGTGCATACCACGCACAACTTGCCGCCATCATGGATGTATCGAAGCGAACAGACTATTATGAACTGAATGACGGTCAAAAATTAATTCTCACTTACAACGAACCGGTAAGTGAACTGATCATATATCCGAAAGACCGTGATCCCCGGAAGCAATATCTCGC
Organism: Bacteroidales bacterium; assembly: GCA_030681475.1. Taxonomy (GTDB): domain Bacteria; phylum Bacteroidota; class Bacteroidia; order Bacteroidales; family FEN-979; genus CAIVAT01. The sequence continues at coordinate 94,734 of JAUXWT010000108.1, read as the reverse complement.
CTGGCATATCACGGTCAGACCCAACTTCGTGGAACGCTGGGAATATTTTATTGATGCGAAGACAGGATCAGTCATCCATTTTTACAACAACACCCATTGTGATGGCGACGTTACTGCCACCGGGCCGGACCTTAATGGGGTAAATCGTACAATCCACGCTTATCAGCAGGGCGGAACCTACCTCATGATCGATGTGTCAAAACCAATGTACAACCCGCAGAACCAGGAAGGCACCATGCGAACCTATGATGCGAATTATACCAGTCCTTCTGCTCCCGGGTTTAATCCCGGTGTCGCTACTTCCAGCAACAATACCTGGAGTCCGAAAGTTATCTCTTCACAATATAATGCCGGAGTGACCTACGAATATTTCCGGACAACTCACAATAAGAACTCCTGGAACAATAAGGGCGGTTCGGTTCTCAGTGTTATCAATGCTACCGAAAATAACGGAAGCGGTATGGACAATGCTTACTGGAACGGAGTCTGCATTGTTTATGGCAACGGGGCATCTCAATTCAAACCTTTGGCCGGGGCCCTTGATGTAAGCGCACACGAACTGGGTCATGCCTATGATGAGGCCTCCGCCAACCTGGAATACCAGAACCAGTCGGGTGCAATGAATGAAGCATTTTCAGATATTGCAGGGGCAGTGGTGGAAAGGTTGAACTGGAAGATTGGTGAAGATATCGTTAAACCCGGCATCTTCCCCGGGGGATGCTTGCGGGACATGTCGAACCCGCACAATGGAGGCTCAAGTTTCAGCGATCCGGGTTATCAACCGGCCAATGTCAGTGAGATGTACACCGGAACCGAAGACAACGGCGGCGTGCATATCAACAGCGGGATCATCAACTTTGCTTTCTATAAATATGTTTCCGTGGTAGGGATGGAAAAAGGGGAAATGACCTTTTTCAGGGCGCTGTTTCAGTATTTGACCCGATCGTCACAATTTATTGATTGCCGTTTGGCGGTCGTGCAATCTGCCAAGGACCTTTATGGCGACGGTTCGGCTGAGGTAAATGCTGCGAAATCAGCCTTTGATGCCGTTGGCATCATGGACGGTAGCGGCGGGAATTACCAGAACCAACTGCCGGTTAACCCGGGTCAGGATTACATCCTGGCTTATAACACCTATTCAGGAGACCCTAACACATTGTACTTGTCTTCGACCACCGGTACAAATTTCGTGGCTATATCACAGACTCCGTCAGTGAACAAACCAAGCATCGTAGATAATGGCAGTGTTGCCGTATTTATCGGTTCCGACAAGAAGATGCATGCCATAACCCTCGGAGCGCAGCCCCAGGAAAGTATCATACAGGACGAGGCCATATGGTCGAACGTTGCCATTTCCAAAGATGGGTCGCTGATCGCTGCCGTTACCGAGTTTCAGGATTCTGCGATTTATATTTACAGTTATCAGAAATCGGAGTGGGTCAAGGCGCATTTGTACAACCCTACAACACAGCAAGGAGTAGTTACAAATAACGTTTTATATGCTGATGCCCTTGAATGGGATTACAGCGGCGAATTTATCATCTATGATGCATACAACCAGATGAACAGCTCCACTTCCGGGCAAAATGTCGATTATTGGGATATCAGCTTTATGCGGGTATGGAACAAAGCCTCAGCCAACTGGGGAAACGGAGATATTTTCAAACTGGTATCGGGTATTCCTGAAGGCATCAGCATCGGAAATCCTTCCCTGTCGAAAAACTCACCCGCTGTTTGTGCCTTCGATTACTTAGATGGATCGACCAATACGGTGAGCGTGCTGGCTTCAAACCTTGAAACCGGTGATTTTGTTGAAGTTTACAACAATGGATCCACGCTAAGCTATCCGAATTATTCAAAACTGGACGACAAAATCATCTTTACTGCCTTCTATAGCGGGTCTCCGGTCATTGCAGAGATCGCCATGTCGCCGGATAAGATTCATCCTGCGTCATCAAACGCCTACGTGCTCATTTCCGAGGCCAAATGGGGGGTGTGGTTTGCGCAGGGCAACCGTCCGCTAGGGGTTGCGGAAGCAAAACTCCAGGTTGGATTGAATATCTATCCAAATCCGGCGCACAACCTGGTGAATGTTTCCTTTGAACCAACGCTGAACGAACCTTTTACTATCGAAATCTATGACAGCAGGGGCGTTTGTGTATTTTCATCGAATTACTCCCCGGCAAGCGAAATAGCGCTGGATATTTCGGCTTTTTCCAAGGGTCTTTACATGTTGAAGGCGGTGGGGAAGAGTTTCTCAGTTACCAGGAAAATTGTGAAGATGTAACATATTGGGGGTGGGATGGGAGAGATGAACGTTAGTCCACTGCCAGTATCAACCCTTTCAGGTACTCCCCTTCCGGGTGGAAGATGCTGACCGGATGATCGGGCCCCTGCGAAAGTTGATGCAATATCCTCACTTGGCGACCGGACTCAATGGCAGCCGACTGGATCGCCGAACGGAACATCTCCCGGCTTATGGGCTGAGAACATGAAAACGTAAATAATATGCCTCCCGGGTTCATTTTTTTAATCGCTTCCGCGTTGATGTGAACATAGGCATGCAGCGCATTGTTGGTTACATGGTGGGTTTTGGCAAAAGCAGGCGGATCGAGAATGATCATGTCATATTTTTCGCGGGTCTCGGCAAGGAACCGTTTTACATCGGCTACTTCACTCCGGTGCCGGGATTCATCACATTCATTCAGTTTGATGTTCTGCTCAGTCCACTCAATGGCCAGCCTGGAAGTGTCAATGGAATGGACCATGGTTGCACCACCCTTCAACGCGTAAACTGAAAATGCTCCTGAATAGCAAAACGCGTTCAATACCTTTTTCCCTTTGGCATAAAATTGTGTAAACATCCGGTTACCGCGCTGATCGAGGAAAAAGCCGGTTTTTTGGCCTCGCATGAAATCAACCATGAAGCGATGTCCGGTCTCCTGGATTTCAATGGGACCGGAGGAGCCGTAAAGGAAGTGATCAAGTGAACTGGGGGACGGGGGGACGAGGGGACGGGGGGACGGGGGGGCAGGAGGACTTTCAAGTTGGTTGGCAGGTTTATCAATTTGTGGCAACGGTAGAGAGTCCTCAGTTTTCAGGAAGAGTTTGGAGTTGCGGGTTATGAGTTTTGATTTTTCCAGGGTTTCGGAGCTTTTATCGTAAACCGCCGTAAGTTCTTTGCCGAAAATTTCCTGCAGGGCCGCGGTAAACACTGGCAGCAGGCGGTGCATCGCCACAGAATGGGCCTGCATGACCGCCACGCCGTTGTAATAGTCGATGATGAGGCCGGGCATTAAATCCCCCTCAGAATAAACGAGGCGACAGGCATTGGCGACCGACCCGCCGATCATTTCAAGCCTGACCCTGAGTTGACAGGCCGTTTTCAGTTTCGCTTTCCAGAAATTGTCATTGACCTCCCCCGCTTCAAATGAAAATATTTTGACCGCGATGGATCCGGGCAAATAGTGACCCATCGCCAGAAATTCATATCGCGAAGTCAAAACTTCAACGGTATCGCCTTCACGCGGGGCCCCTTCAACTTTGCCAATGGCGCCGGAGAATATCCATGGATGAAAACGCTTTACAGCAGCCTCCTTGCCTGGTTTCAGGATGATTTTTGCATTCATGCTCATCTGTTTATTTTTCGCAAAGGTAATGTTACTTACCCGATTCAATTCAAAAAGTAACCGTGGAATTACCTATTTTTGTCCGGTAAAGCTTTAATATGGATATCAAAAATAAAAAAGTCCTGGTTACCGGCGGGGCAGGGTTCATCGGAAGCCATCTCACGGAAGAGTTGCTTGAAAAAGGCTGTGACGTCAAAGTATTTGTCCATTACAACTCTTTTAACCGGTGGGGATGGATAGACTATTTTCCCGGGGATAAAAAAAAGAACATTGAAGTCTTTACCGGCGATATCCGTGATCCGAACGGGGTGAGGGAGGCCATGAAGGGATGCGACGTTGTGTTTCACCTTGCAGCCCTGATCGGGATACCCTACTCCTACCATTCACCGGATACTTATGTGGACACCAATGTAAAGGGCACCCTGAACATCCTCCAGGCAGCGCGCCAGCTTGATGTAAGCCGGATCATCCATACCTCCACTTCCGAGATCTACGGAACAGCACAATTCGTGCCGATCACCGAGGAGCATCCGGTCAACCCGCAATCGCCATACGCCGCAACCAAGGCCTCTGCCGATTTCCTGGCGCTGACGTTTTTCCGCTCTTTCAAAACGCCGGTCGTTGTGGTCCGTCCGTTCAACACATACGGCCCGAGGCAATCCTCACGGGCGATCGTACCCACCATCATCACGCAACTGATCAATGGTACCGGAAAGGTCATACTTGGTGCGGTAACGCCCACCCGCGACCTGAACTACGTGAAAGACACGGCAAAAGGTTTTATCCGGGCTGCAGAATGTGATCTTGCCTTAGGCGAGGTGATCAACCTGGGGAGCAATAATGAAATTTCTGTGGGTGACCTGGCGCAGAAGATTGCAGCACTGATGGGGAAGGAAATAATTATTGAAAGCGCTGAGGAACGGATGCGCCCTGAAAAAAGCGAGGTGGAGCGGTTATGGGCCGAAAACCGCAAGGCAAAGGAGTTGCTTGGCTGGCAACCGTCGTTTGATCTGGAATCGGGATTGAAAGAGACGATTGAATGGTTCTCGCTGCCGGAAAATATGGAATTCTTTAAGAGCCGGCTTTATACGATCTGATTTCGAAATTCAGGAAATTCACGCAGAAAACCGACCTTCGATAATACCTGTTAAAGACAGGTCTTCATCAAGTTCGGGCCAATGCAACCCGGTGCCGTCACAGATAATTTCCATATTTTTCAGTTGATCCGGAGTTGCCTTATTGAGTCTGTCATTCAACTCAACAGGAAACCTGATCTCTTTCTTATCAGAAAGCAAGATGCAGATCTTACCATCTTCATACCATGCTTTTATTGCCTTAAACAGAAGTTCAGCTACCATGTACTTCATGCCATTTTGTTTTAATAATTTCCAAATGTCCAAAAATCAATTCTTCGGCTTGTTTGATGTCGGAAATTTTCATGCCCTGTGAAAAGTCCAATTCAACCGGATCAATCCAAAATTTTGCGAACCCGCCGGCTTTTCTAACATGCACATGAATTGGCTCTTGTCCTTCATTCGAGTAAAAGAAGAAAACAAATCCAAGCTTTCTGAATATTTCTGGCATAACAAACAAATTTACAAAAAATAATTTGATTGATCGAAATTATACCAGAAGGTTTAATTTGGGATACCCAGCCAGGAAATCATTTTAAAGCGTGTTTAATATGATCTCTGTGTCACTCCGTGTCTTCTCTGTGGTGCTCTGTGTGATAAATTTTGTTACACAGAGGTTCACAGAGAATACACAGAGGTTCACAGAGTAAAATCAGATTTATGAAATTCGTCATTCTGTTTCTCCTTACAGAACTGAAATAATGGTAATTTTGACCTCCAAATTCATGTTGGGTTGAAAAAAACATTTATCCTTCTTGCTTTTCTGATGGTCTTTGCGCCAGGCTTTTCTCAGGTTGTGTATGAGGATATCAGCAATACAGGCATTTACGATTTTCTGGATGAACTCGCCAATCTGAAATTCATTACCCTGAATTCTGCGATCAAACCATATTCCAGAAGCTATATTGCCGGAAAACTGCATGATGCCAAAAGCGCTGATGCCCAAATGAGCGCTGATCCTGAAAAACCAAACCACCGGCTAAACAACCGTCAGCGGAAAGAGCTGCATTTCTACCTTCAGGACTACCAACTCGAATCACCGTCACGCGTCACGCGTTACGTGTCACGAACAGCCGACGGGTATGATCACAAGCTGGCATTCCTCCTGAAAAATCAGCAAAACATGACCGTGGCGCTGAATCCGCTGGGCATTCATTACAAAGATTCATTGTTTACCTTCTCGGTGCGGCCGATATTGGGTGTTCAGTGGATGACCAACGAGAACGGAAGTGAATATCACCGGTGGTGGGGAGGCAGCATGTTCGGATACATCGGTAAAAACTTCGGATTTTATGCCAGCCTCCGCGACAACAATGCGAGCGTGGCCATTGCCAAACCGGAGTATTTTACGCAAGAGCAGGGGGCGCTTTACAAACCCGGATCGAAAGAGGGGGTTGATTTCAGCGAGATGCGGGGAGGGGTGGTGGCGTCGTGGAACTGGGGCTCATTCGGATTGATCAAGGAGCGGGTGGAATGGGGAAATAACTATCATGGGGCAACCATCCTATCGGGCAAAACACCTTCTTTCCCATCAATCCAACTTCACCTGAATCCGGCTAAATGGTTCGATTTCAACTATATTCATGCCTGGCTCAATTCGGAAGTCGTTGACAGCAACAATTCCTATTACAGCGGTGGTTTTTACAGAGAGGTGTACAGAAATAAATTCCTGGCAGCCAATATGTTCACATTTATCCCATGGAAGGGACTTAACCTCTCTTTTGGGAACTCGATCGTTTACAGCGACAATGGTGTGCAACCTGTTTTTCTCATTCCCTTCATGTTCTTCAATTCTGTTGATGCAACAAACAGTTCGATAAATAATAATGCCGGACAAAATTCACAACTTTTTTTTGATGTTTCTTCCAGGCAAATAAGGCACTTGCATGTGTGGGTAAGTCTTTTTATTGATGAACTCAAGATTTCCAGAGTACTTGATCCGGAAACACTTAACTGGACAAGCTGGAAGGCCGGTTTCAGATTGAATGATATGCCATTGCAAAATGTTGCGCTGACCGCCGAATGGACCAAAACCAATCCGATCACTTACAAACATTATATTTCCACGACTACTTTTTCATCAAATAACTATTGCATGGGTCATTACCTCCGCGATAATTCCATGGAAATCTACCTTGCGCTCTCCTGGAAACCACTTCGCGGTATTTTTTTAAACCTGGCCTATACCCTGGCGCAACATGGTGACGAATATCCCGACGACCGATCCTATTCCTATGATCTGCTCCGGTTCATGAAAAATAAAATCTGGCAGAATGAATCCCTGGAATTCACTGCCAGATACGAGTTTATAAATAACGGGTATTTCTATATCCGGTATATAAAATCAATTCAGGAGGGGGATATGAGCTACCAGCCGGAAATAATGGTTGGCAATACCAATAATTTTAATGTCGGAATTAACATCGGATTATGAAATTTTTAACGAACATAATAGGGAAAGACCTTTTACGATTTTTTATCATTATCATTCCCTTCTTCTTAATTTATGAATATTTTGAACCAGCATTCATCAAGATCCCTGTTGTAGTCAACATTTTGGATTTTCTGACTCTGCATATTCTGAATTTGACCTCATGGGCGCTTTCCACCATATTCAACATATCGAATACGATTGAGAATGACATGGTTGTACTGCCAAATGGCCAACAGCTTCAAATGCAGTTTGGGTGCTCCGGACTGCAACAGTTTATTCTGACTTTTTTTCTCCTGGTCCTTTTGCCGGGCCCATGGAAGCATAAACTATGGTTCATTCCTGTGAGCCTTATTGTAATTCACTTTTTTAATGTCGTTCGTTTTATAGGAATTGCACTTCAGTTAAGCCATACATCAAATCATTTTCATTTTATTCATGACTGGGTTTTCAGACCATTTATTTACCTGATAATTTTTCTTGTCTGGGTTGCATGGGTGGAACTTATTGCCAAATCAATAAAAAAGCCACCCCATAATGGTTGAGGCAGCTTTTTTATAAGATTCTTCCGGGTATTAAACTACAAAACCTGCAGCTTTGGCGTCGTTATAAAACATTTTCACCGTATCAAGTGAAAATTCGGTCAGATCTTTTCCGATGGTGGGTAACTTTTTCAGAATGTCGTTGGTGGCGGTGATGATATGACAACCTACCTGATCAGCCTGTACAATGTTGAAAAGCTCACGCGGGCTTGCCCAGATCAGTTCGATATGAGGATAGTCTTTGAGCATCCCGACAACTTCGGCCATAATCGGTACCGGATCTATGCCTGCGTCGGCAATCCTTCCTGCAAAAACTGAAACATAGCCACCAGGACCATGCGCCATTGCAGGCAATACGGCTTTCACCTGTTCGACCGTCATCATGGCGGTAACATTCAGTTTGACACCCGCACCGGCAAGCGTTGCAATCAATGGGACACTTGATTCAGCCCTGGTATTTGTAACAGGTATTTTAACATTCACATTTGACCCCCAAGAGGCAATATCCATGGCTTGCCGCTCCATTTCGGCAAAATCATCGGAAAACACTTCGAATGAGATGGGGCGGTCCCTTATGACTGAGAGTATATCAAGCGCAAATTTTTTGTACTCCGTAATTCCAGCCTTGCGCATAAGCGTTGGATTGGTTGTAAAACCGGAGATGATGGGATTATTATACATCTCCAGCATCCCGGCTTTTTCGGCGCCATCGGCAAATAATTTGACACTCAGTGTGTTCATGGTTTATGGTTTTAATTTGAATTGTTTGAAAGGCCTGTTAAAGACTTCACGTTTTCCTTCATCTGGCAGATTCCCATTTCGTCGGGTTTACCTGAAGTTTTGGGTGTGATACAAGCAGGTGCCATATAACTGCCTGGAAACCTTCTGTTAAAGGTGTGATATGATCGGGATTGATGATGGGAATCAATGCAACAGCATCGCCCAGCTTTTTTGTATATCCGCCGTCTTTACCAACAACGCCGACAATTTTAGCGCCTATTTCATTTGCATATTCTATCACTTTGACGATGTTCATGCTGATATTTTTTTCATGGTTTCCCCCACCAACAGAAAAGACAAACACGCAATCGTCGCTCCTGAACCGACTTACCTTCAACCAGTTAATGATGGTTACCTCCCAGCCTTCGTCGTTCACCCTGGCAGTAAGCTCCGATACATTGTCATAGGGAGCATATGCTTCGATGTTGCAAAGTTTTCTGAAATCACACACGGCATGCGAAGCATGACCCGCACCTCCACCGGATCCGATCAGGAAAAGCCTTCCGTTCCGCTTCCGCGTATCAGCGAGTGTCTCCGCCATTTGTTCAATAATGGCATCATCAAGGCCATCAATAACTTCAATACATTCTTTCAGAAATAGTTTAGAAAAGGTCATATTTGTCTTTATTTATAATTATCTGCCTGGATCAGGTTAATGAGGGAACAAACGTACTAAAATAGTCTTTGCCAAAATCCGTGACCGCATAATTATCCGGATCATATAAAGTATCATCAACAAAGCGATGAAACTCCTCAATATCATGAAGTTCGTTAAAATCAAATTTCCTGATTTGAAAAACCGGGCCTCGTTCGAGCTCGGTAAACAAAAATACTGTTGTTTTTTCCTGCAGGAGATGGTTTACGGCCATTGCTCCCATTTCGAAGCCGATTTTTTTATCGATTGTGTTGGGTCTTCCTGAACGATAGAGATAAGAGGGATTGACCGCGTTGATATTTCGTGTGTCGAACTTTCCTTTTAATGCATCCTTCAGAAGCTCAGCAAGTTTTTCTGCCGTTCCTTTGAAACGCGGATGACCAAAACTGTCTTTTTCATTCTCATCCGCTGAAATATATTCTCCACCAGTCCAGCGGGCTCCTTCAGAAATAACGATGATTACATTATTCTTATCCCTGAACCTGTGTTCGACGCGCTTTTTGAAATATTCAAAATCCAGAGGAAACTCGGGGATGATGATAAAATCAGGATTGCCCTGCGAAGAGGCAAGCGCCAGCCATCCCGCATGCATCCCCATGGATTCGACAATGATGATACGTTCATGCGAAATGGCGGTCGTTCGCAACCCTTCGGACAGGCTTACAAAAGATGAAATTTTTTCTGCGGCAGTGGGATACCCGAGCGAAAAATGGTTGAAAAACTTTTTGTCTTTATAAAAACCCACATCGTTGTCAATGGTCTTTGAGATGAGTACTTTCGGATAATCTTTTATCAGCAGAGCGTTGGAGAGTGTGTCCTCACCGCCGAGCACGATCAACCCATCCAGTTTATCGGCATTCAACTGTTGCAAGACTTTCTCTCCTCCCTGCGCAACCGTTTTCAGGTTGACCCGCGATGATTTCAGGATTGTACCCCCAATGTCACCGTTAACTGGATGATTGTTTAACTGGATTTTACGGTCTGACAACAGTCCATCCCAACCTTTCAGGTAACCGATTATTTCAATTCCTTTTCTGTTGCACTCCCCGATCGCCGATTGAATAATTGCATTTAACGGGGCAACATCACCGCCGCCGGTAAGTATTCCGATTTTCATGTTAAGTGACTAATTCTATTATCGTTCCACGCTCAGAGGATGCGTAGAGCGCCTCGATGATTTCATTGGCACGGTGACCATCCATCCCATTTCCGATGGGTTCACATCCATTACGAATAGCTTGTTTAAATTCATTCCATTCCTTATTCCAGGAGATATCCTCCGGGGGAAATTCGAATAATTCGATATCCGGACGGCCGCCTTCCGTTCTTCGTTTTCCGAATTCCAAGGTCTCCGGGCCATAACTACCGCCAAGACCTTCAATTTTCAGATAACCATCGCTGCCGAAGATCTCCATGGAAAAGATGTTCTTCCAGTTTGTCCAGCTCACCTGAAGCTGAATATCTACCTTATCAATGGATTCAAGCAAAATAAAAGCATTATCCTCTACTTCCATGTCCCAGAACTTAGTCCGAACTTTCCCGAAGGCCGTCCGGATATCTCCTGCAAACCATCGACTAAGATCAATGAGGTGGACCCCCTGATCCAGAAGTTCGCCGCCGCCACAGAGATCCTTTGACGCCCTCCACTCCTTTTCCATCCCGGGGCGGCCACCATGACCATAACGTCCCCGGATGAACAACAATTTCCCGATCTGTCCATCATCGAACATGGCCTTGGCTTTCGACAATGCCGGGTGAAAACGGTGATTAAAACCGGTCTTTAAAATACGGTTGTTCAGGAGAGCTGCATCAACCATCCTTTTCGATTCTGATGCATTCCTGCCAAGTGGTTTCTCGGCAAGGACATGTTTTCCAAGTTTCAACGCCTCTTCTGTGATTCCCAGGATAAATTTATTAACAACCGCCACAATGATTATTTCACAGTCGGTCTTAGAAATAAGCGCCGAAGGATCTGTAAACACAGGACAATCGAAGGTACTGGCAAAGGCTTCGGCTACTTCTTTATTTGTATCGCAGGCCGCGACCAGGATATCGTCTTTATCAAGTGCCGATGCACGTTTTCTGCCGATCAAACCACAACCAATGATTCCTACTTTCATTTTTTCTGGAAATAGTATTTGTTATCAATTCTTCTTAATGTTGCCAGGTCTTTATTCATCCTGAGCTCTTCCCTGAAGGATGTTTCAGTCCATGGATCCCAGGGGGCGCTGATCAGTTTACCGGTGATGCCATCGGATAGTGATGAAGCCAGAAAAGCAATCAACCCTGCGGCAACAGACGGTTCAGTACCCCCCGTTTCGCTGCGTTTCATGGCATCCTGCCATTCACTGCCTGCATCGTGACCAGCATCAAGAACCTCCTCAAGCATCCGGGTATTCACCGCGCCCGGGGAAATTGCATTGACATCAATGTTAAACTCCCGCAGTTCCGCGGCAAGATTTTCGGTAAATCGTACCATAGCAGTTTTTGAAACGGCGTAGGCTGAAAAATTCGGCCGGGGGCCTGTCGATCCGCCTCCAGACATGTTTATTATTTTTCCCTTCCGCTGCGGGATCATCACCTTGATAACCAAATGTGAAAGAAAGGCGGAGGCAAAAAGATTAACCCGGATGTTCTTTTTCCAGGATTCAAAATCATTCTGATGAAATGATCCGATCGGTGGCTGAATTCCGGCATTATTCACAAGGATATCAACGCTGGAGAAACGGGATACTATCCTTCCGAAAGTTTCTTCTGCAGCAGTTTCATCATCCAGATCAACCGGGAAGTAAAACGATTCAGGACTGGTTTTGCTGATCATTTCAAAGGTCTCAGCCAATTCGGATTCGGTTCGTGACAGCAGGGCGATCTGGGCTCCTTCTTCAGCCAAACGGCAGGCGATCGCTCGTCCGATACCCCGGCCTGCCCCGGTAAGAATCACATGTTTATCCTTAAGCAACATCGTTATATCAGGTTGTTTTTCATCATTTCAGGCGTGTCAAACGCTTTTACATCACCTTGATCACAAACCCCATACAATGGGATCTTCTTATTCAGCATTTCCGGGAAGATATTCCTGGCAAAATCAGAATTTCCATCAGGGATATCATCCAAAATGGCAGGGTTCAGTAAGTATATACCAGCATTGACCCAATGACTGTTCGTTTCGCCCGGAGTCGGTTTTTCGACAAATGAGATTATTCGTCCATCAATGTCAAATTCAGCCACCCCACTGGTAGAAACATCCTCTCTGTAGTGAAACCCGACCACCCCCAACGCATCCGTTTCTTTCATTTTCAACTCGAGTGAACTCAGGTTAAAATTGGAATAGTTGTCACCATAGAGGACGAAAAACGGTTGCCGGGTAAATTCAGGACTTTGCCGGGCTATGTTTTTCACCGCACCGGATGTTCCAAGCAGCTCCTGTTCAACAGAATAGCTGATATTTACACCAAACCCGGCGCCATCTCCAAAGTAATCCCTGATAACTTCCGGCAGATGATACAGGTTGATGCAGATCTCTCTAATCCCCGATCGCCGGCATAATTCTATATTGTGCTGCAGTACTGGTTTCCCCAAATGGCGAACCATTGGTTTGGGAAGGGTCTGGGTGATCTCACCCAGCCTCTCACCCCGGCCGGCAGCAAGGATGATGGCATTCATGCAATATTTCCCTTTTCAAGTTCATGCTTAATAAATTCAATGGAAGATTGCAGCCCTTGTTCCAATCCGATTTTCGGAGCCCATCCTAATGCTTTCGCTGCGGTGATATCTGCGAGGTTGGCAAAGGCCTCTCCCGGCAGGTCTGGTTGGTATTTTGGAGGGTGGTGGTGATCAAGCAAACGTGCTATGACACTATAAATATCATTTACCGAATGATTCACCCCGCTTCCGAGGTTGAAAACATGCCCGGTAGTTCGGTGATCTTCCATGCATTGCAGGTGAAAATCGTTGATATCATCCACATGGATAAAATCACGCCGTTTTTCACCCGTACCGTAGATCACCGGCTGATTTCCCCTCAGCAGATTGATAATGAATGCACTGAAGACAGGGGGGATGGATCTGCGATAATCCTGCCGCGGACCGTAAACACAAAAATAACGCAGGGCTGTAAATGCCATTCCGTAAAATCTGGCATAGGCCTCAGCAAAATACATGGACGATACTTTGCTGACCGCGTAAAAGCTTTGTGGTTTTACATCCCATTCGGGGGTGGGTAACATTTCGCTCCCCTCGTACAAGGCTGAGGATTCTGCATAGATAACCTTCTTGACCTTCGCCTGCCGTGACGCTTCAAAAACATTGATGGATCCATGTACATTGATATCGGCCGTTTCAACGGGATCGATCTGGCAATCGCTGATGCAATTCTTCGCAGCAAAATGAAAAACAAAGTCAACCCCATCAAATAAAGGATAAATGGCTTTATCCCTGATATCAAGCTGATGAAATATGACCCCTTCAGGGATCTGATCCCGGATGCCATAAGAGAGGTTATCGATACCGGTCACCTCAAATTTTTTCTCGCTGAGCAGTCTTTCGGCAAAATTCGATCCGATAAAACCTGCAACTCCGGTGATCAGTACCCTGGTTTTTTTCATGTTTACAGCTCCGCCAACACCTTAACACCCTCAAAATCAAAACGGAAGTCCATGTATCTCAGGCCTTCATCCTCCATGGCCTTCCGCAACTTCTTTCTTGCTCCGTTTTTAGCACAAAGCAGCAAGAAGCCTCCGCCGCCTGCACCCATTATTTTTCCGCCGAGCGCCCCGTGTTTGATCCCGGTTTCATACCAGTGGTCAATCTGCGAGGAGGACATTTTATTGGAAATTCTCTTTTTCTCAAGCCAGTGTTCGTTCAGCAGTGCGCCGAACCGGTCGATATCACCATGGATCAGGGCGTCCTTCACGGCATGCCCGATCTCCTTGATGGCATGCATAGACTCAACAACGTCTTTTTCATTCCTCCTGGCTTTATCACTCTGCTCGCCAAGGATATGGTTGGCATCCCTTTCAATGTTGGTATAAAACATCATCAAACGGTTCTCCAACTCATAGATCGCTTCGTGTTCCATTTTTAAATTAGTCACGGTCACGTTGCCAAGGTTATTGATCTCAAGCTGTATGATCCCACCGAATGTGGCGGCATACTGATCCTGTTTGCCGATCGGTTTGCCGATGAGGTCAATTTCGACTTTACAGGCATCTTCCGCTAATTCCTGTAATGAGATATAGCGGCGAAGCATGGTATTCAGCCCGCGCAGCAGTGCAACGGTATAGGAACTGGAGGAGCCCATGCCGGTTCCGGCCGACAGATCGGCCATTGACCCGATCTCCAGAGGCCGCTTAATTTTAAGGTATTTAAGCGACTCCCGCACGATTTCATGCTTAATGCTATCGATCTCGTTGATTTCAACTATCTCAACCTTGGTATAATTCAGTTTTATCTTATTTACGATGGCCGGCTCGTTGATATTCAGAAACATATATTTGTTGATCGCGGCGGTGATCAAAAAGCCTTCATGTTTCTGGTAATAGGCCGGAAGGTCGGTACCGCCTCCGCCAAGGGGCAATCTGAATGGGGCTCTGACTATGATCATAAGGCTATTATTTTCCGTTTCCTTTAAAAACTGTGAGAATGGTCTTCATAATAATTTTCAGGTCCAGACCAATTGACCAATTGTCGATGTACTCCAGGTCCAAGCGCACCCATTCATCAAAATCACGAATGGCGTTTCGTCCGGAAACCTGCCATAAACAGGTGATGCCCGGCCGGATGCTAAGTTTTCGTCGGTGCCAGGAGTCATAATTGTCCAGTTCATGCGGGCCTGCAGGCCGCGGGCCAACCAGGCTCATATTTCCTTTTAACACGCTGAAGAATTGCGGAGTCTCATCGATACTCCATTTTCGCAGCCACTTGCCGAACGGGATAATCCGCGGATCATTTTTAATTTTAAACACCGGCCCATCCATTTCGTTTTCATGGATAAGCTGAGATTTTAACTGGTCGGCATTTCTGACCATCGTTCTGAATTTCCAGGACCGGAAGGGTTTTTTATTCAACCCAACCACATTCCATTTGTAAAAAATCGGAAAGCCATCAGAGATCAATATGCCGATGGCTGCAACGATCATAACAGGCAGGAATAAAACGATGGCCACGATGGCTCCGATGATGTCCAAGACCCGTTTGACCAAAAATGCCCATTCGGGCTGTTCGACCATGGAAAAACTGATGACTTTAATGTCGTCGATCCGGTCAATCTTTACATTTTTGGTTATTTCGCTCAGGAAATCTGAAATAAACCTCACGGCAACACCCTCCGTTTCGCATGTCCTTAATACATCGGTCACCGATTCAAAATCTGATGTTGACAAGGTGATGATGACCTCCTCGGGATTATAAACCTTTAAAACATCCGTGAGATTATCGAAAGAATCAATGATTTCGATGCCATGTTGTACCTGGCCGGTTAAAGCCTGATCCTCACCTACAATGCCGATGACATCAAACCCCCATGCATACTTGTTTTGTATTAGCTTTAAAAATTTATCAGTCCTGGGCCCGGTTCCGATGATAATGATTCGTTTTTTGTTCACCCCCCGGGCACGGATCCTGCCGGCAATGTACACCATGAAGGATTTCTGAAATGAAAATATTAAAAATATCCCGATTACAATCACGATCAACAGGGATCGCGGGATTACCTTGATCCCGATAAAATAGAGCACAATGAACGATGCGGCATAACCAAAAAAAGAGACATCAATGAGGGATTTCAATTCATTTTTAACTGAAAAGAACTGGTTTTCCTTGTAAGGACGAACATAATTGAAAACCATAACATAGATCAGCGAGGAGGTGAAACAGGCGAAATAAATTTTATCCATGATTCCCGGTTCTTTCAGGTAGAGCATCATGAAGGAATCATCAAACAGCAAACGCCAGGCCTGAAACGAGATCAGGAGGGTAAAAAAGAGCGTCGCGAAATCTAAAATCTGAAGAAGATGCCTGTTGAATATGGGGCGCCAAATCATTTTATGTGAATTTTCTTATTAGTTTTTGTAAGGGGATCCGAATATTCGTTGTAAGCATATAAAGAAAATAGAGATTAGATGCCATATATCGCCAAAAAAGCCTTCCAGGCTCCTGTATCATCCTGTAAAACCATTCCAGGCAAAGAATACTGATCAGATGAGGAGCCAGTTTCTTTTCACCGGCAAAGATATCAAAAGCGCCACCGATAATTATAATCATTCCGCATTCCAGTTCCTCCCTGAACAATGTAGCCAGCTTTTCTTTTATCGGAGATGGCATGCCGATCATTATTATGGCGGGCTTTTTTTCCTTTATCTCCTTTAGAACCTCTATTGTAAACTGTTCTTCATCCTCAACTATTCCATGATGCATGCCGGTTACATCCAAACCGGGATAGCGATCTTTAAGTTTTGCAGCAGCTTTGGTGAGAATATTCGGAAAACTTCCGAGAAAGTAGAAATTATGCCCATGCTCTGCCCCGAACCTGATGATCGTCTCCCAGAAATTCGGCCCTCCCACCATCTCTTTCACCGGTACCGATGCGAAAATATGTGAAAGGTACACTAATGGCCTGCCATCGACGGTGACAAGATCAAATTTATTGTAAAGGTCCGACATCTGCCGGTCACGATAGCAAGTAGTCAAAAGGTAAACATTGATGGCGCCAATAAGTTTAGGGTGCTTTGTAGCGATCAGCCGGTCAAAATAGTCGGTTGCTTCACCGGTCGTACCTGCGAACAATTTCTGTCCAAAGAAGGATGTAAAAGTATTGCTCACGATAATGAATCAAAGAAGTCAACCATTCTGTCAGAAAACTTTTCGGTCGTAAATTTGGCTTCGAAAGCAGCAAGATTTGTTTTCTTCATTTCCTGGCGAAGCATTGGGTCTTTCAGTAGCTTTATTATTTCCTCAGCAATCCTTTCCGGATGCCCTTTTTCAACAATGATGCCATTCACCCCGTCAATAATAATCTCGGGAATAGCGCCGACATTGGTTGTGATGATCGGAAGCCCGAATTGCATAGCCTCCAGCAAAACCAGTCCAAAGGAGTCAAAATGGGTTGGAAATACATAAATGTCAGCATCTGAATACAGATCAACCTTTGCGGGTAAGTCAACCTTGCCGGCAAAGATGATGACCTCGTTAAGCTGATGGTCTTCAATAAACTTCAGGACGATTTCTTTTGTCTGAACCTTATCATCCTTCCATTCACCGGCAAAAATAAACATGGTACCGGGATATATCTGAAGTACATCCGGAATTGCCCGGATCAGATCAAAATATCCTTTTTGGGGAATCAGATTGCTTAAAAACAGAATCCGGAAATTGTTTCTTTTATCCTGGATGGGTTCAATGTACTTCCTGAAAGTCGGAATTCCCGGATAGATGGAAACGATTTTTCCTTCGGATAAAATATCCCTGAAATTGTCTTTTAAATTTTTGGCTAAAACCACACCGGAATGTGCTCTTTTCAGTATCGGATGGATGATATGATCATAGATTGACGGAGCGGTATCCCTTATCTTCTGAAAATTATTTCCATGCTGGATGAGAATGACTTTTTTGCTGAATATCAGCGCAATACTTATGAAAATCAATTCTTTAAGAACCGCATTCAGATTGGTTGAGACCGGAATGAACACGTAATCTATCCTGTTTTTCAATAACACCCGAATCTCCTGGTAAAGGAATTTAACGATCAACAGGAATTTCTTTGGCCTCATCTTCTCAAATGAGTTCAACGAGGTATTAAAAGTAAATTCTATGAATTCAACTTTAAATTTTTCCTTAAAATGACTGTTTAAGAGTGAGCGATAAAATAGGGATGGGCCTGTATTTTCCGGAAAAGTGCTGCCAAAGATCAGAATGTTTTTTTGAGTCTTGACAGGGATGGATGAATTCATCATTGGCGGATAAAATCGGATCAGTCTGTTTTTTGTGCTACGATGCTAAACATATTTGCGCATCGGGCCTTATAACCTAAAAATTGAAACAGGGCGCTTTGTGTGGCAAAATATTTCACCGTCCTGACGTTAAAATGATTACTTTTTAAAAGCCGAGCGATTGCATCCTGATCTACGCCGTTGCGTGTTACATGATACTCAGCATTATCTTCCACACAATCATCGAGTAACACACCACGCCGGCGTCTCATCATTCTTGAATATCCACCCCAAAAATCTCCCTGAAAGACTCTCCACGACAAATACGAATAACGGCTATACCTTCTGTTAAAGCTGCTTAATGTATCATACCGGAGTGGATCCTGGAAAGAAAAAAATTGGCCATGCGGATTCAAATGTGGAAGACATTGTTGAATGAGCGACATGTAATCCGGAATATGGTGAAGAAATGAATTGATGACAATTACATCAAATTTTTCATTTGAATTTTGAAGATAATCGACCACATCCGTACAATGCGATGAAAACATATTTTCATATTCCTTACAATTTTTTGTCAGGTTTTTCAATTGCTCACTTGAAATATCAACCGCAGTAACCTTAGCGCCAAGCGCCAGAAAGGGAAGTGTAACGGAGCCATCTCCGGATCCCAGGTCCAGAATTTCCGGTTGTTCAGTATTCACCTTGGCCTTGTCAAAAACATTATTGACCAGCGTCAAATATAAATCCTTGATCTGCTGATGCTTCAGGTGCGGTGAAGCATTGATGTTATCTTCCGCGGAGTATGAATTATAAAGAACCTCGTTTTGTTTGGCCACTGATCCCAAATGGTCCCTGCTCATAAAAACCTATATTATTAATCAAACGAATACTTATATTTAATATTCAATATTTTCACAAGAGTCCACAGCAAGGATGAGATAATTTCAAAAACCAACTTAATAAATTTGATTTCTTTTTTCTTATAATACTGTCCGGCACAGATAACAGGAAGCATCAAAATCCTTAATGGAAATATAAGAAAAAACGCCCACACAAAAATCCATGCATTTCTCTTGCCCTCCCTTATCCGGAGAAACTGAAATACAGATTCAAAGAGCATGAATGAAATTTTCATCAGGTTCGCATGGTCGGAACTTTTATTTGTATGATGCGTGAAATAAACAGAGGCCAGATAACGGATTTTATATCCGTTTTTGTTCATTCTATAACAAAACTCACCATCTTCAAGGTACATGGGAAGCAAGGTGGACAGCCCTCCTAACTTTTCGTAAACCTCCCTGCTGAAAAGCATAAACGCTCCTGAAGTAACTTCCACATCAAGGTCACTGTCATGATCCCAGTAGGTCATGTCTCTGTTTCCAAGAAGTTTAGAGTGAGGAAAAAGTTTATCCAGGTAAAGAAATTGGGAAAGTGTATTAGGAATCGTATTGTAATTTCTGCCACCCTGATAGTTAATTGCTCCATTTGGCTTCAACTGTTTAATACCGACACAACCATAACTCTTGTTTGCATCCAGGTACTTTACAGGTATTTCAAAAGCTCCGGAAGAAACTTCCGTGTCGGGATTCAGTGCGAGAATATATCTGCCCATGGCCATGTTGAACCCCTGGTTGTTGGCCGCAGGAAACCCGATATTGGTATGGTTTTCGATATAGATGACCTCAGGGTACTTACTTTTGATCAACGAAATGGTGCCGTCATTGGAATTATTATCAACTACGATAATTTCATTGACAATTTCATCCTTCATCAACCGTATTGATTCAAGACACTTTACCAGATAATCGCGGCAATTCCAGGAAACGATGACAATTGACAGGTCAATTTCTTGTATTGCTTTCATTTGTAACTGGTGACCGGGGTTGAAGATAAATTGTTCTCTCTGAACAATTTTCCCAGATAATTACCAATCAAGATACTGATTACAAAATTTGGGAGCGAGGAAATTGTTGATACAGAAAAACTGACAGCAAGAAACAGGATATATGTAATGACGACCATTTTCCTGTATGCGTTTAATTCTTGCGATTGAATAATCCCCAAGCCATTTTTCTGCTTTCGGAATAAATAGTACAAAGAGGATATCAGAAATATCAGATAGGCTGTAAATCCAAAAATTCCGGTATCACTCAGAATAGCAAGGAAATGGTTCTCCTGCCCGTACAGCCCTTCGCGGGATGAACTGTAAGAGACCATGAACCCTGCCGCCTCTTTTTGGATATTTCCGGGGCCATTGCCAAAATAAATATTCTTCTGAAATAATTTAAACATTTGCTCTGCAATACTGATCCGGGCCAGTAAATTTGCATTGGATTCATTCGACTCTTTCAGCGTAAAAGAGTCCTGCTGATACTTTACAAAGCCCGGGACATATTGTACAATGATCGTTGCTGAAACGAGAATGATAACGGTAGATATGACCAAAACCGATGATTTCTCTTTTGTAAATGATAAACCGGCGAAGAGAAAGAAAAGAACAATTGCCGGAATAACGGCTCTTGTTCCTGTTGCATACATGATCAGGAGCAGGAGTAAAATAATGAGTATGTATCCGAATTTCTTCGTCACCGACTTTGATACGATGTAAAGATATACCGGAATACAAAGCGCGACAAAGAAATAGAGAGCGGCATAGATCGGTTGCCCTATAAATGAACTTATTCTGCCTGAGAAAGTCCTTAATTCATTTTGATATACAAGGGAATATTTAGGTACAAATCCGGCATCATACAGTATCTTTTTTTGGGTTATCAACTCAATTACCGCAAAGACAATTGTAACGAGAAGGCCTGCATAGAGTATTTTATTGATGTCCTTGAATCCATTGGCGTAATTCGCTGAAATTACAAGTGCGAAGAAGAAGAATAACATCGGCTCGATAAAAGTAAAAGAGCGCAACGATGCTTCCAGGGGATATTTTGAAATTAAAGACGATACCAGGCAAAAGCCAATGAATACAAGATAATAATTAAACGGGCCCAACGATGGCCGTGAAAGCTGACTGTTATCCATTAAGATTTTAATCGCAATGATTACGATTAACGGCCTTATCACATTTCCCCTGAGAAAAATATCCCTTGTTTCGGTTGCAAACAAGAGTGGCAAAAAAAAGAACAGCAGCAAAACGCTGGTCAATATCGAGTTTTTGCCCGGAGTTATTGCCAGGAAAATAATGAATACCAGTAACAACCATGAAATTGTATATGCGATCATCGTACGATTTTCTGAATAAAATTGATCACTGTTCCGGATTTTCTATATAATGCCCAGGTGAGCTTTTCTCGCCCATTGAACATACGCATCCAAACCGATTTCCAGGTCCACTTCCGGAGCGAAATTGAATTTCTGATTTGCCTGTGAAATGTCTGCCAGGCTATGCCGCACATCGCCGGGGCGCTCCGGGCCGTGCTTGATTTCGACCGGACTTAAATTATCTTTTGTAATGATATTTGCAAGGCTGTTTATGGTAACACGTGTACCGCTGGCAATATTATACGCACCGTTTACTCCAGTGGCATCGGCCGCTTTCAGGTTGGCCTGAACCACATCATCCACATGCACAAAATCACGGGTTTGTTCTCCATCCCCATAGATCAGCAGTGGTTCATTCCGCAGCATCCGAAAAACAAAGATCGGAATGACATTTCCGTAAGCGTCATACCGCTGATTTGGCCCGTAAACATTAAAATAGCGCAAACACACCGCTTCAATGGGGTACAATTTTGAATAGGAGAGGCATAATTTTTCTTCACACAGTTTTGTACAACCATAAGGGGTATCGGGTTCAACCGGATGATCTTCCCTGATGGGCATGGTTTTCAATTCGCCAAATATTCCGGCGGAAGATGAAGTCACTATCTTCCTTACCCCCGCTTTACGGGCAGATTCCAACACATTCAACGTACCCAGCACATTGATCTCGGCATCGGTGACCGGATGATCGATAGAGCGTTTATTGCCCACCGAGGCAGCCAGATGGAATACGACTTCCACCCCTTTCATGGCCTCTTCCACCATGGTCTTATCCCGTACATCTCCTTCAAGAAGGCGTACAGTTGGGAATGGTTCCAGGTTGCTGCGATATCCCGACATAAAATTGTCTAAAACCACCACCGAATTTCCTTGATCAATGAGATGTCTGACTAAATTTGATCCGATAAAACCGGCGCCACCGGTTACCAACACATGCGAATCTTTCATTTACAATTCATTTATTATTTAAGGTTCATCGCAATAATGCGTACTTCTGATTATACGACCTCTCCCCGCCCTCCCCTTGTAGGGGAGGGGGATGTTTTACCAGATTTGACATATTGATTTTCAAACCATTAATATTGGATTCAAGTATTTGCTATCCAACAATAACATTGACAACAAACAACGTACGTCTCCCTCCCCTTCAAGGGGAGGGCCGGGGAGAGGTCATTCTATCAGAAGAGTTTCGCAAAGTATAATTTCAGTAGTTGTGATTCTGCGTAACGCTACGTTTCCTTTAAACCTCTGCGGCTGACCTTCTGACGCAATAGCAGCACAAACTTGAAAATCGCCAGAGCTATCAGCCGCAATGCGATGAACAGTGACCATTCCGATGTCACCTTCTTGTATCTTCTGAACCAGGCTGTTATATCCGGTTTGCTGAGATCTTTCATGGCATACAAGACCCTTGTTCCCAACAACTCTTTGTATTTTAAAAAAACAGCCGTATGAAATTCAGGATTAATGTTTTGTTCGAGGAATTCAAAAAGTGTGATCGCACTTTCAAGAAAATATTTTTTGTCTTTGTGGCTGTGGATACCCCCGTCATGCATCCGGTAAACAGCCATCGATTCGGGAAAATAACAGATCTTACCGTATTGTGAAGCCAGGATTGTTATCATCCAATCCAGGGTGGGAATATGTTCATAGGAATTTGTGATCCGTTTGAGAAAATCTGTGTTCCTGATTACCAGAGAAGGGGTGTTGATGAAATTGCATTTTAAAAGATCTTCAATTGTGAATTGATTTTGATGAAGTTGCACTGTATTATTTGATAAAGAACTCGTTCCGTTATTGTGAATCATCAGGTCAACTGCATGGAAGCTGATCATGTATTCCGGATGGGCTTCGAGGAAATCGACCTGGTTCTGAAGTTTCAATGGATCAGTCCAATAGTCGTCCCCTTCACAGATGGCAATGTACTTGCCCTTACATTCCTGTAAGGCAAGCGTCCAATTTCTGACCATTCCAAGGTTTTTATCATTACATACCAAGCGAATGATTTGAGGATGCTTTTCAGCATACTCCAAACATATATCCCTTGTTCCATCTATTGAGAAATCTTCACCAATTATTATTTCATATGGAAAACTCAATTCCTGAATTAATGCTCCTTCAATGCATTTATTGATAAAATATTCATGATTATAGGTGATCAAACATGCACTAACCAGCGGGCTACTCACTTTCCTTTATATTAATTGAAATAAAGACTTTCTTTCCCGTTTCCGGATTAATAAAATAGGCGTTTTGATAAGGTGAATGGCTCAAAGCACGCAGCTTATTATAAAAGTCATGGAATGTTATTGTTTCATTAAGATTCAACTCACAAAGCCTGTTAAAATCTTTCTTCAGATATAATTTCCCTTGTTCTTCCGGAATATTCGTTTTATAGGTATTATTAATTATTGATTCGAAATATTCTTCAAGAAGTTCAATTTCTGCATCCAAAATTTTTTCATAAAGTGAATCTGATGTGTCAGTGAAGTCTTTCTTAACAAATTTACGTGCAATGATTGGTCCATTATCAAGTTTTTCATCCATCTCATGGATTGTCGCTCCAATTGGTAAATCATTTATTATTGCAAATACCTGTGGATACCAGCCACGGTTTATGGGGTTATATCCCGGATGGACGTTAAGACACCTGACATTGTTTACCAATGCTTTTGGAAAAAACTGGAAACAATGCATTGAAATAATCAGATTAAAATTACTTATCAGAAAATCAGTTTGAAGATTTACATCAATACTACTGATTTTATTTAAAAAATCTTGATGAACTTCCAATGGACTGTTCACCGGACTATGACTATAAATAAATTCACAATCTGGAATCTGCTTTTCACTCACCAGGTTTTTAAATCGTTCGTATTGTAAAATATTATCAGTCAGGACTAATACCTTCTTCATCTTTCAATTATTGAGCATGTTTTTCTTTTAACGTATTTATAATTGCACAAATATTCAACACGGATTTTTCCTCCAGATCAGGGTAAATAGGCAGACAAAGAATTTTTTTTGTGATTTCTTCTGCCACAGGAAGGTTATCCGGAGATGCCGAAGCCAGTCCCTTGTACGTGGGAAACTGGCTGATCAGCGGATAAAAGTATCGCCTCGGGAAGATGTCGTGCTTTTTCAATTCATCATAAACCATATCTCTGGAGGGCCCGAATTGTGAAGAATCGATAAGTATCGGAAAATAAGCGAAGTTATAATCAACACCTTCAGCGGGATTCAGAAAGGAAATTCCTCTGATGTCTTTCAAATGAACACGATAGAGATCACTGATCCTTTTCCGCTTTTCAATGATCTGATCAATTGATTTAAGTTGCAACAGGCCGTAGGCTGCCTGAATTTCATTCATTTTTGCATTGATCCCGGGGGCAATAACCGTAGTTTCACCGGCAAATCCAAAATTCTTAAGATAATCTATCCGTTTTTTTGTTTGTGCATCAGGACTGACAATGGCCCCCCCTTCAATCGTGTTAAATACTTTAGTGGCATGGAAACTCAAAATGGAAAGATCTCCATAGTTCAGAACGGAATTTCCATTCACTTTTACTCCAAATGCATGGGCCGCATCATAAATTAACTTTAGCCCATAGGTGTCCGCGATCTGCTGGAATCGTTCAAGGTTGCACGGATTGCCGTAAACATGCACCGGCATGATGGCCGTGGTTTGCGGCGTTATGGCAGCTTCAACTTTTTCAGGGTCAAGATTAAAATAATCCGGCTCGATATCTGAAAAAACAGGTTTGATATTGTTCCACCAGAGTGAATGGGTTGTGGCCACAAAACTGAACGGCGTGGTGATCACTTCGCCGGTAATCCGCAACACCTGCAATGCGGTAATTAAGGCCAGCGTTCCATTCGAAAAAACCGAAATGTGTTTTACCCCCAGATATGCCGCTAAAGCATGTTCAAACTGCTGATGAAAAGGACCGTTGTTGGTAATAATCTTACTGTCCCAAATTTCCTTCAGCAAATCAGTAAATTCCTCCAATGGCGGCAAGGCCGGCTGGGTAACGTATATCGGTTTGGTCACTTTCTCCATCATGTAATGTTGCGTTTAAAAAATTTATCGATCACGATATGCTTTACATAAAGGTAGTCTTTAAAATGAAGCCCCTCACACAAGCCGATCGTCAATAGGACACCGGTGATCAACTGGATGATCAGCAACGGCATTGGCGGCAATAAGATAAAAA
Organism: Bacteroidales bacterium; assembly: GCA_030681475.1. GTDB lineage: Bacteria > Bacteroidota > Bacteroidia > Bacteroidales > FEN-979 > CAIVAT01. The sequence continues at coordinate 69,150 of JAUXWT010000108.1, read as the reverse complement.
GTCCTTCCAGGTAGACTAAAATACAAATTACGCCAGCCAGAAGAAAAGAGGGCAAAATATCTTTTATCTGCCCCCACATGGAATAACCGATCAGCATCCCCGACCAGTAGCTGTTCAGATAGTATCCAATCAGGGAAAGCGCGATCATGCCGAGGATCATAACTTTTATTCCCCATATCACACCGATGATGATGATGGGTACGGCCAATGTCTTTTTTATGATCTCGAGCCGAAGGAAAAGGTCGCTTCTGCCCAATACCTGCAGCATGTTCAGGTTAAGCGCATGCAGCGGGTAGAACATCCCTACAAAACAAAGCATCTGCAAATAGATCACACTGGGCTCCCACTGTTCGCCGATCAGGGTGAGGATCAGCGATCGGGCGCTGGCGACCATGACAAACATGAGAATAAATGTAATCAGCATGGTGCTCTTGATTATTTTTTTATACGCTTCTCTCAGTCGCGGCGTATCGTTTTGGATGGTCGCTAAAACAGGGTAGCTCACCCGCCCGATAATGCCCTGGAGGTTTGTTGATGGAAGTGACTGAAACTGGTCTGCCTGTGTATAATAACCCAATTCGACCGCGGAAAAATATTTCCCAATCACCAGGTAGTAAATATTCCGGTAAATGGTATCAATCAATCCACTGACAAGCAGCTTGCTTCCAAAAGAAAACAACCCGGTAAATGATTTCAGGCTAAAACACCAGATTGGTTTCCATTTACTCCATAACCAAAGCAATATGGATGAAATCGCATATCTTACCAGCACCAAGTACACCAGGCTCCAAACGCCCCACCCTGAATAGGCCATATAAATGCTGATCACTCCTGAGATGCAGGAGGCGATGACAGAAATTTTGGCCTGGAGTTTAAAATCAATTTTTTTAGTCAGGAGGGTACTCTGGATCATTGAAAAAGATGTTAGTATCAACCCCAATCCAAGTACCCTGATCAGATCCTTCAGGACAGGCTCATGATAAAAATCGGCAATTGCCTGTGCTGATACAAATAATAAAAGGTAAAGAAACAGACCAACCCCGATGTTGAAATAAAATACAGTTGAATAATCAGCTTGTGTACAATCCTGTTTGCGTATCAGCGCCTGGCGGAAACCGCTGTCGATGATCGATTGTGACACAGCAATGAAAATCGTGAGCATCCCGATCAATCCGAATTCTTTCGGGCTGAGCAAGCGGGCAAGTACGATCCCGACCATGAACGTAATGCCCTGACCCGCAATACTGTCTATGAAACTCCAGAGAAGTCCGGAAATGGTTTGTTGCTTTAAGGTCACAAGTTTGGGTTACACTTCAGGTTTAAAGGAATAAGCGTGGATCCCATGCCAATGGTTATTAAATTCTGTATCGATCACAAACTGCAATCAGGCGATACCGTCCCACAGGTTGCTCAGTCCCGTGTTGCCCATGATCAGTTTGAGTACCCGCCATGAGGTGTCGGTGATCGTGTAATCGGCCGGGATGTGCGGGTACGTTCGTTCCCGGTGTTCGCCGATGGTCAGCGCCACGGCATCAAGCACGCGCTGCGGCTCAAACCCGGTGAGGATAATGGCGCCTGCATCCTGCGCTTCGGGCCTTTCCATCGACTGGCGCAGTGAAATGGCAGGAAATGAGAGCATTGACGATTCTTCTGAGATGGTTCCGCTGTCGGACAGGGTGCAGCGGGCATGCTGCTGCAGATGAATGTAATCGGGAAAACCAAACGGTTTCAGGAACCGGATCCGGCTGTCGGGCGTGAATTCAGTGAGGCTCTCCAATCTTTTCCGGGTTCGCGGATGGGTGGAGACGATCACCGGTAAATCGTATTCGTTGGCAAGCCGGTTTAAAATATCAAGGATCTTCGCCAGGTTCCCCGGATGGTCAACATTCTCCTCGCGATGCGCGCTGACAAGGAAATAATCTCCTTTTGAAACAGATAGCCGTGAAAGGATATCTGATCCTGAGATCTTTGGAAGGTAATGATCCAGCGCCTCCTTCATGGGCGAGCCGGTAAGGTAGATTCTCCGGTGCGGGAGTCCTTCGGAGATCAGGTGACGGCGGGCATGTTCGGTATAAACCAGGTTGAAATCGGCGATATGGTCAATGATCCGGCGGTTGATCTCCTCCGGTACATTGAAATCGAAACTCCGGTTTCCCGCCTCCATGTGAAAGATGGGAATGTGCATGCGTTTGGCCATGTACGCTGAGAGGCAGGAGTTGGTGTCGCCCAGCACGAGCAGCGCATCGGGTCTCTCCGTTTTAAGCACGGTCTCCGATTTCCGGATGATATCCCCTACGGCGCTGCCCAGCGAAGAGGTGTCAATATCCAGGAAATGATCGGGCTTCCTCAGTTCCAGGTCTTTAAAAAACACTTCATTGAGTTCATAGTCATAGTTTTGTCCCGTGTGGACAATGACCTGGTTCAGGTGTTCGTCGAGCAGCGACATGGTTCGCGACAACCGGATGATCTCCGGACGCGTTCCAACGACCGTCATGACTTTGAGACTGGATTTATTCATGGTCAAACTTTTTCGAAATAGGTATCCGGGTCATCCGGATCAAATTGTTCATTGCTCCAGAAAATGGTATATAACTCATCCTTGCCAATGTTGGTGATGTTGTGCGTGTACCATACCGGCATATCCACAAAGGAGGGATGATCTCCGTCGAGTTCAAAAGATAAAACTTCACGGGTGCCGATTCTCCTCAATTCAATGACCGCCCTCCCCTTGATCACGGCGAAACGCTCCGCTTTGCGCGTATGAAAATGATTTCCACGGGTGATGCCGGGGACAGTGGTTGAAAACGAGACCTGGCCACCGCCCTGGTGTCTGATCGTCTCGACAAAACTTCCGCGCTGATCGGTGTTAAGTTTCAGTTTGTAAGGGAAAAAACTTTTATGATCTATAAAACACAGGAAAGTGATGAACAGGTTCCGTTCAAAAGGCGTCGCCAAAGCGGGGATCTCTCCTTTTTCGAAATAGCCGGTCCTGAACGAACCAAGTATTTCAAGTATTGCACTGACCCGGGCCTGTGCCGAATGGTGCAACTGTATCGTTTCGATGACCACCTCACCCTGGTTATTTTTGTGCACCTTGTCAATCTGTTCCATGAAATTCTGAACCACTTCGGCAACATAGATCAGTTTTAGTTCGCCGTCAACGTCTATCAGGGGTTGTTCATCATGCGTTAACTGGTGGCAGAAGGTGGCGACAACTGAATTGTAGTACGGGTTTCCGAATGGGCCAAAAACATTGGGGATAATGAGTCCTGTGAAATTTCCCTGGTTTTTTTCCGCCCAGGATTCCAGCAGCGACCTTCCTTCTTTCTTGGATTTTCCATATTGATTGTCCCGTTCCTCCTGGGTGGAAGAGGCAAACAGCACATGCGGAGTGGATTTTGTCTCCTCCATCGCATCAATCAAAAGCCTGACCAACCGGATGTTTGTATGATATATCTCGTTCGGATCGTTGTGCCGGTTCATGGCTGCCAGGTGGATGATCACGTCGCATGCGGAGACCCATTCTTCAAGTTTCTTACGATCGTCAAAAAATGCATCTTCAAATGGGATGCGCTCATATTTATCCGGCTGCAGGCCCAGGGTGTTGTAAAGATGAGTTCCCATGAACCCTGCCTGACCGGTAATACCAATCCGCCGGGGTGAAATAACAGCAATTGTCATCAGACGGTTTTAATGTGTTTCATTGATGCAACAGAATGTCAGTGATTTGTGATTCCCGAACGAATAAATTCCAGTTTCAGGATCAGTTCCTTTGTCTCTTCGAGGCTCAACTGATAAGTGTTGTCAGAATTATACTCTTCCATCGCTGAAACCTTTGATTCGCCCTCTGTAAAGAATTTTCCGTAGTTCAGATCACGGGTATCTGCCGGGATGCGGAAATAATTTCCCAACTCCTCCGCTTTAGCCATCTCTTCGCGGTTTACAAGGGTTTCATGTTTTTTCTCGCCATGCCGGGTTCCGATAATCCGCACCTCATTTTCTGCATGATAGAGGCCGATCAGTGCATCGGCAAGGTGGCGGATCGTAGTGGCCGGTGCCTTTTGTACAAACATGTCACCATTGCCGGCATATTCAAAAGCATACATCACCAGTTCAACCGCATCTTCCAGGGTCATCATGAAACGCGTCATTGCCGGGTCTGTAATGGTCAGCGGGATCCCCGACTTAATCTGTTCCACAAAAAGCGGGATCACCGATCCCCGCGAAGCCATCACGTTGCCATAGCGTGTTCCGCAAAGCATGGTGCCTGTCCCGTTCAGGTTACGCGACTTGGCGATCATCACCTTTTCGCTCATCGCCTTGGAAATGCCCATGGCATTTATCGGGTAAACGGCTTTGTCGGTACTGAGCACGATGACTTTTTTAACACCGAGACTGACCGCTGAATCAATTACATTCTCGCATCCGATCACGTTGGTGCGGATCGCCTCCATGGGGAAGAACTCGCATGAAGGCACCTGTTTCAGGGCGGCTGCATGAAAGACGAAATCAACTCCCTGCATGGCATTATCCACGCTGCCCCTGTCGCGAACATCGCCGATATAATACCTCACCTTGGGATCTTTATACTGTTGCCGCATGTCATCCTGTTTCTTCTCATCGCGGCTGAATATCCGGATCTCCCGGATGCCGGTTGCAAGGTAGCGGTTCAGTACAGCATTGCCGAAAGAGCCTGTTCCGCCGGTAATTAATAAAATTTTATCATCAAACATGTAACGATTGATTTTGTTATTGATTTTGAGATAAGTATTGGTCATAGACCATCCGGATACCCTCTTTGAGAGGAATGAATTCACTCACTCCCAGCGCCCGGAGCCGGCCTGTATCCATCAATTTTTTAAGGGCGCCGTCAGGCTTTGTGCTGTCCCAGCGGATATTGCCGGTAAAACCCACTACTTTCCCGGCCAGGGCAGCAATTTCAGCGATCGTCTGGTCTTTGCCGGTACCGATGTTGATAAAGGCCGTGACGCGTGACGGGTGACGCGTGACCAGATCATCCATGTTAATTTCTTCCATAATCTTTATGCAGGCAGCGGCCATGTCGTTTACATGCATGAATTCGCGGAATACCTGGCCGGTGCCCCATAAGGTCAGGGTGACGGGGGTCGTGACGGGTGACGCGTGACGCGTGACGCGTGACGCGTGACGGGTGACGGGGTCTGCAGAATTATCATTGGTTTCAATCTGGATACCGAATTTTTTCATGGTGTTCAGGATTTCTTCCTTTGAAGAATTTTCGTTGATCCCTGTGATGGGGCGCTTCGCAAGATCTTTGCTGATTCCGTCCCAATTGGCTGTTTCGAAGCAACGGGATAAATGCATCTTCCGGATGATTGCCGGCAGAACATGTGATGTTTCGAGGTTGTAATTGTCGTTCGGACCGTAGAGGTTGGTCGGCATGACCGAAATGAAATTGCATCCATACTGGCGATAGTAACTCTCGCACATTTTGATGCCTGCGATCTTGGCGATGGCATAGGGTTCGTTGGTCTGTTCCAGCGCGCCGGTAAGCAGATACTCCTCCTTCAAAGGCTGTGGTGCATTCTTAGGGTAGATGCAGGAGCTGCCAAGGAAGAGTAATTTCTTTACCCCATGCAGATAAGCCTGGTGAATAACGTTCGCCTCGATCATCAGGTTCTCGTAAATGAACTGCGCCCGGTAGGTGTCGTTGGCCATAATGCCGCCAACCTTTGCTGCAGCAAGTACGACATAATCCGGTTTCTCATTCTCAAAGAAGTCTGCAACGGCCTGCTGATTTGTCAGGTCGAGTTCTTCAATGGTGCGACCGATGATTTTGGTATAGCCTTTTTCATGTAATCCTCGGCTGATGGCTGATCCTACCATCCCTTTGTGGCCTGCGATATATATTTTCGAATTTTTATCCACTACTCGAAATAGTTACGTGTATTGAATCCGTTTTCTTTCAGAAACCGCTCTTGTTGCATCAACCTGAAATCAGAGGCGACCATCTCTTTGATCAGGGCATCCAGATCATATTCGGGGATCCAGTTTAATACCGTCCTTGCTTTTGTGGCATCCCCTACCAGCAGATCCACTTCTGTCGGCCTGAAATATCTCGGATCGATGGTCACCACCTCTTTTCCGATCAGGTTTTTAAATTCATCTCTGGTACAATCAGCGATAATTCCTTTCTCATCGGGACCCTGACCGGTAAATTCAATGGAAAGTCCAAGTTCCTGAAATGCTTTTCGGATGAACTCCCTTACCGGCGTAGTAATACCGGTGGCGATCACATAATCGTCGGGTTTATCATGTTGTAAGATCAGCCACATGGCTTTGATGTAATCCTTGGCATGTCCCCAATCGCGTTGCGAGGATAAATTACCCATGTAAAGTTTATCCTGCAGCCCCAGCGCGATCTTTGCCACCGCTCGCGTTATCTTCCGGGTTACAAATGTTTCGCCGCGTACCGGGGACTCATGGTTAAAAAGAATACCGTTGCAGGCAAACAGATTATAGGCTTCGCGGTAATTTACGGTGATCCAATAGGCATATAGCTTTGCGACACCATATGGACTCCTTGGGTAAAACGGTGTCTTTTCAGTTTGCGGGATCTCTTGTACTTTGCCAAACAATTCCGATGAAGATGCCTGATAGATCCTTGTCTGATCGGTCAACCCCAAAAGTCTGATCGCTTCAAGAATTCTCAGGGTACCGGTGCCGTCAGCATTGGCAGTATATTCAGGCGTGTCGAAACTTACCATGACATGGCTCATGGCAGCCAGGTTATAGATCTCGTCCGGTTGTGTTTCCTGAATTACACGGGTAATATTCATGGAATCGGTTAGATCGCCGTAATGTAAAAAAAGCCGTTGATTCTGCGTGTGTGGATCCTGATACAAATGATCGATCCTGTCGGTGTTAAACAGCGATGATCTTCGCTTCAAACCATGAACGATATATCCTTTTTTCAGAAGAAATTCGGCTAAATATGCGCCATCCTGTCCGGTAATCCCGGTTATCAGGGCTCTTTTTGGTGAATTCATTGGGAAGTGGTAAAAGGTTAATAAAATTTATCTTCGTGGCACGTGACTGCCGACTGCCGACTGCCGACTGGCATTGCGAAAATATCACTCGTCACGCGTCACCTGTCACCTGTCACGTTCTACAGGCTCCAATACTTCAATTCATGAATTTTATTCCTGAATATCCCTTTGACATCAATTAAAATTCCTTTTGCAGCGGATAGGGATTTAAAATATTCCTCGGTGAGGTCTGCATATGGTTTATGATTTACGGCAACAATAATGGCATCATAATTGCCGTCGGGTATTGTCGTCAACCCAAACCCATATTCGTGCATCAGTTCCTCATGGCTGGCATAGGGATCAGAGATATCGACAAGGATGCCGTATTGTTTCAGTTCGATTACCAGGTCAGCAACGCGCGAGTTGCGAATATCTCTCACATTCTCTTTAAAAGTGGCTCCCATTACCAGGACTTTTGAATTCAGAACATTTTTTCCGACCCTGATGAGCTGTTTTACACACTGTTTGGCCACGTAAAAGCCCATGCTGTCATTCACATAACGTCCGGCATTGATAACCTTAGTATGGTAACGGTACTCCGCGGCTTTGTAAGTAAGGTAATAGGGATCTACACCGATGCAATGGCCGCCGACCAGTCCCGGATAAAATTTCAGAAAGTTCCACTTTGTACCGGCAGCTTCAAGCACATCATAGGTATTGATGTTCATTCGCCCGAAAATGATCGAAAGCTCATTCATAAAGGCAATGTTGATATCGCGCTGGGCATTTTCAATGATCTTGGCAGCCTCAGCCACCCGGATGGTGGGAGCCCGGTGAACGCCAGGCTTCACGATGAGTTCATAGATTTTTGCAATTTGTTCGAGGGATTCATCATCGCAACCGGAAACAATTTTAACCACCGAAGTAAGCGTATGTTCCTGGTCGCCCGGGTTAATCCGTTCGGGGGAGAATCCCACCTTGAAGTCTTCTGAAAATTTCAATCCTGATAACTTTTCAAGGATAGGAACGCAATCTTCCTCGGTGGCGCCGGGATAAACGGTTGATTCATACACAACGTAATCGCCTTTTTTCAGCGCTTGTGCCACCGTTTTTGTGGCCGCGAGCAATGGTTGGAGATCAGGTAGGTTGTGCTTGTCAACCGGTGTGGGCACAGCCACAATGTGAAAGGAACAGGATCTGAGATCATCCGGATCAGCAGTGATCAGGATATCTGTATTTTGGAATGCTTCTGCCGGTAATTCACCACTTGGATCAATGTGGTTTTTCATCATTTCAACCCTGTCGGGTTTGATGTCAAAGCCAACAACCTTTAATTTCCGTGCAAATTCAAGCGCGATTGGCAATCCAACATATCCAAGTCCAATGACGGAGATTGATGCCTCTTTTTTTAACAGTTTTTCGTAAATAGCCATAAAACAGGGATGATTTATTAAGTACGATATAATGGATTATCTCTTTTCTATTTTTTCCATACCAGCATTGCATTCCGGTAATCGCGGAGAAATATCTTTTCATCCTGTTTGGGAAGCGTAATGCAAATAATTTCCCGTTTGATGAGTGTGGTCGCTTTATTTGTCAGGGATAACAGATATTTCTGATCAATCGGATCACCAAAAATGAACAGTTCCAGTGATGAAGTATCCAGGCTTTTGGCTGTTATGTTTTTCACGTAAGCTGATTCAATGTTGCCAAGGTTATTGATCACTTTGGTGATAATGGTGTCAATTCCGGTATGTTTTCTCAATATGCTGCGGATATCGGTAAATAGCGGATGTTGCTGGTTGGCTGTGAACATTTTCTTGTTTTTGTCTTCCCAACTGATAAGCAACCCTGCTGCTTCGAACCGGTTGAGCTCAATCCTGATCGCATTGGTCGACTCCCCGAATTCTTCTTCCAATCCGCGCAGGTATGACGAACCATCCGGGTTTAAAAAGAACCGGAGCAATAGTTTTACTCGTGTTTTATTGGTGATTAAGGTATCAAGCATGGCTTCGCCCTTTCGGTCACAGGAACCATATGAAAAATCAAAATGCAAATTACAAAATCAAAATGCAAAACTTCTATTTCGCTATTTCACCATTTCACTATTTCTATCAGCATCGGCGAAATCGAGAGTGTGATCACCTGGTTAAGATGATCGATCCTGATGATCACCTTCTTCTTATTTGAAATATTGACCAATTCGCCCGACAGCCCGATCAACGGACCTGCGTTCACCCTTACCCGGATCCCGGGTTGAAAGGTATCCGGTAAGCATTCAACCTCCACATCCGATCCTGTGATGGCCTTTAATGTTTCGATCTGCCGGTCGGGTATGACGGCGGGTTTACCGGAAAACCAGATATATCTGACGGCTCCTGGCGTGTTCAATACTTCGTAGTATTCTATATTTGAAACCTTTACAAAACAATATGACCTGATGATCGGTTCTTCCACCATTCGTTTCCGGTCACTCCACTGGCGCATCACTTTTCGCAGCGGTACATAGGCTTCAATTCCCTTTGCAGTTAAATTTTCCATCACCTTTTTTTCGGATCTCGAACGGGTATAAACAGCATACCAGAGCGGCGTTTGAAGTTGAACCGGTGAAATGTGGATCAGGTCTGACATAAAATACTTTGAGTAGCAAAGATACTCATATTATCATTTATACAAGCAGGGGGACAAGAGGACAAGTGGACGAGGGGACGAGGGGACGGGTGGCAAAATAGCATTTTAAACCTGGGTCGCGTTTTGCTATTTAAATTGTTTAGCGTTATCTTTGCACCCTTTGTAAGTTAACAACCTTAAAATGAGCTTAAGAGCAAAAACCACGGAATTAAAGAAGCGGATGCAGGAAGCCTTTAAAGGCGGCGGCGAGCAGGCCCTTGAAAAGCAGAAAGCCTCCGGTAAAATGACTGCCCGGGAAAGAATCCTGGCGCTGCTTGATCCAAATTCTTTCCATGAATATGATCTTTTTGTTAAGCATGCCGGACAGGATTTCGACATGGATAAAAAATATTTGCCGGGCGATGGTGTCATCACGGGAACGGGTTCAATAAGCGCCTGGCCTGTATGTATTTTCGCTCAGGATTTCACTGTTGCCGGAGGTTCCCTGGGGTTGATGCATGCTAAAAAGATTACAAAGATCATGGACCATGCCATGAAGATGAAGGTTCCATTAATCGGGATCAACGACAGTGGCGGCGCCCGTATTCAGGAAGGTGTGAATTCGCTGGCCGGTTATGGCGAAATCTTTTACCGCAACACACAGGCTTCGGGTGTTATTCCGCAGATTTCAGTAATACTTGGCCCTTGCGCCGGTGGAGCGGTGTATAGTCCTGCCCTCACCGACTTTGTTTTTGTCGTTGATAAGATATCCAAGATGTTTATTACGGGCCCTGAGGTGATCAAGACCGTTCTGGGTGAAGAAATTTCGATGGAAGATCTTGGAGGCGCCCGCGTACATGCCGAGATCACCGGAAATGCTCATTTTTTTGCCGAAAGTGAAATCGAATGTTTCGACCAGATCAAGCGACTGGTAAGTTACATACCATGGAACAATGATAAAAAAGCGGAGATTTTCCCTAAAAAGGCGCCCAAGTCACGGCAGTACAAGTTGGACAGTATCTTTCCGACAAACCCGATGCAACCATATGATGTGCGTGATGTAATCCGCGCTATCGCCGATGACAGCGATTTTTTTGAAGTACATGAATTGTGGGCTGCCAACATCGTGGTTGGGTTTGGCCGTCTCGATGGCCAGACCGTTGGTTTCGTTGCCAATCAGCCGCTGGTTCTTGCCGGCGTGCTTGATTGCGATTCCAGCGACAAGGCAGCACGCTTTATCCGCTATTGCGATGCCTTTAATGTTCCGCTGGTTACCCTGGTTGACTTACCGGGTTATTTGCCCGGTGTTGACCAGGAACATGCCGGGGTAATCCGTCACGGGGCCAAAATTCTATACGCATACAGCGAAGCTACTGTTCCCAAAATTACGGTCATCCTTCGCAAAGCATATGGCGGAGGGTATATCGCCATGTGTTCGAATCACCTTCGCGCCGACTTTGTTTTTGCCTGGCCAACGGCAGAAATTGCCGTAATGGGTCCGGAAGGCGCTGCCAATATAATCTTCCGCAGTGAAATCAAAGCGAGCGACAATCCGGTGGAGACACGCAAACGCCTCATTGAAGAGTACCGGCAGAAATTTGCCAACCCATATGTGGCCGCGGCATATGGATATGTGGATGCCGTGATCGAACCAAACGAAACACGTAACTACCTGACCCATTCCCTCACTCTTGCTCAGGCTAAATTGGAGATACCGCCGAAGAAAAAACATGGGGTACCACCATTTTAGAAAGTAGCGAGGTAGCGAGGCAGCGAAAATGGAAATAACGGAATAGCGAAATGGTGAAATGGTGAAATAATTTTTGACTTTATGGACGAAAATTTAGAATTCGTTGATTTCAAATTTGAGGAAATCACATATAGGACAACCCTTACAAAGAAATTTGCAGGCAGGACAAATTACACGCCTCCCGATTCCCGCAAGGTTTTTGCTTTTATCCCGGGCACCATTCTCAAGGTATTTGTGAAAGACGGCAACAAAGTAAAAAAAGGTGATAAACTTCTCGTGCTTCAGGCGATGAAAATGGACAACCAACTGCTTGCCTCGCGGAACGGTACCGTTAAAAAAGTCTACGTCAAGCAGGGTGAGGTTGTTCCCAAGCGCTATTTGCTCATTGAATTGAAATAATCAATATCCCTCCCATCACGTTCCACAGATCAGAAAACGCCTCTCAACACGAAGGTCACCCATCCGGTTTTCATATTTATTTTTTATCTGACGCAACCTTTTGCCTGTTTCTCCTGTCGATAGGATAAAGGGCAGAATATGAAATCAAAAAAAGTTGATGTAAAACTGATCTCCGATAATCTTCGGGAGAGGTGTCCGTTCATCCTGTTTGCCTTACTTACAGGTCTGGGTGATGATGGGCAGGCGAAATTAAATGAACATCTTGAATTGTCTGTCTTCATTGGTTCCGGCACAGCAACCTGGCATGCCCTCGAGCAAATTCTCCCGGTTATTTCCACGGTTGTTCCTGAACCATGTTGTGACGTAACCATGCTTAACCGGGTTGATGTTTTAACGCGATTCAGAGCAGTGAATGGCGTTTGTCTTTTTATCCGTGAGGGCAGGGAACAATATTACCGAAGATTTGTACAACATGTTACCCTCGATTACCGGGTCATACGGGCACAAAATAGAAAGTTGGGCATCATTGAAAATGACTGACCGATCAATTGCTTTCTCCGATCTGCCGAAGCGCCGCTTCAATGGTCCCAAGAACTTCATCCCGTCCCGCCTTTGTTTCGGCAGAGGTGGAAATGATTAACGGAAGTTCATCCCAATAGGCTGAAAGCGCTTTCTGGTAAGCAACCAGATTATTGGTCAACTGGGTTTTTGAAAGTTTGTCAGTTTTGGTATAAAGGATGACAAAACCAACCTCGTTGTCACCCAACCAGTTCATAAATTCAATGTCAATTCTTTGGGGTTCCAGTCGGGAGTCGATCAACAGAAAGGTCAGCGCCAGGTTTTCCCTCTTCTGCAGATATGATTGAATCAGGCCTTCAAATTTCTCACGCTGGGTTTTGGATAGTTTTGCAAAGCCATATCCGGGAAGATCGACCAGAAACCAGGAAACAGATGCGGTTTGTGATGATCCCGACAAGGAGGATAAGACTTTAAAGTGGTTTAACAAACGTGTTTTTCCCGGCGTTCCCGATACTTTGGCAAGACTTTTTTGATCGGCAAGCATGTTGATAAGCGACGATTTCCCCACATTGGAACGGCCAATAAATGCAAATTCGGGAATATCCTCACGGGGGCAAAGCTTTAAGGAAGGGCTGCTGCATAAAAACTCGATTTTGTTGATTTTCATGATCATTTGATTTTTTCCAGGTTATAAACTTTTTCCTGCATCCAGGTTGCCCACTGACTATCGGTCAAGGAATTATCAAAGGTGGTGTATGATATCGGATCCCCTACCAACAGCCTGATGGTCTTGTTAACCTGCTTGACCATTTCGTCAACGAGATAAAGCATTTCAATATTCGCACCGATTCCCAATCGTTTACGCCACATGGCCAGATTATAAAACCGTTCAGAATTCCGGCCATCGATAAAAACAGGAATGATATCCCTATGGTATTTCTTTGCCTTTTTTATGAATGTGTTTTTCCACTCCAGATCCCTGACCTGGTATGTCCCATTGATGCGTTGTTTGCGTGAAACAAGTCCTGCGGGGAAATAGAGTACGGTCTTGTCCGAAGCAAAAGTATCATTGATCAACTTTGCATTTTCCGTATTGCGTCCATGCTTGTTGATTGGGATGAAAAGTGGCCGTAATCCGGGGACATTCATCAGCAGATCATTCACCGGAAAGACGATATCCTCCCTGAATTTCCCAAGTTCCTGCAAGAGGGCCATCCCGTCAATTCCGCCTAACGGGTGGTTAGCCGCGACAATATACCTGCCGGAAGTTGGAACCAGGGTGGTTGAGGGAGATTGAATCGTCCGTTTATCCAATATTTCAACCATTACGCCAAATTCTTTGAGCATGGCCTCAACAAAAGGTAAGCCGTGCAGATCCCGGTACTTCCATATGTATGCGTTTACCGTCTCCTGATGTGTGATCCGCTTCAGGTAAGAAAGTATGAAACCGGGAATAAACCGCAGTAACCTGGGATTTTTCGAAGCAAAAAGCGCTTCAACATCGATCACTCGCTTAGGAATTTCAGCAATTTCATTTGGAGACATGAGACAAAAATACAAAAAATGCTTGCTGAAAACTTACTTAATATATCTTTGTAGAACTATTCATCCATTTACCAATGATATGGAAGCCATCATTGCACCAGTTGATAAAACTCTGCTTGAATCTGAGTTGATTGACAGCACGTTTTTACGTAACACCAACAATGGACATAATAAAATATATGTTTTTACGGCTCATGAATCGCCGTATCTCATGCGTGAATTAGGGCGTTTGCGTGAAATCACCTTCCGTGATGCCGGTGGAGGCACCGGAAAAAGCCTGGACATTGACGAGTTCGATACCATGGAAGTGCCATTTCATCAGCTTATCGTATGGGATCCCCTGGAAAGTGAAATAACAGGCGGTTACCGGTTTATTCATGGGCGTGATATAAATTGTGCTCAAAATGGTTGCCCTCAAAGTGCAACTGCGGAACTTTTTAAATTTTCCAACAAATTCATCCGGGATTATCTGCCTTTAAGCATTGAATTGGGACGTTCATTTGTTCAGCCGAACTATCAGCCACTCGTCAACTTCCGCAAGGGGATGTATGCATTGGATAATCTGTGGGACGGGCTTGGCGCCATGATCATCGAAAACCCTGATGTGAAATATTTTTTTGGTAAGATGACGATGTACCCTGCTTATAACAAGAAGGCCAGGGATATCGTTCTTTACTTCCTCCGCAAGTATTTTCCGGATACAGAAACGTTAATGCTGCCTGTTGAATCGGTGATTTCTGATACCCCGGATCAGGTTATCGCGGAATTGTTCCCGGCCCGCACATTCGAAGAAAACTACAGGATACTGATCCAGGCTGTTCGCCAACACGGAGAACATGTTCCCCCGCTTGTCAACGCGTACATGAACCTGTCGCCGACCATGCGAACCTTTGGGACAGCAATCAATTATGGTTTTGGAAATGTGGAGGAGACCGGGATATTGATCAATATTGATGATATCTATCCCCGGAAAAAAGAGCGACATCTGAAAACCTATATTCAAAGGCTTTCATCGCTTAAAGGGCTCAGATGGAAGAGAAAATGGTAATGAATTTATTTCGCTGCCGTGGCGCTTGCAGCATTGGCCTTGCGCATTAATTTACTTTTCAGGTTGGCGGCCTTGTTTTTATGGATCACATTTTTCTTAGCCAGCTTATCAATCTGTGAAACGACCTTGGGAAGGTCCTTTACAATTGTTTCCTGTTCTTCGGTTTCACGTAACTTCTTAACTGCATTACGTACGGTGCGGCCCTGGTAACGATTTTGTGTACGTTTGGTTTTTGTGCTACGGATGCGTTTTTCTGCGCTTTTGTGATTCGCCATGATTGTTATTTGTTTTCAAATTGGGGTGCAAAGATACGATTATTTGGCAAAATCGCAAAGTGTTGAATAAAATGGATAAATCTTATTTTGACTCAGCCGAATTTTACAATGGTGATCCCGGCCCCACCAGCCTCCAGGGGGGCGTCACGGGCCGATTTTACCTCCTTTTGCGAACGCAGATAATCTCTGGTTACCTGCCTTAATACGCCATTCCCTTTTCCGTGCAATATTTGCACCTCGGGGATTGAACATAATACAGCATCATCAATATATCGTTGCAATAGCGAAAGCGCCTCATCCACACGGTTGCCACGCAAATCGAGGCTCAGGGAAAAGTTTGTGACTTTCGTGTTGAGATCATCGAAGTACGATTGAAACCGGTGCGGCCTGGCTTCGCTGCCAATCAAACCCGGTTTAATCACCAGCGGAGGAGTATCCTCATATTTTGCATCTTGCATTTTGCTTTTTACACTTTGCCCTTCAACTTCTCCATCCTGCAACAACTGTTGCTTAATAACAGAAAGGTCTGCGCGGATCTCTTTGGTACGCGATTTTTCAGCTTGGGCTTCGCGGATCTCTTTAATTGTTTTTTCGATAATTTTATTCGAATTATCCAACAATTGCCTCGCCTCTGCCCGGGCTTTCTCAATAATGTCTCTCTTTTTTAACTCAAGATCGGCAGATAATCTTTCATATTTATCGATCAACTCTGCAAGAAAATCATCAGCGACCTTTAATTCAGTACTCTTTTGACTTATTTCTTGCTTCTCGACCTCCAGATTTTGCAATTCACGGTCGAAATCAAGCTGACTCTTACCTGTTTTCAACTTGGCCATTTCTATTACATCATCCGGAAATCCTATTTCATGGGCTATTTCAAGTGCAAATGAACTGCCTGGTTTTCCGATTTTCAATTTAAACAACGGCTTTAACTTTTTAATGTCGTAAAGCATCGCGCCATTCACGATGCCAACTTCGCGGGAAGCCAGAAGCTTGAGGTTGGAATAATGAGTCGTTACAACCCCCATGGCCGATTTCTCATTCAACGCCTCGAGGGTGGCTTCTGCAATAGCGCCTCCAAGCGACGGGTCAGTTCCGGCGCCCATCTCATCAATCAGGAACAATGAAAAATCATCAATGTTTTCAATAAAATATTTCAGGTTTATCAGTTTCGAGGAATATGTACTGAGATCATTGTCAATAGATTGCTCATCGCCGATGTCAATAAATATTTGATGAAAGATACAAAATTCGGAATCCTCGCTTACCGGCGGCAATAATCCGCACTGAAACATATATTGTACAAGTCCGACTGTTTTCAGACAAACCGATTTACCTCCGGCATTCGGACCCGAAATGATTAAAATGCGATGGTCATGATCCAGTGCAATATCAAGCGGTACGACCTCTTTTTTTTGTTTCTGATGCGAAAGGAACAGTAAAGGGTGGATCGCCTGGCGCCATGCAAAGGAGTTCTGTCGCCTGTTGCCAGCTCCGCCGGCCTTGCCCGGGCTCAGGTCTCCTGGTTCAGGATGATGGATGGGGTTCAGCCCGTTGATCGAAAGGGCAAACCGGGCTTTGGCCCGCACAAAATCCATCTTTCCGAGAAAATGATAAACCTGGATCAGGGAATCAATGTCCGGCCTCACAGTACCGGCAAACTCGATCAGAATACGCACGATTTCCCGGCGTTCGGCATAATCGAGTTCCCTGATCTCATTGTTTGTCTCAAAAATCTCGGCAGGCTCTACATAAACGGTGTGTCCGGTTGCGGATTCATCGTGTACGAAACCACGAATTTTTCGTTTGAAAGTATTGATCACGGGAATGACCAGCCGTCCGTTGCGAATGGTCACCTCTGCTTCATCAGGCGTCCAGCCATTCTGTCGCGCCAGTTTAAAACTCTGAATAATTTTACTTTCAACGGTAGCCAGAAGTCTGTATTTTTCTTTCCTGATCCTGCCCAGTTCCTGAGAAGCGGAATCCCTGATTTCCGATTTGTCATCGAGGATACGTTCAACATTCAAGATCACCGAGTTGAGCAACGGAATTGAATCCAGTGGTGAATATCCTGTTGGCGGATCCCCCGAATTACCGGCCAGGGCGAATAATGCCGGGAAACGCTCTGCTCTTTCCCCGAGAAATGACAGTAATTCATAAATTGTGGAGATTGAAAGCTTAAGTTCTGAGATTTGCTCTGTCTCCATATAAGTGCCGGGAATGCGAATTCGCAGCAATTCCGGAATAAGGTCGTAATAATCCTGTGCCGGGAATTTCTCTTCAAACTGCAGAATTGACTTCATTTCTGATGTTTGCAGCAACGCTGTGTGAATTTCATCCGCGTCGGTTGAGAATGAAGTCTTCCCTACCCATCCGCGTCCGAGGGTGGAGAGACAATAATCGCTGAGGATTTGACGGATAACATCAAATCCGAGCTTTTGCTCAAAACCGGATGTGAAATCAGAATTCATCGGTGTTGATTAACCTCTTTTTCTTTAAACTCTTGATCGGAACGGGCGTGTTCTCGTCACCACAATCAAGGTCAACATCAAGTGGTTTGGCAGGCGGGTCGAAGTCGCGTTTGCTGTAATTAAGGGTCATGTCGTTATAGACACGCCGCATATAAAGCGCCCAGATCGGCAAGGCCATATTGGCGCCCTGCCCAAGTGTAATGCTCCTGAAATGGGCTGCGCGATCTTCGCAACCCACCCATACTCCGGTGACCAGATCGGGGGTAATCCCCATGAACCAGCCGTCGCTTTGGTTTTGGGTCGTACCAGTTTTTCCGGCGATCGGGCTGTCAAGACCATATTTGTAACGCAACCGTACGCCGGTTCCGCCGTCAACCACACCCTTCATCAACTGGATCATCAGATAAGCAGTCTGCTCACTGATGACCTCCTGCGATTTTATATTGAATGTTTGAAGTACGTTGCCATTTTTATCTTCAATACGCGTAATGAATGAAGGTTCAATGTAAACACCTTTATTGGCAAAAACACTCATGGCGCCAACCATTTCATACAGGCTGATATCGCACGAACCAAGGGCGATGGAATATACAGCCGGAATATCGCTCGTCACACCCATTTTATGCGCCATGGCAACAACTGCCTTGGGGGAGTACTTGCGGATAAGTTGTCCGGAGACCCAGTTGTTGGAATTGGCCAAAGCCCACTTGAGTGTGACCAGTTGACCGAGCCGTTCATCGCTGGAATTTTCCGGCGCCCACACATCGCCGTTGCCCAGGTCAATGACCGGTTGAACATTGGGATACAGGGCACATGGCGATTCACCCTCCTGCATCGCGAGGGTATAAAGAAAGGGTTTAAAGGTAGATCCAACTTGCCGTTTACTGAGTTTCACATGGTCGTACTGAAAGAATCGGTAGTTGATTCCACCAACATACGCCCTGACCTGGCCGGAAAGCGGATCCATGGACATCATACCCGATTGCAGGTAAAATTTATAATAACGGATGGAATCCATCGGTGTCATCACCGTATCAATCTCTCCCCGGTACGAGAATACTTTCATCTTAGTCGGAACCTTGAACTCCTCAACGATCTGGGTATCGCTGAGCCCTTTAGTTTTATAGTGATAATAGCGATCAGTACGTCGCATGGCAGATAGCAGGAGGTTATCGGTCTCTTTTTTAGCCATGCTCCCTTCAAAGACAAACGGAGCATTAGGAACCCCTTTCCAATGGTTGAAAAAGGCAGGCTGAAGCTCTTTTCCCAGATATTCAGCCATGGCAGCTTCAGCATGCTCCTGCATCCGGTAATTAATGGTTGTGTATATTTTCAGACCATCGCGATAGAGATTGTAGGGTGTGCCGTCTTCCTTGGGATTTTGAAGGCACCATTCCGCCAAAACGATACGCAGATATTCGCGGAAATAAGTTGCAATACCGGTGGTATGATCCTGGAGCCGGTAATTGGCCATATCCACCGGCAACAATTTTATGGAATCAAATTCAGCAGAACTGATATAGTTATATTTCAGCATCTGGTGCATCACCGTATTGCGCCGTTCAATTGCACGGGAAGGATTACGCACGGGACTGAACCAGGTAGGGGCTTTCAGGATCCCGACCAGTACGGCAGCTTCCTCAATGTTTAACTGCGCAGGTTCCTTATTGAAATAGGTTTTGGCAGCAGATTTAATACCATACGACTGGCTACCAAAGTCAACCGTGTTAAGATACATGGCAAGAATTTCATCTTTGGAGTAGTTTCGCTCCAGTTTCACGGCGGTGATCCACTCCTTGAATTTCGTAAGAGCCGTCTCGATAAATGACCGTTTTTGTTTACGGGGGAACAGGTTCTTTGCAAGTTGCTGGGTAATGGTTGATCCGCCTCCCTTTGAAGAACCTGAAATCACGCCCCACATTACCCTGATGATGGCAATGGCATCGATACCTGAATGATCTTCAAAACGGGCATCTTCAGTGGCGATCAAGGCATTGATCACGTTTGGCGACAATTCCTGGAAATGTGTATTGGAGCGGTTTTCGATATAGTATTTCCCCAACAGTTTTCCATCTGAAGAGATCACCTCGGTGGCAAGGTTGCTTTTCGGGTTTTCAAGTTCTTCAAATGTTGGCATAGGGCCAAACAACCCAAAGGTTACGGAGATGAAAAAAAGTGCAATCAGAACGACTACCACAAGATATGATAACCACAACCTTTTCAGGTATTTTTTAATTTGAGGTTTGCTGGCAGAAGAATGAGGCATTTAATTAAAGTTCAGGAATTATGCAATCGAATGTGCTATTGCTTTTCAATACGTAAACCGATATCATGGATTCCATTCAATTCATTTACACGCATGGCTTGTTCCAATATAAACCGGTACTTCCCTGTTTGCTTGAACCGGACATCTTTCTGCAACAAGAACCGGCTGAATTTCACGCTCCCCATCCCTGATCCCAGCCATCTTCCATCATAATCGGCAAGGGTCAGCTCGATGGTGTCGCAGGAAATATGCCCATTGGGAAAAATCGTATTCATAAACAAGAATAAATTGCTGAAAGGATATTCCGGACCATTCCTCACATTCAGATAAACGTTATAACGAAGTAACAGATCAGAAATTGCCACATCGAACTGCAATTTATTGTTCACATTCCAGGTGGCCTTTTCAAGGGCAATATTCTCATCAATTACGCGATTTTGATCACAGGAAATCATCACCATGACCAGGAGAAAAAGCAGGAAAAGATTTTTTGTTTCCGTTTTCAGGGTCATGACTCGAAGGATGAAACAAAACTTTTATAAATTGTCAAATCGGGTAAGGTCATCCAGAACAACACCACTTTCAAATGTGTTTTTCTTCTCAACTTTGTTTGTAAAATCTTCAAGCTTTTCCGGCAAATTCCCCTTCTTATTTTCTTCTATAATAAACCGGACCATTTCAATAGGGAGCGCCATAAAGTTTCCCGGATCATCGACATAGGAATACCAAAGTGTTTTTTGGAATATATCGGTTTTTTGATGAAAAGCCTCACCCCGTTTTAGTTTTAACCGTATCTCAGTGTTAGGGAATCCCTTCAAGGCATCAACGTAGGTATCGTATTCGTAATTCAGGCAACATTTGAGTTTACCGCACTGACCGGCCAGTTTCTGCGGGTTCAATGAAAGTTGTTGTACCCTGGCAGCGTTGGTAGTCACCGATTTGAAATCACTCATCCAGGTTGCACAACACAGTTCCCTGCCACAGGAACCGATACCACCCAGGCGGCTGGCCTCCTGCCTGGCCCCGATCTGCCGCATCTCGATGCGCAATTTGAATTCTTCAGCCATAAGTTTAATCAACTCCCTGAAATCGACACGGTCTTCGGCGGTGTAGTAAAAAATCGCTTTTGTATTGTCCCCCTGAATCTCAACATCATTGATCTTCATCAATAAGGCTAGACTGTCGGCAATTTCACGCGCCCGGTACATGGTTGACACCTCCATTTCAACTGAGCCGATCCATTTTTCAATGTCGGTTTGCCTGGCTTTCCGGTAAACTTTTTTTATATCGTTGCTATCAGCAGATAATTGCTTCCTGTGCAACTGAAACCGAACCATCTCCCCTACCATGCTCACAATACCAATATCATGACCAGGCGAAGCCTCCACGGCGACAATATCTCCGACGATCACCTCCAAATCAGGGGGAGTGCGGAAATAATCTTTGCGGTTGTTCTTAAACCGTACTTCAATGACATTTGCAGGTATCATGCCCTGGGAAACAGGGATCTTCTTCAACCAATCGTAGGAATCAAATTTACTGCAACGGTGCTGGAATACGCTTTCGTTTTTGTTATATATTTTCGGAGGCTGGCAGCAGCCGCGGCTTAAAAATGGGTTGTCTGGCAATTTGGCCTGCCTGAATTCAAAAACATCAGCATCATCAACAATTATATCCTTTGGCTGGGGTTCCTGGGGTTCAACCGGTAGGCTGTCTAAGTTCTCCATATCTGATTTAAATCCTCACAAAGGTACAAAATTCGAATTAACAACCAGGGAAGGTTAAGAGGTTATAATACTTTTGGCTTTCTCCAACGCAGCCGGAATCCCCGCCGGATTCTTACCCCCGGCTGTGGCAATGTTGGCCTGTCCTCCGCCGCCGCCCCGGATCTCTTTTGCAAGTTCATGGATTATATTCCCGGCATGCAGTTTGCGCTCCCTGACCAGGTTTTCAGAAATCATCACAGTCAGCATGGCCTTCCCTTCTGATTCTGAGGCCAGGACAAGGAAAAGCTCGGGGATTTCTGAAGTAAGTTCGTAAGCAAGGTTTTTCATCGTATCTGCATCCAATTCAACCTGGACAGCCAGAAAATTAATCCCGTTGTAATGCTGTACCTGTAATGAAAAATCCTCTTTCAATTGCTGAAGTTTCTGTTTTCCAAACCCGGCAACCTGCTTTTTAAGTTCATGATTTTCAATGAGTAAGTTGTTAACTCCTTTCAGGATATCGGTCGGGCTTTTCAGCAGGTCACTGATTCCGCTTAACAGCAAATCCCGTGAATTCCAATAATCTTCTGCGCTTTCACCGGTAACTGCCTCGATACGGCGAATGCCTGCAGCAATGGCGCCTTCAGAAATTATTTTAAACTGGCCTATCCGGCCTGTTGCTGAAACATGGGTACCTCCGCACAATTCAACTGAATAATCAGGATCAAAAGTAATAACGCGAACCAAGTCGCCGTATTTCTCGCCGAAAAGGGCCACGGCCCCCATCGCTTTGGCCTGTTCAACCGGGATCGACCGCAATTCCTTCAATTCGATGTTTTCACGGATCTTTGCATTAACCAAACCTTCAACTTTTAAAATCTCTTCCCTGCTCATCCTGGCAAAGTGGGTAAAGTCGAACCTGAGCCGGTTCTCTTCTACCAACGATCCTTTTTGTTCCACGTGAGGGCCAAGTACACTGCGAAGTGCGGCATGCATTAGATGGGTGGCGGAATGATTATTTTCGATGCATTTACGCCTTGCCGTGTCAACAACAGCAACAACCGGTTGAGCAATTGCTGCTGGCAGCGTTTTAGCCACATGGATAATGAGTTCGTTGTCCTTCAGGGTATCAGTGATGATAATTTTTTCATTCCCCGAAATTAACCATCCTGAATCACCAACCTGGCCGCCCGATTCGGCATAAAACGGTGTACGGGTCAATACGATGTTGAAAAGTTCTTCCCCCTTGGTTGCCACTTTTCTGTACCTGATAATCTCTGCGTCAGTCTTTTGGTGGTCATAGCCCACGAATTCAGGCATTCCGGCATGTTCGGTCACGGTTATCCAGTCGGAGGTTTCCACCACGGCATCCTGACGCGAGCGGGCTTTCTGGGCGTCAAGGCCTTTTAAAAATCCGTCCATATCAACACTCCATCCAATCTCCCTGGCCATGAGCTCTGTCAAATCAATCGGAAAACCAAAGGTGTCGAAAAGTTCAAAAGCAAATGCTCCGTCAACCATGCCCGTTTTTTTCACACCCTGCCCGGAGAGGCGTTGAGGTGAGTCAACATAGTTGTTAAACTTTTGTATCCCGGTGGCCAATGTACGCAAAAATGCCGACTCCTCTTCTCTTATCACATTGGTTATCAGACCTTTTTGTGCAACAAGTTCGGGAAAGAACTCTCCCATATGCACAATCAGCGCAGGAATTAATACATGGATGAATGGTTCCCTGAAGCCCAGGAAAGCATACCCATAACGAACTGCCCGGCGCAGGATCCGGCGGATCACATATCCTGCCTTGACATTCGATGGCAGTTGCCCGTCGGCAATGGCAAAAGCGATGGCCCGCAAATGGTCGGCAATAACACGCATGGCAATGTCGCATACAGGATCAGTACCGTACTGAGTACCCGAATTTTGAGCAATGACCTGGATGATCGGCTGGAAAATGTCGGTGTCGTAATTTGATCTCTTTCCCTGCAAAACCATGCAGAGCCGTTCAAATCCCATCCCGGTGTCGACGTGTTTTGCAGGAAGCTCCACGAGTTGCCCCCCCGACAACCGGTTGTACTGAATGAATACCAGGTTCCAGATTTCAATAACGTGAGGGTCGCCTTTATTCACTAGATCCTTACCGGGGATTTTTGATTTTTCTTCCTTATCGCGGATGTCTGCATGTATTTCAGAACATGGTCC
The DNA here is from genome assembly GCA_030681475.1 of Bacteroidales bacterium. Lineage (GTDB taxonomy): Bacteria > Bacteroidota > Bacteroidia > Bacteroidales > FEN-979 > CAIVAT01. Next base: position 45,352 of record JAUXWT010000108.1, on the reverse strand, counting down.
GCAAGGCCCGGTATCGCCCATCTCCCAGAAGTTGTCCTTTTTCGAGCCTGTCAGGATCCGATCTTCAGGCAAATGCCGCTTCCAGAATTCAAAGGCCTCATGATCCCTGGCCAGCCCATCCTGCTCATCCCCTTCAAAAACAGTGACATAAAGGCACTCTTTGTCGATCTTCAGCACATCGGTGAGCAGTTCCCATCCCCAGTCAATGGCCTCTTTTTTAAAATAATCACCAAAAGACCAGTTGCCAAGCATCTCGAACATGGTATGGTGATATGTATCATGTCCAACTTCTTCAAGATCATTGTGTTTCCCCGAAACCCGCAAGCACTTCTGCGTATCGGCCACCCGGGTGAAGGAACCTTCCTTATTGCCGAGGAAAATATCCTTGAACTGATTCATGCCCGCATTGGTAAACATCAGTGTCGGATCGTTCTTTATCACCATGGGTGCAGATGGAACAATGGTATGTTGTTTCGATTTAAAAAAATCGAGAAAAGCCTGACGTATTTCTTTATTGTGCATCTAACTAAAATATTAACAACTCATTAACAATCTTTAACACTTTTTAAACTTCAAAAACGGTTGCAAAGTTAATTATTTACTTAATTTTGTAGCTGTTACCTTACCTGTTTTGAATAATTCTTTATTTACCTGTCGATGAGCAAGGTAAAATACAAATTCAATAAAAAGTCTTTAACCTTCGACCGCGTTCATATCACCATGCGGAAGCGATTGTTATATTTTCTATCGCATTTGTCAACCGGCGTTGTTATTGCAGCAGTTGTGCTGATCGCAGCGTACAATTTTCTGGATTCTCCCAAAGAGAAAGCACAGAAACGGGAGATCGAGCAGATGAAGCTGCATTACGAGATTTTAAATGACCAGCTTGATAAAGTGACGAACATTCTGGCCGACCTTCAGGATCGGGATGACAACATTTACAGGGTTATCTTTGAAGCCGAGCCAATCCCAAACGCCATCCGGTCGGCAGGCATTGGAGGCATTGACCGCTATGAAGCGCTGAAAGGCTACTCCAATTCTGATCTCATCATTGAGGCAGAAAAAAATATGGACCGGATTCTGGGTAAACTTTACGTTCAGTCAAAATCGTTCGATGAAGTTTTTAAAATGGCCAAGAATAAAGAGAATATGCTGGTCTCAATTCCGGCCATACAGCCGGTCAACAACAAGGACATGAAAAGGATAGGTTCCTATTTTGGCACAAGGATGGACCCATTCTACAAAGTGCACAAATTTCATGAAGGCATAGATTTTTCCGCCTCTGTGGGTACTGAGGTCTATGCAACGGGGAATGGCCGGGTGACCATTGCCGGCCGCGACATGACCGGGGGATATGGCAATGAGATCAGGATCGATCATGGTTACAGCTATCAAACCGTGTATGCCCATCTTTCCAGGATATTTGTGAAACCCGGCCAGAAGATCCGACGCGGACAGATCATTGGTTATGTCGGAAACACAGGGAAATCAACCTCTCCCCATTTGCACTATGAAGTCAGGAAAAATGGTTTGCCGGTAAATCCGATCTATTTCTTTTTCAATGACATTACGCCTGAGCAGTTCCAGATGATGCTGGAGTTATCGGCACGCCCCTCACAAACCATGGATTAGTCAACATTCCGATGCCTCCCGTAAATAAAAAAATTGAAAAGGTCTATTATTCCATCGGCGAGGTGGCTGAATTATTTGAGGTGAATGCCTCGCTGATCCGATATTGGGAGAAGGAATTTGATATCCTGAAACCAAAGAAAAATAAAAAAGGTAACAGGTTGTTCACACAAATGGATCTCGATAACCTGCGCATCATATATCACCTGGTGAAAGAACGGGGTTTTACATTACAGGGCGCCAAAGACAAGCTCAGGATGAACAAGGAAGATGTAGTGGACAAAGTAGCGGCCATTGATTCACTCAACAGGATCAAAGGATTTCTGCTCGAAATTAAGGAGCAGATGTAATGACAGGAATTGACAGGCAAGGCTCCGGCTCTTTTTTTGAAAATGTGTTTGCACTCGTCAGGCTGATCCCGCCTGGCCGGGTTACATCATATGGAGCGATCGCAGAATACCTGGGCTCCCGGGGATCAGCCCGCATGGTGGGTTGGGCGATGAACGCCGCCCATACCCAAACAAGCGACATTCCTGCACATCGTGTCGTAAACAGAAACGGCCTCCTCACCGGCAAACATCATTTCGGCCACCCGGCCATCATGCAACAACTGCTTGAAAACGAAGGTATTGCTGTGGCAGATGATCAGGTCGTGCAGTTTGAAACGGTGTTTTGGGATCCGGCTAATGAACTATAACTAATTTATCATGAACTAATTTAAAAATAAAATGACTATAGATAATTCCCAGGTAATTGCAGCCCTCAGTCATGTGGACGATCCGGATCTGAAAAAGGATCTGGTTACCCTGAAGATGATTGAGAATATCGCTGTCGATGGCAATAAAATATTCTTTGACGTCGTGCTGACCACCCCGGCCTGTCCCTTGAAAAAAGAGATCAGACAAGCTTGTGTTGATGCCATTCACCAATATATCGGTTCAGATGTCGTTGTTGAAATTAACATGACATCACGGGTCACATCCAGGCGCAAGGAGACAGACGCCATGCTGAAGGAGGTAAAGAACATCATCGCGGTAGGCTCAGGCAAAGGCGGAGTCGGTAAATCCACGGTCGCCGTTAACCTGGCCATTTCACTGGCCAAATCAGGTTCAAAGGTCGGACTGATCGATGCCGACATATACGGCCCTTCCATTCCAATGATGTTTGGCATGATTCAGGAACGCCCGAAAGGATTCGATAAAGATGGAAAAACCTACGTATATCCGTTCGAGAAATTCGGGATCAAGGTGCTGTCGATCGGTTTTTTCGTCGACCAATCTAAAGCGCTCATCTGGCGCGGACCAATGGCATCAATGGCGCTTCGTCAGCTTTTTACCGATGCCGAATGGGGCGCCCTCGACTACATGGTGATCGACCTTCCACCCGGTACCGGCGATATTCCGCTTACGCTGATCCAGGATTTTCCGCTCACGGGAGCCATCATCGTCAGTACGCCGCAACAGGTAGCCATTGCCGATGTTCGTAAAGCAGCCGATATGTTCCGCAATGACAAGATCAACATCCCGATCCTTGGACTGGTCGAAAATATGTCCTATTTCACGCCGGAGGAATCACCAGACAAGAAGTATCATATTTTTGGCGAGGGGGGATGTAAAAAGTTTGCCGAAGAATTGAGCATACCCCTGCTTGGACAGATCCCTATCGTACCCGCCATTGCCGTCTCAGGTGATGCAGGGATTCCAGTATCGGCAGATGGTCAGTCAACTGTTTCTGAAGCATTCCTGAAACTGGCTGAAAGTGTGGCGCAACAGATTGCCATCAGCAATTCGATCAGAGAGATTTTTAACCCGTGATTTTGTAATTTTGCAGAATGGAACCGGTACAGTGGTCAGATGTTGATGCGCTTCAGAATTATGAAAATCTGAAGTCAGTTCTTGAAGCCGGCCTGACAAAGGCCGGTCAGACTGATAATCTGCATGAGGCCAAAGGATTCCTGATCGAGGTGCAGAGCCATTTCAAGGGATTGAAGCTTCGCAGCGAAGACCGTGAAGAGCTTTATAACAGGTTGCAGGTAGCATTTACAGTGGTTAACAAAAAAATTGAAGATGAACGCTTCAATTATGAATACGAAGCGCTTTCCAATTATGAAGAGTTAAAACCGGACGTTGAATCTGTTATAGATCTGGCAACCAATTCAGAAGATCTAAGGTCAGCATGGGAGTCGCTGCTCGGCATTCAAAACCGTCTCAAAAGCTCAAAACTGCTTCGCGAACACCGGGATGAATTATATGCCCGGCTCCAGGATGCCTTCGGGATGGTTAAATTACGGAGGGATGAAGATCGGAAAGCTTTTAATCAGGAGGCCCAACATAATTATATCCGGTTGAAGTCGCTTGTTGAAAAAGGCCTGCTGCAAGCCGAAGAGACACATGAATACAAGGAAACCAGGGAGTTTCTGAAAAAGATACAATCTGAGTTCAAGGGCATAAAAATGGTCCACGAACAACGCGAGGAGCTCTATTCCCGTCTTCAAACGGCATTTGATATCCTTGGGAAGCGGTTGGATGACTTTTTCTGGCATAAAAAAAAGAACTGGGAAGTCAAGATGCGGTTTACCCTTTCCCGTTTTGATGCTGATATTTTTGAACTTCAGACTGCGGTTGAAAAAGATCGGGCAGACCTTGCAGAACTCGAGGATCAATTGGATATCATTGTTTCTGCCGGTAAGGAAAATGATGCCCTTACCGGACTTGAAGCCCGTATATCAGCCGTGCGGCGTAATATTGAACACAATATCCATTCGATCGCCAAACTTCAACTTGAAAGGAACGATTTACAAAACAGACTGGATGAACCTGAATGATAAATACTCAAACTAATCCTGCTACCTCATGACCGACACCTCCAGAACGCCTCATGTTCATCGCTCACGCAATCATTCCCGAAGAAAATCTTCTGATCGGTCCACCAGAACAAATTACCTGGAACCGGTTTACTATTTTTCTGGCGCCATTCTTTTTTTGCTGGTGGCGAAACTCCTGCACTCAGGCTTATTATCGCCGGCTGTTGGAGCCCTGGGCCTCATCATACTGACAATTTCAAAAATCTGGAAATTCAAACCCGGAATTGTCTTTTCAGGAGTTTGCATATTCGCCATGACCATCTTAAATATCTGGAAATGGGCAGATACCTGGTTTTTAAACATCCTTTCCCCGGAAATGACTTCAACCCGATTGATATTTTTAAGTGGCCTTGCCGAAGGTGCGATCCTTACCTTTATCGTGTGGATCTATTACCGGTTGATCAGGGCTATTCATATGCGCATGACCCAAAAATGGTTCATCAAAAAATCATATGTGATCATTCTTAAAATGCTTTACTTTTTCCACTTGTTTCTTATTCTCTTATGGTTATTCGCCTTTATGGTGAAAAAGATTCAGTTATTTACCCGCCTGAACCCGCAGGATGCGGTCATGCTTGCAGGCGCTCTGGCTTTGCTTTGCGCAGGAATTCCTGCAATCATTTATCTTTCAAAGAGTTCTCCGGAAGAAAAAAAACGGCGCCGGCACAGACATCATCGTGAAAGACGCCGTTATGCAGAATAAAACATATCGAACTTTTTGATTTTCGGGTAATTACCACTCGTTTTTTTTCTATTTTTGTATCGTTAAAATATTCACAAAACAGATACCGGTATGACATTCGACGATTTCAAGAAAACACACAAATTACTTAAGCAATTCAAGTACACCTGGGCCCCGATTGACAAAGGTTATAATAACCGAACGGTCTATATAAACGTTGGCGACCGTGTAATTGCAGAAAAACCCGTTTCGCCACAGATGAAGGAAAAATTCATCGGGGGAAAGGGATTTGATCTGCGGCTCCTGTGGGATGCGACCAAACCGGAAACCAAGTGGAATGATCCTGAAAATGAGATCGTTATCTCCGGAGGCCCCTGTTGCGGCATTACCCAGTATTCGGGCAGTGGAAAAGCCATTTGCTGCGCGATCAGTCCACAGACAGACATCGTGATCGACTCCAACGTGGGTGGTTTTTTTGGCCCGTTCCTGAAATTCTGTGGATTTGACGCTCTGGAACTACAGGGAAAATCAGATCAGGAGATCCTCATCGTATTCGAAGAGGAGCGTGAAGTGATCGAAATTTACGAAGCCGGCGACCTTCCCTCCGATAGTCATATACTGGCCGAAGAACTGCACGACATGATGGCAATTCCCGGAAATGAAAAAGACAAATACAATGTATCTGTCGTCTCAGCCGGTACGGCAGCAGAACATTCGCTCATCGGGATGCTTAACTTCAGTTTTTATGACATCAAACGGAAAAAAGTCCGACTGAAACAGGCCGGACGGGGTGGTATCGGAACTGTATTGCGCGATAAAAAAATCAAGGCGCTTGTAGCCCATGTCAAAAACATTGGCGGAAACCGGAACAATGTGGTCAACCTCGAAGCGATCCAGGAACGTGGACGAACCTTTAACAAGGAGATGCGCGAACTCGACGATTCTCAATGTGAAATGCGTAAGAAGGGTACCGCCCACCTTACAAACATTATGAATGACTACGATTTACTGCCGGTCAACAATTTTAAATTTGGGAGCCATAAAGATGCAGATAAGATTACAGGCGATGTATGGATGTCATACTTCACCCAGAACCTGCCCGATGGCTGCTGGGTGGGCTGTAACATGGCCTGCTCAAAGGGAGTCGATAATTATCTCCTTCGCTCAGGCCCATACGCCGGAACCCGTGTGATCGTTGACGGACCCGAATATGAAACTACATCATCCCTGGGATCCATCGCCGGAATATTTAACCCCGACTTTACCATTGAAGCCAACTTCTACTGCGACACCTATGGCATCTGCACCATCTCCTGGGGAACTATCCTTGGATTTGTCATGGAATGTTATGAAAACGGAATCCTTAACACGGAGAGAACCGGTGGCCTGAAAATGAATTTCGGGAATGCCGATGCATCCATGGAATTGCTTCACATGGTTTCAAAAGGCGAAGGGTTTGGGTTGATTGCCGGACAGGGCGTTCGCAAAATGAAAGCGTTGTTCGCTGAAAAGGGATGGGGCGATCCGCAATTCATGCAGGATATCGGCATGGAAAACAAAGGGTTGGAGTATTCGCAGTATGTTTCCAAAGAATCCCTGGCCCAGCAGGGCGGTTATGCCATGACCAATAAAGGGCCACAGCACGATGAAGCGTGGCTGATCTTCATGGATATGGTCAACAACCAGATCCCAACCTTCGAGAAGAAAGCGGAAGCGCTTCATTATTTCCCGATGTTCAGGACCTGGTTCGGACTGGCAGGATTTTGCAAGCTGCCATGGAATGATGTGGAACCTGAAAATAATGCGCAATCTGACGAACCGGCAAAAGTTCCCGAACACGTTGACAATTATGTGACCATTTTCAATGCTGTGACCGGTTCGATTATCGACAAACATGACATTATTTCAATGTCGGAAAGGGTCTACAACTTCCAGCGGATCTTCAACATCCGCAGGGGCTATGGCCTCCGCAAACATGACGCCCAGCCATACCGCGCCTGCGGACCGGTGACAAAGGAAGAATACGAGTCACGTGCCGACCGTTACGACAAGCAACTGCTCGAACAAGTCGGTTTTGACCCTTCAGGAAAAACTACGGAAGAAAAGATGATAGCGCTGCGCAAATACCGTGAAAACAGGTATGAACAGTTGCTTGATGCTGTTTACGAACGCCGTGGCTGGACCAAAAACGGAGTCCCTAAGATAGAACATCTGAAGAAACTCGGGATGGATCTGCCGGAACTGCTGGAGGTCGTCACTCCGCTGCAGTAAAAATAGCGAAATAGCGAATTCTCAATGGCATTTATCCACTTTCATATACGGATAGGTAAACTCCGTTGACGGGATCAGGGTCTCTTTGATGGTACGCGGGTTGGTCCAGCGCAACAGGTTCAGGTGACTTCCTGATTTATCGTTTGTTCCCGACCCGCGGGCGCCTCCAAATGGTTGTTGCCCGACCACTGCCCCGGATGGTTTATCATTAAAGTAGAAGTTCCCGGCAGCATACCGCAAAATCCGGCAGGCCTTATTGATGGCTTCGCGATCCTTTGAAAACACAGAACCGGTGAGCCCGTATGGTGAAGTCTGATCACATATCCGGAGGGTCTCTTCGAAATCCTTGTCTTTGTAAACATAGATCGTCATCACCGGGCCAAAGATCTCCTCTTCCATGGTTTTGAAATGAGGATTGGTGGTTTTGATGAATGTTGGCTGGACGAAATATCCCTTTGATTTATCTCCGGTCCCACCAAAGATCACCTCTGCATCATTCGATTTCTTTGCATAATCAATATAACCCATGATGTTGTCGAACGAAGCCTCATCAATCACCGCATTCATGAAATGTCCGAATTCACGCACATCCCCTACGGTGATCATTCCGATCATATCTCCGAGGCGGGATTTTACATCAGGCCACATCGATTCGGGAATGTATGATCGCGAAGCTGCCGAACATTTCTGACCCTGGTATTCGAAAGCGCCACGGATGAGGGCGACCGAAACCTCTTGCGGGTCGGAAGAAGGATGAACGAAGATGAAGTCTTTACCTCCCGTTTCACCTACGATCCGGGGATAGGAACGATAGTTTGTAATATTCTGCGCAGCCATTTGCCAAAGACTGTTAAAAGTATTATTGGAACCGGTGAAGTGGATCCCCGTCATATCGCGGTGGCTGAGTGCCGTTTTACCGATCAGGCTGCCCGATCCGGGCAGAAAATTGATGACTCCGTCCGGTAAACCGGCTTCCTGGAATATTTTCATCAGGAAATAATTTGACAGCAGCGAAGTGGTGGCCGGTTTCCAAACGGAGGTGTTCCCCATCAGCGCGGGCGCCATATTCAGGTTCGAGGCAATGGCAGTGAAGTTAAATGGGGTCACCGTAAATACGAACCCTTCAAGCGGACGGTATTCGATGCGGTTGATGATCCCGGGCTGCGAATGGGGCTGCTCTTTGTATATCTCCGTGATGAAGTAGGCATTGAAATTCAGGTAATCGATGGTTTCACAGGCTGCATCGATCTCGGCCTGATAGGCGCTTTTTCCCTGTCCAAGCATGGTGGCTGCATTGATCAGCGAACGGTGTTTTTTGGAGATCAGTTCCGCGGCCTTCAGGGTGATCGAAACCCGGTCAACCCAGGGAAATGATTCCCACTCCTGGTGCGCCTTCAGCGCGGCATCAATCGCCATCCTGACCTCTTTCTCTCCAGCCATGTGATAGTTGGCAAGAACATGCTGGTGGTCATGGGGCATCGTTACTTTTCCCGTTTTCCCGGTGCGTACCTCCTTGCCGCCGATAATCAACGGAATATCCTGTACTTCAGAACTTAAACGGTCAAGTTCGACATTCAATACTTTCCTCTCCCTGCATCCCGGGGCATAACTCATGTTAGGCTCATTCTGCGGACGCTCAAGGCTAAATAGGGCATTATTCATAGCTTAATTGTTTTGTGTCTGAATTTTATGTTTACCGACATGGTCAATTTTTCATCTGAATCAAAGTTTTTCGATGGATCCCAACTATACCAAAGGAATTGATTTGGAGATACCCAGCCAAGTAAACTTAATAAGTTTGTTTTATATGAGCTCTGTGGCCCTCCGTTTTTTCTCTGTGGTTCTCTGTGTTATAAATTATTGTTACACAGAGGTTCACAGAGTAGGCACAGAGGTTCACAGAGTAAAATTTAATGATCATCTGCAAAGGTAATCATTTATTTTTAATGATTCTAAATTAGATTTCGTGGATATTCATAATAGTTGATTTTGGTTTTTTTTTGGATAGGTCGTTCGGTGCATATCGGTAAAATTTATATTTTTGTGCAAATTTCATCTTCATGGAAACAAAATTCAGCAATAAATTATCAGATATCCGCCTCCATTATAAAATCTGGATGTCTGATGATCAGGAGACAGGCATCATGGGTGATGGCAAATGGCAGATGCTGAAACTGATCGAAGAGAAGGGATCGATGAAGGCAGCATGCGACGAACTGGGTTATACCTATCGCCGCACATGGGGAAACTTGAAGAAAATCGAACAGTTTTTCGGATTTCCGCTGCTTGATAAAACACGCGGCGGAACCGATGGCGGACATACAGTATTGACTGAGGAGGGTAAACGCCTGGTCAAGGCATTTGACGCCTTCCACAACACCGTTGACGATCAGATTCAGCTTGGTTTTGAAAGGTTCATCCAGGAATTAAAAAAGTAACAACCTGATATCGTAATCAGTATGAAATTTACATTCACATTCCTGTGGCTTTGTTTCCTCGCTTTTTATCCGGGAATTGCTCAACAACCACTTTCGGGCGACCTGATCATTTTTCATGCCGGAAGCCTTTCCGTACCGATGAAGGAGATTTCTGCGGCATTTAAAGAGATCTATCCCGGCGTCAACATCATGATGGAATCGGCCGGCAGTGTTGAATGTGCCCGTAAGATCACCGACCTGAATAAACCGTGTGATATCATGGCCTCGGCAGATTACAAAGTTATTGACAACATGCTGATCCCAAAGTATTCATCCTGGAATATCAAATTTGTTTCCAATGAAATGTGTATTGTTTATACGGAAAAATCGAGATATGCCGGCCAGATTAATGAGAAAAACTGGTACGATCTCCTGCTGAAAAAGGATGTCGCTTACGGCCGGGCCGATCCCAATTCCGATCCATGCGGCTACCGGTCGGTGATGACCATGCAACTGGCTGAAAAACACTATAATAAACCCGGCCTTACAAATCTCCTGACGGCGAAAGATCAGAACTACATGCGCCCGAAAGAGGTTGACCTGATCGCGCTTTTGGAAACGCAATCGGTCGATTTCATTTTTCTCTACAAATCGGTTGCCATCCAGCATAATCTCAAATACCTTATTCTCCCCGCAGAGATTAACCTGAAAGAGACAGAATACGCTGACCTCTACAAAACAGCCGTAGTCCCCATCAATGGCAAGGAGCCGGGACAAAAAGCGCTGATGAAGGGCGAACCCATGATCTACGGGGTCGCCATGATTACAAATGCGCCAAATAAAACGGCAGCGCTTGCCTATATTCAATTCATGCTGTCGAAAGAACAGGGAATTAAAATTCTTGAAAAAAACGGACAGCCATCGGTGATTCCGCAGCAAAATCCCAATTATGACAAGCTTCCGGCCGAATTGAAACAATTCACCACAAGATGAAATACATGAATAGATTAACAACGATAATAATATGTACCCTGTTTGTAAATATTTCATTTTGTCAGGGTTGAGATAAACAGATGAAAAAACCAACAAAAAGCGATTCCGATGTCATGGCCATTCCCGACAAATCGGACCGGGCCGTCAAGGCGCTTTCGGGGATCAGGGTTGAATTACAAGGAACCTCAAAACGTGAATAGGTTACAACTGACATTTATTTTCCTGGGTTCGCTGGTGTTGCTGTTAATAGTAGCGCCGCTGGCCGGGATGTTCCTGGATACCACCCCCACGCAACTGTTTGAGACCGCCCGTGAGACGGAGGTGCAGGACAGTATCTGGCTCACTATATATACCTCCTTGGCAGGGACACTTGTTTTTTCCATTGCTGCCATCCCCCTGGCATACCTGCTGGCCCGTAAGCAGTTCCCGATGAAAAAACTGGTTACCGGGATCATTGATCTGCCGGTGGTGATTCCTCATTCGGCAGCCGGGATTGCCCTGCTTGGATTTGTTTCGCGCGAATCGGTACTTGGAAAGATGGGTTCGGCCGTTGGGCTCAATTTCGTTGGACATCCGGCCGGGATTGCCATAGCCATGGCTTTTGTAAGCATCCCTTTCCTCATCAATGCCGCCAGAGATGGTTTTGCCGGGGTACCTTTGCGCCTCGAAAAGGCGGCCCTTACGCTGGGAGCATCACCTTTCCGGGTCTTTTTTACGATCTCCCTTCCCCTGGCGTGGAGGAATATCATATCGGGTCTCATCCTGATGTTTGCTCGCGGGATGAGTGAATTCGGCGCCGTGATCGTTGTGGCCTACCACCCGATGATTGCTCCGGTGCTTATTTATGAACGGTTCGGGTCATTTGGGTTGAAATATGCACGTCCGGTGTCAGTAGTTTTCATCCTGATCTCGCTGACATTGTTTATTGTGTTGAGATGGCTGGCGAAAGAAAAAAATAGCGAAATAGTGAAATAGCGAAATAGCGAAATTAGGAGTATGTTGGAACTGAGGAATATTTCGAAACGGTTTGATGATTTCTCGCTGAAGGAGGTCTCTTTTTCGGTGGAGCAAGGTGACTATTTTATCCTGCTGGGCGAATCCGGAGCAGGTAAATCAATGGTGCTCGAGACCATTGCAGGGTTGGTCGCACCCGATTCAGGTAAAATTCTGATTGAAGACAAAGATGTTACTTATGAAAAAATCCAGAACCGGCCCATTGGATTGGTTTTTCAGGATCATGCTGTTTTTCCGCATCTTACTGTCGGAGAAAACATCGCATATTCCCTTCATGGCAAAAAAATGAGCAGGGAAGAAAAACATGAAATAGTGAAAACCATCGCGGATGAATTGGAAATACCCGGACTGTTAAACCGTAAACCCGGAACCTTATCGGGAGGTGAACTGCAACGTGTCGCACTTGGGCGTACCCTGATTCAACAGCCTGCATGTTTGCTGCTGGATGAACCCCTCTCTTCGCTCGACACCAGGCTTAAGGGTGACCTCCGCCGGCTGCTGAGGGAAATTCACCGCAAAGGGCAGACAATCCTTCATGTTACCCACGATTATGAGGAGGCGCTTTCCCTGGCCACAAGAATCGCTGTGATCGACAAAGGCGAAATAATTCAATCAGGAACACCTTCTGCCGTGTTCAACCATCCGAAATCAGAATTTGTGGCCCATTTCATCGGAATGAAAAATTTCTTTCCTGTAAAATTAGTGACCACTGATCAAACCGTTGTTGCCTATACCGGCAATAATATCCCTATTCGTGTTGTAACAGATGCCCCCGGGGGTGATGGCTTTATCCTTATCAGGGGCGAGGATGTCTTGTTATCGGTAAAACCGGTTGAAACAAGCGCGACAAATAATTTCAGGGGAACCGTCGTGGAGATCCACCCAAATGCAGGCGGTGTCGAGGTGACCATTGATGCCGGTATTGAAATACATGCGCTTATTACGCGGGAATCGGTTGAAAAACTCGGGCTGAAGGCCGGAAATACATGCTGGGTCCATTTTAAAGCGACGGCGGTGAGATATATAAATAAATAGCGAAATAGCGAAATAGCGAAATGGTGAAATGGCGGACGCTAAATTGACCTATATTCGTAAATCGTAAATCTATAATCGTAAATCGAAATGGTTTTATTTGAAGATGCTTTGAATACCGTACTTTCTCAAACAAATACGATTGGGAATGAACGAGTGGCGCTGCCCGATTCATTGTGGAGAGTCCTTGCCGAAAACATTTTTTCCGACACGGATATGCCGCCGTTCGACAAATCGGCGGTGGATGGTTATGCTTGCCGCACATTCGTTGGGGCACAAAATTTTGTGCCCCAACATTTTGTGCCCCAACTATATATTGTGCCCCAACAAATAATCGAAACCATCCCGGCCGGAACAGTTCCGCAAAAAACGATTATGCCCGGTCAGTGTTCCAAAATTATGACCGGCGCTATGGTACCTCCGGGCGCCGACTGCGTAATCATGATTGAAGATACCGAATTGGCCGGGGATAACATAGTCAGGATTACCCGGGAAATTACAGGAAAGAACATTTGTTACCAGGGTGAGGATATAAAATCAGGCGACCTGGTATTACAGAAAGGCGTTCTGATCTCCCCGGCCATGGTTGCGGTCCTGGCCACTGTAGGCGCCGTAAACCCCATGGTTGCTCAACTTCCCGGGATAGGTGTCATCTCCACCGGGGATGAACTCGTGGAACCAAGTGTTAAACCCGGATTGGCAAAAATCAGAAACTCAAACGCTATGCAATTGGTGGCTCAACTTAAAACTGTTCCAGCTCTCCCAACCTATTATGGAATTGTCGCAGATGAAGGCCCTGAAATGCGCAAGATTATCGAACTTGCACTTGAAGAAAATGATGTGGCGCTGCTCACCGGTGGCGTATCTATGGGTGATTTTGATTTTGTACCTGCAGTTATGAGGGAAGCCGGCTTTGAGATCCTGTTTGAAAAAATAGCCATCAGGCCCGGAAAACCAACTGTTTTTGGGCGCCGGAATAACAAATTTATTTTTGGGCTGCCCGGAAATCCTGTATCGTCATTCGTCCTTTTTGAAATGCTGGTCAAACCGTTTCTGCGGCGAATGATGGGTTGTGATACTACACCAGTTGAGTTCAAACTGCCAATGGGAATTGATTTCACCCGGCGGAAATCTGATCGGAAATCGTTGATTCCTGTGGTAATAAAGGATGGTGCAGTTTTTCCGGTCGAATATCATGGGTCTGCCCATATCAATGCATTCACGGTTGCCCTTGGAATTATGATCTTGGAGATCGGAACTTCAAATATAAACAAAGGAGAAAACGTAGATGTACGACCACTATAAACGGCAGATCAACTACCTTCGGGTCTCGGTCACCGACCGCTGCAACCTCCGGTGCACCTATTGCATGCCGGCCGAAGGGATCAGATTGCTGGAACATAAAGATATACTGAGTTTCGAAGAGATCGTGGAGGTGATCAGGGAGGCAGTCAGTCTGGGCGTCGCCAAAGTGAGGATAACAGGCGGTGAGCCTCTGGTTCGCAAAGGAATCCTTTCGTTGATTGAGAAAATAACGGCCATACAGGGAATCAGGGATTTCGGCCTGACCACCAATGGAATTTTGTTGCCTGAATTTGCCGCAGGCCTGGCAAAGGCCGGTCTTCACCGGATAAACATCAGTCTTGACACCCTTGATCCCGAAAAATTCAGAACCATTACACGTGGCGGCGACATCCGCAAGGTATTTAAAGGGATAGAAGCAGCTAAAAAAGCGGGGTTGACCCCTGTAAAAATTAACTGTGTGGTAAGAAACTCCTCCGATGAACCTGATGCAACGGCGGTGAGGGAATACTGCAGGGAAAACGGCCTCGAAGCCAGGTTCATCCATGAAATGAGCCTGTCAGATGGGCGCTTTACGATCGTTGAAAACGGGCATGGCGGCGACTGTAAAAATTGTAACCGGCTTAGACTCACGGCCAGTGGCATGATCCGCCCCTGTCTGTTTGACGACATCCAGTTCAGCGCCCGTGAACTGGGCATCCGTACAGCGCTTGAAATGGCCGTCGGACGGAAGCCGGAGCGGGGAGGTGTGAATGTTACGGGGGAGTTTCATAATATTGGGGGTTAAAAAGGTAGCGAGGTAGCGAAATGGCGAAATAGCGAAATTTGAAATGGTGAAAATAAAAAAACAGGCCTTGTCGCATGTTGACAATGCAGGAAAGGCGAAAATGGTGGATGTCAGCGGAAAACCGGATCAGTTACGGACAGCGGGGGCATCAGGTCACATAACCCTGAAGCGGGAAACCCTGGAACTGATCAGGGAAAACCGGATGATGAAAGGCGATGTGCTCACGATCGCAGAAATTGCGGGGATCCAGGGGGGGAAACGAACCAGCGAACTGATCCCGCTTTGCCATCCGTTGCAGATCTCCAAACTTGACGTAAAGGCAACATTGGATGAAAATGGGGTAAAAGTGGAGAGCCTGACCCGGTGCACGGGTAAAACAGGCATTGAAATGGAAGCGCTTACCGCCGTCGCAGTCGCACTGCTCACCATTTACGATATGTGCAAGGCTGTGGATAAAACGATGTTGATCGGGGAGATCAGGCTGACCGAAAAAACAAAGAAAGATGTGTGAAAGAAATGCAAAGGGAAAAGGGCAAAGTCAAAATGCAAAATAAAAGCCGGCATCAGTAATGATATAGAACATGCAAAGGATTAAAATAACTTCTGTCAATATTTCAGAACGGAAAGGCACGGTTAAGAAGCCCGTTGATCAGATCGAACTGACGCATTACGGTGTGAAGGACGATGCGCATGCCGGGCACTGGAACAGACAGGTGAGCCTGCTTGGAACGGAAAGTATTGCAAAGTTTGAAGCAGAAGCAAACAGAAAGGTCATGCCCGGTGAGTTTGCAGAGAATCTCACCACAACGGGAATGGATCTGTGGTCGGCACATCCGCTGGATCGCTTTACCTGTGGTGATATCGAACTCGAAGTCACCCAGATAGGCAAAGAGTGCCATGGGAGTAGTTGTGCCATTTTCAAGGAGGTGGGGAACTGCGTCATGCCGAAGGAGGGCATCTTTTGCCGCGTAGTGAGTCCCGGCACCCTTAATGCCGGCATGGAACCGGAATATCATCCGAAAATTTACCGTGCGATGATCATTACCCTCAGCGACCGTGCCAGTGCAGGCGAATATGAAGACAAATCAGGCCCGAGAATCACCGAACTACTGGCAACCCATTTTGAAGTTTGCCATTTGCACTTTGCATTTTGCACTTACCTTATCCCCGATAATCCTCATCTGCTGGAGGAATTGCTTCATAAAGCCAAAGACGAACTTTTTGACCTGGTGATCACCACCGGCGGAACAGGGATCGGGCTGCGCGATTTCACCCCTGATGTCGTAAAACCCATGCTGGATAAAGAGATTCCTGGCATCATGGAGATGATCCGGATGAAATACGGCGCTGATAAACCCGCTGCCTTGCTGAGCCGCTCTGTCGCGGGCGTAATGGATAAATCGCTGGTATTCACCCTTCCCGGCAGTGTAAGAGCGGTGAATGAATACATGGCTGAGATTTCAAAGTCGCTGATGCATATGATCTATATGTTGCATGGGTTGGACAGCCATTGAGAAAACAATTGCTTCAGATTGTATTAACGTCTTTGTTTTGCGAAATGATATCCGCGAAACTTAAATTTTTAATTTTACTGTCAACCCATAAAATGTAATCAAAATATTGAAGCGCCTTCTTGTCTTTTGGAGCAACAGTATTTTTGATCAATTCATTTTTCAATAGTTCGAAATCTTTTTTTAAGCTCTTACCTGAGGCTTCTTTTAAAATTGTGTGTTTTATAAAATCAAAGATCAGAATTTCTACCTTATATAATTTTTTTCTCTTTTTAAAGAAGTGAAGGTCAGATTTATAAATATAATTCACTGTCTGATTATTTCCTAGTTCATAGTGAATTAAAAGATTAAGGATTCTGGCAAAACAAAAAATATCGACAGGTTCTTTGATCCCTGAAATATTAATGATTTTATTTATCCATTGTAATGCTTTGGAATAATTATTTGTTGCAAAATATATAAACGATATATCGTAATACAAAAACAATGTATACCTCGATATATCATTTACCTGAAGTAATTCAACTCTTTCCTGAATTTCAGAAATCAGGTTATTAGCCTTTTTAAATTCACCCGACTCTTTATACAATTCAAGTTCAAGAAAACTGGACCGGATAAAAATTTTCTTGGTGAGGTCGTATGATAGATCTTTGGAAATTTTATATTTTACTGTTATGTCGCGCATTTTATTAAGGGCATTCAAACTTGCATCGTACTCTTTCAGATGAATTCCGGCATAAATTAAATTATTTAATGCAGCAACATAATTAACAGGGGTTTCTTTAATTTGTTTCGGATTCGCTTCCATCAGTTCCACAATCCGGAAATTGTATACGCTGCTTCCCTCAACATCTCCCTTATTCAGTAAATAATATGCCTGGATATAACAAAACATAATCAGTGAATAGTAGGAAGTAGCAAGTCTGTCATTTCTTAATAATGGGTTACTAATGACTTTCTCATACATATTTAACTCTTCGTCAGTCCTGATAGGAGTTCCTTTATTATTCAGTATCAATATTTCATAAAACAATTTTCTGAAATCACTTTTATTTTTAATAACTTTAATGATTTCCGTTTCTTCAAAGTATTCATCACACACATACTTCTCCAACTCCTTTACTTTTGTAATGTTGAAGGCTATCTTGCAATGCCATTCTATTATTTCAATCAACGTCAGATGCGAATCATTTTCTTTAGCAATTTTTCTTGTTTGGTACAGAACCCTCCTGCATTGATCATAAAGCCCTTTCTTATATAAAATTTCCACATAATGCAGCAGCTCCTTTATTCGTGAATCTGCAGATAACTCTGCATGATAAACGTGGAGACATTTAAGAATAAGCGTGTATAAATAATTTTTAGTTACGTGAAGCTGTTTTATAAATTTCTCAGTTCTGAATACTGCCTTTATATCAGCCTCGTTATATGACTTTTGTTTGTTAATGGCATCAAATAATCTGATATAATTACTTGAATGACGATTTGCTTCAGCAGATCGTTTAAAGTATCTCTTTTCTTGTTTTGAAAGTGACTTGATAAGTGTAAATAATTTATCAGCCATAATTATCCTTAAGCTCTACTTTATACGTGTTTATCTAACTTACCTTGTAAATTTACAAATTAGATTAGAATAATTAATCTTTTTTTATTGTTATTCATATTTTTTTGACGTATAATTCTGATATTCAAAATGTAATGAAAATATACAACATAGGATATATGTAAAAATCATTTACAAATAATCATCTTGGAATATTACAAATTGAAAAAATATATATTGGTTCTTAGTGTAGGAATATCGTTTTTTGTGACAAAAACAACCAAAATTATAAAACGATGGAAAAACCTTACAGGATCTTATTGGCTGTTGGACTATTTGCACTTATTAGTTCGACAACGGTTGCACAACCGAGCACGGCGAATTACACATTTAATTATGCCTTCACTGGCTCTTTGGAAGACATTTCATCCGGTGCTACTGTTCTGCTGACCGGTAACCAGGATGATGTGGCCTCAACTGTAAATAACATTGGCTTCACCTTTAATTTCATGGGTGTTGCCTATTCGCAATTCAGCGCAAATTCAAATGGTCAGATCAGACTGGGCACTACTGTTATTCAGGCAGGGGGCATTTCAGCCTATTCTGCTTCAGTGCCGATACTTGCTCCCATGAGTGGAGACAATGAAGTAAATAATGGCATGTCATTTAAAGTAATTGGAACTGCCCCAAACAGAATCTTAGTGGTAGAGTGGAACCAATTTTATGTAAATTATGTCAATATTACCGGAGCCGGGAATATGCAAGCACTGCTGTATGAGGGATCCGGAAAGATTGAATATATTTATGGCGAGATTTACAACTCCGCTTCCTCCGCACAAACAAGATCTATTTTCATCTCTTCATCAAATACTGCTACTACAGGAGGTTCTGTAACTGTCGCAGCAACACCTACCTATGCTGCAACAGCATCACCAGCAGCAAATTCATTTGCTGCAAGTGTTCTTATTGCTAATTTAGCATCTACATCTCAAGGGAGCCGGACAGTGTATACTTTCACACCTCCTTCAACACCTCCGTCACCGCCAGGTAGTCCAATGAGTTTTACAAGCATTACCCTCTCAAGCATGACACTGAACTGGATCGACTCCCCGGATGAAGCCGGCTACGCGGTCTTCCGATCAACAGATAATATCACCTATTCGCTGGCGGGTAACGCTGCCATGAATGTTGTAACATTCGATGCAACAGGATTGGCTCCCGGCACGCTTTACTACTGGAAAGTCTATGCACTTGGCGAAGGTGTTTTCAGCGCTTCGCTAAATGGTTTCAACTGGACTTCAATCCCATCTGTCAGTGGCACAAAGAGTGTTGGTCCAACAGGCGATTATTCAAATATTACTGCTGCAATAGCCGCATTGAACGCTAACGGCTTGGCCGGGGCAACAATATTGGAATTACAATCAACATATACAAGCGCCACCGAAGCATATCCTATTACAATTGGTTCAATTCCCGGATTATCTTCTTCCAATACATTATCTATCCAGCCGGCGTCAGACGCCACAGGACTTACTATTTCCGGTTCCAATACCACTGCGATTATATACCTGAATGCAGGGAAATTTGTTACAATTAACGGGCAGCCCGGCGGAACAGGGGGTGCAAAAGAACTCACGATTTCGAACGCAAGCACCAGTGGTGCAACTGTCCGGTTCATCAATGACGCTACAAATAATACAATCACGTATTGTAACCTACTTGGTGTGGTTACATCAGCATCAAGCGGTGTCGTGTTCTTCAGCACCACCACGGGTACAACCGGCAATGATGACAACACGATCGATCATTGCAATATCAGCGCCGGAACAACAACACCGACAAACTGCATATACTCCTCGGGAACAACCACAACACCTGAGCGATTCAACAGCGGTATCACGATCTCCGACAACAACATTTTTAACTTTTATATAAACACTGCCTCAACAGTTGCGATCGGTGTTTTTGCTTCCAGCGGAAGTTCTGACTGGTTGATAAAGGGAAACAGTCTTTACCAGACAGTGACCAGGACCCACACGACAACAGCAACCGGGTTTATCGGGATAAGCCTTGCCAACACAACTGGCAACAATTTTAGGGTGACAAACAATTACATCGGCGGAATGGCACCGAATGCCGGAGGTACCCCCTGGGTCCAGAACGGCGCAACCACTCACACCTTCATTGGCATCCGCCTGTCTGTTGGTACCACCACTGCTTCCAGCGTTCAGGGCAACACCATTCGGAATATTTCGATCTCCACAACTTCCACTTCAACTATAAACTCGGCAATTTCTGCTGTCACCGGATCAGTAAATGTCGGGAATATAACCGGCAATACCATCGGCCGGCAGGATGCGACCGGAAGTATAACATTCACGGGTTCCGCAGCTGGTTATTTTTACGGCATTCTTTCAGGGACAGGTACTCCGGGTATATTTAATTTTTCGAACAACTCCATCGGCGGTATTACCATCGCGGGAACGGGTGCGAACAGATTCTTTGGCATTCGAATCGAGGGTACTGCCGGCACAGGTATAACGGTAGACAACAATACGATTGGTAGTGCAACAACTGCAAATAGTATTACAAGCAATGCAAATACTTATTTAGTGGGAATCAGCAGTACCAATTCCGGAACTCCTTTGATTGCCACAAATAATCTCATTGCCAATCTTCAGCATACAAGTACCGGGTCAGTCTCTTTTTTCACCGGAATTGAAGCCTCGAGTGCTGTTGGTGGTCACACAATTTCAGGTAATACAATTCGAAACATAACATCCACGAGTACTGCCGTTTCGTCGAGCAACCCGGCAGCAATGCAGGGTATCGTATGTGCTTCAACTCTTGCCAACCATTCAATAACAGACAATACTATACGCGATTTATCAAATACAGCGGCAACCCAGGCAGTGTATATCAACGGTATTCTGGTCAGGGGTGGCTCAACCGCTTTTGGGATAATTGACCGTAATTTTATCTATAATCTTACGATTGCTTCATCGAGTTTAACAGCCGCTGTACAGGGAGTTTATCTTTATGATGGATCATGGAACGTTGTCAATAATATGATCCGCTTAGGAACGGATATTTCTACAGGTATCAACCCGATTGTCTGGGGGATCTGTGAGTACTCAACTGCGGTATCCATTCACAACATCTGGTTTAATAGTGTGTTTGTCGGTGGCACACAGGGAGGGGAAACTCAGAATTCTGCTTGCTTTATCAGACGATATGGCTCAACGATTGACGTCAGGAATAATATTTTCTGGAATAACCGGGCGAGTACAGGTACACCTGCTGACAATACCGGTCGCCATTATGCGATTTATGACGCAGTTGCAACATCGGCTGGTTTAACATCAGACTTTAATGATCTTTTTGCGGATGGGAATGGAGGAACTATCGGACGATCTACTGCAGCAGATCAAATAACATTGTTAGAATGGAAAACGGCGAACCCGGCATTTGATGCCAATTCGGTCTCGATATCTCCGCCTTACATTGATCCGACAAACGCAGCAACGCCGGATTTGCACATTTTAACAACAACACCTACCCCGATCGAATCAGGTGGTATAACAATTGTCGGAATCACAACTGATTTTGACGGTAACACTCGCCTCTCTCCGCCTGATATTGGTGCAGATGAATTTACATCTATTCCCCCGTGTCTTCCGCCTTCCGGTGTAACCGTAGGTTCGATTACCTCCGGTGGTGCCAATTTGAGCTGGACAGCCGCCGGCACTGAAACTGCGTGGGAGTATGTTTATGGCATATCCCCCTTGCCTGCTCCGACCAGTTCAGGAACCCCGACAACTTCCAGCACAGTAAATCCAATAACCGGTCTCTCGGCAAGCACAACCTATGATGTATATGTTCGTTCGAACTGCGGCGGGGGTAGTTTCAGCGCCTACACCGCGGTTTATTCGTTTGAGACCCTGGCTGATGTTCCTGTCAATACTAATGTTTCGGGTGAGGTACTTCCATCCGTGATCAATTGTTATAACGCCCAGGAAACCATTTATGTTGCAGTCTCACCAGAAACCTTTACCATCCAGAGTGGCGGTGAGGCCACTTTTATTGCCGGCACAAACATTATCTACTACGCCGGAACCAGGGTGTTTGAGGGCGGAAAAATGCACGGATACATCTCGCCTGGAGGTCCGTGGTGTCCTCCTCCCACAAAGAAAACGGAAATTACTTCAGCCAAAGAAGAGTCTTTGTCAAATATGGAGCATGCCCGTTTCACGCTTTACCCGAACCCTACCAATGGTAATTTCATCATCGTGCAAAAAAGCAGCCGGCAATACGCAAACGTAATGGTCGAAGTATATGACATGCGTGGTAAAAAGTTACTCTCCTCGCAAATGAACGGTGAAAAGAAAGATGGATTTGTAACCTCCTCACTTTCAGCTGGTCTTTACTTTGTGAAGGTGATTGCCGGTGATTATACCGAAATCATTAAACTGATCAAGACAAGGTAAGACCACCCCCTGCACACTGTCTTTCAATTGGCAGGTTCTTCGCCAAAGGTGTTAGGCAGGATACCTTAAAACATCGAAAAGCCGGGATTCCAGGTAAATGGACCCGGCTTTTTCGATGACGTTTTTCAATAAAAGAATTCCTTGACCAGGGCAATCTTTATTAGCAATATTTTGAAAATCATATTCAAATCCTATCAAAGGAAGATCGTTTCAGTCTGCTAAAAATACCGTCATATGGTCTTCTGTTATGTCATTTCGGTTGTTGGGTTAATAACTACCAAGTTAATTTCATTTTACCGGAAGTAAATTTTATACAGAAATTGTATTACCTGGTTAGTACGACTTTTTTCATTTCGACATATTCTCCGGCAATCACTTTTACGATGAAGGTTGATGCCGGATTATCAGAAATATCAAATTCATGTTTCTGTTCCCCCTGTAATACTTTTGAATGTATTTTCTTTCCATGTGTGGTTTAAATTTCGACTTTAACAATCAGGTATGTCATTTCTCCCTGTTGAGTAAGGGTGAATTTTCCACTGTTTGGGTTGGGGAATATCCGGGAAAGTTCTTTTTCAGGATTTGCCGCCTGCCCCGCCCCATTACCCCTGGGATTCTCACCGGCAAGTTTCATTGAACTGCATGGGATGCATTGCGTTGTAATAAATCCATGAAGATACCCTCCTGATTTTACCATTGTTCCCTGAAGCATCATAATATTCTCACTGGCTATCAAAGTGGCCTGCCCCCCGGATAAAACCAGGAAGGGTGTGCCGGCTCCGCCTACCGTAATGTTTTGCGCCGACTGACATTCAACCTGGTTATTCTCAATGGTTATGTTATTCAGGTATAATTGGCCCTCCAACTGAGGATTAATATTTACCGGGTAATTTATTAAAGGGGGCCCGGTAGAGCATGGATTTTCTGCAATCACCGAGAAGTTACCGGTTGAAGGGGTATTTGGGAAGTCAACCGTTATCTCGTTTGTTCCAGTGCCTGAAGTGATTGAAGCGCCCAAAGGAACTGTCCAGTTATAAGAGGTAACAAACTGCATTGGCGGCACGGAATATATCACTCCGGTTGCACTGATACAAACATCAGAAAGACCGGTTATCGGGCCAGGTGCATCTGGCGTTGAATAAACAGTCACGATCAAAACAGTGGGTTCTGCAGCAGGACAACCCTGGGTACTATTATAAGACACATAAACCGTTTGAGTTCCTGACCCTGCCCAGTTGACTGTTATTTCAGCTGTGCCATTTCCGGCAGTGATAGTTCCGCCTGCAGAGACTGTCCATAAATAATTTGACATACCGGGTTCAGTAGCATATGCAATACCTGATGAACTGGTTCTGCAAACGGTTTCAAGTCCGGTAATGGTCGGAACAGGAAGAGCATATAATGATATGACAGCGCTCCCGTTCATATTTGTAGTTCCGGAAGTGGTAATTGCTTTAACGGTATAGATCCCTTCCAGCATGTTATCCCATGCCAGGGGACTGCCTGTTCCCGGGATGCTGGCGCCAAAATCTGCACCATCTTTTATTAACTGGTAGTCAACACCGGTTTCCGAACCATCCAGGCCGATAGTCAAGCCTGGTCCGCCGGGACAAAAGCCACCCCCGCCGGTAACATTAAATACGACAGGACCCGGACAAATAAAAATAAATGAATAAATCTCCTCATTTGCCTGGTTCGTGAATTCCCGGTCGAACATAAAGTAGTATGACATGCCTGCAGTCAGGGAAACATTCAGATTACCTGTACCGGTAAAGCTATTTGAGAGGCAGATCCATCCTGTGTTGTTACAGCCGCTGCCCGCTTCCCTATACAATATTGCCAAGCCATCTGCATTGTTGTTCGACTGGAAATCAATGGTATATGTATCTGATACAGCTGTTGTGAAAGAGTATATCTGTTCTTCGCCTTCCTCATCACTACCTGAGCAACTTGCATTTAAAAAGCCAAGATTACTTGTAATCGTGTCGGTCTCAGTTATACCACAAGTGAGGGATTTGATACCAGTGCATGGATCATTTGCGCCAGGACAGATAAATTTCGCAGTAAAGGTTTCCGTGTTTGTCGTATTGTTATACAGACGGTCAAAAAGGAAGTAGTATTCTGTTCCACCAGTGAGCGTTATAAAATATTCAGGGGTTCCTGTAAAACCGTTATTAATGCAATTCCAGCCGGTACTGTTACACCCTCCGGAGGCCGCCTTGTAGCTGAGTGAAAGAGCATCGCCATTGTTGTTGGATGTTATGCCAATGGCATGCAGGCCGGTATTATCGGGTGTAAAGCTGAATATCTGCTCTGTCCCCTGTTCATTGGCTCCGGAGCAGTCCGGATCCAGCAGGCCGGTACCGGTCGTGGGAGATATGTTGAAAGATGTTCCGCAACCTGGTACCGTAAGGATATCCAGGCAGGGATCTCCGGTTGTGGGACAACCCATTTTGAAACTGAAAACAGGATTGCTGGTTGGACTACATTATGATTTACCTGTTTACAAGGCTTGCTACGACCTTTTGCCGGAAATATTTCAGTTTACAAAAGATTTTAGCAGAGAATATAAATATACAGTAGGTGAAAGCATGAAAAAGAAAATTATTAAAATGGTTACATTCATTTATTGAGTTACATTATAATATATCATGTTGAATTTCAGACGAGTTATGCGAGGGTTATGCGAAATCGTATAAACGAAAAGTCCAACCACTGATAATCAATTAGTTGGACTTTTCGAAGTACCCCGGGCGGGACTTGAACCCGCACGGCCGCGAAGCCACAGGATTTTAAGTCCTGCGTGTCTACCAGTTCCACCACCAGGGCGAGGGGAGTGTGGGTTTGGGTGTGAGTGTGGGTGTGAACAGTAGAGGCGCATCGTAATGCGCCTCTACTGTTAAATTTATTGCGCCTCTACTGTTAAATTTATTGCGCCTCTATTGTTAAATTTATCGCGCATCTGTTGTAATTTTTTTGCGCCTCTACAGTTCATTTTTTTTTTGAGCGAAAGACGGGATTCGGACCCGCGACCCCGACCTTGGCAAGGTCGTGCTCTACCAGCTGAGCTACTTTCGCATGGTAATTTTGAGGTTGCAAATTTAGTAAAATTTTCAATTCCTCCTACTTTTTTTCAAGCAATTTTTTGATTTCGTTCAATTTCATCAACGCCTCTACCGGTGTCAGCGTATTTATTTCTGTGTTCAGAATGTCTTCCTTGATCTGCTGCAACAGCGGATCGTCAAGCTGGATAAAACTCAACTGGTATCCGGCTCCGGGATCCGGGATCCCAGATGTTGTCCGACGGACGGAATGATCTCCGGGTCTTCCTTTTTTGTTCCGTTGATCTGAACCGTGAGGCCGGCTGTGCTGTCCAAGTCCTTCGGCTGCATGACTATCTTCCAACTGGCGCAACATCTCGCCGGCCTTTTCAAGAACTGATTGCGGTATTCCCGCCATTTTGGCCACATGGATCCCGAAACTGTGCTCGCTGCCCCCAGGCAATATTTTTCTCAGAAAAATCACCTTGTTCTGAATTTCCTTTACCGCTACATGATAATTCTTGATCCGCGGCATCAACCCCGCCATCTCATTCAACTCATGATAATGGGTGGCGAACAGCACTTTGGGCTTAAACAGCGGATGCTGGTGCAAAAATTCGGCGATGGCCCAGGCAATGCTTATCCCGTCGTAGGTGCTGGTGCCGCGTCCGATCTCATCCAGCAGGATCAGGCTGCGGTTGGAGATGTTGTTGAGAATGCTGGCCGTCTCATTCATTTCGACCATAAAGGTGGATTCGCCGGAAGAGATGTTATCGGAGGCGCCAACCCGGGTAAACACCTTGTCAACCAGACCGATAACGGCACGGTCGGCCGGAACGAAGCCCCCCATCTGCGCCATCAGGACGATGAGTGCGGTCTGTCGCAGCAGCGCCGATTTTCCCGACATGTTCGGCCCGGTGAGTATGATGATCTGCTGCGAACGGTCATCAAGGTAAACATCGTTGGCAATGTAATCTTCTCCGGGTTTCATTTGTCGCTCAATGACAGGATGGCGGCCATTTTTTATATCGAGGATAAATGTATCGTTCAACTCCGGCCGTACGTACCGGTACTTTACGGCGCAAACAGCAAAAGAGACCAGAACATCCAGGCGTGCAACCAGCGAGGCATTAAGCTGCACAGGCTGGATGTAATCAGCCAGGAACAATATCAGATCGTTGTACAATTTTAACTCGATCTCCAGTATCTTCTCTTCGGCATGAAGGATCTTCTCTTCATATATTTTCAACTCCTCCGTGATGTACCGTTCAGCATTCACCAGCGTTTGCTTTCGCTGCCACTCCGGCGGCACCTTCTCCTTATGCACATGGGTCACCTCGAGATAATAGCCGAAAACATTGGTAAAGCCGATCTTTAACGAGGAGATTCCGGTTCGTTCGATCTCGCGCTGCTGGATCTGCAATAAAAAATCTTTTCCTGAGTAGGCCAGTCCGCGGAGTTCATCAAGCTCGGCATCAAGGCCTTCGCGGATGATGTTTCCTTTAATTGCAAGCGCCGGAGGATCGGGATTTATCTCACGGCCGATGCGTTCGCGTACAAGGTTGCAGATATTGAGCTGGTCGCCAATTTTCCTCAACCCCTCATTGCCTGATGTTTCGCACAAGGTTTTAACCTCTTCAATGGAATCAAGCGCCCGTTTCAGGTAGATCATCTCGCGGGGATTCACCCTTGCCACAGCTACCTTGGAGATCAACCGCTCCAGATCGCCGATCTGTTGAAAATGATGACGGAACTGATCGGATGCCTGCGTATTTTTTGTAAAATACTCGACGGCGTCAAGCCGCTCTTCAATGGGTTGGCGGTTCTTCAGCGGAAGGATGATCCAACGCCTCAATTGCCGCGAACCCATTGGGGAGACCGTCTGATCGAGAACATCCAGGAGCGTCTTCGCATTTTCATTCACAGAATTCAATAGCTCCAGGTTCCGGATGGTGAAGCGATCGAGCCATAAATAATTATCCTCCTCGATCCGGCTCAGCTTGCAGATATGTTGCACCTTATCGTGCTGTGTTTCGGCAAGATAATGCAAAGATGCCCCTGCAGCGATCACGCCCATGTCAAGGTTCTCCACGCCGAATCCTTTCAGTGAAACAGTCCCGAAGTGCTTAAGTAAAAGATCGTTCGAAAAATCTGAGGTAAAAACCCAGTCGTCAAAAGTTGAGATGTAAAATTTACTGCCAAACAGCTCGGTGAACTCCTGCCTTTTACTCTTCTGGATGATCACTTCGCTCGGACGGAAACTCTGGATCAGCTTATCAATGTATTCAAAATTCCCCTGGGAGATGTAAAACTCACCGGTTGAAATATCCAGAAAGGAGATCCCGGAAATCTTTGGGGCAAGGTGTATGCCGGCCAGAAAATTATTCTCTTTCTGGTCCAATATTTTATCATGATACGACACGCCGGGGGTAACAAGCTCTGTTACACCACGTTTGACAATCGTTTTTGTCAGTCTCGGATCCTCAAGCTGATCGCAAATGGCAACGCGCAAGCCGGCTTTAACAAGTTTCGGAAGGTACAGATCGAGTGAATGGTGCGGAAAACCGGCCAGTTCCATGTAGGTGCCTGATCCATTGGCAAGTCTTGTAAGTACAATTCCCAGGATATTTGATGCCCGGATGGCATCTTCGCCGAAAGTTTCGTAAAAATCACCCACCCTGAAAAGCAACAACGCATCCGGATACTTCGCCTTGATGCCATTGTATTGCTTCATCAAAGGGGTTTCAGCAGAAACTTTCGGCTTTGACATGACAGGTACGTTCGTTTGTTGATAAATAGCTATAGAACTATCTTTGCAAAAATATGAAATTCAGGGGAACATGAGAAAACTAACCATGCCGGAATTGAAAAGGCTAACGATCGAAGAATTTAAAGCCGCGGAAAAGCTGCCGGTTGTTGTCATTCTGGATAATATCCGCAGTCAGAATAACATCGGCAGCGTTTTCCGGACGGCAGACGCCTTCCGTCTCGAGTCGGTGTATCTGTGCGGTATCACCGCAACACCGCCTCACAGGGAAATTCATAAAACAGCTTTGGGCGCGACAGATTCGGTCAACTGGGTTTATGTTCCAACCACCCTTGCAGCAGTTTTAGCGCTGCGCTCATCGGGTTACACGATTCTGGCCGTGGAACAAACGGAAGGGAGTACCAGTCTGGAGAATTTTCATCTGCCGGAAGGTAAGAAATTCGCGGTCATCTTTGGAAATGAGGTAAATGGCATTGATGACGAGGCGCTTCCTTATGTGCAGGAATGTATTGAGATACCACAATATGGTACAAAACATTCCATTAATGTTTCGGTTGCTGTCGGGATTGTAATATGGGATTTGTTTGGCAAGCTGAATAATTTTCAAAATAAATGAAACCTTGATTACTTTTGACCGTACAAGAAAAAAAACCAAATATTTTTCTGTTTTCGTTCATTTTTTTTTAATTTTACACCCTGAAATCAACTAATGGTAATAACAAGCTCATTTTCAAGACATTATCAATAAACGGTAAAAATTATACATTTTCAACCTGAATATTTTTCAAAATCAGTATTTTATACACTATATTTGCTCAATCAGTAAACAAAAGTCAACCTATAATTAAATTTCTACAGTATGAAAAAGATCTATCAACCACTATCGAAGGCATTAATCGTCAGTCTGATGATGATCATGCCCATGGTTACGATGGCACAGACCCAATCGAAAGAGTCACCGAAAAAAGATGCATCTCAGACCGAGACGCGTAAAAGTTCAAAATGTGAGAAAGCTCCTTCACACAGTTATTGGGCCGTTACTGCGTATGGTGCATTGGACCAGTTCAATGGTGACTTGTCAAAGAACATCCTGTTCAATGACAAATGGATGTTTGGCGCCGGCGGAAGCGTCACCAAGCAGTTCTCAAGGGTTATCGGAGTGAGGTTCAGAGGTGGCTGGGTACCGTTATCCGCCTCAGTAACCGATAAGCTTGTTTACCCAAAAGATGGTACCCCACAAGTGATTTCCCAGAATTTCAAATCCTGGGTCATTGAAGCAGGAGTGGAAGGCACGATCAACTGGGTCAACTGGATCATGGGTTACAAACCCGAAAGATTCTTTTCATCTTACCTGATCGCCGGTATCGGCGCCGATCACACACAGGGCGCTAAATATAACAACGACAACGACCTTGTCCAGGTCGGGTTCACAGGTTACCCTTCCCATAAAGGCATTGACAATCTTGGATATGGAAATAACAGCGGTTTAGGCGAATGGAACCTTGAATTTAAAGCCGCCGCCGGTATCGGATTTGATTTCAACCTCAGCAAACATTGGTCGATCAATCCCGAAGTTATCTGGAGATGGAGAGATGGCGATATACTTGACATGACCGCCGGCGGCGCCAAACAAGTCATTAACGACATGTACAGCGGCGTCAATTTAGGCGTTACCTATAAATTTGCTTACAGTGGCTGCAACCTGAAGGAGATGGCCAAGAATTACGGACTGATCAAGTATGAAACTACACCTGCTATTCTCGCTGAAAAAGGTGATTCAATTGAAATTATCGTAAAGGGAACTGTTCCTCCTAAGTATTTCTGCCCCACCGCAGCCATGTATTTCCAGCCTGTGCTTGTATATGAAGGCGGGAAGTATGAATTGCCTTGCGGAACACAACTGTATGGCGAGAAATTAAGCGGCGAAGGCACTATGATCAAATACAAAGAGGGTGGTTCCTTTACCTACAAATGCAAATTCCCTTACAAACCGGAGATGAACACCTCCCAGTTAACCGTAGCACCTATTGTCTATGAAGCCAAGGATAAAGTTCTGTTGAAAAAAGACGAGATCAAAGCCAAGGCAAAATATATGGAGTTTCCTTCCACCAACCTGGCTCCTGGCGTTATCTATACTTCAAAACGTGTTCAACACGACGAACTGGCGCTTAACGCCGATCATGGATACCAGAAAGAGGTATTCCAATCTAAAACAGGTGTCATCTACTTTAAAAAGAACAAATTTGATCTGGACTTGAAATTCGGCATCAACAAAACCGATCCTGCCAAGACTGCTCTTTCTGATGTGAATGCTTTCATCCAGCAGGGATGGAAAATCAAGGACATTGCCATGAATGGTTATGCTTCTCCTGAAGGTGAAGAGACCTTCAACGCGAATCTTTCGGAAAATCGTTCAAAAACAGGTAACAAATGGATGGTTGAACAATTCAAATCCTGGGCGAAAGAGGTCAATAAAACCAATAAAGATAAGAAAGCTGTCAAAGCTGCTATTGAGGCGGCAGGTAAAGATGTAAACATGACCCTGCAACATCATGGCCCCGACTGGAATGGTTTCCTCAAGGCTGTTCAGAACAGCAATCTTAAAGACAAGGATAAGGTTCTCAACGTGATCAATTCCAATGTTGATGCCAACAAGAAGGAACAGGAGATCCGTAACATGATCCTGATCTATCCTGCAATTGAAAAAGACCTGCTTCCCGGCTTGCGTCGCTGTGAGATTACTGCCACGCTATACGAACCGCGTAAGACTGATGCCGAACTGCTCCAGTTTGGTTCCTCCAACCCTGAGAAACTGAAGGTTGAAGAATTGCTCTACGCAGCAACACTCACCCAGGATGACAATGTACGGGTGACTATTTTAGAAAATGCCGTAAAACAATACCCCGATAATTGGAAAGCATTGAACAACGCCGCAGTTGCAGAAATTGAAAAGGGCAATCTCGGTCGTGCAAACGAACTGCTTACCAAAGCGCAAGCTGCACAGCCTAACAATGGAATTATTGAAAATAACATTGGCGTGGTTGCAGCCAAACAGAATGACCTGAAAAAAGCTGACGCACAATTTAAGAAAGCTGCCCAGTTAGGCGAGAACACAAACTACAATCAAGGCATCATGATGATCACAAAGGGTGATTATCCCAAAGCCGTGAGCATGCTTGCCAACGCAAAATGCACATACAACCTGGGATTGGCACAGATGTTATCCGGTAATAATTCTGCCGCTGAAACTACCTTGAAATGTGCACCTGAAACTCCTGAAACATTTTACCTGCTTGCTGTAACTTCAGCACGGGCAAATAACAGCAAGGGGCTGTATGAGAATCTGATGAAAGCTTGCAGTAACGCCGACCTTAAGGCTCAGGCCAAAGGCGATCGCGAATTCTACAGTTTTGCAAATACTCCTGAATTTCAGAATATTGTAAAATAGTTTTGTTTGCTGATTTTGAATTGAAGCCGTTCCGGGAAACCTGAACGGCTTCTTTTTTTCGTATTAACCTCCGCTGACCGGATTCTGGATATGATGCATACCAAGCGGATACTCCTTCATCGTCATTTCCTTTAACCAGAGATAATCGGATCTGCGGCCGACGAAATCCAGGCCGTTGGTATCAACCACAACAACCCTTAAATCCGTTTGCTGGCGCAGGAATTCCAGGTAACCGGTCTGGATTTTCTCAAGATATTCGAACTGGATATTCTGCTCATAAGGTCTCCCCCGCTTCTCAATATTCCTTTTCAGGTTCTCGAGGTTAAGATACAGGTAAACGATCATATCCGGCCTGGGAACCACTGAACTCACGATAGAGAACAACTTGCTGTACAATCCGAATTCTAACTGCTCTAAATTCTTGCTGGCGAAAATCAACGACTTGAATATAAAGTAATCAGCCACTGTAAAGGTTTTGAAAATATCTGCAGCATTGAATTGTGCTTTGAGCTGCTGATAACGGTCGGCCAGAAATGACAACTCCAGTGGAAAGGCATACCGTGCCGGGTCCTCGTAAAATTTTGGCAGGAACGAATTCTCCTCAAATTGCTCAAGAATGAGCCTGGCATTACACTCCTCAGCCAACAGCGAGGCAAACGAAGTTTTTCCGGCCCCTATATTTCCCTCAATAACAACGTAATTATACACGGGATGATGATCAAGAATCAAAGATAGTTGCTGCATGTACCTTATCCTGGTCCCTGCATTCGTGCAAAAGTACTGAAATAGTCTTTTTAAGCAGCGGATGCACGAAATCGGGGGCAATTTCATTTAACGGAACAAGGGTGAACCTCCGCTCATGAAGCCGGGGATGCGGGATCATCAGTTTATCGGTGAACACCAGTTGCTGACCATAAAAAAGGATATCCAGATCAATGGTTCTGCCGGCATAAGCAGGTGGCCCCGAATTCCCTGCTCCTTTATCTGATATCACTGGTGCAGGAATCCCGCAACCACAACCATCAAATGGCCTGATCCTGCCCAATTTCACCTCAATGGTTAATAGTTGTTCTAATAGTTCCTCGGGCGTGAGGTTCGTTTCTATTTCCACGACCTGGTTCAGAAATTGGGTGGAATCTTCAAATCCCCAGGGCTCGGTTTTGTAAATGGCTGATTTTCTATGAACAACGTCAACCAGCGCATGAAGCATCTCAAGCGCCCCGGCAAGATAAACTTCTCTGTCACCCCGGTTGCTGCCCAATAAAATAAAAATATCCTTCATTTGAAAATGAATATGTTGCATTCATCTGTTTATGGATGAAACTGAAGGCAATATTACATGAATTCAGACAGTATTGAAGCATAAAATATGAATAATTGTTCACAAAATTCTGTAACCCTGGCCTGATTGGCGCCGTGAACTGTAACCGGGAAATATTTCAAGCGTCTATTTTTGTACATTTGTGATATATCTAAATTGAAACTATAATGAAACAATTCTTTAAATTCATGTTTGCCAGCATGCTGGGAACATTGTTGCTTGTGGTACTGGTAACCCTTATCGGTATTGGTATTGTCGCAGCCATTGTCGCCACTGCTTCCAGTGAAGAAACGGTTATTGCAAAAAACACGCTTCTTCACATGAAGCTAAATAAAGAGATCGCCGACCGAAGTTCAAAAACGAAATTTGTCATGGGATTTGCAGGTCCCGAAAAAACCACGGGCCTCAACGATATTCTTGATAACCTTTCAAAGGCAAAAACAGATAACAACGTTTCCGGGATATACCTTGACCTTAGCGAACTTCCTGCCGGTATCTCCACCATCGACGAAATCCGTGAAGGACTGATCGATTTCAAAACCTCCGGTAAATTCATATGGGCATACAGCGAAAGTTATACCCAGAAATCATACTACCTTGCCACCGCAGCAGATAAAATTTATTTAAACCCCCAGGGGAATATTGATTTCAAGGGACTTTCATTAGAAATGATTTTCCTCAAAGGAATGCTTGAAAAACTGGATATTAAAATGCAGATCATCCGTCATGGGAAATTCAAGGCAGCCACTGAACCTTTATTCCTTGACAAGATGAGCCCTGAAAACCGGAAACAGATCACCGAACTTATCGGCGATATCTGGGAAAAAATGCTCACAGGCATCTCGGAAACCCGCAAAATCAACAAAGATGACCTAAACCGCCTTGCCGACAGCCTGATAATTCAAACCGCCGAAGCCGCGCTGAAATACAGATTTGTCGATCAGTTGGTTTATAAAGATGAACTGATCGCATTATTAAAAAAGGAGCAGAACGTTGATGAAAAGAAAAAGATCCAGCTTGTTTCGATCGACAAATACACCAATGTTGCTGATTTAAAAAAGCCTGTCAAGGGAAGAGAAAAAATTGCCGTGATCTATGCAAGCGGGTCAATCGCGGGTGGTGAGGGTGACGATGAAAGCATCGGTTCGGAACGTATTTCCAAAGCGATCAGAAAGGCCCGGGAAGATGACAATGTAAAGGCCATTGTTTTTCGGATCAACTCCGGGGGTGGAAGCGCCCTGGCCAGCGATGTGATCTGGCGTGAAGTTGACCTTGCCCGGCAGGTGAAACCCGTTGTAGCATCCCTGGGCGATGTTGCCGCAAGTGGCGGATACTATATTGCATGTGCCGCAACGAAAATCGTTGCCGATCCCACAACAATTACCGGATCTATCGGGGTTTTTGGCGTGATCCCGAACATGGAGGGGCTATTCAATAAAAAACTGGGGATCACCTTCGACTGGGCCATGACCAACAAGAATGGAGACTATATTCCGGTTATGAAACCCTTGTCACCTTACCAAACGATGATGATCCAACGGGAAGTGGACAATATCTATGATGTGTTTACAGGCAAAGTGGCCGAAGGACGCAACCTTAAGAAGGAACAGGTCGACAGCATCGGCCAGGGACGCATCTGGAGTGGCAGTGATGCCAAAACCATCGGACTGATCGATGAATTCGGCGGAATGTCAAAAGCCGTGGAACTTGCTGCCGGACTTGCCAATATCAAGGATTACCGGATTATCTCGCTTCCCGAACAAAAAGAGTGGTTTGAGGAGTTGATCGATCAGATAACCGGCAACGAACCGTCAGCCAGAATAAAAGAGGTTCTTGGAGCCGATTACCGGTACTATCAGTACTACAAGGAAATTCGTGAAATGAAAGGCGTCCAGGCACGAATGCTGATGGACATCAACATAAATTAATTTACCCGGACTATTCGTCAGTTGTAACTTTGAATTTGTAATTCCCTTTTACCTCATCGGGTATTTCTTAAAGATCTCTTCGCTTTTCATCAGGATATCGATATACTGCGCCCTTCTGTATGCGAATGGATCCTTCTGGTTCTTCTTGGAAAGTTTGCCCCGGAAGGCATCGATAGAAGTGTATTTCTTTTGTTCCATCCACCCGTCAAGCTCTTCAATAATCTTTGTGATCTGCCCGATCCCGCTTTTATAAACAGCACTCACCACCTGCACACAGTCAGCGCCGCTCAGGATCATCTTGGCAACATCTTTACCGGTAAAGATTCCGGTATTGGCGCACAAAGATCCGCGGATTTCTCCGAACAACAAGCCGATGTACCGCATTGAAAGACGGTTATCATCTTCATGACTCAGGTTATATGGAAAACTGTAAGCCTCGGTTTCGGTGTCAATATCGGGCTGAAACATGCGGTTGAACAACACAAACCCATCCACGCCGGCATAATACATGTTCTGGACCAACATCAGCGTGTTGGTATAAAACGGACTCAGTTTGACGCTTACCGGGATCTTCACATTTTTTTTAACCTCACTCACAACATCAAGTTGTTCGTTCCTGATTGATTTGCCTTCACGTTTAAAATCGCCGGGTATGGAATAAAAATTGAGTTCGAGGGCGTTGATCCCAGTGTTTTCAAGCTGCCGCGCATACTCTACCCATGTCTCATCAAAGGTGCAGTTCAAACTGGCAATTACAGGGATATTCACCGAATCGACCACTTTTTTCAGATGGCTCAGATGTTCCCGCGGGCCGGCATGATCAATATCAGGGAAAAGACTGATCATTTCAGCGTGGCGGTCATTGTATTGATTCAACTCCTCGCTCAACTGCAATCGCTCCAGTTCGATCTGTTCCTCAAAAAGGGTTTTATAAACAATGGCTGCAGCGCCGGCATCCTCCATTTTCTTGCAATTGTCCACATCCTTAACCAGGTTGCTGGCACCCACAATGACGGGGTTCTTCAACTGAAGACCCATATAATTTGTTGCTAAATTTGCCATGAAAGTATGTTTTAGAATATCAAAATTGTACTACAAATATAGGTTTTTCCATGAAATTTTCCGTTTCTATTTCTCGAAACTCATATTAGCCAAACGCTTGTAATTATCATACCTCCACCTGGCATTCTCTTCGGCTGCCTTGAATAACACCTCGGCATCCTCAGGGAACGTCTTCTGTAACGAGGAATACCGCACTTCACTGGCGAGAAAATCCTGGAAGCCACTCCACTCCGGCTCTTTAGAGTCAAGGGTAAAAGGATTCCTGCCTTCATTCCCATGGAGGGGGTTATAACGGTACAACTGCCAGTAACCAGCCGCCACCGCACGATCCATCTCATCTGCCATCTTGCCCATGCCGAGTTTCAACCCGTGGTTGATACATGGTGAATAGGCAATAATGAGAGAGGGGCCGTTGTAAGCTTCAGCTTCTTTCACCGCGCGAAAGAGCTGGCCATTGTTTGCGCCCAACGCTACTTGTGAAACATAAACATATCCATAGGTCATGGCCATGGCGCCAAGATCTTTCTTGCGGACCTTTTTCCCTGATGCTGCAAATTTGGCAACAGCGCCGATCGGGGTCGCCTTTGATGATTGTCCGCCGGTATTGGAATAAACTTCGGTATCCAGAACCAGGATATTGATGTCTTCGCCGGATGCGATGACGTGGTCAAGGCCACCATAACCAATATCGTACGCCCATCCATCACCGCCGATGATCCAGATTGACTTCTTGACCAGATATTGCCGCAGGTTCAGCAATTCTTTTGAAAGTTCGCCATTCTCCTTCATTAACAGAGAAATCAACACCTGTGAGGTCGTTTTGGAGTCTTCGGCATTGTACATGCTGTCAATCCAGGCCCGCATGGCACTCAGTGTATCTACACTCATCATGTTCGCCTTGATGGCGCTGCGCATCCTGTCGGCCATGCGTTTGCGGAGATGGGTAATGGCCACGGCCATGCCATAGCCGTATTCGGCATTGTCTTCAAATAAAGAGTTGGCCCATGCCGGACCATGTCCGTCAACATTAGGACGATATGGCGTAAACGGGGCAGTACCACCATAAATGGATGAACATCCCGTTGCGTTGGAGATCATCATCCGGTCGCCATAAAGTTGAGTGAGCAGCTTGATATAAGGCGTTTCCCCGCAACCGGAACAAGCTCCCGAGAATTCAAACAGGGGTTGAGCAAACTGACTGTTCTTAAAGGTCTTGAATCGGTCGATCACGTCAGTTTTATAGGATACCTTGCTGATGTTGTAATCCCAGTTTTTTGTTTCCGGCATTTGGCTCTCCAGCGTCTCCAGAACGAGCGATTTTGTTTTGGAAGGACACACATCAACGCAGTTCCCGCAACCCGTACAATCGAGCGGGGAGACCTGGATGCGGAATTCCATCCCGGAAAGTTCTTTACCCACTGCCTTCAGCGTAACCATCCCGGCCGGTGCATTCTGTTTTTCGGTTTCGTTCAGCAGGAAAGGCCGGATAGCGGCATGAGGACAAACA
Source organism: Bacteroidales bacterium (assembly GCA_030681475.1). Lineage (GTDB taxonomy): Bacteria > Bacteroidota > Bacteroidia > Bacteroidales > FEN-979 > CAIVAT01. Next base: position 7,747 of record JAUXWT010000108.1, on the reverse strand, counting down.
TAAGCACACTGGTTGCACTGGATGCAATTTTCAGCGATCCATTCCGGTACGTTGACAGCAATGCCGCGTTTTTCCATCTCTGTGGTACCATTGGGGAAAGTACCATCCTCGCGACCCACAAAGGCGCTGACCGGGATATCATCTCCATTCATGGCGCTGACCGGATCAAAAATCTGCCGGACAAACATATCCTTTGATTCTGTATCGGCAGGTTTGATGACGATCTTCGACCATTCGGACGGGATCTCTATTTTTGTCAGTTCACCGCCCCGGTCTATGGCAGCATTGTTCATTTTGACGATTTCTTCGCCTTTTCGGCCATATGTTTTATAGATGGCTTTCTTCATGTCGGTAACCGTTTTTTTGTACGGGATCACATTCGATACCTTAAAAAATGCACTCTGCATGATCGTGTTGGTCCGGTTTCCTAAACCAATATCTTCGGCAATCCTGGTGGCATCAATAATGTAGAAGTCGATTTGATGATCAGCCATGTATTTTTTCATGTGATCAGGCAGGCGGCGCTTGGTCTCTTCGGTATCCCATATTGAATTGAGGAGGAAAGTTCCCCCGTCTTTTAATCCCTTGAGCATATCATATTTATCCAGGTAGGCGGGAACATGGCACGCTACAAAATCAGGCGTGATCACCAGGTACGGGGAGCGTATCGGGTTGTCGCCGAAACGCAGATGCGACACGGTAACCCCGCCCGATTTTTTCGAGTCATAGGCAAAATAGGCCTGGGCATATTTATCGGTACTGTCGCCGATGATCTTAATGGAGTTCTTATTGGCGCCGACGGTACCGTCAGAGCCGATGCCATAAAACTTGGCCGAATAGGTTCCCTTCGGGGCAATGTCGATCTCCGGGATCAATGGGAGGGAATGGAATGTGACATCATCAATGATACCCAGGGTAAAGTGATTTTTTGGTTCTTTAGCGCTCAGGTTATCATAAACGGTGACGATCTGCGCGGGAGTCGTATCCTTTGAACTGAGCCCGTAACGTCCGGCAATGATCTTCGGGCGGTTCTCGCGGTCGTAAAAAAGATCACGGATATCAAGGTACAACGGATCGCCGTTGGCTCCCGGTTCCTTAGTCCGGTCGAGCACGCAAATGCGTTTCACACTTGCGGGAAGTACTTTAAAGAAATATTTTTCCGAGAACGGGCGGTACAGGTGAACAGAGATCAGGCCGATCTTCTCGCCTGTTTTCATCTTATAATCGATCACCTCCTTGATGGTATCGGTTATTGAACCCATCGCCACGATGATATTTTCGGCTTCGGGATGACCATAGTACATAAACGGATGATACTCGCGGCCTGTCATTTTGGTGATCTCCTGCATATAGGCATCTACCACATCAGGAACGGGTTCATAAAAGCGGTTGATGGCCTCTTTGGCCTGGAAAAAGATATCAGGGTTCTGGGCGGTGCCGCGCGTAACAGGGTGTTCGGGGTTCAGCGCCCGGTCGCGGAACGCCTGCAGTGCCTCCATGTCAAGCAATTTGATCATATCATCGTTCTCGAACATCTCAATTTTCTGGATCTCGTGAGAAGTACGGAACCCATCGAAGAAATGAAGGAAGGGGATGCGTGTTTTAATGGCTGCAAGGTGTGCGATTCCCGCCAGATCCATCACCTCCTGCACGGAGCCTGAGGCCAGCATGGCGAAACCTGTCTGACGCGTGGCATACACGTCACTGTGGTCGCCAAAGATCGAGAGGGCATGTGCTGCAATGGAACGGGCGCTCACATGGAATACCGCCGGCAGAAGCTCCCCGGCAAGTTTATACATATTGGGGATCATGAGTAAAAGTCCCTGTGATGCGGTGAATGTAGAAGTGAGGGCGCCTGCCTGCAACGAACCATGTAAAGTACCGGCTGCGCCTGCTTCTGATTGCATTTCAATGACCTTGACCTCTTCGCCGAAAAGGTTTTTTCGTCCATAGGCAGCCCATTCGTCAACATTTTCGGCCATGTTAGAGGAGGGTGTGATGGGATAGATGGCAGCAACCTCGCTGAACATATAGGCCATATGGGATGCGGCCTGGTTCCCATCGCAGGATAAGAATTTCTTAGATTTAGTCATATTATATTGATTTTTAAATACTTGAATTCAGTATTGTGAATTTGCTAACAAGTCGCAAAATTACAAATTATATTTGAGAAAAGGTAAACTATGCTATTATATTTATGCAGTCTTTCCCCGGATAAAAATTTCGCCCGGGTAAGGGTCTTTCCCTAACCTGATTCGTTTCATTGAGAACAATATTAATGGTTCATTGTATTTTTTCTTGCACATAAAAAAGTAATATTGTACTTTTGCACTCCCAAATTAAGTATTTGGCCCGTTCGTCTAACGGTTAGGACGCCAGGTTTTCATCCTGGTAATAGGGGTTCGATTCCCCTACGGGCTACAGAAAAGGCTTGTAATCTATTGATTTACAAGCCTTTTTTATTGTTGAATAACTAAAGGGTAACCGGAAAGTTATTAACCTGAAAAACATCATAAGCGCAAAATACCCGGCATTTTGGCGAATGTGTGAATAATGTAACTTATTCCCAAAGTTGTGTAACAGTTTTATAAATAATGAGCTGCACCTTTGATGAATAATTTAATACATCAATAAAGGCAACTCTTTGCCAAGAACTAACTGATCATGAAAAAGTCACTCACAATCACTTTTATATTATTATTCGCTGGCGCTTTCTTATTTGCACAAAAACCATATCATGGTAAAAAGCAACACAATAAGGCAAAGAAAGAATATAAACATCCTCACCACAGCCACGATTATAAGAAAAACAAAACGGTAGTAATTCAACCAACCGCTCCAAGACCGACATCGGTTGTTATACAAGTTCCGACCCCTCCAAGACCACCATCGGTTAATATACAGTTACCTGCACCTCCGCCACCACCCAAACCTCCAAGATAGATATTCAGATGGTGTGAGGCATTCAGGCTCCCATATTACTAATGCTTACCTTAGTCACTCGAAACCTCATCATGAAATATTGGATTCTTGCCCTATGCTGGATAAACTACTGTGTGCTACATAGTGGTCTGATAACCAATTCGGTGACATCATTTTTCAAACAAAGATTGGGGATCAATTACAAATACTACAGAATATCTTACAATATATTTGCTATAGTCACCCTGATTCCCATTGTATTCTATACCTATTCAATAAAGCAGACCCCATTTTTTTGTTGGGCAGGGTATTTTCTACCAGTTCGATACCTTTTACTCGCTATGGGACTCCTCATCCTGTACACGGGATCAAGGCATTACGATATGCAAACCTTTCTGGGGCTAAAACAGATTAAGCTGGGTGTGAACCATAACCTGATAAACACAAGTGGAAAAATTGATTCAACTGGAATATTAGGTATCTTCAGGCACCCATTTTATTCGGGATCGATCCTGATCCTGTGGGCTAATAACCTTGATTATTCAATTCTCATAGTAAACATCATCTTAAGTATTTACTTGATAATTGGGACGTTTCTGGAAGAACAGAAGCTCGTTCGAGAATTTGGTAATGAATACAGAGAGTACCAGAAGAAAGTTTCCATGTTGTTCCCGATCAAATGGATTTTTAAACGGGTCCGGTTTCTAAAGCCTGCATAACCAAATCACAAGAATGAACACTCATTTAATCGAATTTCAATACTTTGACGGTTGCCCTAATGCTGATGGTACACTGCAAAACTTGCGTGAGGTAATGGCAGAACTGGGCATCTCGGAAACCCAGTTGAAGATGATAGAAGTACCCAGTATTGAGTCAGCGGAAACATTGAATTTTCAGGGATCACCGTCAATTCTTCTGAATGGTAAGGACATTTATTCAGATGAACCACCAATAGATTTCAGTTACACCTGTCGAATCTACATGTTTGATGGCGTACAGACTGGGGTGATTCCTAAAGAATTTATCAGGGCAAAACTTAAAGGACGTTAACGGAAATCCGATACAGAAGCATCTGAAATGGGTTTATACGTGAAAACTACTGAATGATAATCTTCCCCTTGTACAATACCGCTGAAAAATCTTGATCCGCGGGTTAGGTTGGACTAATCTCACGCAATGGTTGCATTCGAACATCCTGGCCATCAGATATGCTTTTTCTTGTTTCAAAGTAAAACATACGGAAAATCGACCCAAGCGTATCGCCACAGGCAGATGGTTTATTAAAAAGTGTTATGGAAAATTAGCCGGCAGTGGTTTTTACCGACATGTGGCAGTGTTTAGAAACGACGCCGAAAAGTTTTAAGAGATGCGGAATCTGAAATGCGAAATGTGATGCGGCGAGAACAACCTCGTCAACTGTTCTGTCTCAGCTAATATTTAACTATGTTTTTTCATTTATTTGGATTTTAAAGACATTGTTTCCCTATTTATTTGAGCTGCCAACGATATTTTAGTGATTTTTTGCAGGCAATACATTTTAATCCCTATACGTTTTACCCAATTTCTCCTCCAAATTTATGCGGAAATACAATTTTCACCTCAAAATTCGTTTATTTTTAAGGAATTATTAAGCACATAAAAATACGACTTTCATATCACCCGATTACAGCAATGGATCGATGACATGAAGACATAGATAAAAATCAACATTATCATTTTAACAATTAGTCCCATGCTAAACAACCCGACTAAAATGGCGATGTTAGTGTCCCTGCTTATGATGACCACCAGCATGAACGTCCAAGACAAACCAAAGATGCACCTGTGCAAATGGTTTGATGGTAACGAACTGGGTGGGATCAGGTGCAAACGCATGATCCCTGACACCATCAGGTTTTGCGACTTCCATTGGAAGCGGGGTATGTTGTTAAAGACTCCAGCCCGTCAGGTGGCAGACAAGATCAAACTGGCAAATGTGATCGTACAGGCTAAAGACAGTCTGTTGCAAGGGAAGCCATGACTACCTATAACAGTGGTTCGCCCTAATCGAGCCTGGGTTTAGCGACATCAGAATGAAAGCTGTAGTCTCCAAATTATCTGTTTCCTTTTCGGATTATTTACCTTATATTTGCATCAGCATCAGGATTCCTTGAATGGGAACCAACCGAGTGGACACAACGGTGGTAAAACGATGCGGATCGCAAGGTCAAAAATGTTCGACAGCATTCTCCCCTTCGATCTCCGCCTGTTTTTCTGATGCAATGTGGTTCAAGATTTGGACATGGATATTATTTTTATAATCATTTGTAAAAAAAACTAAACCTATGAACAGGATTCAGAAAATGCTGAAAGACGAGCAGGAGTGGAACAAGGCTCACGGTGTAACTCCAGAGCATATGAAAAGGGTTAACGATATACTCAGCAAGCCCGTGATTGCATTTCCAATATTCTACAAAGTGGTATGTAAGGATAGCACGGTAAAAACAAAGGACGTTGATGCCTCGGACGATAATGGTCAATGAGTTGAAGAAAATCAGGCTGCTTAACCACCCAGTGCCAATTTTCATTGACCACAATATTGTAATGAACCACTTTTTACAAGATTTTACTTAAAAATTAAAAAAAAAATGCAACTCTGTTGAAAATGTTTATATTTGTGCTATCTTAGTCGCAAAATAATTGAGTCGGGGTAAATAGAAAATTTTACCTGACCAACCTTGAAATTACGGTACGCTTGTTTATTTGTAACCCTCGATAAGTCTGCAAAAGATACAGCAAAAAGATAATTATTCACCAGGGAACAAACAGTTATGAAAATGAAAAAAAATCTATCCCGCTTCCTTCTTTTAGTTTTAATCATGCTATGTTCCGCTGCTTTTAACTTCGGATTTTCACAACCTCAACCCCCTCCGCCTCCCAGTCAGCATGGCGCACCAGGCAACCAGGGTGGCGCTGCCCCAATCACCGGGGATATGGAAATATCCCTGTTGCTGGCAGCCCTGTATGGTGGATTTATTATTTACAAAATGAGAAAAAAGGAAGCAAAAGTTAGCTAGAATCTGATCGCATTAAGGAAAAAGAGGGTGTCCAAAAAATGGGCACCCTCTTTTTTTACATTAATGGATTGAAAATAAATTAATATTTTTGTATTTATTGAAAATCGCTTCTATGTTACCATCCAGCCCCGAATACAAATCACTCATCAATACGATCGTTGAAAAGAGCAACCTGAAACAAGAGGTATATCACAATACCCTGGATGTATTCAACATCTTTAAACACGAAACCGAAGAATTTGTCAGAAGAAACAAGGCAAAATTTAAAAAATCCCCATTTCCTGTTTTATTTGAATACAATGATAAAAGTATCTTCGAATTTCAATTAACCTTCGGTTCCGATATTTTGATTTTCTTCATGCACTCCAATGTTTTTGAAATACCCCGCGATCATCTGGTGATGAAAAGCAGTTACATCAGGGAAGATAAAAACCGTTCCTACTGCGGGATCATACATATTTTCAACTTCCTGGCGGATTCATTCAAATATAAAAGGACCACAGATATCGGTTACTGCATTGGCCGGATTTTTGTGAATCGTGAAAAACACTACTTTACTGAAGGCAAGCGCGAGATCGGATTGCTTTATAACAATTTTACTGGAAATATCCTTGATCAGAAGGCTGTTCAGACGATTATTCACTCATCGATTTTATATACGATAAATTTCGACCTGTTAACTCCTCCTTATGAGAACATCAAGGAGGTATCTGTAGCAGAAATACAAACCACGCTGGATGCCATGTCGTTACGGACCGGCAAACGTCTGGGATTCAGGTTCCAGGCAGATGTTGAATGAATTAATGAACATCCTCTCCGTGGCGGAGAGGGGATGCAGGGGGTGAGGTAATTAAAAAATCACCTCCACCAGGAGTTCCCTGATTGATGCATAAGTGTGAGACAGAATGCAGTGAATGGCATTTGGTGGCGTCCATTTTACAAGAAAAATACCTTCGCTGGTCTGTGGTTTTAACGTTTGGCCTGAATCGGCTTCCATGTCAAACCACCGGGTTTTCTTCAAAAACCACCGCTCACCGGTCGTGTAAATATGCCATGTTGACGGAAGTTCTCTCATAATGACCACCGTTTGTATTCCCGTCTCTTCTTTTACTTCACGGATTGCTGCAGCACGTGCCGTTTGTGAATCACTGATTGAACATCCATTCCCCGGAATATCTTTTTTATCTATTTTTCCTTTTGGCAGGTCCCATAAACCAAAACGATGTATAAAAAGGAACTCTCCGTTTTCATTCTTTACAATCCCGCCGGCAGCCTGAAGAAAGGTAAAAAAGGTTACAAAAGATTTAAAAGATCCGGCGCTCTTTTGCTTACTGTATTCAGGATCGATGATGATGAAATTCAGAAACTTTTCGAACCGTTTAAAATCTTCCCAGGCAGATTGAAGTTCTCCTGCTGATCTGAATTCTACAACTAAATCGGTAATTGCCGGGCATTCAGGCTTGTTACCGGTGAAGGTAATGGTTCGGTCCTTCAGGTATATTTTCACTATAAAAGATTAGCGGCTAAAATTACACTTTTTTCATAAAACGGGGATCACGATGCCACTTCATTTTTTGTTACCTTTGCGTTCTGAAAAACATATCTACCATATGATCTATAACAAAGACATTGCATATAGGACTGCAGAACTACTTCTAAAAATCAAAGCAGTGAAACTCAGTCCAAAAGAGTTATTCACCTGGGCTTCAGGAATAAAATCTCCGATCTATTGCGACAACCGCATCACCCTTTCCTATCCGGAAATCCGG
>JAUXWT010000044.1 GCA_030681475.1 Bacteroidales bacterium | reverse complement strand
GTTACAAAATACGTCATGTCCGGGACCATGAAAAAGTCAGATTGGAAAAACTCGGTTTTTCTTCACTCGTTAACGGATATTGAAAACCTTAAAAATTCAAGTGGATCCGATATTCAAATCCACGGCAGCGGGGAGCTTATTCAACTGTTACTTAAAAATGACCTGGTGGACGAACTGTGGATTAAAATTTTTCCATTGACCCTTGGTACAGGGAAAAAGTTGTTTGACAACGGCACGATCCCCGCGGCCTTTAAATTAACGGAGAGTCTGGTAACGCCAAGCGGAGTGATTATTGCCAATTATAAGCGGGATGGGAAAGTGAAGACAGGAACTTTTGAAGAGCAGGGGACGAATTGATTTTTTCAGAATTACACATATGAAAACAATGCCAGAACACGATGCCCGAATAGCAAAAATGACATTTGCATCGGTATATCCGCATTACATCACAAAAGTTGAGCGCAAAGGCCGGAAGATGGAGAAGATTTTGCGAAACCAGGAATGACCGAAAATCTAAAAGAAACGCCTCACTTTCCTTTTATATTCGTCCCATTCAGCGCCAAACTTTTCAGCCAGAAATTTTTCCTCACCAAAGATCATTAAAAATTGCATGGCGATACAATACAGCCCCACAACAATATTCAAGATGTTCGGAAAAAAAATAAGGCAGGAAATGGTGATCATAAATACGCCCAGATACAAGGGATTTCTGCTGAAACGGTATAACCCTGACGTTTTAAGCTTTGTTTCCTGTTCAGGAAGACCATATCTCAGGGAAGCGCCTAACTCGTAAAACGAAAGAAATAACACCAACGTAGAAACACACAACATTCCGGCGCCAATCCATGACATCCATAGAGGAATTTCCACCCGTCCAAAAGACGGAATGATTGCGCTGGTCAATGTAAGCCCCCAGCATATAAACATGGTGATCTTCCCTGAATAAAAAAGGAAAGGGTTGATTGAAGGCTTTCCCCATAAACTTCCCTCCCTTGCCATAAGTCTGATGATGGTGATGGTAAATCCAATCCCCATGACAATAAAAGCATAAATGACAATAAGGTTCGGCATCGGTTGCATATCCGTTTTTATTTGTAAAGTTAGGAACTTTTTTGATCCTTATTTGTTCCGGAGATAAATGAATAAACTACACGAATTAACCATCCCCGATTACATTGTACCAATCGTAAATCGTAAAATCGTAAATCATAATTTCCTCCTACCTTTGTTCCCCGACATTAAAAACAAAAAAAATGCTCCGAACTCACACCTGCGGCGAACTGAACATGGCTCATGCCGGCCATGAAGTGACCCTCTGCGGCTGGCTCCAGCGCTCGCGCGACATGGGAGGCCTCACCTTCATCGATCTGCGCGACCGGTATGGGATTACCCAGCTCGTTTTCAACCTTGAAGTAAACAGTGCGCTGTGCATGGAGGCCCGTAAGCTGGGTCGTGAATTTGTGATCTCCGTCAAAGGGAAAGTGGCCGAACGAAGCAACAAGAACCCTAAAATGCCGACCGGCGACATCGAGATACTGGTCGAAAGCTTTACCGTGCTGAATGTGTCAAAAACACCTCCTTTCACCATCGAGGACAACACCGACGGCGGTGAAGAGCTGCGCATGAAATACCGCTACCTCGATCTGCGTCGCAGCGTGAACCGTAAAAACATGGAGTTGCGGCACCGGATGGCCATCGAAACCAGGAATTACCTGAATGACCAGCAATTCCTGGAGATCGAAACACCATACATGATCAAATCGACCCCCGAGGGGGCACGCGATTTCGTGGTACCCTCGCGCATGAACCCGGGACAGTTTTACGCCCTGCCCCAGTCCCCGCAAACATTCAAGCAGTTGCTGATGGTGGCCGGTTTTGACCGCTATTTCCAGATCGTGCGATGTTTCCGCGATGAAGACCTGCGCGCCGACCGTCAGCCTGAATTCACCCAGATCGATTGCGAAATGGCCTTTGTAACCCAGGAGGATATCCTGAACACCTTCGAAGGCCTTGCGAAACACCTTTTCAAATCGGTGTTGAACATCGATGTTGATGATTTCCCCAGAATGTCCTATGATGAGGCGATGACACGTTACGGCTCCGATAAACCCGATATCCGTTTCGGGATGACATTCACTGAATTGAACGACCTGGTGAAGGGGAAGGATTTCAAGGTGTTCAACGATGCCGAACTGGTTGTTGGGATAAATGCCGAAGGCTGCAGCGAATATTCAAGAAAACAGCTAGATGAACTTACGGAATTTGTGAAACGGCCGCAGGTCGGAGCATCCGGACTGGTTTACATTAAATATGGCCTCGACGGCGCAGCAAAGTCTTCTGTGGATAAATTTTATTCCCCTGAAGATCTTCAGGGCATCCTTTCAAAATTCAATGCCAAACCGGGAGATCTTGTCCTGATTCTTGCCGGCAAGGCGGAAAAAACGAGGAGCGCTTTGGGCACCCTGCGCCTTGAGATGGGAAAACGAATGAACCTGATTCAGCCCGGCGAGTTCAAACCGCTGTGGGTGGTTGATTTTCCGCTCCTTGAATGGGACGAAGAGACCCGGCGTTACTATGCAAAACACCATCCGTTCACAGCGCCAAAACCGGAAGATATACCGTTGCTTGACACTGATGCGGGGGCAGTCCGGGCCAACGCATACGACCTGGTGATCAACGGTACGGAGATCGGCGGGGGTTCTATCCGGATCCACAACAAAGATCTACAAAAAAAGATGTTTTCAGTATTGGGCTTTTCAGATGAGGATGCCGCCGAACAGTTCGGATTTCTGATGAATGCATTTGAATTTGGCGCACCTCCCCATGGCGGCATCGCATTTGGATTTGACCGGTGGTCAACGATCTTTGGCGGTGGAGATTCCATCCGTGATTACATCGCCTTTCCAAAAAATAATTCCGGCCGCGACGTGATGATCGACTCACCTTCGGCCATCAAGGAAGAACAACTGAAAGAGCTTCAGATCAGGCTGGTGAAATAAAGATCACTTCGTGCCTTTTTCAAAAGCCTCCCTGTCCTCATCCGACAGCCCTTTGCAATCGAGCATCGCTGCGTTGAGGAGTTTGCGGAATTCATCGTTGAATTCGCCGGAGTTGATCTTCTCCTTATATTTTTCCCTGAAAGTTGCGTAAAGAGCCGTCATTTCTGACTCGACATTTTTATACTCCGCCTGCAAATTATGCACCAAAATAGAATCCTCAGGGTCGGCCACCCGGAGATTTTTCATGACCTCCATGTTTTTGCACATGGCTTCGGCAATGGCCTGAGCGTCTTTTTTTAAATCTTTGTTTTCACCTCCGCAGCCTGAAATTCCAACGATCCCGGCAAGGAGTAGGGTGTAAAAAATGAACCTGATTTTCATAATTCGTCTTTTTGGCAAAATTAGAATTAATTGTATTGAATTCTTCTTTCCCGGTTTCCCGTTCAATTTACCGGGACGTATATCTTACTAAGCATCTCCCGGTATTCGCTCTCTACATCGCTTAATGCCGTGATCCCGCCTCCGCTTTTAAAGACAAGACCGTCATTGGCCTGCTCAATAAACCGGATCGAGACTGCCGCTGTAAGTGAATGGCCGTTAAAAAAACCGAAGATACCTGTATAAAATCCACGATCGTAATTCTCTGTTGACTGTATTATTTCAACCGTTTTTTCCTTTGGTGCACCTGTTACTGACCCAGCCGGCAGCAAAGTAAAGAGGAGCTCTCCCAGTTGTTTATGGTAGCCATCCGCCAGATCTCCGGTGATCTCTGAACTCATCTGAAGCAGATCCCCCCGGTTGGTATGGATCCGTTCAACATACCTGAACCTGGCCACCAGAACATTTGTTGAAACCATGGCCAGGTCATTCCGGATAAGATCGACGATGGTGTTGTGTTCGAAAAATTCTTTTTCATTGGCCAACAATTGCTTCTCGGCACCGGGAATGGTGGCGTCAATGGTGCCCTTCATCGGACATGAGGATATGCGGGAATCCTTGATCTGCACAAAGACTTCCGGCGAAAATACTACAAAGTGTCCGGGAACAAAGAGTTTATACGGAGCGCGGCTGATCCTGTAAATTTCATTCAGGCCGGGATTTGACCCCAGTGATGTTTGAAAAGTAAGGTTGAGCAGGTAGGTGTCGCCTCTTTTCAGGTGAAATAAAACTTTGTCGAAAGCCATTTGGTACGTTTGGAAACTGACCGGTGTAAAATCGAAATCAAATGGTCGTTTTTCAACAACTTCAGCGCTGTTTCCCCCCCCCCCGATATCATATTTTAATCCAAAAGCATCAGCCTCTTTCGGAGATAAAACAAACCCATTTTCACCGGAAAAATCAATGGCGAACAAAAAAGATTCATTCCTGCCCGAAAAAAAATTAATTTTATCAATAATTTCTGCCCTGCTGATAAACATCGCTTAACCTATTCAAATCGTAAATCGTTCAATCGTAAATCCCCCATGTCCCTCCTGCTATTAGATAACCACGACTCTTTCACCTTTAACCTGGTCGAATTATTGCGCAGGAACGGCAAAGTTAATGTTAAAATCTTCACCCCGGAAGAGCTGATCATAAGCGAACTGCAGCAGTACGATCAGATCATCTTTTCGCCGGGGCCCGGATTGCCACAGGAACAACCTGTCATGTTCGACATATTAAACAGGGTTGAACAACTGTGGGATCAGGGTGGGGAAAAAATTTCCGTCTTTGGTGTTTGTCTGGGTATGCAGGCCATTGCGGTTCATTTTGGCGGATCGCTTTATAACCTGCGAAAGGTCGTTCATGGCCAGCCACGAAAATTGAAAATACTGCAGCCTGATCATATTGTTTTCCGGGGGATTCCCGATGAATGTGAAGTGGGATTATACCATTCCTGGGCAGTTGATCCGCATACCCTGCCCGGATGCCTCGAAACCCTCGCAATCACCCACAATGGGGCCATCATGGCCCTTGCCCATAAAACACTTCCCATCTGCGGTGTTCAGTTCCACCCCGAATCGAACATGACCCCAACCGGAAAAAAAATGCTCGCAAACTGGCTCAATACTTGAAAGTCCGTCAGTCCGCAGTCCGCCAGTCCCCTTGTCCCCTCGTCCCCTTGTCCCCTTGTCCCCTTGTCCCCTTGTCCCCTTGTCCCCTTGTCCCCTTGTCTCCTTGTCTCCTTGTCCCCTTGTCCCCTTGTCCCCTTGTCCCCTTGTTCCCCACAATTCTTACCTTTGCAAAAAACCCCACGTGCAAAAAATCGAAATCACCGCTCCCGTCGGCTCCTGGGAATCGTTGATGGCCGCCATCGAGGCGGGAGCTGATTCGGTATATTTCGGTGTCGGGATACTCAACATGCGTGCCAGGTCATCGGTTAACTTTACTTTGCGCGATCTGGTTAAAATTACCCGTATCTGCCGTAAGCATAATCTGAAGACATACCTCACCATGAACACGGTCATCTTTGACACGGAGGTAAAGGAGATGAAACGGATGGTTGATTCCGCCAAAAAAAACGGAGTCACCGCGATCATCGCATCCGACCATGCCGTGATCCGGTATGCCCGTTCGGTTGAAATGCCGGTACACATGTCAACACAAACCAACATCACCAACCTCGAGGCGGTAAAATACTGGTCGCAGGATGCCGGTGTGATGGTCACGGCCAGGGAGTTATCCCTCGAACAGGTTGCCGCGATCACCAAAGTCATCAAACGGCAAAAAATCACCGGTCCCGACGGTAGCCTTGTCAGAATAGAAGTTTTTGCCCATGGAGCTTTGTGCATGGCGGTTTCCGGAAAATGTTACCTGAGCCTTGACCATTACAATAAATCAGCAAACCGCGGGGCTTGTTATCAGCTTTGCCGCAGGCCTTATCATGTTACAGATACCGAAACCGGGATAGAGTTGGAAATTGACAACGAGTATATCATGTCGCCAAAAGACCTTTGCACCATCGGTTTCCTTGATAAAATTGTTAGGGCAGGGGTGTCAATTCTCAAGATAGAAGGTCGTGGACGTAGTCCCGAATATGTTAAAACAGTTGTTTCGTGTTACCGTGATGCGGCCGATTCAGTGATTGCCGGTAATTTTACCCCTGAAAAGGTCAATCAATGGACCGACCGGCTGAAAACTGTTTATAACCGAGGATTCTGGGATGGATATTACCTTGGAAGAAAAATGGGTGAATGGGCCGAACAGCATGGGTCGGTGGCGACCGAGTCAAAAGAATATGTCGGAAGGATCACCAACTATTATACAAAACTGAAGGTTGCAGAGATCAAAATGGAATCCGGCCAACTTAAACACGGCGACCGGGTCTATATCCAGGGCCCGACTACCGGATCCATTGAAATAACAATACCTGAAGTACGCGTTGACCTGCAACCTGTTTTAAAAACAATGAAAGGCGAACACTGCAGCATCACCGTGGAAACATTACTCCGCCGTGCCGATAAGGTCTATAAAATAGTACCTGGCAAATAAAATTCATTCGTAATTCATAATTCGTTGTTCAATATTCGATATTCCATTGTACCAAAACCTCCATACCCACACCCGTTTCAGCGATGGTTCCGACAATCCGGAAGAGTACATTAAAGCTGCTATCGCCCTTGGAATGACCTCCATCGGATTTTCCGATCATTCCCCTTTACCTGTCGAAAACACCTTTGCCTTGCGTAAATATCAGGTCAGGGAATATTGCGATGCAATTCTGTTACTTCGTGATCAATTTTCGCATACGGAAACCCAAAATCATCTGCTTGAACGTGAAGTGCGTAGTGCGCAGTGCGAAATCTTCCTTGGGATGGAAGCGGATTACATTCCCGGCATGGGTCATTCATTCGCCTGGTTCCAAGAAAATTTCCCCCTCGATTTCCTGATCGGATCGGTACACCTTGTCCGGAACGGATCTCCTGACGAACTTTGGTTCATCGACGGCCCCGATCCTGCCACATACGATGACGGGCTGAATAAGCTTTTTGGTGGCGATATCCGCAAAGGGGTCACGGCATATTATGCACAGATCAATGAGATGCTGACAACCAGCAAAATAGATATCATCGGCCACCTCGACAAGATCAAAATGCACAACCGTGGCAGGTTATTCTCGGAAACGGACCCATGGTATGTTGCACTTGTTAATGAGACACTCGAACTGGTAAAGCAAACCGGGGTCATCGTCGAGGTGAATACCCGCGGGGTTTACAAAAAACGTTCCGATTCTCCTTTTCCCGGTCCTGCCGTGCTGAAAAGGATCCATGATCTGAACATTCCGGTCATCATCAGTTCCGATGCACATAAACCTGCCGAGATTTCCATGTTATTCCAAGAAACTGCCGTTCTGCTTTCAGAGATAGGGTTCAGGGAACTGATGAACCTGACTCCGGCAGGTTGGGAGACGATTTCTATTTAACCCAATGCGCTGACAAACTGATCGTTAATATATGTTTTCTGTAAAAAAATTTTCATTCCAGGATAAAGAGTTGTCAGAATTGGCATTCTCTATCCGCCGGCAGGTGTTCGTCGAGGAACAGGGAGTTGATGCGTTCCTTGAATACGACCATGAAGAAGTTTCCCATCATTATCTGCTGTTTTTGGCTGAAAAACCCATTGCTACCGCCCGCTGGCGGAAAACGGACAAGGGGATCAAACTGGAACGCTTTGCCGTGCTGCCTCAATTCCGCAACCGGGGGATCGGCGACATCATCCTGAAGGAGGTATTGATAGATGTAATATCTCTAGGAAAGCTGATCTATCTGCATTCCCAACTGAAAGCGGTACCGTTTTATGAGCGGAACGGGTTCAAAAAAGCCGGGGAGATGTTTCTCGAAGCCGGTATTGAACACTTTCTGATGAAATATGAATAATGTGGGAAACAGAATGTCCTGGTTATCCAAACAAGCCCGCGATCTCCTCCTGTGATAAATCCTTCAGCGGGTTCCCCGTTGGGAGAAAATTATCAGACAAGCTCTGCTTCCTTTGCTGCAGTACGAGCATCTTCTCTTCAATAGTACCGGATGTGATGAATTTGTAGGCGATCACCTTTTTATCCTGGCCGATGCGGTGTGCCCGATTGATGGCCTGCAATTCGGCTGCGGGATTCCACCAGGGGTCTAATACCATGACGTAACCTGCCTCCGGAAGATTGAGTCCTGTTCCACCGGCTTTTAATGAGATCAGAAAAAACTGATTTGCCGGATCCTCCCTGAATTGTTTTACCACCTTTTCACGGTTGGTTGTTGCTCCGGTAAGCATTGAAAACGATATTCCTTCACGGGTGAAATGGGTGGCAATCAATTGCAGATGCTTTAAACGATCAGAAACCCTGAGGATATCTTCCTTGTGTTGATCATTTGTCCAATTTAAGGCATACCTTTTCTGAAATTGGGCCAAGGTCCCCAGCATTCCGGGATTAAGAAATTCGAACTGCGACCATAGATCTGTCAGCGAGTTCTCAATCGGAGTGCCGGTAAGAACCAGCCTTTGTTCGGATTTCATCTGATACACTGCCCTGCTGATATGTGCCGCGGGATTCTTTATTACCTGGCTTTCATCCAGAATGATGTAATGAAACCGGTACTGTAACAGGAGCGGCAAGTCGTTGCGAAGTATTCCATAGGTTGTCAGGATCACATTGGCCGAACCGAAAAATCCTGTTGTGGTCATCCGGTCGTGTCCGGTATGTTCCAGAACCCTGAGAGACGGGGCAAACCTCCTGATCTCATTCCGCCAGTTGTGAATCAATGATGCGGGCATGACGATCAGCGATGCTGCACTATCTGCATCATCAATGGATAGCAATAACGATAGTGCCTGAATTGTCTTCCCAAGTCCCATGTCGTCAGCCAGACAACCACCAAACTTGTTTTCATTTAAAAATTTCAGCCATTGCAATCCTTCTTCCTGGTAAGGACGTAACGTGGCATGCAGGGTTTGCGGCACACTCACCGGTCGGGCATGATCCGGGTCCAGTTGCTGCAATCGGATTGCCAGATTTTCATTTTCGGGCAAGTCAAGATCCCTGATTATCCTGATATGATGCAACGGCAGTCTCCACTGATTGTCAACAACAACAGAAAAATAGTGCAGGTCACTGTACCGGGTACATGTCAAGATTCCCTGGTGGGGAATAACCAGGCAGATATAAAATGTTGTCATTAAGCAGTTTCAGTCCAACAGAAAGGCATTTGCCGACCATCTCTGCTTCCCAGATGGTGTCCCGCTCTGTTTTAGAAAAAACCACTTCTGTGTTGTCCATCTTCAGGTCAATAAAGACTTTCTGCGATTTTCCTGCCATAATCCTCTTTTCGCCATACCGGAACCAGATCACCAGTACCGCCTTTTCCTGCCAGTCAAATTCGGTGGATAACTCCATCAGGGGAATGGGATTCAGCGTTTGAACCTTAAATCCACTGGCCTTTACCTGTCCGGTTTTTAAAGTTTTCAGGATGAATGTTTCAAAATACTTTTTTTCGGCAGTGGCGGGGATCAGGATTGCCTCTTTTGTCAGGAATGGCTCAATTTTTTTACCATCAAACCCCTCGGGGAAATGGAGCATCCGGTTATCTGTCTTGAACCAGCACGGGTTTCGGCAAATGATTTTATTGCCGGGTGATTTCAACCCGATTTTCTGCTCCTGCTGTAGGAGTTCCAGAACATAGTTCGACCCATTTGCAGTTTTGGTAAAGCAAAACCAGGGATCGGCCGGTTCCGGCCTGATCATCAGGCGGTTTTTATGGTACACCCTGAAAGAGTCCTCATGTTCGAAAACCGGAATATCATGTTGAATCGCTATCCGGAGTATGTTGTCCATCTGCCGTTCGATAAACGGACGAATCTGTAATAAGAGTGTTTCTTTGGGAATAGCCTTGAAAAAGTCCTTTGATGAAATTCCTTTCCGCGAAAACCGCCGGTGAATTTCCGCATCAGTAAATGTTTGTGAAATAGTCGTGATATCGATGATGGCCTGCGGTTCATCCTGGTTTGAACCATTGGTTATCAACCAATTCAGCCGGTTTTGAAGCACAAACCAACCTTCCGGGTCATTTACAACTTCCCAGGGGGCAACAATCGCCCCCAACTGGCGGTGCTGGGTGATCAGCAGAATTGAACGACAGGCTGTTTTCAATGGCAAACAGGCACTTTTCTTGTTACGATGGGTTTTCCGTCAACCATCAGGGTGCAGAAATATATCCCTGATGGCAGCGACATGACGCTCAAAGAAATCGTTCCTGATAGAGAAATGGTTCTGCTGACAGAAATAATTTTTCCTGCAAGGTTGCGAAGTTCGATCCTGCCCTGTCTTCCCGGCTGAAGTGAATAACTGACCATGATCTGATCGTTGGCCGGAACCTTCCCTGTAAATGACAATACACCTGACGGATCCGGTATGTTTTCATTTGCAAGTGGATAGGTTGAATAATGTGCTGTCACACTGATGGAATCCATCGGGTCGGATTCATTAAAAAATGTCCAGCGTACCACGCTCTCTCCCCTGCCCCCGCCGGGTCCATAATGTCCGAAACACCCGTATTCCGTCTCTCCGGGAGGCATGGTGAGTGGGAAAGTCGATACCATCATCCCCGTGCCATAGCAGTAGCCTCCCCAGCAGATGGATGAAGTTGTACCGGGAACCATGGATATCTCCTCCTTCTTCATTAAAACATTTATTGTGTTCCCCGAAATGTTGCTAAGATGGAGCCAGGTGATCAACTGCAACGTATCGGGTGGGCCAGAGTGATATACTTCGGCCCCGTTGGCGAGTACGCCAAAGTCATCGGCAAGTTCAAAACTTTGCGCGTGGCAGGTTAATCCTGCGGTGATCATAAGAAAAATAGTCAGATTGAAGTTTTTCACATTTCAAAGATATAAAAACATATTTAAAAGATGTGACCGTTGACATGGCATTTATTCCATCACTTTATTTTTATGCCGCCTCGCCAGCCACCACGCAATAAATCCACTGACGAGGATGAAAAGCGTGGCCAGGCCGACCAACGGCACCACCAGGATGTAAAACGGCCCGAGGATGGGATCAAAAATGCGCCCGGTGTGGATCTCCAGGCTGGTATTCCACAGCGAGATAGGGCTTGCATTTACAACAGTTGACGGAATGGGAGCCACCGGATTCCTCCCTTCCAGGGCAAACACCCCGTGGGCGTAATCGAAAATAAGCCGGGTGGAATCGTCGCACCTGATATATCCGGCAACGGTTACATTGCCAAACGGAGGGCCGCTTTCACCGGTATCATGATATTCGATGCGGGTGATGCAATCAATGATCTGTCCCGTGAACGGTTCCCATTCATAAATCCCGCTGAATGACCCGACTAGGTAACGACCTGTGTTGATTTGCTCAAAAACGTTGATACCCATCACGCTTACAGGAGGTTGAACAGGAAAGGATTTCAGTTCACTGCCGAAATGGTCATCGGAATAATAAACTCCTTCGCTGGTAGCCACGAGATATCGCCCCGATTCCTCTTCATAGATCAAATCGCGGAACCGGTCGAACCATGGGTTGGGGCTGTCGAGTTTGGTGTACTTCAGTTTTGCAACCCTTTCTCCGGCAATGGGGATGAGTAGTGGCGGCCGGAGAAACATCCCTGTTGCGGTATTGAGAATCAGGATGAGGATGGCCCAGGAGCCGAGTACGTTGTGCCATTTCAGGGAAGACCTGTTAAATTGTTTCCATTTTGAACGACTCCGGTCATCATTCAATTTTCTCAACCGGTATGGAACAAAGAAATAGATAAGTCCGGTAATGCAAAGTATGATGAAGACTATTCCGACACCATCTACGATCAGCTTGCCTGCCAGACCGTAAACTTCGCCGCTGTGAATCACCCACAGGGTTTTGAAAAGACCGATCTTGCCATCGCTGTTTTCGCCCTTTGGAACCTGGATTTTATGGAAGTCACGGTAACCCGATGCACTTGTGGACATAAAAAGATCCGACCGGGTCATTACAAGCAAACTGTCGCCATGCTGCAGCGCTTTCACGACGCGTGCCGAACCAAACGGCAACCTTACTTTATCCCATTTTCCAAGATTAAAATGGTAAAGCCCGAACAATGTTCCGGCATAAAGTCCAGCAACCGGCGACCATGAAAGTGTATTTATTTTCCGGTTATCGATGCCATCCGGGAAACCATCATTAAGGTCATAAAAGGTCTTGAATGTGCTGTCGGTCAGCCAAACCCCGATGTTGCCGTAAACCAGAATGCTGTCACCGCCGGCTTTCACCGACCCTTTCACCGCAGCAAGATTCCAGTTGTTGTATCTGTAAATGGGAGGCAGAAGTTTCCGGCTTACATCTACTCCCGAGAACAACTCCCGGTGGTTAAGGATAATCCCCGAAACCGCGAAGAGGAGGATGAACAGCGTAGCGACCAGGCTAAACCACTTATGGTACTTCCGGAAAAATTTCACCGTTTCGCTATTTCGCTATTTCACCATTTCGCTATTTGCAAAAGAAAGTGTGAAACATCCCATCCGCCCCACTCTCTGAGTGCGTTTCAAACCCTGCCGCCGCCATCTTCTCGATCATGGGCGCCGGTGGAAAAGGGGTGATGATCTCAAAGATCTCTCCCGGGTTCAGTAAGGCGCATTCCTGCTGCACCTGCTCCAGTGGATGGATACCCTGGGCCAGCAAAGGCCTTGCATCCAGCGAATTTTTAATTTTAGTCTTATCAAACCATGCTGGTCCGTTCATTTTTTGTTCCTCCCTGATGTTTGTTGATTCCTTTTTCCGGTACGACAAGAGGCGCTGATCTCCGCTGATTTTTCTCTTTTCGGTAAGATCCTGCGACATCTCCAGCGTTCCCAGATATTCACCCTTTTCATTTCTCAATGCAAAATATTCGATGTGGATGAACTTCCCCCCCATCTGGATCCAGAAAGGAGCGCTGTCGGCTTTGCCGCTGCGGAAATCCCCCACGATCTGGTCAACAATGTGTACGCTTGATGGCGGATGGCACATCTGGACATCGCGGCCCAGGATAGCCCGGTTCCGGTCGAAAATACGCTCTCTGCCCTGTGAAAAATATTTCACTTTATCATTGCGGTCAACAAAGGTAATGTCAATCGGCAGGGTGTTCAAAACGGCAAGGAGTTCTTCAGAAGTAAATTTCCCACTGGGTAGGCTGATGGTCCCCTCTTCGGCCGAGGTCTCTTCGGCTGTCAGCACACCCTGAGGTTGCCAGGATACATCGGGATCATACAGACAGTATCCGATCTCATTGGTTTGACGGTAAATATCGTACCAGTCGGTTTCCGTCAGTTTATCCAGGGTCATGGGCAGGAGGATCTCCTCCTCTTTCAGGATCATGTCGGTAATGGCTTTTGCCGCCGATTTGAGGTGGAGATCCACCTTCATCTGCATCATTTCCGGGGTAAAATCACCGGGCATGTTCAGCACATTGATCGCGTTCTTCAGCAGGTCGCGGGTTTCGTCATGTTTACCCCACATCACCTTGGGCGGACCGGTGATCCCATACTTCTCAAGAAAAGGAAACAGGAGATTTTCCTTGCGGCGGTAATGTTTGTCGACATCCATCAGGTTATTGAACAGACCTCTTATCGTATTAAGATACTTCTCTTTTGATGGTCCCGAAAGTTCAGTTTCAACCTGACTGAACAGGTTGTAAAGTTCTTTTACTACCTTCTCCAGTTCTCTGTTTTCCCTTTTGAACGTATCCACCGGATGTCCCGGTTCTACGATTTTCATTCCCGAAAGGTCGATATGACCTTCCAGAGCCTGGCTGTGAATGTCACAGAGCCTGAGAACTTCCGATTCGGGAAGCCCTTCGTTGATCAGTTCCTGTTCCACCTCCACCACCTCGCCATAAGGGATCTTGGTCAGTAGTTCGATCATGCGTGCGCGCACCGCTTCAGGCGCCACGCCTTCGTGCAGTTGAAGGATCATGTGCTTCAGCAGTTCCTTCCTGCTTTGTGAGTTGTTGATTAGTTCGCTCATTGGTTTATCCTTTGATCATGGTCAATACCATCTTGAATTTTTCCAGTGCATTAACGGCATGTGGAATTCCTGCCGGCATGATGATGGTTTCACCTAAATTTAAAATATACTGTACCTCGTTAATGATAACTTCCGATTTTCCTTCAATAACCTGTAACATGGCATCGTAAGGTGCAGAATGGGTACTCAGGCGCTGCCCCAGGTCAAAAGAAAATAACGTTACCGTTCCAACCGGGCGATCGATCACCCGTTTGCTGATGATGCCTTCAGAGGAATAATCCACCTTTTCGGCGAACCTGAACACATTCGAGTGTTCGAAAATACTTTTTTCCATAGATTTGATTATTGATCTTTGATTTTTAGGTTATTTATTCAATGACCACCCATCCTTCAACCGAACGATTACCCATGTTTGAGCCAGGTTAACCGGTAGCAAGCTGTTCAAAACCATCAGGGTCAAACTGATGTTGATGGTCCAATAGGCAAATTTAAACCTTTTTCTAAGTCCACTCTTCTTCGAGAACCTCTCCCTGAAGACTGACTATGGCCTGTTTGATGGGGATGTTCCGGCCGGCATTCGACCTGGCCGATTGTGCCATATGCAGGAGACCACTGCAACATGGAACTTCCATCATCACAACCGTTAAGGAGTTGATCTTTGTGTCGGAGATCATGGAGGAGAGTTTCTGAACATAAGACTCTTTGTTGCTGTCAAGTTTTGGACAGGCAATGGCAATGGATTTTCCTTTAAGGAACCGGGCATGGAAATCTCCCATGGCAAAAGCTGCGCAGTCGGCGCCAAGCACAACGTCTGCGTTCTTGAAATAGGATGCCTGAGGATTGAGCAAATGCAATTGAACCGGCCATTGGCGCAGTTCAGATGTAGCCGGTAGTTGAGACGCATTGCTATGCGTCTCAGCATTGGTCTGCGTCTCAACCATTGGAGACTCTGTTCTGAAATCTTTGGCCATGGAGCCCGGACAACCACATTCACCATGTGAATGATTTTCTGTTTTTTCTGGAGTCATCATGATGTTGTTTTCTTTTAAAAAATCGATTGCTTGTTGTAAAAATTCAGTTTCGTTATGATCCTTCAAATGGGACAAGTGGGCAAGGATGGTATTCCTGCCTTTAGGAACCATCATCTCCATCACCTTACGTTCGTCGTAAGGTTCTGCTTCACGTTGAATGATCTCGATGGCGCCTTCCGGACAATGGCCGATGCATGCTCCAAGGCCGTCGCAGAACAGATCGCTGATCAACCTCGCTTTCCCGTCGATGAGTTGCATGGCCCCTTCATGGCAGTTTGGAATGCAAATTCCACACCCATTGCACTTCTCCTCATCAATCTGAATAATTTTTCGTTTCATCTATTATATATAGTATTTAAGTATGTATATGCTTATTTGTGAACAAAAAAATTACAAATATGATTGCAGCGTCTGGTCGTTCAAGAATTTTTTAAATTCGGTGGTCAGTTTATTCACGACAGTACCCATCAGGCAACGATCAAATCCACAGAGGTCATATGACAACGGACATTCGCTGACATCAAGCGGGCCTTCGATGGATTGATAAATATCCAGTAAACTGACACTTTTGGGATCCATTTTCATAGAAAATCCACCCGAGGGGCCCCTTACCGATTTAAGCATTTCGTTTTTAACGAGCCTTTGTAAAACTTTTGCGATGTGGTTCTTTGAAAATCCTGTAATTTCAGCGATCTTTACCGCATTGATTCCGTTTTCGGAACGTGCAATCAAAACCATGCTGTGAATGGCGATTGACGATGCTTCTGAAAGTGCAAAAATTTTGGACATGGTTTATTCAGGTAATTGAATGCGCAAATTTAGATACATTTTTTTTATCTCCTGCAAAGAAACAAAAAATAAATTACTTTTGACGAAAAACATTGTAAATCAATTCAAAAAAGGAAAATTCCTGATTGTTTTAACCTCGAATTATGGTTATAAAACGACCTGACCTGTTTATTTATTAACGATGTTTTTTGGGGGGTTTTCCGAAATCTTGGTATAAAAATATAAACAAAATACTTTCCGGGGCGCCATGAGTAAAATCATTTCAAGTCTTCAGAATCCTGTAATAAAAAACGTGCTGCTTCTCAGCGAAAAGCCACGTGCCCGTGAGGAACAAAACCGGATCGTGATTGAAGGGCTACGTGAGATCAGGCTTGCCATCGTAAGCGGGTTCAACATAACCGACCTTTTTTTTTCCCCGGAACTTGTTTCCATGGCTGAAGTGCAATCGCTGCTGCATCAATCTCAACAGACTGAATTGACCGAAGTATCACGGGATGTATATAACCGCATGGCCTACCGCAAGGATAGTGGCGGATTAATTGCCCTGGCTGAACCGAGAAGGCTTGGGTTCAGCGATCTTCAGCTTAGTAAACAGCCACTGTTACTTGTGCTTGAAACGGTGGAAAAACCCGGAAACCTGGGGGCGCTGCTTCGAACGGCAGATGCAGCCAACCTCGACGCAGTAATCATTTGTGATCCGCAAACTGACATTTATAATCCAAACGCCATACGTTCCGGCATCGGCTGTGTTTTTACCATGCCGGTGGTTACTGCTTCCTCTGAAGATGCCATTGCCTGGATGCGCGGTTCGGGGATTAAAATGTTTGGGGCAGCGCTTACCGCCACCCGGTATTATCATAAATCCAATTTCGTGCGTCCGGCGGCAATTGTCATGGGGTCAGAAGCGAACGGGTTGAGCAATACCTGGCTTGAAAGTGTTGATGACTTGATAAAGATCCCCATGATGGGGAAAATCGACTCCATGAATGTCTCTGTATCTGCAGCAATTGTGATTTTCGAAGCCCTGCGGCAACGGGATTTCCGGTAGCCCCAATCTGACAGGTTGGGGTTACCTATTTATATTTTTCATCGCCCGCCTTCAGGGTTATAAATCCTTTCGGCATCTTGCTTTTAAAATCGATGAGGTTGCCGGTTACCGGATGGCGGATGGAAAGATAGAAAGCATGAAGGCGGATGCGCCGTTCATACTGGGAATCAGCGCCATATCGCCGGTCGCCCACCACCGGACAGCCCATTTCCGATAAATGGACCCGGATCTGGTTCTTGCGACCTGTCTCCAGTTCCACCTCCAGCAAAGCATAATCAGGGGTGCGATCCATCACGCGGTAATGGGTGATCCCAAGTTTGGCGCCTTCCTGCACCTTGACTGAATAGACTTTCTGATCGCGCCCTTCGGCGAGCCAACTGCGGATCGTGCCTTTGTCCTCCGTCGGCTGACCCTCTACCAGCGCGTAATACAATTTCTTGGTATCCATCCAATGGTTCTTGATCTCCTCCTGCAGTTTCTCGCTCTTGGCAAAAAGCAGGATTCCCGAAACCTCCCGGTCGAGCCGGTGGACTATGAACAAACGCTCCTTCCCTTTCGAATTTTCCTTCACGTACGCCTGCATCTGCTGGTAAAAAGAGGTGCCGCCGAGGCCCCTGTCGCCGATGGTGAGCAATCCTGCCGGCTTAACCGCAACCAGGATGGCATCATCCTCGAAAAGCGTCTGGTAGGGTGGTTTTACTTTATGGATCTTCACCACTTGCTTCACGTATTCAACAGCGTCTCCCGGTTTAAGCATCGCGGCCGGGTTGGTTACCATTTTGCCGTTTACGCGAACATTGCCATGAACGATCTTCTGCTTCGCGGTGGTTTTTGAAGCAGTCTGTAATTCTTCAAGCAAATGTTCCAGCAGGGTGATCTCTTTTGTGATTTTTACTTTCATCTTTAATTGTCGTTAGTCCTTCCTATTGTACTTCGCTTGTAAAAAATCAATGGTTTCTTTCATCAGATTCTTGAGTACATCCAGGTTGATATCTGAAAGTTTTTTAACGTATATACAGGCTTTTCCCATGTTGTATTTCCCTAAACCTTCTAAAAGATATTCATGACCCTTGCCTCCGGTGTAAACATACAGTGAAATAGCTGCCTTTCGTGGAGAAAACCCAATTAATGGCCAATCGCCTTCCTGGCGACTTCTCTCTGATTTATAGTGATAGCTGCCAAACCCGATGATGGTCGGTCCCCACATTTTGGGTTCAAACCCTGTAAAACCCTGCATCAGCTTTACTAACTCAAAGCTGTCTTTTCGTTTTTGTTCAGTATCGGCAAACGTGTTGATAAACTCAGTAACGTCTGCATTGTGTTGTTTTGTTTTTATTTCTGCCATGGTTTATGTTTTTGATGATTACGGTTTTAATTTCCATATTTTGTCTGAGTATTTCAAATATTCGGGTAATGCTGCCGAGCCATACCATTTAAATAGTTCAACCGCCAAAAGGCCTTCCTGGATGGCAGGGTCGGTTTGAAGTAATTTTTCGGCCTCTTCAATTGACGTTACATTAAGAATGAAAATACCACGATAGCCATGATCATTTTTGCTGAACGGTCCTGCAACAACCATTTTTTCTTCCTTAACTAATTGACCTATATTGTCAAGGTGCCCCCTGAAACCATTATTAATCAACGTTTTGTCTGTTGTTTGATTGGTCCCTGTTTTAAGGATGACCAATATGTAGCTTTTCATCCCATAATCGTCAGCCCCCAACTTGTTGGCCAATACATGGTCATAATTCGGGTTTGAAATAGTTGTATCCATTTCCTGGCCCTTTTCAGGTTGCTTTTTCATTTTGTAGGCAAAGCCTTTCTGATTTTCTCCCGATACCCGCACAAACACCTCTGTGTCAGTTATTTTTTGATAACTAATCCGTTTGGGGAAGTCGTGATCAGGGTTCTCAAAAATAAACGCGCTGTCTGTCTTTACAAGCTTAAAATCAATGCCTTTCCCTTGATTTTGATTTAGAACGGCAGCCGTATAGATGATTTCATTTTCGGTTCGGTAAATGTCTACGTATTCGGAAACAGTCATTTGTCCGTTCTTAAAATGATACGAAAAGCCTTTCAAGGAGTTGTCGTTGAGTCTGTCCCAATGCTCGTAAACTTCGCGGTTTTCCACTTTCCACGTCCCATGCAGAAAGTCGGGAAGGCCTGATTGAGCAAAACCTAAATCCGTCAGAAAAAAGGTAAAAATTAATAAAATATTTCTCATTTTCTTTTGATTGAATTGTTTTTTCTCGTTAATCGTATGCGGATTACTCCGTTTGCCCATTCACCCTCAACACAAGAGTTACCCGACAACAAGAAGTCTTTTTTCTTACCAACTGTTTTTTTAATTATCCGTCGTAATGAAATCTGCATTTTGCGATAAGAATCTCATCATCCTTATACCGGTAAATCAGTCGATGTTCGTTATCAATACGTCTTGACCAAAAACCTTTATATTTGAATTTTAACGGTTCTGGTTTCCCAATTCCAAAGAATGGATTTCTGGCAATATCTCTCAATAATTCGTTAATCCTGACCAACATTTTTCGATCGTTCTTCTGCCAATAGAGATAATCTTCCCATGACTCATCCACGAATGTATATTTCATAATTCATTGAGCTCTTTTTGGAAGGAATTTCCATTTTTTAATTTTTCAATTGCCGAATCAAGCCTTTTCTCGTTGGCTTTTGAAGAAAGTTCATGTTGTGTCGCGCTTAGTGAATTGTATTCATCAAGCGACATGATGACAACACCGCGATCTTTGCCCCTGTTAATGATAAGGGTTTCGAAGTTTTCTGTTACCCGGTCAAGATACCTTTTAATATCTTTTCGAAAATCGGAAATAGTTGTTGTTATCATATAATTTATTTTGTGTACGATTTATGGTACAAATATACGTACAAATATTAATTCCCGATCACAGGTTGGCTTCTTCTAAAAACTGGCGGTAGATTTCGTGCAACCGTTTTTTTATCTGTTTTCCATCTTAAAATTGTAAATCCAATAATTGCTGAAATTAAAGAACCTATAAGTATTCCTATTTTTGCAGAGTCAATATAATTTGGACTATTTTCAAATGCCAAACTTGCAATAAAAATTGCCATAGTAAATCCGATCCCGGCTAAAAATGAAACTCCTATTATTTGTTTATTACTAATTTCTTTTGGAACGTCAATAAGTTTTACTCTTTTAGCGAAGAGTATAATAGATGAAATACCAATACTATTACCTATAACTAAACAAATAATTATATTTCTTATGAGTGCTGTATCCAACCCAATATCACTATTGATAAGTACTCCGGCATTAGCCAAAGCAAAAACAGGAATAATAAAATAAGCAACCCAACCGTGTAATTTATGTTCTATATGTTGAAGCGGAGATTGAAATTTACTTGTCCAGTTTTCCAAAATATCAATATGTTCAATTTGTTCTTTGGATAGAATTGGTTTTTTACTTACGGCCGCTTGTTTAATATTGTTAGTAATATCCACTAAATTATCAATAAATGCAGCCGTATGAATTTTTTGTCTGACAGGGACTGAAAACGCTAATAAAATCCCTGCAAGTGTCGGATGAATTCCGGATTTCAAAAACAGGACCCAAACTATTATACCCAATACAATATTTAAGAAATTAGAATAATATCCCCTATAAGATAATACGTATAATATGCATAATAGTATTAGTGCAATAAGTATTAAACTTACATTTATACTTCCGCTATAAAATATTGCAATTACTAATACTGCACCTATATCATCGACTATTGCAAAGGCTGTTAAAAACAATTTCAGACTTAAAGGAACTCTGTCTCCTAAAAGATTTAAAATGGCCAATGAAAAAGCAATATCGGTAGCCATTGGTATTCCCCAGCCTTTGAAAGTTTCAGGATTTTGGTTTAATCCCAAAAACAATAATACGGGAACCAACATTCCGCCCAATGCTCCAAAGATTGGAAAAGATATTTTTTTGAAAGAATTTAATTCTCCTATTAAAAATTCCCTTTTAATCTCTAATCCAATCAGAAAAAAGAAAATTGCCATTAAGCCATCGTTAATCCACAAAATTAAGGGCTTAATTATTTCAAAATTTTTCGTTGTAAAGCCAATTTTATATTGCCATATGGATTGATAACTTTCATGAAATGGTGAGTTTGCCCAAACAAGAGCAATAACCGTTGCAATCAACAATAATATACCACTGAAACTTTCAATTTTAACAAATTTTTGAAATGGAGATAAAAGTTTCTTTTCAATCATATTTTAAATTCATGTTCGTCCGTCCTAATGGGCGCCAACACAGTCAACACCCCCACTCTTAATTTTATTTTACCCTCATCCTGCTGAAATTCTGCGTTTATCTATGGAAACCGGGGATAACCAGATAAGTGAAAGATAATTTCCAACTGGTACCTTTCATTCCCGGCGCCAAAAGTTATATCAAAATTTAATTTCCATTTTGGGTTTGCAAGGGTTAAAAGTACAATATTTCACAAATCCGGGAAAATGAATTTTTTCGCGTCTCTGCGTCTTCGCGCCATAAAGGAAAAAACCGAAGGTGCTTTTTTTTTTCTACCTTTACCTTTTCATTCCTTGAATTTATTAACATCAGATGCCATTCCTCGGATCAATCATCCGTAAAGCGTATGAACTGCGTCAGTTCCCCATTGATTTAAACCAAATTGATCCGGTGCGGGAGCAGGAAAAGGTACTTAAAAAATTGTTGCTTCGGGCGCAGGATACTGCCTTTGGCGAGTATTACGATTTTGGCATCATGGCTGACAATCACGATTTTGTAAACCTGTTCCGTACCCGTGTACCGGTTCATGATTACAACGCCATGTTTAAAAAGTGGTGGTATCGCAGTCTCAACGGCGAGCCCTATGTTACCTGGCCAGGCAGGGTTAAATATTTCGCCCTGACTTCGGGAACCGCCGAGGCATCTTCCAAACACATCCCGGTGACCGCCGACATGTTACGCGCTATTCAAAAGGCAAGCATCCGGCAGTTGATCACGACCACCAAATATGATTTTCCCGATGAATTTTATGAGAAAGGAATCCTGATGATCGGCGGGAGCACACACCTCCAGTATAACGGAACCTATTATCAGGGAGATCTTTCGGGTATAACTGCAAAAAATATTCCCTTCTGGTTTCAACACTTCTACAAGCCCGGCCGGCGTATCTCCCGTGAAAACGAATGGACGGTAAAACTGAATGAAATAGTAAGAAGCGCAAGAAACTGGGATATCGGGATCATCGTAGGGGTACCCGCCTGGATCCAGATCATCATGGAAAAAATAATCGCCCATCACGGGGTGCAAAACATCCACGACATCTGGCCAAACTTGTCGGCATACGTGCACAGCGGCGTCTCCTTCGAGCCTTATGTCAGGAGTTTTGGTAAATTGCTGGGGCGTCCGATCCTTTACAACGAATCATACCTCGCTTCCGAAGGGTACATTGCATACCAGCGACCAGGGAACCATAAGAGCATGGAGATGATCCTCAACAATGGTATCTTTTTCGAGTTCATCCCCTTCAATGATGACAACTTCGACAGCGAAGGAAACCTGAAGTCCAACCCCGAAACGCTGACCATCGGCCAGGTGGAGACAGGCAAAGAGTACGCATTGCTGTTATCAACCTGTGCCGGAGCCTGGAGATACCTGATCGGCGATACCTTGAAATTCATTTCCCGGGAAAGAGGTGAAATTGTGCTTACCGGGCGCACAAAACAGTTTATCAGCCTTTGCGGGGAACATGTATCACAGGATAACCTTAACCGGGCCATCGGGATGCTCCAGGAAGAATTTAACATCAAGATCAGCGAATTCACCATCACCGGAATAAGTTACGGGAACCTCTTTGCCCACAAGTGGTACCTTGGTACCGATGATGCCATTGATCCCGTACTTGCCGCAACCAGGCTCGACGAATACCTGAAGGTGCTGAACGACGATTACCGCGTTGAACGTATCGAGGCCATAAAAAACGTTTCTGCAGAAGTATTACCTTTGCATGTGTTTCACGACTGGATGAAGTCCCTTGGGAAAGAGGGCGGTGCGCATAAATTCCCGCGGGCGCTGAAATCTGCCCAGCGTGAACATTGGGAGGAGTACGTAGAGTCATATAAAATCCGGACGAATCGTTGAATTCGATCTTACATCCACTGTTTGAAGGTATTATCCTTGGGCTGACCGTGGCCATTTCCATTGGTCCCGCGTTGTTTGCGCTACTTCAGACAAGCGTTAAACACGGGGTAAAAACAGGGATTTTTCTTGCCGGAGGAATATTTACCAGCGACCTGACCCTGGTTGTGGGATTCTATTTTGGCGCCTCGGCAATTGTCACTAACCCTACCTATCATCTTGTTCTTGGCATTGTCGGCGGAATTGTGATGTCGGTTTACGGGGCCTATACGTTTTTTAAAAAAGTACCGCTCACCGAGCAGGTTGAGGTGATCAATGAGATCGTCGTAAGGAAAAAAGGCCCTTTTCCATATTTTATTAAGGGATATGTGCTGAACTTCGCCAACCCTTTCCTTTGGGTATTCTGGATCACATCAATGCTTGCCATCAATGCAACATACGGTGGGGATCAGAAATCAGTCGGTCTGTTTTTTGCAGGAACCCTTTCGGTAATTCTGATGACCGATATCCTGAAAGTTGTTTTGGCCAACAAGATCAAAATTACCGGCAACCCGCAGGTAAAAATATGGACGAACAGGATCGTAGGCATCCTGTTTATGGTCATCGGCGGATTTATCATCACCGGATCGCTGCTGGAATATTTCAGGGGAATTTCCATGCAGGTTCCATAAAAGTAGGATTTACCTTTTTAAGCCAGTCTGATCAGCTTTTCAAATTCGCCTTTGAAATTGGTTCCGATCGGAATCTGCCGGTCTTTGATTTTAACATGATTTCCCTCGATCAGGTCAATCCGCGATAAGGCAATGATGAATGATTTATGAATCCTGGGGAAAGATCTGGCGGGGAGTAAAGTCTCTATGTTTTTCAGTGACTGGTAACTGACGATCATTTTTTCTGTTGTAAAAATTTTCACGTAATCTCCCAGCGCTTCGATGTACAGGATGTCGTGAAGGTTGACTTTATAGGTTTTTTTGCTTGATTTGACAAAAATGAAGGTGTCGCCCTGGTCATCATCCCCGGCGCTTTTAAATTGTCGCTGTTCCTTACCCCTGATCAACTCCTCTGCTTTTTGGATCGCTTTGTAAAAACGGTCAAAAGCAAAAGGCTTCATCAGGTAATCGACCACATCCAGCTCGTAACCCTCGATGGCAAATTCGGCATAAGCTGTCGTAATGATCACCAATGGAGGCTTTTTTAGGGTTTTCAAAAAATCAATCCCGCTTAACCTGGGCATGTTGATGTCGAGAAACAACAGATCTGCTTCCTGTTTGTACAAAACATCAATCGCTTCAAATGCATTGTTGCATTTCTGAACAATTTCGAGAAACGGTATCTTTTCGGCGTACCGCTCAACAACGCGTTGTGCAAGCGGCTCATCATCTATAATCACACACCTGATATTCATACAAGAATATTCAACACAACGCGATAACTGGTCGCTGTTTCACTGATATTTAACTCATGCCTGCCGGGATAAAGCAATTCGAGCCGTTTTTTAACATTCCACAAACCGAAACCTCCTTCAGGATTTTTCTGCCTGAAAGGATCTGCACGATTTTCAATGCTAAATATCACGCGGTCTTCGTGTTCGAGATCGAAAACAATTTTGATATACGGCTTATCGCTTTTTTCCTTAGCAACATGTTTAAAAGCATTTTCAATAAAGGCTAAAAATAAAAGCGGGGCAATTTTCAACTGAAGGTTTTCTCCTTTAATCTCAAAGTGGAAATCAAGACTGTCGTCTGACCTCAACCTCTCAAGGTAAACATAGCTTTGAAGAAATTCCACCTGTTTCCCAACCGTCACAAGGTCATCTGTGGATTCATAAATAACATACCGCATCAGGTCCGACAGTTTCAGAATCATTTCAGGCGCTTTTTCCGATTTGTCGAGGCTCAGAGAATAAAGGCTGTTTAACGTATTGAAAAAGAAGTGGGGATTCACCTGGGACTTGAGCGCCCGCAGCTCTGCTTCAACTTTTTGTTTTTCAACCTCCTTCATCCGCAACTCAACATCCTGTAAAGCAATCGAATCGCGCATGAACTTCAGCAGGGTTGATACAATAAGGAATATCAGAACCAGGATGAATTCAGCAATAAACTCCGTTACCAGGCGGGAGGAGTGCCTGCCCCCCTCAAAAAAGAAGGTAACATAATAATTCAACAGGATAAAAAGAAAGATATTGGCGATTTCAAGCAGGACAAAAAGTAAAAATTTTCTTTTGTTGAAAAATGCCGGAATGAGCCAA
Organism: Bacteroidales bacterium; assembly: GCA_030681475.1. Lineage (GTDB taxonomy): Bacteria > Bacteroidota > Bacteroidia > Bacteroidales > FEN-979 > CAIVAT01. The sequence goes on along the minus strand of JAUXWT010000044.1, from coordinate 84,140 downwards.
AGCAAATTGATATACACTGAGATGGCAAGAAAACCGATAGTGATCAGGATGTTCGCAGCCAACCGCAGGTTGATGTCGTAAAAATTAAAGTCGCCCCTGGTGTAAAAGAGCACGACAGTAAAGAGGATAATGCTGATCAGCCAGAAAAGTCCCTGCTGAAAAACAAAATGTTTCTTACACTTTTGAAAAAGGGCGGCAAGGTTCATCGTGCTTTTTTTATACAAAAATGAACATTTTAACTGTTAAAAAAGCGGGATCATCGAGAAAATTCTCAGTTTGTCAAAAAAAAATCCCCGGTACTGAAATTGTCACTATCATTGCAATCCGTTTTTAATCAGCCACAAACCGGTAGATCAAGACAAGTATCACTCTACATTTTAACAATTTACAATTATGAGAAAATCTTTAAGGAATTTCAAATTCACGATGATCGTGATGGTTCTTTTTGTATCCGGCGGATCGTTTGGTTATGCCGAAAATCCACCCGACGAAGGGATGTGGCTCCCCTTGCTGCTCGAACGGCTGAATTATGTCGATATGCAAAAAATGGGACTTCGCCTGACTGCCGAAGAATTATACAGCATCAACCATAACAGCCTTAAAGACGCAATTGTCGGGTTATCAGGCAATGGGGCATCAGGCGGGTTTTTCTGTACTGCTGAATTGGTATCCGGCCAGGGGCTGTTGTTTACCAACCATCATTGTGGCTATGGCGCAGTACAAAATCACAGTACAACCGAACACGACTACCTTACCGATGGCTTCTGGGCTAAGTCGTTCAGCGAAGAGCTCTCCAACGAGGCCATGTGCGCCTCTTTCCTCCAGCGGATCGAAAATGTAACCGATTCAATTATTCCCTTCCTGCCGGATTCCATAAAAGAGTCGGACCGCGGTGCGAAGATCAGGGAAATATCTAACCGGATCCGCAAAAGAGCAGAAGATGGTGGTAAGTTTGAGGCTTCGGTCAAATCGTTTTACGGGGGGAATGAATATTATCTTTTCGTTTTCAAGACCTACAAAGATGTACGATTGGTTGGCGCCCCCCCCTCTTCTATCGGTAAATTCGGTGGTGATACCGACAACTGGATGTGGCCACGGCATACCGGCGATTTTTCAATTCTCCGCGTCTATACTGACCCGGAAGGAAATCCGGCAAAATATGATGAGAAAAATGTGCCCCTTAAACCGGCTTACCATCTGCCTATCAGCCTGAAGGGCATCAAGAAAAATGATTTTGCCATGATCTGGGGATATCCCGGATCAACCTCCCGCTATCTCACTTCGTTTGGTATTGACTTTAACCTCCAGAGTTTTTACCCGACCCTGATCAAGCTTTTTGGAAAAGAACTCGAAGTCATGAAGGAAAGAATGGATCAGGACAAAAAGGTAAAAATTGATTATGCCGCCAATTACGCAGGTATCGCCAATACCTGGAAAAATTTTATCGGCCAGTCAAGGATGCTTGTGCGCAACAAGGTTGAAGAGAAGAAAAAGGTGATTGAACAGGATTTCATCAACTGGTACAGCAAAGACCCTGTGTTGCAGCAGAAGTATGGTAATGTGCTTGACAATCTTCAAAAAGAATATTCCGGCATGAAACAAGTGTCTGGACCGTTTTTTTACGCAAATATTGCCGGAAGAGGCCTTGATGTTGTGCAAATGGCAAGTCAGTGTGAAGAACTCCGGGGTGCGCTAGAAAAAAAGAACAAGGAAGCGGTAAAACAGGCCCAAGAGGGATTAAGCGTAGCCGTAAAAGAACATTTCAAGGAGTATGATGAGGCGATTGCAAGGAACTTGCTGGCTGAAATGCTCCGGATGTATGCCGCCGATGTTTCCAAAGCAGAGCAACCCGGGATCTTTACAATGATCGAAAAGGATTATAAGAATGATTTTGTCGCTTTTGCCAATGAAGTTTATGAAACTTCGGTTTTTGCTACCCCAGAAAATGCTGCAAAATTCATCGAAAACCCCAGTCTGAAAGTATTTAAAAAAGACCTTGGATGGCAACTTGCCAAATCAATGGAGGAGGCCATGGGTAAAAATGCCGCGGCCTATGCATCAGCACGGGGAAACATAAGTGTGGCCAACCGGTTGTTCATCGCAGGAATACGTGAGATGAATCCGAACCTGGTGAAATATCCCGACGCAAACTCCTCCATGCGCATGAGCTACGGCAGTGTGCTTGATTACTACCCCGCCGATGCAGTTCATTATGACCACTTTACAACCCTCAAGGGGGTGATGCAAAAGGAAGACCCCACCAACGATGAATTCATTGTGGAAAAGAAACTCAAAGAGCTCTTTAAGGCAAAGGATTACGGACAGTATGGCGAAAATGGTGAAATGATCGTTTGCTTCCTGACCACAAACGACATCACCGGCGGTAACTCAGGCAGCCCGGTCATCAATGGCGACGGTCAACTGATCGGCCTTGCCTTCGACGGGAACTGGGAAGCCATGAGCGGCGACATCATGTTCGAACCCGACATGCAGCGTACCATTAACGTCGATATCCGTTATGTGCTGTTCGTCATCGATAAATTTGCAGGGGCAACCAACCTCATCAACGAACTGACGCTGATAAAATAATACCCGATTGGAATTTACGATATCAGATTAAATTGTTTGATTTACGACTTACGATTGATGGGATCATCTTCCTCAAAACTTCTGCCGGAACAGCATTTTATTATCCGGATCACCGGCCACATCATATAAATAATAAACCCTGTCATCGTAAATCCTGACTTTCCGTGGATAAAGATGAAATAATGACAGTCGTTTCTTGAGCAGACCGTTGTTTAAATCTATTCTATAAATCGTGTATGTGCCGTTTCGGATAAAAACAGTATAAGCTTTACCCGTAATCTCATCAATTAAAATATCATTGGTCCACCGGCCATCATTCACTTTGTCTGTATGTATGGCGAGTTTATAGGAATAATTACCCGATATATCATAAAACTCCATTTGCTTTTCGGGGGTGTTAAATATACAGGTATAATCCCCTATTCTGTATAAAGAGGTTTTGATCGGCCGGTACAGGATCTTATGAACGAAATTCCAGGCTACAAAGTCATCTCTCGAACCAGGAGGCCTGGAACTTCTCAGCATTTGCGCATCCTGAGGATTGCGCTTAGCCATTTTAATTTTTTTCTGGTCCCTCGCCCGTGCAATGGGATTTTTCAGGCGGGTTTTTCTGTTCACGCCGTAATATTCAACACCAAGCCCGTTGTCAGTAACTCTTTGAAAAAACAAGATATCAGGTGTTGCAGCTACACAGTTTTTCAAAACATCATCGAATTTCTTCAGGTTGACCGGGTGGATCAGGTGTAATTGATTATCCTGGCGAAACACCTGAAATCCCGAATCACGACTCAGCACGTGCATGATGCCCAGGCAATCTTTAAAAAGTCTGTCGGGTTTGAAAGACAATGGCGCAGAAGTTGCAACAGTGTCTCCATCAAGGTTTTTACAAATTATTGTGGCTTTTGACAGGTATTGTCTATATATTAGCAAGTAAACCATGCTGCTGTCTATTTCATAATCGAGAACCGCGTAACGATCATCCTTAAAGAAGGCTTCATGTACCGCGGCCTTGATCTCAACTTCCCCCAATTCCGTTGCCTGGCGTGAGAGATACAGGTTCAGGGAATAAGAGGTGGCGTCAAGCAGGATGGTCTTTGTTTCAAGTCCAACAGAACTGACGATCAGTGTGGCGGGAATAGAGTCGATGAAAAACGAAAACGCCCCTGTTTTATCGGTGACCGTTCCAATACGGGATCCTTCTATGGATAGATTTACGTTTGGAATCCCCGTTTTAGTCCCGGCCTCCAAAACCTTCCCATAATAAAAATTATATTGTTTCTGGGCAACAGAGGGATGGCCGGTAAAATAAACCGGGAAAAATAATATCCAGCACAACATGTGAAGCGTTGAATTCATGTTTTTCACTCCAGGCATCCTTTATGCGATGGTTGTTTCCTCATTCAAACATACGAAAAATCGGTTCTAGACAATTAAACTCTGTTACTAAAAAATGATTTCTTACCACAGTATGCACAATTGAATTACGCACATTATTGTCGATAAAAATGCACTTATGACCGGACAAACAGCCTGTATGGCCGATTAGTTGCCTTTTCTTTTGGTTTTGATCAATATCTGCCGTTATTTTGTTAAAGAATTTAGAAACATGAGATGAAAACAAAGTATAAGATTCTGATCCACGTTGCCTTTTGGGTTTACATGTTCAATCAGATTCTTCTGTCCGTTGCGATGCAATCGGAAAAAGAATACAGCCCGTTCGGGGAGATTACCATTTATCCGGTAACCAGTTTCATTACATTCTACAGTTTTTATTTTACTTATGGGTTGTTCTTTACGAAAAAAAAGAAAATCTATCCCATCCTTTTGCTGGTTATTGTGTTTTCCACACTTATACCGTTGCGGATCGGCCTTGAATACCTTTTCTGGAAATACATCGGATATAACCACATGAAAGGGTCACACGAATTGATTGTTAACAGTGTCTGGTGGTTTAGTTCACTCCGGCTGGTGATCGTCTACGGAATATACGCCTTACTTATACAACTTGCCATTGGTTGGTTTGACACACAGAAATTGAGGACCGAACTGATGCTTGAAAAACAATCCGGGGAATTGGCTTTGCTCCGGTCGCAAATAAATCCGCACTTTCTTTTCAACACGCTGAACAATATCTATTCGTTGGTATATAAAAAATCGGAAGATGCACCCGAGGCAGTAATGAAAATGTCGGCGATCATGCGTTATATGCTTTACGATGCAACCACGGATAACGTGTTGTTGGAAAAAGAAATTGAATACCTTAAGAGTTTTATTGAGCTGGAAAAACTCCGGCTTAAGCACTCGGATTTCGTAGAATTGAACATTATGGGAAACGTTGAAGGGCGAACCATTGCGCCAATGTTACTCATCCCATTTGTTGAAAACGCATTTAAACACAGTAACAGGAATGTTTCGTACCCCGGGATCCGGATCAATTTATCCATCGGTCCGCAACAAATTCTCTTTGAAGTCACAAACCATATAAGGAAAAATGTCACCTTCACGAAAGATCAGGTCGGAGGTATCGGATTAAACAACATCCGGCGCAGACTTAACCTGCTTTATCCCGGTAAGCACCAGCTTGTAATCAAGTCAGATGAAGATCAATATTTGGTTAAACTAACCCTATCGACATGAAAATAAACTGTATTGCTATTGACGATGAGCCCCTTGCGCTCGATATCATCAAGGATTACTGTTCGAAAGTGGCCTTCCTGCATCTCATGAAAACGTTCGACAATGCCATTGAATCCATTGAATATATCAGGTCAAACAAGGTTGACTTGATCTTCCTTGATATTCAAATGGAGGAACTCAGCGGGATCCAATTGTTGAATGCACTGAAACACCGTCCCTTCATTATTTTCACAACGGCCTATGAGCGATATGCCATCCAGGGGTTTGAACTTGACGTTGTGGATTATATGCTGAAGCCTATTTCCTTTGAACGTTTTATCAAAGGCGTTAACAAGGTGGTTGAACGCATGCAGCTCGACGCCGGCGCACCCAGACACGAAAATGACAAAGGGAAATCCGCGGAATCATCTTTTTTCTTTGTCAAAACAGAAACCCGGATGGAGCGTATCGAGAACAAGGACGTACTTTATGTTGAGGGTATGGGGGATTATTGGCGGATCGTTACCAAAACGAGACGAATCATGACCCTGATGAATGCCCGGAAACTTGAGAAGGTTCTTCGTGAACCCCATTTCTGCCGGGTTCATAAATCCTATTTCATCGCGTTGGATAAAATTGAGTCGATCGAACGGAACAGGATAAAAATCGCCGATCAGTATATCCCCGTGAGCGAAACATACCACAAGGCCTTTTTTGAACTGGTTGAACGAAAAAAACTGGCATGAGTAGCTGCTAATTTTCCTGGATCACTTTCAGTAATTCATTCAGGGTATTCGGGGTTGCAACGATATTTCTGGTCGTTGCATCCAGTAAAACCATTACCGGGGTAGCCAGCACATAGTAATCGCTTGCTACCTTGCTGCGAACCCCATCTTCTGCCCGCATGTGTTTCCACCCGGAAAAGCTGCCGGACTTTTGTTCCCATGCCTTTACATCTGCATCCGTTTCATCAAGGCCAATGCCCAGTACCGTCATTTTCTCCTGCAATTCCGGTTGTTGTTGCCAGGGGTACAAATTATCAGCCATTTCCACACAATGACTGCAGCCGGCCGACCAGAACAATAGCAGGATATACCTGCACGGTGTTTCGAACTTATGCAATTCAAACAGATGACCTGCCTGGTCTATTAATGAAATGTCAGGGGCCTGGCTTCCGGCTACAAGCGTTTCCATGCCTTTCAACCGCCTCGTAATCTCCTGTCTTTTCGAAGTAAGGCAATTTGGATCATTCAGATAAGGTTCCAGAATTTTAATACCCGCTTCAATGCCATTTGACTCATAACCCCGGTAGAAATAGTCCACCATCCATCCATAAACCAGCGGGTGGCCTTGTCTGGCTTTTTCAATTGCTGTTCTCCCGGCTACGGGAAATAAGGAGTCCCGGATAGCCGTGGTCGTGGATAGTTGTCCGTAAAGGTTAACGTAATTATCCATCCATTTATTCAGATCAGATGTTTTGATCAGCAATGGGTCATTAAAATCCATCCCGTCAAAATAGTGGTATATCAGGCTTATGATCCGGTCTTTCTCGTCACCCTTCAGCGATATTTCCGGGATATATTGAAAGTTATACAGGTTGCTTACGAAGAGCGCTTTATCCTGCACCGATCTGGTTTTAAGCCACTGGTTGTAGGTTTGTCTCCGGTGTTCGTATTCAGTAATCCCCTGCCGATAAAAGTCTGATTCAGTGTCATCATATTTCATTAAAAAATTCTGCAGCAAGCCTGTTTTTTCTTTTTGTTTGGCATTTTCCTTTGAAAATTGCAGAAATGTTGAATTTTCCAGTTCACCTTGCTGAAACCATGTACTATCCTGGTTATTACAGTATTTCGGATTTACCCACAATTCGAGATCCTGTTCGTGTATAAAAATATTTTTCTCTGATGGATAAGGGGCGCTTGTTTCCGATTCTTTGTAATCGAAACGCAAAACACACTCCCCCGGAAGGTGTTCTTTTGAGACTGAAATCCGGATGGTTTCACCGTTTTTTACAACAGGCGCCTCTGTAACGGGTTTAAACGTTCTGGAGCCTGACATGGCTAGGAGACTTATTTTGCTTTCATAAACACCACGCAGGTGTATGGTTATGTATCGATCGGGATTCTGAGCCGATACATGTGCCGGGATGGCCATCATCAGAATTACGGTAATTATCAGGGGAACTGCTGACCCCGTTAAATGCTTTTTCATCATTGCTGGTAAGTATTTAAAAGTCACGAAACCCAGTCGTAATCCATCTGTTTGCGTGCAAGGTCGATGCGTTTAACCCGGATCTTGAGTTTATCACCGAGTTTAAACCGGTATCCATGGCGCTGCCCGATGATCTGGTAATTCTCTTCATCAAGATAATAATAGTCATCTTCAAGGTCGCGCAGGCGGATCATCCCCTCGCATCTGGTTCCGACAATTTCAGCAAAGATACCCCATTTGCTCACGCCCGAAATCAACGCGTCAAAATTTTGCCCCACCTTGTCAAGCATGTATTCAGCCTGTTTGTATTTCACCGACATCCTTTCTGCATCCACGGCACGGCGCTCCATCTCTGAGGCATGTTCACATATCGGCTCATATACATCCTTTGAAACAGACGGTGCGTTTTGCATGTAATCGAACAACAACCGGTGCACCATCAGGTCGGGATACCTGCGGATGGGCGAGGTGAAATGAGAATAGAAATCAAAAGCCAGTCCGTAATGGCCGATGTTGTTCGTGGAATAATAGGCTTTTGACATCGTGCGGATGGCAATGGTTTCGATCATCGTTTCGGTACCGGTTCCTTTGATATCGCTGAATAATTTGTTAAAGGAGTCGGCAAGTGATTTTTTTGAACTGATCTTTAATTTATATCCAAGCCGTTCCACAAACTGAGTAAAATTCTCCAGCTTTTCAGGATTGGGGGTGTCATGAACCCGGTAAACAAAGGTTTTCACCGCCTGATTATCCCGTTTCTTGCCGATAAATTCAGCCACCTTACGGTTGGCAAGCAACATATAATCTTCGATCAGTTTATTTGCCTCTTTCATCTCCCGAAGATAGATGTCTGTCGGCCTGCCCTGCTTATCAAGTTTAAACCGAACCTCCTGGGTTTCAAAATTAAAGGATCCCTTTTGGAACCTCTCCTCACGGAGTTTTAAGGCCACTTTGTTCAGGGTTGCAATCTCTGAGGTGTATTCGCCTGTACCCGATTCAATGATCGCTTGAACCTCCTCATAGGAAAACCGGCGGTTTGAGTTGATCACCGTCTTGCCGAACCATTCCGAATATATTTTTGCCTTTTCATCCATCTCGAAAACCGCCGAGAAGCACAGCCTGTCTTCACCCTGCCTGAGGGAGCATAATCCGTTCGACAGCCGTTCGGGAAGCATCGGAATGGTGCGGCCCACCATATATACCGAAGTTCCCCGTTCAACCGCCTCCTCCTCAATGGCTGAACCCGGCTTAACATAATAAGAGACATCTGCAATATGAACCCCGATTTCCAGATGCCCATTTTCCATGGATCTCAACGAGATGGCATCATCAAAATCCTTGGCATCTTCGGGGTCGATCGTGATCGTGAACACCGGTCTGAAATCTCTTCGGGTGGCAATTTCTGACCCGGGTATTTTGTCAGGAAAGGAATCAGCTTCCTTCTCCGCCTTTGGTGAAAATGACAATGGAAAATCTATTTCGGCCAGGATTGATTGCATTTCTACCCGGTCATCACCGGGCTTGCCGAGTACCTCTTTTACCTCGCCGAACGGATTCGCCGACTGTGCAGGCCATTCGGTAATAACAACCACAACCTTCTGGCCATTCTTTGCCCCGTTCAGTTTCGTGTTGGGAATGAAAATATCGACCGGCATCGTGGCATTATCGGGCTTGAGAAATGCAAAATTCTTCGAAGTCTCGATAGTGCCCACGAATTGCTTTTTATTCCGCCGGATAATCTCCGTAATTTCTCCTTCCAGCTTATGCCCCTTGCGCCTGGGGAAAATAAACACCTTGACCTTGTCGCGGTGCAGGGCGTGATTCGTATTCGTGGCAGCAATAAACACATCTTCCGTCTTATCATCCGGGATCACATATGCTTTTCCGGTCTGCTTCATATCCACAGTGCCGGTGAGCGAGGTTTTGACTTCCTGGGTAAACCGTGGACTATCCTGATTGATCTGATATTTTCCCCGCTTGCTCATGGCAAGTTCCTTGCTCTTGAATAATTGCCCGATAATCAGGCTGATCAGGTCCATGCTTGCACGGTCTTTGATCCCAAGCCGTGCGGCAACCTGTTTGTAGTTGAAACTACTGTACGGATTGTTCTGAAAAACATCCAGCACCGATTTTACAAAAGTATTCTTCTGAACACCACTGAAACTCTTTTTCTTTCCCATATTTGTTGTCATTAAATTCATTTTTGCACATTCCTTCATACAAATGTATCATGCCTCATCTCTGCCTATCACCCTCCTCGTCCGCCTGTCCCCTCGTCCCCTTGTCCCCCCGGAATCGCCTCTAACAACGCCTTTGTATATTCCGACCGCGGTTTATCATACACCTCATCCGCCTCTCCCATCTCCTCGATCTTTCCGTTCTTCATAACAATAAGTCTGTCAGACATGTATTTTACGACCGAAAGATCATGTGAAATAAAGATATAGGTGAGGCCGAAGTCCTTTTTCAAGTCATTAAGCAGGTTCAACACCTGTGCCTGGATGGAGACATCGAGCGCCGAAACAGACTCATCGCAGATGATCAGCCGCGGCTCAACCGCCAGCGCGCGAGCAATGCATATCCTTTGTCGCTGCCCACCTGAAAACTCATGCGGATAGCGGTAATAATGCTCCTGTTTTAACCCGACTTTTTGAAGCAGTTCCATCACCCGGTCTTTCCTCTCCTTATCATGGCGATGCAACCGGTGTACTTTCATCGGTTCAAGAATGGCCGGACCAATAGCAAACCGTGGGTTCAGGGATGAATAAGGATCCTGAAAAATGATCTGAAGGTCCTTGCGCATTTTTTGTAGTTTACCGGCGGTAAGTTTTGTAATATCCTGTTCCTGATAAACGATCCTTCCTTCAGTGGCTGGAATAAGCTCAAGCACAACCCGCGCAAGAGTGGTTTTTCCGCTCCCGGACTCTCCCACAATTCCAAGCGTTTCACCCGGGTAAACGAGGAAACTTGCTTTTTCCAACGCGGTAAAAGATCCGAATTGTTTGGTGAGCTTTTCAACCTTCAGGATAGGATCCTGGCCATAGAGCCGTTCGTGTTCTTTTTTTCGTTGCTGCGGGGTGATGATCCCATCGGATGATGGTCGTTCATCCAGGATGTATTTTTCAACCGTTGGAAGTCGGTTCAGCCGTATGTTCAATGGCGGACGGCATGCCAGCAAGCCGCGGGTATAAGGATGCTCAGGATTTTGAAATATTTCACCGGTTGTGCCTTCCTCAACAATTTTTCCTTTGTTCATTACCAGCACCCTGTCTGCAAAGCCTGCCACGACGCCTAGGTCATGGGTGATAAACAGGATGCTCATCTTCCTGGACTCCTGGAGTTTTTTCATCAGATCCAGAATGGCTTTCTGTACGGTCACATCCAGGGCGGTAGTCGGTTCATCGGCAATCAGGACCGCCGGATTACAGGCTATCGCCATGGCGATCATCACCCGCTGTTTCTGCCCGCCCGACAACAGATGTGGATAGGCCTTGAAAACCGCTGCCGGCCGGGGTAACATCACTTCGTTGAACAGGTCGAGTACCTTTTCCCTTGCTGTTTTTTTGTTCATGGCAAGGTGTGCCCGCAGACTTTCCGCCACCTGGTTTCCGCAGGTAAAAACAGGATTTAGCGAAGTCATGGGCTCCTGGAAAATCATGGAGATCGAACACCCTCTGATCTTCTGCATTCTACGCTCGTCAAGCGGCATGAGATCCGTGATCAGACCTTCACTGTTCCTGAATAAAACATTCCCGCTGATGATTTTACCCGGAGGTGACGGGATCAGCTTTAACACCGCAAGGGCCGTAACTGTCTTCCCAGAACCAGATTCTCCCACGACCGCAAGTGTTTCTGACTCGTTCAATGCAAAGGAGATGTGGTCAACTACGATCGCCTCCCCGGTATCGGAAGTAAAGCCAACTGTCAGGTTTTGTACATCAAGCAAATGGGGCGACTTCATTTCCAGCGTAAATTTTAACCAAACCTACAAGTTTTTTTTCAATTCTGTATTACCTTTTACCTTCTTTCACGATTAACCAGAAAGTATTCCCATGATCTTCATCAGTGATTTCATTTCGCTCATATTTCCACGGATCTGCGCCGGGTGTGGTAACAGCCTGTGGAAAACCGAAGAGGTACTTTGTCACTTTTGTTTGTACCACCTTCCGAAAACAAACTTTCACCATGATCTTGAAAATCCAGTCACACGCCTGTTCTGGGGAAGGGTGCCCATGGAGGCCGGGGCTGCTTTTCTCTATTTCAACAAGGGGAATAGCGTTCAGCGATTGGTGCATCAGCTTAAATATAAAGGCAGAAAGGATGTCGGGATTTTTCTTGGGGGTCAATACGGACACGCTTTAAAATATGCGCCTCATTTCAATACGGCAGATGTGATCGTACCGGTACCTCTCCATAAGAAAAGGTATTTGCAACGGGGATATAACCAGAGCGAACAATTGGCGCTCGGGCTTGCCGGAGCCATGAACATTCCCGTGAACAGGCATCTGCTGACACGTACAAAAGCTACAGAAACACAAACCAGAAAGTCACGGTTCAGCAGGTATCAGAATGTCAATGAAATATTTACGGTAAACGCTCCGCATGACTGGAAAGGCAAACACATGATCCTTGTTGACGATGTAATCACTACCGGGGCGACGCTGGAATCATGTATCCAGGCGCTGAATGTGATCCCGGATGTAAAGATCAGTATTGCCTGCATTGCAACTGCTATGATCTAGAAATGCAAATGGCAAATTGTAAAGTCAAATGGCAAAATATTTTCGATACTCAGGATTGGGACGGGGGTTTTCCGGATTTTGATTTGGCTGTAACTACTGATTTGGCAGTGATGTTTGCTAATTCTATTGACTCACGTGACAGAAATTTCAGATTTTCATTTTCTGCTTGAATCAATTTGGCTTCCATAATAAGTGATATCCAGTATCGGGATTCGCGCAATTCTTTCAATACTACCTGCATTTTATGTATAAAATCGGCCCTGCTTTCACCAGCCCTTGCTTCTTCATAATTTGCTCCGGTAGATGTGCCGGCACGAAATAGTTGACCATAAATATGACGGCCTGAATTAGTTTTACAAAGGTGTTTTTCAATCTTTACAATATTGACCGCCAAAATAATAAACCTATTTGACATTTGATCCGAAAAATTTCCCATAACATTTACTTATATTTTTAATTTTGCTTTTAACTTTTGACTTTTGACTTTTGACTTTTAACATAATATTTGCCTTTTAACTTTACAATTTGCCTTTTGACTTTTCTATAATCTCCCTCCAAGTATTGCAGTCTTTTTGATTTTTCTAACGGTTCCATCCGGTCGCGTCAGTTCGATCAGTAAAATATAAAATCCGATCGGCGCTTTGCTTCGTGCAGCCGTCATTCCGTCCCATATAAAGATTCCTTCACCGCCAAATACAACGTTATTGGCAAGTTGCCTGACGAACCTGCCCCTTGGATCATAAACGACAATGTTAACAGCATAATCAGGTTCATGCTCCCGAATCGTAATGATCAACAAATCATCACGTCCATCATTATCAGGCGAAAAGATAGCGGGTTGGATCATAACTTCCTGGTCATCGTTCTCTTTCTTTATCCAGGTTGAATTCCTATAACCGGGTGTCGCAAACCCGGCTGTTTCTGCTGCCGAATGCCAGTTACTTTGTACCTCGGTTGTCAGCTCAGGGTTTGCCCGTTCCAACGAAACTCCTTCCGCTGTGGCCAGCAATGGATAGTGCATGTCGGGATTATATTGCAATCTGTCAACAATGGCCAGGTTGTCCTTTCTGGCAATGATCACGGTACCGGTATCATCGCCGAATACAGGAAACCCTTTCATCCCTGTTATCGCTTCCGGAAATACCGGGTGATACCTGTCGCAAATATCTTCAGAATTGGAAGTCATGGCAACATAATCCCCCGGAAATAATAAATATCCTGCGGGGGTCAAAGGCACTGCATTTGGAAGGAATCCCGTGATAGTATCCCGGTTGGCCATTACCATTGTTTGAAGATCAACGACTTTATCCGACCGGTTATACAACTCCACAAACCTTGATCCCCCACTGGCTGGATTCGATAATATTTCGTTGATAACAACATCATGGATGGTTACTGAATCCGGTAAGGCAAATCTGACTGAACGGCCTGCGACACAACTGTTTCCTGAACAATCTTTAATTTCGCCTGTCACTGTAAGCATATACAAAACGCCCCGCTCAAACGGTTTATCAAACATCAGGACTGCGGATTTAAACTCCGGCGGAACCGCGACTATGCTTAAAGGTTTTGACATGCCGTCAGAGTGATTGATTTCCCAGGATGCTGGTGAAAGCAAAGAAAGACTGTCCATTGCCTCAGAAAAAGTTACTTCCACCAACAAAGAATCTGAAATAAATGCCCTCAAAGTAACCGGTTCTTTCAGGTCGGGATTGGCTTTGGCGACGGAATTGCGCCTTCCGGGCGAACCACCCGAACCATCCTTTGAGGCTCCCCAGTTCTCCTGGCAACCGCAAGGATTCGATGAATCGATCATTTCCAGAGACCACCCCCCTTCTTTTTTAAATGAACCCCTGTACCAATCCGGGGTATAGGATACGGAATGAATGACATGATTGCCGGCGTTTTTCAAAACGAGGGTTGTTCCTTCATTTGACAAGGAAGTTGAAGATGTGAACAAAATAACACACTCCGCAATATTCATAAAGGCAGGATCCCTGACTATTAATAAATACCCTTTCGATGGGATGGTAACAAGGGGGAATACTTTTGAATAACTCCCATATTTAAAAGTCCAGTCCTTCAGGTTAACCGGAAAATCCGACCGGTTATACAATTCCACATATTCGCCATTTGGCAGCCCTTCCGGGGGATCAGGGTCGGCCATGATCTCGTGGATCAGGATATCATATGCTTCAGGCCGGTAATAAAAAACCTGCACAATGGTATCCGTGAGCCGATTTCCTGATAAATCCATGATATTCCTGATCCTCAAGGAGTCAATCGTTCCGTTTGCCAGAGAATCTAAAAGAAAGATGGATACCCTGTCCGGGTGTAACGGATCCTGCACGACTGATTCAGGATGGGTTCCTTCCGACCTGATCTGATAATTTCCGGGATCTTCGGCAACCTGCTTCTGTACCGGTTCTGAAAAGACGACCTGAAAAACCTTCGCGGAGGTCGTTGATTGTGAGATAACCCGCGGTGAAATTGTATCATAAATCACCGGGCCGACATAAAAATCATCGAAATAGAATTTCGTTACATTGCTTGATGTATAGCGGCACATGATACCAAACCATCTGCATGTTGAGAATGAATCATCGAAAAATGTTCCATCATTAATATAGTTGTAGCCCCCGGTGGTGTCAATCCTTGCCTCCCAATGTCCTGAATCGTCACGTATGATCTTTATACGGATCGCATTGGTCGAGTGATCCATTTTATACGATTTAAACTTAAATAATGAACTGACAACCGTTCCGGTCTGTTTCATAATATAAACAGCATCATCGCCACCTCCTGCCTGCAAAAAACAACTGTTGGCCATGAAATGAAAATCAGTGGTGTCGGCAGTCAGATAAATTCTTGCATGGTTGTTGGCCGAGGTGTTGAAAGACAGCTTCATCCAGAAACTCCATTCCGTTTTTTTCACAGGCGAGCTCCGTGTAAACAGCCACGAGGTATCGCTTCCCGCCGAATTTAATTGAAGCTGGCCGGCGGCATTGATTTTAAATTGCGATGTATCTCCGATCCATTCAGGATTCTTCGTAAAATTTCCATCCGAAAAATCATCCTGTACCTGCGAAGGAGCAATGAAGGGAATGCAAACAATGCAGGTAATGCAAACAATGCAAACAATGAAGATGTTTAATGTTTTCATGAGCCATTATTTTCTGCTTAATCGGGAATTTCTGAAAAGGTAATACATATGTTTATAATAATTTCGCCATTTTGCCATTTCGCCATTTTGCCATTTTTTCCACTACCTTTGCCAAAATTTCACTCACATGAAACTGGCAGTCGTCGGCGCCACCGGGCTTGTAGGCCGGGAAATTCTCAAAGTGCTTGAGGAGCATAAATTTTTCCCGGACACCCTGATTCCTGTCGCGTCTCCAAAATCGGCCGGACTTCCTCTCGGGTTCAACAACCACCAATATATTATTCATACACACGAAGAGGCAATTGCCTCGAATCCCGATATTGCCATCTTTTCAGCCGGCGGCGCCGTTTCGAGGGAGTGGGCTCCCCGCTATGCGGCTGCCGGAATTACCGTGATCGATAACTCCTCGGCATGGCGCATGGATCCTGAAATACCACTGATTGTCCCCGAAATCAACGCATCGATCCTGACAAAATCTCATAAAATTATTGCCAACCCCAATTGTTCGACCATTCAACTGGTTTTGGTTTTGGCCCCGCTACATGCAAAATATGGCATCAGACGGATTGTCGCATCAACCTATCAATCAGTCACCGGGACCGGGGCCAGGGCAGTCAGGCAACTTGAAAATGAACGACAGGGAATCTCCGGTGAAATGGCGTACCCTCACCAGATTGACCAGAACCTGTTTCCCCATGGTGGCGATTTTCTTGAAAACGGATATACCTCCGAAGAGATGAAACTTGTTCATGAAACACACAAGATTCTCGATGATCCTTCAATCCGGATTACCGCCACTATTGTCAGGGTTCCTGTATTGGGCGGCCATTCTGAAGCGGTGAACCTGGAATTCAATCATGATTTTGAGCTTGTCGACATCGTTGATCTTCTCACCAACACCCCCGGAATTATCGTTCGTGACGATATCAGAAATAATATCTACCCAATGCCCATTGATGCCAAAGGAAAAGACGAAGTATTTGTCGGCCGTATCCGGCGTGATGAATCACAACCTGATTCACTGAACCTGTTTATTGTCGCAGATAACCTTCGTAAGGGGGCCGCGACCAATGCGGTGCAGATCGCGGAATATCTTGCAACCAATCAACTTCTTGGTGTTGATATTTCTCAATGATCACGTTGATAAAAACCTCCAAAAATTTTATTTTATCTCAATTTAATACTACCTTTGTCTGCTTTTTAAATATTGAGGCACTGGCAGCCCTATCCCATGGTCAATAAAAATCATCATTCTTCAAATTGTGCCGACTGCAATTGCAAATCATCCATCTTTGAACATTTAAGTCCGCTTGAAATCGAATTGATCAACAGCAGCAGGTTCCAGGTTAGCTATAAGGCGGGTGAAATCATGTTCAAACAAGGAACGCCATCGCCCTATTTTGTTTGCGTCACTTCCGGCCTTGCCAAGATCTATATTGAGGGATACGGTAAAAACCTGATCCTTGCCCTGATTAAACCGGTCGACTATATCTTCGGCCCCGGCATTTATGTTGATAACCGTCACTACTATTCTGCCGCTGCCGTTGAAGATTGTACCGCCTGTCTTGTCGATGTGACCGTTTTTAAAAAACTGATCCGTGAAAACCCTGATTTTGCCGAGGAATTTATCAAACGTATCTCCCTTCAGTCCATATTCAATTTTGACCAGGTGATCAGCCTTACCCAAAAACAGATGCACGGGCGGATCGCCGATGTGATCTTTTATCTTTGCGACAAAATATACTGCAAGAATCCATTTGAGATGACCATTTCACGGCAGGACCTGGCCGACCTTTCAGGCATGTCGAAAGAAAGTGCGATCAGGATTTTAAAAGAATTTAAAGAAGAAGGGATCCTCACAATCAACAGCAACAGTATGGAGGTCCTGAATTCAAAACTTCTCCGCCAGATTAGCGAAACCGGCTGATAAAAGAATAACAATGTCGGCTTGCTGACTTTTTTCATTGATCTGACCGTTTAAAAAAAACATCCCGGATTCATATATTTATTTAGGAATTGATATATATCAACGAGGACTTGAGATATATCAGTTATTATATTAACAAATCTCACCGACTAATTAACACGCCTCATCATAAACTTCGATAATTTTGTTCTCGAAACAATTTGCACAAGTTGTCTGCTGCATAAAAGTATTAACTAACAAAAACTGTAAGAGTATGAAAAAAATTCAAAAGTTCTTTTTTACTGCCGGATTAATATTCGCGGCAGCATGTCTGATCTTAGCGTCCTGTACAAAGGAAGGCCCGCAGGGTTTGCAAGGCGCACAGGGCCCCACCGGTAAAGATGGGACCGACGGCAAAGATGCAGCTGAAACCTGCAAGCTGTGCCACGCAAAAGAGGTTGTGGACAGAATTGCCACCGAATTCCAGCTTTCAAAACATTTCTGGGGGGCTGCTGCCTTTGAAGAAGCAGGAAATACCACATGTGGCCCTTGTCACGTACAAAAAGCCTATGTATATGTATGTGCAAACAACACTTCAACCGCGTTCACATTTAATGCCACCACTAATAAGTGGATAAATGGTTACACGGTTCCGGCTTCCGAAACAATTGGAGCACTCGGTTGTTTTACCTGCCACACAAGTCTGCATACTACCTATGCCATGTCTGACCTGACCCTCACGAACACAGCCGCGGTGCCACTTACCATGTGGGGAGGCGCCAAAACCGTTAACCTGACACAGGGTGGTGGTTCAAGTAATTTATGCGTTAAATGTCACCAGCCACGACCAATGACCTGTGCCTATGATCCTGCAGGAAGGTTGCTTAACTATGATTCTGTTAAGAACTTCCCTTCGGTTATTATGTATGACAGCACTGCAGGTGCTAAAAACACGATGGTACGGCCAACCTACAGAATGCACATTCATTACGGCGCAGTCGGCGCTGTTTACGCAGGTACCGGTGGTATTGAGTATCCCGGAAGTGTTTCCTATACCAGTTCACCGCATACTACGCTTGCTACCTGTGGTGATTGCCACATGGCAAGTCCGATGACAGGAGTCGCCGGAGGCCACGCTTTCAACATGAGAAACGGAATAGAGACCGTGCTGGGCTCCAGCACTTCATGGAACTTTAATGGATGCAATGTGGAAGGCTGCCATAAGTCAAGCCCGATCGATGCAAATTCCGCCAAGTTTAAAGCCACCCGCACCGAAATCAAAGGTTTGCTTGATGCACTGGCCACAAAAATCAATGCTGCCGGCGGTGGAACTGATATTCTCCATGTCGATGCAACTACATCAAATCTTTGGGCAGGTATCTCGACAAAGAATTATGACGGCTACATGGATATTTACAGTTCATCAACAAATCCCAGTGGATATTGGAGAGATCCTGCAAACACAAGCGCTATCAATATGGCAAAACCCAAATTCCCGAAATTATTAATGGTTCAGTTGGGCGCTATCATCAACTTCCAGTTCTGTTTAAGGGAGTATAGCCTTGGAATTCACAATACCCAATATGTAAGAGCGCTTTTAACCAATTCGGTTGAAGCCATGAATGCTGCCGGCCTGTAAAATGGTCCTGTGATCAGAAAAAAGGCTTCAGCGATCCTGAAGCCTTTTTTTACAACTAAGAAATAATCTCATTTTTAATTGCTAAAGAAAAATACCTATCAACGAATCATAAATCGTATTAAATAAAAAATTGATTATGCAAAGTAGAACGTTTAATAAGCTGATGACGATCATTTTCGTTCTTTTTTTATTCTCCTCCTGTACCAGTGATTTCATCGTGCCGGATCCTCCCGCCCCACCACCAGCGCCCCCCTCCCCCAATGAAAACAAGATCAGCTATGCCGGAGAAATACAACCCATTTTTACTGCCAAATGTTCTTTCTGCCATGGAGTAGGTGCAACCCCTCCGGTTCTGGTTTCGGGCAAATCGTATCAGTCATTGATGACCATGCCCGGCCAGATAGATACCGTAACCCCTGGTAACAGTATTTTATATAAGAAAATGGTCACTGGTGGCAGCATGGCCCAATATTGCAACAAGGCGAATGCCGACTCGGTCTACAAATGGATCAGACAGGGAGCGAAAAATAATTAATGAATTTACTAACTCTAATAATTATTCGAAATGCATACACAAACTATGGATAAAATAAGACGATTATTATTCAGTTTCATTTTCATGATGAGCGGTTTTGGTATGGTTATTGCGCAGGATTCAACTCAGGAAGAACCAACACAAAAACCATTGGAAAAGGCGCCATTTCAAAGCGGATATTTCATTTCAGACCAAACCGTTTCCCTTCCCCCGGCAAGGACCCTTGAATTTATTATCCAGCACGATTTCGGAACTATCCAGCAAAAATGGTCTGACCTCTGGGGAATTTGGGGTTCTTCCAATATCCGGTTCGGGTTGAACTTCACCGTTACCAAAGATCTGCAGGTCGGTTTTGGAACCACTAAATTTAAAAGGATGCAAGATTTCAACCTGAAATATATTATTGCACGCCAGCGTAAGGCCGGGTTCCCTGTTACCATAACATTCTACGGAAATGTTGGCATAGATTGCAGGAACAAGTCCTTCCTTGGAAACAATAAGCTGTCATCTGATCTTGATTTTGCCTCAATTGTAGAAGATCCTGCCTTCGAAGCCAACCTGATCAATCAGACTCTGCAAAACGACACTTTATATGGTATGGACTATATAACCTACAGCCAGGCAAGCGGACTTAAAGGCGCCAACCCATCTGATCTCAGCTCCCTGTTTGATCACACCTTCAAGGCTTCCTATCGTTTTTCCTATTTTGCCGAACTGATGTTTGCAAAGCGGTTCTGCAAGGAATTTTCGGCACAATTGGGAGTTTCATGGGTGCATTATAACCTGATCGACGAAACTGAAATGACATATAACCATGCCAATGGAATGAAAAATGACAACATTAATATTTCGGGTATTGGCAGGATAAAAGTCAGCCCGCAAACATCTGTAATGCTGAGCTATTCTCAACCTGTCTTTACCTATCTAAATACCGCTCCATGGCCCAATTTTGGTTTGGGCGTTGAGATTGCCACCAGCACCCATGCTTTCCAGATCTTCATGACGGCGGCAAACGGATTGGTGCCACAGGAAACGGTCATGTATAATTACAATAATCCCTATAAAGGATATATTCTTCTCGGATTCAACATAACCCGGTTGTGGACTTTTTAAACTATATCCAAAACACAATGTCTAACATTAAATAATAAAACAATGAAAACAACACAAAAAATCGCAACACTTATGGCTGCTGCAATCATCGCAGTGGTATTTATGTTTGGCAATGCCTTGCATGCACAGCAGGCAAAACAAAAACCATGGCCTGTTCCTGAAAAAGACAAAGCGCTGAAAGCCCCTGCAAAGGCCGATCTGGCTACGGGCAAGGAACTGTGGGCGAAACATTGCAAATCTTGTCACGGAAGTAAAGGCCTGGGCGATGGCCCAAAAGCCGCATCTCTGAAAACCGAATCAGGAGATTTCTCCTCCGCCGCCTTCCAGGCAGGAACCGATGGTGAAATTTTCTACCGCACCAACAAGGGCCGCGATGAAATGCCCGCATATGAAAAGAAAATCCCGGATGCAAATGATCGTTGGGCATTGGTCGCCTTCATGCGGACTTTCAAAAAATAACTGCATGATGATTCCACAATGATACATTAAATGGGTGTTAACGGGGCATACCTGGTGGCGCCCATTTTTTTTTCCTTCCTATCCCGAGAACCTTTCTACCTTAATTACCATGATCTACAAAGCAAATATCCGTCCCGCATGGGTCGTACTGGTGATGCTGATACTTTTTACACTTGCCTTCACCCTTGTAAAAATATCAGACACCAAACAAATTACTGTTAATTCGCAAGCCCAGCAAGAGAAACCTGTCAAGGTTGACCTTACCCGGTTTAAAAATGCCGAGGATAATGAAGTGTGTTTAAACTGCCACGGTCAGTCAAAATACATCTACGAAAAACCGGGCTCGCAGAAAACAATCACCAAACGAATGTATTCCGAGTTGGTCATGGACCGTGATCTTTTTTATGCGTCAAACCATCGCGAGTTCAAATGCACCGACTGCCATTCCGAGGACTATGCCACATTTCCCCACGACAACAACCTTCGCATGGAGGCAATAGCCACCTGCATCGACTGCCATGGCGGAGATGAAAAATATGCACAATTCAAATTCGAACAAATTGAATCGGAATTTCAGGCCAGCGTTCATTCCGAAAAACACAGCGAGGATTTTACCTGCTGGATGTGTCACGATGCCCACTCCTATAAAATCAATGCCCGCAACACTGAAAACCTTAAAGAGACAATTACATACGATAACCAGATTTGCTTGAATTGCCACGGGGATTTTAAAAACTATGAATTGCTTACCAGTAAACTCAAGCCCAATATTTTACAGAAACATGAATGGCTGCCTAATCAGGCCTCCCACTTTACCCACGTGCGCTGTATCGAGTGTCATACGGCAAATAAAGACACGCTGGTAGTGGCTCATCACGTGGTCGCAAAAAATCAGGCGGTGCGAAAATGCGAATCCTGCCACTCGAAAAACTCTATTCTTTATGCCTCTTTATATAAATACCAGGTAAGCGAAAAGCTTCAGAATAAAGGAGTCATACTGGGAATGTTAATGGGAGGAACAACCTCCGTCGGACCAGATGTAAGCAACAGGTTGAATGTGATCAGTCTTGTCATTTTTGGCTTTACGGTACTGTTGATTCTCATCCATGCTGGTTTGCGCATTAAAAAATAAAACGATCTATATGAACCATCACCCTGAAAAACTCTACTTGTATCCTGTCTGGATCAGGATCTGGCATATGGTAAATGCCCTCCTCTGCCTCATATTGATTATTACCGGTTTAAGTATCCAGTTCTCAAATCCGGGAACTGTGGTAAAGTTCAGCGCTGCTGTTTCCGTGCATAATATTGCCGGAATTATCTTAACCATCAGCTATATTGCCTTTTTCCTGGGCAATCTGTTTACTCCCAATGGAGTATATTACATTATCCCGGTCAAAGGATTTATATCCCGCATGAAAAAACAATTCAGATATTATACCATCGGACTTTTCAAAAAGGAAGATGCGCCTTTTCCCGTTAACGATGAAAGCAAATTCAATCCCTTGCAGCAGGTTACCTACGTTGTTCTGATGTATATATTTGTCCCGGTTGTAATTTTTTCCGGATGGGGGCTTCTTTACCCGGAAATAACCATAAACAGTGTTTTTGGTTACAGCGGACTCGATCTTACCGACCTGTTTCATATCGCAGCAGGTTTTGCGATCAGTATCATCATGTGCGTACATATCTATTTTTGTACCATCGGGAATAATCCTGTAAGCAACTTTAAAAGCATGATCAATGGCTACCATGAATCTCACTAAAATTAATGAACGTGAAAGAAGAAGTAAATAAGCATCCGAAAAACTCACGTCGCCAGTTCCTGAAAAAAGGGCTCATTGCCGGTGCCGGTGTGGCCATCGGAAGCGGTCTGGTCACGGCATACATTGACGCGACGGCCACAGAAACCGGAGAAAAGGTAAAAGTCCTTACCACCGACGGGGAGATCATGGAAGTGGATCAGGGGCTGCTGAAGTTACCCCGTGTTTCGCGCACTGAGTCCCTCAAAGGAATTCCAGGGCGTAAGTTTGTAATGGTCATTGATCTTGGCAAGTGTAAAAATGCCAGGAAGTGCGTTGAAGCCTGTCAAAAAGGTCATCACCTCCCGCATAGCCAGGAATTCATAAAAGTATATCTGTTGCAGGATTCTGAAAAAACAGCTCCTTACTGGTTCCCGAAACCCTGCTTCCATTGCGATAACCCGTTGTGCGTCAGCGTATGTCCGGTTGGAGCTACCTATAAACGTACAGACGGTATTGTGCTGATTGACAATGAGCGCTGCATCGGTTGCAAGTTTTGCATGACTGGATGCCCTTACTCGACCCGCGTTTTTGCATGGAAGCATTACCCTGAATTTGATGAAGATAAAGAACCTTATTCGCCCGAAGCAAGCAGCCCGGGAAAAGAGGGCACTGTTTCAAAATGTGATTTCTGCCCTGATCTTGTCAGGGTCGGTAAAATCCCCTATTGCGCTTCTGCCTGTCCGATGGGTGTGATCTATTTTGGAGATGTTGACGAGGATACCGTAACAAACGGCACTGAAACCCATCAGTTCAGTCAGCTCATCCATGACCGTGCCGGATACAGGTACCTTGAAGTACTCGGGACCCGTCCATGCGTATATTACCTGCCTCCCGTTGACCGCCAATTTGAAGTTGAGAGTGGGTTCGCCGACATGAACCAGGAGATCATTGATCGTTACAAGGAAACCCCATACAGTATAAAAAATAAACCGTAACCATGGAATTGCAAAATAAAGATCCACTGCAGGTTTTTGCCCCACAACTCGAACGGACTTCCATTCAGGGATATGTCTGGATTGTTTTTTTACTTGTCGTAATCGGAATAGGTTTTTACGCATTCCTTCAGCAAGTCTATCTGGGACACGAAGTTACCGGTATGCGTGACAATGTGGTTTGGGGTGTTTATATCGTGAATTTCATCTTCTTTATGGGGATAAGCTATGCGGGTGCGCTTATTTCGGGTACGCTGCACCTTTTTAAAACCGCATGGCGTAAACCCGTTATACGCATGGCCGAATTCATCACCATTATCGCTCTTTTGATCGGACCTTGCTTTATCCTGCTTTGCATCGGCAGGCTTGACAAACTGCACTACCTGGTTATTTTCGGAAGAATACAATCACCAATCACCTGGGACGTCATTGCCATTTCCACGGACATCTTCGGCTGTTTTATCTTTCTTTATCTGTCCGTTTTACGCGACATTGCCAGGCTGCGGGATTATGAACTGCTTCAGCTTCCGAATTGGAGAAAAAAATTGTATAACGTACTTTCTCTTGGATATACCGGAACCCCGGAACAACAAAAACGGTTAAACAGGGCCACCGACATCATGGCCGCCATGGTTATAGCCATTGCCATCATCGTTTACTCGGTACTGGCCTGGATTTTCAGCGTTACCCTGCAACCTGGCTGGCACAGCACCATCTTCGGCCCCTATTTCGTTATTGCGGCCGTATATTCAGGAAGTGCAGTGCTTATTGTATGTATGTGGGTTTTCAGAAGGGTTTACCATCTCGAAGCATATATTACCAAAAAACATTTTGTTGCCGTTGGCGTTATCATGCTTGTCCTTGCCGCCTTTTTCGGCTACTTTACATTCAGCGATTATCTTACCAAATGGTATGGGTCCGAAAAAAACGATGAATTGCTGATCCAGTTGCTCTTTAAAGAATTTTACTGGGAATTCCTCTTTTCAAATTACGTAGGAGTGCTTTTACCGCTTCTGGTTGTAGGCATAGCCAAACTCAGGACCATTACGAACATCACCATTACCGCGGTTATCGTTGTCCTCGCGCTTTGGCTCAACCGCTATATCATCGTAGTTCCCACCCTTGAATCTCCTTACCTTCCCATCCAGGAATCACGCGCTGAATGGCTGAATTATTCAGCCACCTGGGTCGAATGGAGTCTCACCGCGGCGGGGGTCGCCGTATTCTGCCTTCTCTTTACGCTGGCATCGAAGTTTGTAACCATCATTCCTGTCGATGGATTACAGGTAGAAGAGAAAAAAGAAGATGTTTTAGTCTGATTATTCACCGGAATTACTCAATTTATCCTTATGAAAAGAGTTCTCACGTTTATCATATTCCTTGTCACCATGATTTCCCTGGCGTTTCAGCCATTGACTTCATTTGCCGAAGACAATACAGACTCCACGAATACACTTGCTGAAACAAAGATGACGCTGAATTACCTGTGTAATTCTGACACGGTCATTTTAACGGCAACCCTGCGTATTAGAAAAGGGGATATTATCTTTGGTCTTGAAAATGCATCGATTGAATTTACTGCTTCCAATGGATCCATCAGCAAGGTGTTAGGCCAGTCGAAAACCGATCAGGAGGGCAAGGCCGTTTATCAAATTACCGCCGCCGGATTGCCGGCCGATAAAGATGGCATGGTTGCCTATACGTCAAATTATACAGGCAACGTTAAGTACCTGGAGGCAGAAGCATCCATTTCTGCCAAACCGGCGAAAATCCGGCTCTCCTTCAGTATTGAAGATTCAATCCGTATCCTGAAGGTGACTGCAACTCAGGAAAATGAAAAAGGCGAAACGGTGCCTATCCCCTCTGAAAATATGATTATCTATACTCCCAGGTTGTTCAGTTTGTTGAAAATTGGAGAGATCGACCTCGATGAAAACGGGACAGGAACCCTCGAATTTCCAAAAAACATAGTAGGCGACACCCTGGGAAATCTGATGGTGGTGGCTCAAATCGAAGAACATGATCAATTTGGCTTTGTACGTGACCAGAACATGATCAACTGGGGCGTACATAAGCAATATTATCAAGCCGAAGTCCCGTCAAGGGAGCTTTGGACGCCGATCGCTCCGCTCTGGATGATTATCACTCTAATTATTATGCTGGTTGGGGTGTGGGCGCATTACGTTTACGCCGTATACGAGCTGATCATGATCAAACGGCTCAGCAAAAAAGATAAGCCGCTTTTTTAACCCGGTGATTTTTGTAGCTTTGCTTCATGGAAAAACAAGGTCTTGATGCTCAGGGTGTCAGAGATGCCCTGTCGGTTGGAGATATTCATCATGCCAATAAGCTTATGAAATCGGTTTATTGTATTCATGGACTGGTAGTTCATGGAAACCACCTTGGCAGATCCCTTGGATATCCCACCGCTAATCTCGAACTGCTGAAAAACAAACCGTTTTTACTGGCCAACGGGGTATATGCTGTAAAAGTTGAAGTAAATCAATTGGTTTACAATGGAATGGCCAATGCGGGAATTCGCCCCACAGTCAATGGTAAAACATTGACTGTCGAAGTCAATTTGTTTGATTTTACCGGAGACCTTTATGGTAAAACCCTTGTCGTTTATTTTTATCATCGCATCCGTGATGAAAAGAAATTTGAAAGTCTCGACCATCTGGTCAGGCAAATTCATCTGGATAAAAAAGAGACGCTCCGATTACTTTCCTGATGGCACCAGCCTGATGCCAACCCCGAGAATGCCCTCGGTTTTTAAGCGCGGGGTAAGGTTTTCGATCTCTATTTTCAGGATGCCCGGTTTAGATAAATTTAATTCCCTTTTCAACAATATCGTTCCCTGGCATGAATCCTTGGTGCAAGCTATGAAATACTCTCCCGATTTCGACTTCACATCCATCTGATATTCGTTTATCCGCTCCTCCCCCGCCGCAGTCGTCATAACCATATTGAAATCAAGTGTTTCATATTGAAAATCGGGGACAAACCGCGCAAAAAGGTAAACGTTATATACGTTAACCTCGTCAACAGGTATTTCGAAACTGAGCAAATTGAACCTCATCCACGATTTATCCGGAAAACGGTGGTATAACTCTCTGGTCTCCTTTTTACAACCGGTTCCCAGGAGTGCGATCATAATTGACAGACAGATCAGAAAGGATGATATGTTATTTTGCATCTGTTTATTCATGTTCATCATTTTCAGGAAATTTTATGAAAAAGGTCGTGCCTTTTTGTTCTTCGGAAGTAAATGAAATTTCACCGTTCATTCCATCCAGGATTCCTTTCACAATTGCGAGGCCCAGCCCCATTCCACTTGTTTTTGTGGTAAAATCAGGTTGAAAAATCCTATCCGTACGTTCGGGTGAAATTCCGCAACCATTGTCTGACAGCTTTACAACGATAGATTGTTGTTGTTTTGCGATGTGAATGCGAATAACACCATCAGAACGATCACCAATTGCCTGAACAGCATTATTCAGCAGGTTGGTAAATAACCGGATGAGCTGAGACCGGTCTCCGGTGATAATTGGTTCAGAAACTTCATTCTGGAACTCATAACTTATTGGCGTCGTTTCCTGATATAATGACAACACAAACCGGATAACTTCTTCCATGTCGATTTTTTCCATAACGACTGCCGGCATTTTCGCAAAGTCGGAAAAGTCGGAAGCGATGACCGACAAGGCATCTATTTGAGCCACGAGCGTTTTTGTGAAGCGTGATAATCTCTGGTCCCAGTCCGGGGCTTTTTCATTCCACGCCTTTTCAAGGTACTGTACACTCAACTTCATCGGGGTCAATGGATTTTTAATCTCATGGGCAACCTGCTTGGCCATCTCGCGCCAGGCGCTTTCCCGTTCCGATCTGGCAAGCATTTCCGCACTCCTGCCCAGCTCATCTATCATCCTGTTGTATTCCGATACCAATTGGCCTATTTCGTCATTTTGTTTCCATGGGATCTTCTCATTTACCTTGCCCAGACGAAGTTGCGACATTTTTCCGGCGAGCATGGCCAATGGAGCTGTTATATAATTGGATATCAGTACAGTAATAAAGATGCCAAACAATATCAATAAGATATATATATTGACAAAAGTTACCAGAAACGAAGA
Source organism: Bacteroidales bacterium (assembly GCA_030681475.1). Classification (GTDB taxonomy): domain Bacteria; phylum Bacteroidota; class Bacteroidia; order Bacteroidales; family FEN-979; genus CAIVAT01. Next base: position 56,297 of record JAUXWT010000044.1, on the reverse strand, counting down.
GATCTCCTTTTTCGCCTCATCCTGCCTGGCGAAAGAAGGCAGATTAACAAATCCAAGCAATTGATCATGATCATTATAAAATGGAAGATATGCAGAATTGAACTGCATGCTTCCGATCGATTCATGGTGAATAAAAATGGACTTTTTTTCAACGACTAAATTTCGGAAAGCTATTGCATTCATCCTTTCCGACAACAAACCCTCTTCAAATATCTGCGGGCGGCTCGACGCAACCAGGATTCCATTGGTACTGTAAACATTGATATCTGTAAAAAATACATTTGACAACTTAACCAGAAAATCCGCCAATTCAGGGTTCGCCACATCCCGAATTTCCTGTAACAGGCTGTATTTATGCTGAACTTCAATAACCATTGAATAGGCCTTTTCGCGCAAATTATCAACATTCTTTTTCAGATTGATCTGAATGATGTTGTTTATTTGAACGATACCTATGGCAAGGATCGTTACTAAAAGGATCCCGATCAGCGAGAAATGAAGCCGGTTCCGGAGGGTTACCGGAACAAAGTTAAAATTCCATGGAAAATGCACTATCGCTGTAACAAGCAATGCCATGGCGAAAAACAAAAGGAACAGATATGAAAACGGCGTTGCAAACGAGAGAAAATTGTCCTCTGGCTTACTGATAAGCAATGTGTCTGTGTTATTTACATGGTATTGATAATGAATCATGTGATCCTCAACAAAGGATGATTTTTCTGCAGAAAACGACTGAAATTTCTTCAATTCTGTTTTATAAGGCCAGGCGCCTGCAGCGCGAATCAGCTTCCCATCATGAAACAATCCGTACGAATAATCGGAAAGGTTGGGAAGGACGAGCCTTGCTTTGTCCATCAACAATCCCGGATAACCCGGATCGGGATATGCATTTCTTAAATTAAATTCGATGAATAAAGCAGGACAGACTTCAGGACGGTTTCCAACGGGCATGCCTGGAAAGACTGCGAGGTAATATTCCTTACCAAAACCATAATCCAAAAAGAAAAGACCCGGCAGTGAAGTGGCTTTTCCGTAGTTATTGATGATCCCCTGGAAATAGGCGCTGCAGTTGATAAGGTATCCCTGGGGTTGTATTCGTAAATTCTTGGTTGGTTCACAGTAGGTGATCTGGATCTGATATTTCCTCCAGTAATCCTTAAAATAACGTGTTTTGAGATAATTGACAAGACTGTCCTGGCCGTATGAATTATATATGGCATTTGGTTGCATCCATTCATTCAACAATGAATCTGCACGCAACCTGCGTTCAACCTGTTCAAAAAGCACCTCCGTGACCGGATTTTGCTGTGTTACCAGTTTTCCGGCCCACAGGTTTAGTTTTTCGGTTTCCTTTTTTTGATTGGCCTTCTTCAGTAAAACCGTTCCCAAAATCGCATAAAAACATAAAAAGAATATCAGGTTCTGGATGGTAAACAGAACGTTTTTTCTTGATTTGATATACCAATAGGCCGTAAAATAAAGTATGAAAAACAATGTAATTGTGAGATTAAGAGTCCAACCGGCCAACCAGCAAGCGAGGCTAAATATACCAGTCGCAAGAAATACGGATAATACCAGCCATTTTTTCGGCGGTACAGTGAATGAAATAGCATCAAAAACCTTTGTGGAGACGAGCCAAAGGGAGAACAACATCGTAGTCGCAATAAAAAGCCCAAACCCGCTTTCACAGATTAACCCTGAAACATTCTGCAAATTCAACGATAGGGATGAATTGATGACCAGATCGGAAACAAAATATCCAACAGCCTGAAAGAACATAAGAATGATGATCAGTGCAAAAGTATTCCGGGCAAACCGTTGGCTTTGCCTGATCAGGGAAGTATCCGGAGTGATTGAACTTTTTTTAAAAAACACCAGGGATATCACAAATAAAATCAAGGCATTCAGGGTAAAATCACCCAATGAGGGCAGGAAAACCGAAGAAGAATACCAGGCAGGACTAAACAGTTCCGAGCGATAAATCTCAGCAGGAAAACCGGAACGGTCCTGTATCAACCTTAACAGGATGAGTGAAACACTATAGGATACAATAAGCAGATTATCCCTGTTTTTAAACCAGGACAATAACGAAAAAACCCTGAAAAGAAAATAATACAAACATAACGATCCGACGATAAACAGAAGAAATATCAAAAAAACCAATCCCTCCGAATGCGCCTTGTAATTGCTAAAATCAAGGCTGAATATAAAAGTCTTACCGGTATTGATGATTGGATATGATCCAATTTTACTGGTTATTGAAATGGATGCCGGGATATCAAACCTGGATGAAAACCTGTTTTGCAAATATTCATTTTGAAAAGGGTATTCATGTTTGATCAGGTAACCTCCTAGAAAATGATAATCCCCTTTTTGTTGGCAATGAAAACCATACCATCCGGTTTGCATTTGCCTGGCAAAATTATCGTTTGTGCAGGTTTTACTAAACTCCGGCGGCAGAATGACTTTGTTATTATTCCAATAGACCAGAGTGTCGTTTTTATAAACCAGGAAGAAAATTTCGCAATCATTATCATTTCCCGGGTTGAGATCAACTCCTTTGGGCGGTACTGCCTGAGATGTTGTATCAAATTCGGAAATTAGAAATTCGACCCGTTTGGCTGTTTCCGATGCGATCGCATTCCATTCATTTTGGAATTCCAGGGTGATGCTTTCAGGTCTATTCTGCTGTTCAATAAATTGCCGGATACTAAAGACAGTAAAAAACAGCAACACGGCCAGCAATAAACCGGGAATCTCCCTAAAAAAGAACCTTGGTTGATGTTTTTTCACTAAGTTTCAGATTTACAGCACAATGCATCACGTCCTTCCGGGCGTTTATAAACGCGTTTTAAGGCAGAGGTGACAGTTTGTATCAAAACACCCGTAACAATCGATACAGGGTCTAAAATTAAGACTTTTTTAACGATAGGACGAAAATTTGACTTGAAGACCCTCTGTCATACTTGCCGGCCTGAAGATTTGACCAAAAACCAAAAAATAGCGCCTTGAAATAATTGTTTCGCCCCGTTCTGTATTTTTCACTTAACATCGAAACATAATAGGCGTCGAATTTTTGGGGAATCTTTTTCCTGATCTCAAATCCATGGTTCGCCACCAATTTTTTCATCGTGGCGGCCGTAAAATGGTAAAGATGTCTCGGTACGTCATATGCCGCCCAAAATTTTCCATACTCCTTTGCGTCCCACGAATTGCAGTTTGGGACTGCGACAATAAAAATCCCATCAGGATGTAACCTGCTTTTCACTAATCTAATCGTTTCATTCAGGTCATGAACATGCTCAAGTACGTGCCACATCGTAATACAATGAAAACACCCCTGATTTTCAGGCATCTCAGATAACCTTTTGAATACCGGGATTCCGTTTACCTCTTGCGCATATTGGTTAGCCTTGTCGTTGGGTTCAACACCTGTAACATCAAATCCCCGGGAATTGCAATAGTGCAGAAATTCACCAGTGCCACAACCTATGTCAAGGATCATTCCATGTTGAACATGTTTCCTGACCAGGATGTATTTGCTTTTAATTGAAACTACCCTGACCAGTTTGTAGATCCGGCTGATGATATTTGATTTTTTTGCATCATGTGAGATATAGTCCTCGGATTGATAATACCGCCCAATTTCCATTTTATCCGGCCTTGGGTCTATAAATTTAAACCCGCATGTATCGCATTTTTGAATGGAAAACAACTCTCCGGTAAGAAAGTGGTCTTTAATATCAAGAAATGGTGAAAAACTTTTCTTTTCACAAACAGGACAATTGTCAATAGTTTCTTCCATTTTCAGTGCATGTTTCACGTGGAACATTAACGACCCAGGTAAACGATCAATACAGAAATATCGGCCGGAGACACCCCACTGATGCGGGAAGCCTGTCCGATGGTACGCGGCTTTACCTTGTTCAATTTTTCCCTGGCTTCATGCGACAACGAGGTTAGTTTTGCATACTCAAAGTCTCCGGATAAGGAGAAATTTTCCAGGTTTGCGTGCTTATCCACCAACTCCTGTTCTTTAACAATATAACTCTCGTACTTGATCATTAGCTCAGTTTCCTCCACAATTTCACGGTTGAGGAATCCATGGTCATGTGCATAAACCCTGATCTCTTCAATATGATCGATCATATCCTGTAGAAATAACTGAGGCCGGAGCAGAATAGTAGAGGCCTTTTGCTTTTGTACAATTTCATTGGTTTCCTTTTCTGAAAGTAACCGATTAATTTGTGTTGGTTTTACACTAAACGCATGCAGAAAAAGTGAAAAATCATTCACTCTGCGATATTTTTCCTCAGCAACTTCAAACCTCTGTTTTGTCGCTAATCCAATCTCATTTGATAGCCGCGTCAATCGCTGATCAGCATTATCCTGTCGTAATAAAATACGGTACTCTGCCCTGGAGGTGAACATCCGGTAAGGCTCCTCCGTGCCTTTGGTAATCAAATCATCTATTAAAACACCGATATAAGCATCAGAACGTTTAAGGATAAACTCCTTCTCCTTTCTGATCTTCAAATGGGCATTGATGCCTGCCATCATCCCCTGTGCAGCAGCCTCTTCATATCCTGTTGTTCCGTTAATCTGGCCTGCAAAATATAAACCTTCAATTCGTCTTGTTTCCAGCGAGAAATTCAACTGATCCGGTGGGAAATAATCATATTCAATCGCATATCCGGGCCTGAAGAATTTTGCTTTTCCGAACCCTTTTACCTTTCTCAGGGCGCTGAACTGAACCTCTTCCGGTAAGGAGGAAGAGAAGCCGTTAACATAATACTCCACCGTATTCCATCCCTCAGGCTCAATAAATAACTGATGCCTCTCCTTAGACGAAAACCGATCGATTTTATCCTCAATCGATGGACAATACCGTGGTCCCTTTCCCTGAATTCGACCTGTGAACATGGGCGATTTGTCGAACCCGGTTCTTAAAATGTCGTGCACCTGTCCGCTGGTATAGGTAAGCCAACAACTCCGCTGGTTTATCAGGGCGGGAGTGTCGGTAAAAGAAAACTTTCCGGGTACAGCATCACCGGGTTGCTCGTCCATTTTTGAAAAATCAAGCGTCCGTCCGTCAACCCTCACCGGAGTACCCGTTTTCATTCTGCTTGCAATAAATCCCAAATCAACCAATCTTTCGGTCAGGCTTATTGAAGCGCTATCACCCATCCTTCCTCCTGAAAATTGCTTTTCACCAATATGGATCAGGCCATTTAAAAATGTTCCGTTTGCAAGTATCACGGCTTTGCATTTAATATCAAAGCCCAATCCTGTCTTTACTCCTGCTATTTTTTCATTTTTAACGATAATGTTGACCACGGAATCCTGCCAGAAATCAACGTTTTTCGTATTTTCAAGCATGCTGCGCCATTCAAGTGAAAACAGTACCCTGTCATTTTGAGCCCGTGGGCTCCACATGGCAGGACCTTTTGACCGGTTCAGCATCCTGAATTGAATCATGGTGCGGTCAGTCACAATACCCGAATATCCACCCATCGCATCAATTTCACGAACGATCTGTCCTTTTGCCACTCCACCCATCGAGGGGTTGCACGACATTTGGGCCATGTTCATCATATTCATGGTAATCAGCAGGACTTTCGAACCCATATTGGCCGCTGCTGCAGCCGCTTCACACCCTGCATGTCCTGCTCCGACAACGATTATATCATATTTTTGCATTCGTAAGCTTTAACGTTTCACGTGAAACACACCCTCCATAATTAAAAAATCCCAGGCAAAAATACGACTTATCGAAACGCTACCCGTACTCTTTCGATAAGAAGAGTGATCGTCAGAAAACCCGTATGTAAAATGGAAATCTCCCCTGGGCTGAAAATGGTCGTAGAACTGTTGGCTATATTAACCTCCGTCGCTCAAGATAATAATCCTCTTTAGCTCTCATCTCTCTCTTTTCCTGCTCAGATGTATCATTATAACCGATCAGATGTAAAATGCCGTGGAGCATTACCCGGTGTAATTCATTTTCAATTTTTTGTTCATAGATCCCCGCATTCTCCCTGATACGCGGTAAACTGATATAAATATCGCCGTTCAATGACTTCCCTTCCCCGTCGAATGGAAAGGTCAAAATATCAGTTAAAGTGTTATGCTGTAAATATTTACAATTAAGTTCCAACAAAAAATCATCATCACAAAAAATGAAATTGAGATGACCGCAATACTCTCCTTCAGCTTCAATCGTACTCAATATCCATTCCCGGATCTTTCTTTTTCCACGCAACAAATAGTTGATATTCTCGGTGAAAAATTGTATCCCCCCACTCATTTTTTATGAATAACGATATCCTTTTTACTCCAGTACTCTTTCAATTCATTAATTCGTTGAAGCGATTTTTCGTAATTCATACTGGAAACGTAAAACACGAGAATGATACTTCGGGCATTCACCGAGATTTCAATCTCATCGGTGAGGGCCTTGATGATAAAAATATCCCTGGCCAGTTTATGTTTTCTTATTTCACGATCAAGGATATCCTCGTTAACGGTTGTTTCATCGACCCCGTTTTTCAGTTTAATACGGAAGACCAAACCCTTTGGATTCCGATCAAAGCTGATAACAATACACCCCTTTTCGGACGATTCATTTAAAGCAAACATTATGTTAGCTGCCTCTGTGGTGGCCAGCAAAACATTGCCAAAATATTCATTGTTAATATTGTAGTAATCGCAAATCTCTTCAACAAACCTTTCAAGTTTCGCAATTTCCTTTTTTCCTACAATAACCAGTTCCCTGAAATCTCGTTTCATCTTAATTTTCTATTTTAACAATGTAGCTGTTTACTTTGCTTTTATAGAACGAGTTAATGCCGGGTAAAACCAAATTAATGTTATCCTGACTCGCCCTTTTTTTTATGTTATACTCATAATTTAATCCAGGGTTACTATTTGGTTGTGTTTTTGCTTCGGTTGATTCTCTTTTTTCTTCCTGATCACGCATTTGTTCAGCTTTTTCTGATTCCAACAGCCTTGACATGATATTTTGTTGTCTCCTGATTGTTTCCTGCGTAATCCTTTTATTTATCAAATCCTTTTCGATTTGCTCCATTTCTTTGGCTGCTTCATTCAACGATCCCTGATCCTTTATGCCTTTCAAGCCCATCTCATCCTGATACTTTTGCATTTCATTACGCAAAGCTTCCTGTTGGGCGGCAAGCTTGGCAACCTCCCTGCTCATGCCCTGTTGCCCCTGCATGTTTCCCTTGCCATCCTTTTTTGCACCTTCCATTCCGGCCTTCAATTTCCCCAATTGCTTGCCTATTGCATCTTGCATTTCTTTCATGCTCTTTGCCGACGATTTGCCTTTCCCCTTTCCCCCGGGATTAGGACAGGATTTTTTACCCCCCTTTGATTGCATTCCCGGAGACATTTTTGCATTCATCCGCTGCAAGGATTCATTCAGCAGCAACGCGAGGTTGTTGATCGAGGTCATCGCGAATTGCTGTTTTGCAACAGCCATATTTATGTTACGCGTTTCCATGGCCTCAAGCGCAAGTTCGACATTCAGGTTTATGGCGGCTATCTCACGGGTGATTATTGGTTTTATTTCAATCTGACGCCTTGCGATCGCGATCAACGAATCCTCAACAACCTGCATCTTACCGCTAAACTCTTTCTGCCGGTAAACAAGTTCCGTATATCTCGGGTCGTTGCGAGCGATCTGCCGCGTGTGTGCAATCATCTCCTCCTGATCAAATGACAGCCTTACGAGGTTTTCCAGGATCATCCTGATATTGTCAGCGTCCTCTGCCAACTGTTCATCTTCACTGTCCTGCTGCGACTCTTCCATTTGCTGTGCAAGTTCATTCATTTCTTTCGCCGCTTTTTTCTGTTTCCCGGAGGCCTCCTTGGTTTTTTTCTCGTTAAGTTTCTTTGTACTTTCCGAAAGACTTTTACTGATACTGTCCTGCTTATCTTTAGTATTACCCAAATCTGCCGGAGTTTCCAACTCTTTCCCCTCCTTTTCCAACTCCTTTATCTTTTCGGCAATGCTATCTGCCTTTTGGTTAACCTCATTTTGTTTTTCGATAAGCTTTTCGAGGCTTTCCGTTTGTTTTTCTGTTGCTTCGGCAATTTTCTCCTGTTTTTCGGCGTTTTTTCTCAGATCGTTGATCGTAGTTTCAAGTTTCCTGTCAAATTCAATTTGCTTCATCAAAGCAAGGTTTCTGTCCAATTGTGTCTCAAGCTCCTTATTCGACATCTTCATTTTCTCCAGAAGGTTCCCAAGCTTTTCTTTATCAATCTGGTTCAGCAGTTCCTTCATCTCCCGGATCATTTTTTTCATCTCTTCCGAAAACATCTGATCCATCATTTCATTCAATTGTTTTTGCTTTTCTATAATCCGTTCACTGGTCTCAAGGTGCTTCTCTTCCGTGGCAATATTTTCGGTGTTCTTTTTCTTTATCTGGTCAATTTGCTTTTCGATAGCCTCACTCGATTTGATCAAATCCTCAATTTTCTTCTTCTCCTGCCAGGAGATGGCCGTTTGATCAACCAACTTTTTATTAAGCTCTTCCATCGTTTTTTTCATCGCCTTTGCATCCAGCAGGCTCTTTTCAAAATCCTGATTGATAAACTGTTCATTCATATCGGTACGACGGGCAATCTCCTCAAGCGTAGGCGTGGAGATGGTCTTTAATTCCGACTTTGTTGCTTTTGGCCCATGGATGCCGTCGTTATCCCAGATTTCAAAATAGTATTGTATGTTCTGACCGGCGACGGGGAGTAATTCGATGAGATCAATGGCATAGTAAAAAATCTGGTTGTTGATGGATTTATCAATGGGGATTGTCGCTATGTTTACCTTACGGGCTGAGGTATCCCCTTTCGAGAAAACCGAATAGTTGAAAGTCAGATTTGTAAAACCATAATCATCCTTGATCGTACCTTTGAAAAAGATATTGGTCGCAAGTAAAGAATCTTGCGACTCCGTGACAAAAATTGACGGGAAACCATCATTGACAACATTTATCCTGTATTTGAGGGAATCGGCCACCGAGGTGTTCGCGTTCACAGGCGTAATGCTGTAAGAAACAGATTTTCCCGCTTTAGAGGTATGCTTGAATATATTGCTGTTCTCCTTTTTCAGTGTGATCAATTCAATATCAAATCGCATTTTGATCATGGACACATCCTTGGTATAGAAATTCCATGAAATAGCAGAACCTTCCGGGACGACAAAATCACCTTTGTTTTCAAATTTTTCGACCGGCTTATTAATGTATGCCGGATAGGTAATACTGACCTCAAAATTTAAAATTGTTGGTTTCGGATATACTTTCAACTCATAGGATTCAGATTTATACTCACCGGTAACAATCCTGAAAGAGATACTTCCCTGCAGCGATTTGAACAAATGGGTGAAAACAAACCCTTTATTTCGCACCATTTTGAATGTGCCCTCTTTTGTGTTAACATACATCTCCGATGGTATTTCCGTACCGGTGACTTTCACCTGCAGTTCAAAGTCTTCCTGCTGGATGGCGGTCAGGGTTTTATTCTGGATGGTGATCTTGTAAGGCAGTGGGGGGATAAACGTTTGGTTAAACATAATGATCCGCTGTGTGGGATCAGAAATAATTTTCGGTGAAACTGCCACCAAAAGTAAAATAATTGCCACCGGGATCATGAAATAACGCAGGTATCGCAGGTTTTTCCTGAAATCAACGACAACACTGAACTGAAAGACTTTTAACGTATTGGTTTTCTGTTCGATGCTTGCAGCAAGCAGGTCTGAACTTTCACCGGCATTCTTTTGCTGGTTGATAAGTTGCAAGGTATTCAGAAGCTTATCCTGAATTTCGGAAAAATGGGTACCGACGATCTGTGCGGCCTGATCGTGCGAAATAATTTTCCCTATTTTGACCAGTTGCAATGTAGGTGTGAAGACTAGTCTGGCCAAAAGAAAAAGAGACAAGCCAACGAATGTGAAAAACAATACCATTCGCCCGTTCTGACTGAAGTGAAAGAAATATTCAAGGGAAACAAAGACCAGGTAAAAAACCGCCAGAAGGGTCAGCGCCCACAGGCCGCCACGTATCAGCCGGTTTTTATAATATTTCCGGATGAAATGATCAAGTTTTTGTATAAGTAACTGGTTGTCTGCCATTATTTGAAATTGTTGTGTAATAACGGATGATAAAAATGTTTAGTATCCTATTACAAAAGTACGAATTCCTTTATGGGTAAAATAGATTATTTTTGTGACTTTCTAAATATCAACCCGATGAAAACTGACCAAGTACGCGTACGGTTCGCCCCCAGCCCCACGGGCCCATTACATATCGGCGGCGTAAGGACCGCTTTGTATAACCTCCTGTTTGTCCGGAAACTTGGAGGAAAGATGATCCTCAGAATTGAGGATACAGACCGGAACAGGTTTGTTCCCGGCGCTGAGCAGTACATTGTGGATTCGCTCGGATGGTGTGGCATTGAATTTGACGAAAGCCCTGAAAAGGATGGCCCGCATGCCCCATACCGGCAGTCGGACCGATCAGGAATATACCAGGATCATATTCAAAGGTTAATTGAATCAGGTCACGCTTATTATGCTTTTGATACGGAGGCGGAGTTAAACGAGATGCGTGAGCGCGCTAAGGAAAAAGGGGGCCAGACTTTCCAGTATGATCAGGAGACAAGGAAAACGATGCAGAATTCGATTGCCCTTCCGGAGGAGCAATGGAAAAAATACATGGAATCAGGGATGCCCTACGTTGTCCGGATAAAAACTCCTGAAAATGAACACGTGGTGGTCAATGACCTGATCCGGGGCGAAGTGGTGGTGAGTACTTCCAACCTCGACGACAAGGTGTTGTTTAAATCCGATGGTCTTCCCACCTATCACTTGGCCAACGTGGTGGATGATTACCTGATGAAGATCACCCATGTGATCAGGGGCGAAGAGTGGCTGCCCTCGGCGCCCCTGCATGTGCTGCTGTATTGCTTTTTCGGATGGGAGGATGTCATGCCTCAGTTTGCGCACCTTCCGCTGATATTGAAGCCGGATGGAAACGGCAAGTTAAGCAAGCGGGATGGAGACCGGTTGGGTTTTCCTGTATTTCCAACAGAATGGAAAGATCCCCAGTCCGGGGAGGTTTATTCAGGGTATCGGGAAGCGGGTTATCTGCCTGAGGCCGTTATCAACATCCTGGCGCACCTGGGATGGAACCCCGGAACGGACCAGGAGATTTTTTCGAAGGATGAATTGATTGAGCAATTCTCCCTGGAAAGGGTGGGCAAACATGGATCAAAATTTGATCCCGAGAAGGCCAAATGGTTCAATCACCAGTATATGCTGCTTAAATCGGATGATGAGTTGTGCCGGCTGATGAAGCCTTACCTGGATGAACATGGCGTATCACCGCCGGCTGATTACCTGGGCAAAGTCATCCAACTGGTCAGGGAGCGTGCTTTTCTTATTCCTGATCTCTGGAATGCATCCTGGTTCTTTTTTATGCGGCCGAAGGAATATGATACGCAGGTTTATCAGAAAATATGGCAACCGGGAACCACGGGATGGTTGAATGAATTTGCAGCAGATGTTGAAAAACTGGCTGAATTCAATGAAGACACGTTTCATACACTTGTTCAGGACTTTACAGCGAGAACCGGGATAAAGATGGGGCAGTTGATGAATCCTCTGCGCCTGCTGATGGTGGGTTCAAACCAGGGGCCGGGGATAACGGATATCGCGGTGGTGTTGGGGAAGGATGAGTTTTTGGAGCGGATCAGGGTTGGGTTGGAAGACAAATGACCGATCTATTCAGCGGCAAATACCGGATCAAATCATCACGTTGCTGTAACTGGGACTACGGATGGAATGGTTCGAAATACCCGATCATTTTGCATTTATTCAATTGGGTGAATTTGTAATCATGCCAAATCATATTCATGGGTTATTGATCATTGACAATGTAGAGACAAGGCAATGCCTTGTCTCTACCACGGGTCAACCGGCAACGGGGGATATTGAGACAAGGCAATGCCTTGTCTCTACCACGGGTCAACCGGCAACGGGGGATATTGAGACAAGGCGATGCCTTGTCTCTACAGGGGATTCTATCGATTCCAATAATAAAACGATCGGTTCAAAACGGTTTCGGAATCCCGGCAAAAACAATATTTCATCCGTCATTGGTTCGTTTAAATCAATTTGTACAAAAACCATTCATAAACAATTTCCCGAAATTAATTTCGCTTGGCAACCACGTTTTCACGATCATATCGTGCGCAATAACCTGGAATACAGACGAATTCAACAATACATTATTGACAATCCTATACACTGGAATAAGGATAAATTTTACTGCAATGAACCTGGAGGCGGAAAATGAACTGTTCAGAACCAACGCACTCCGATGGCATAAAAAAACCCCGTAAATCATTGATTCACAGGATTTTGATTGTTGTCCGACTAGGGGTCGAACCTAGACTCTAATGATCCAGAATCATTTGTGTTGCCAGTTACACCATCGGACAATCTGGGTGCAAAATTAATATATTTTTTGCAAAGAGGCCAGGTTTTATTTCGTTTTTTCGACCTTCGACCAGGAATCTTTCAACGGCACAACCCGGTTAAAGACCAGTTTTTCGGGGGTTGAATCCTTATCCACCGAAAAATATCCGATCCGTTCAAACTGGAATTTGTCAAAACCGCCTGGTGTAAAAATTCCTGCAGTCAGAACAGAAGGTTCTATCATTGCAGTGACTACCTTCAACGAATCGGGGTTCATATAATCTTTATATGTTTTTCCCTCTTCGACATCGTCGGGGTTTTCCCGGGTAAACAACCGGTCATACAACCTCACTTCAGCTTTAACGGCCTGTTTTTCAGACACCCAGTGCAGGGTTCCCTTTACCTTCCGGTTGCTTTCGGGCATGCCGCTTTTTGTTTGCGGATCATAGGTGCAATGGATCTCTGCGATTTCGCCCGTTTCCGGGTCCTTCACGACACTTTCGCACCGGATGATGTAAGCAGCCTTCAGACGCACCTCGCGTCCGGGAGCGAGGCGGAAAAACTTGTTTGGGGGGTCTTCCATGAAATCCTCCCGTTCGATGAAGATCGTTTTTGAAAACGGTATCTTTCGCTTTCCTTTCGATTCATCTTCCGGGTTACTGGCCGATTCCATTTCCTCTACCAGGTCGCCCGGATAGTTGTCTATAACTACCTTAACAGGGTTCAATACCGCCATGAGTCGGTTGGCGCGTTTGTTGAGATCTTCGCGTATGCAGAACTCAAGCAGGCTGACATCAATGACGTTGTCGCGCTTGGCAACCCCTATGGTGTCGGCAAAGTTGCGTATCGACTCCGGCGTAAACCCGCGGCGGCGCAGACCGCAGATCGTCGGCATCCGGGGATCATCCCAGCCATTCACGTTTCCATCCCTGACCAGTTCGAGCAATTTCCGTTTGCTCATCACCGTATAGGTGACATTGAGCCGTGCAAATTCAATTTGCCTGGGGGCATAGATGCCGATTTCACGGATAAACCAGTCATACAATGGCCTGTGGACTTCAAACTCCAAGGTGCATATGGAATGTGTGATCCGTTCGATGGAGTCAGACTGTCCGTGGGCAAAATCGTACATCGGGTAGATGCACCAACTGTCTCCCGTGCGGTGATGATGCGCGTGCAGGATGCGGTAGATCACAGGGTCGCGCATGTGCATGTTGGGTGAGTCCATATCGATTTTCGCACGCAACACCCTTGTACCGTCAGGAAATTCACCTGTACGCATGCGTGAAAACAGATCGAGGTTTTCTTCGATGGACCGGCTGCGGTAAATGCTTTCTTTGCCCGGGCGGGTGGGCGTACCCCGTGTTTCGCTGATCTCCCCGGCGGTCATATCACATACAAAGGCCTTCCCCTTCCTGATCAGGATCAAAGCATATTCATATAACTGTTCAAAATAATCGGAGGCGTAGAAAAGCCGGTCTTCCCAGTCAAAACCGAGCCATCTGACATCTTCCATAATGGAATCGACGTATTCGACCTCTTCCCTGACCGGATTCGTATCGTCAAAGCGAAGGTTAGTCTTGCCGTTGTATTTTTTTCCAAGACCAAAGTTCAGACAAATTGATTTGGCGTGCCCGATATGCAGATAACCATTGGGTTCTGGGGGGAAACGGGTATGCACACGACCTTCGTTGACGCCATTCCGAATATCTTCTTCAATGATCTCTTCAATAAAATTCAGTGACCGGGTTTCTCTTTCATCTTCCGGGTTCTTTGTTTCTTCCATATAATCCGCATGTAAATAACAATCTTCGCTGGTGCGATTAATCCGTTTTTTACCGCGGAGGCGCAGAGACGCAGAAATTAATATGAAATTTCTCTGCGCCTCTGCGTCTCTGCGGTTTACTTTTTTTTCATCTGCAAACTTACTACAATTTAAAAAACCTTTAGCCGTGTCGCAGGAATTTGGTAATTTAGACGCTTAAAAGTCCAATTATGGGTTCAATTTTACTTGAGGGAATGGAATTTTTTGCATTTCATGGCTGTTTTAAGGAAGAACAGATCATCGGAACGAAATTCATTGTTGATATTTGTGTTGATGTTGAAACGACGCTGTCTGAAGAATCGGATCATTTACATGACACGGTTGATTATTCAAGGCTTTACCAGTGTGTGAAAAAAGAGATGGAACAAAAGGCACATTTACTGGAACACATTGCCAGGCGCATCCTGGATACGATCAGGGTGGAGTTTCCTTCGGTCATGGCTATTGATGTGAAGATCGCGAAGATCAATCCGCCCATTGGCGGAAAGATGCAACAGGTAAGTTTCAAAACCCAATGGAAGAAATGAGCTGTGGTATTTTTAATTTTTTTTGTACCTTTGCACTCCCATTTACCATGGTTTCGTGGCCGAGTGGTTAGGCAGCGGTCTGCAAAACCGTCCACAGCGGTTCGACTCCGCTCGAAACCTCACCAACCCGTTTCATTCTGGAACGGGTTTTTTATTTCCCCCGCGGATAGAGTATATATTCGCTGATGAGCACCAGCAGCAAAGTAAATGCGCTGCTTGACAAAACACGGATAAAGGTGGTCATAAACTCGCTGAACCGGAATATTTCGAGATAGAACAGGGTGAAATGGTGAATTACGATCAGGATGATCGAATAGTACAAAAACCATTTCAAACCCTGGTTCTTCAATGAAGGAGTGTCGCCCAGAAGCGATTCGGGACCGGAAGAGATGGCGGTGATCACAAATGGCCGGGCGAAAGCCATCATCACGCAGGCAGCGGTATTCAATCCGATGGTATTGGTAAAAATGTCAACACTCCACCCCAGGATAAATGCGGCAATCAGCAACATCCATTTCGGCGTGTCGAATGGTAATAAAAGGATAAAATAGATATAAAAATAAGGATTGATGTATCCGCCCAGGTTGATACGGTTCAGGATCAGCGCCTGAAAGAAAACCAGAAAGAAAAACCGGATGATGTTAAAAAAAACTGTCCTGGATGTCATTACTGTGTTTTAAAAGAGGCTTTCAATTCTTCTTTTTCTTTCCGCATCAGATCCACGACCACTTCAATATATCCGAGGCTGTTGAAATCTGTTGAAAATAAAATCTCTCCGTTATTAAAGTTCTCGTCAAGTGCATTGTTAAACCCGGAGATCGTTCCTATGATCAATCCTTCGGGGAAAATATTGGAATTGCCGCTGGTAATAATAGTATCGCCCTTTTCCATAACGATATGTTTCGGGATCTCTTTCACCTGTCCCAAACGGTAATTACCTCCGTTCCACTCCACGTTGACCAGTTGATCATTTTTTTTGAATTTTCCCGAAATCCGGCTGTCTTTGTTCAACAGGGACATCACGTAACTGAAATGGGGCGAAACACTCACCACCTGGCCAACTATTTTATTACCAATGATCACACCCATGTGATTTTCAATGCCTTGCAATGAACCTTTATCGATCATCAGAAAGTTGTTCCGTTTATTGGTCGTGTTGCTGATCACTTTGGCGCTGATATACTTATATTCTAAATGTATGATAGAATCCTTTTTATAAAAGACATTTGCATCGGTCATATAAAATGCCTCGGGGATACGGGAGTGGAGCCTGGCCATTTCTTCGATTAGCACCCTGTTTGTTTTCCGGAGAGAAAAATATTCTGAGATTCCATTAAACGTTTTATTAACGGATCCTGAAATTGTATTGGATACCGAATAAATTGCACTTCCCTGGAACTCGTTGTAGTTGAAAAGCAGAATCAGCGAAATGGTCTCCAAAAGCAGAAAAAGGAAATAGAAATAGTGCTTCCGGAAAAATACATAAAGATTCCGCATGGTACCTCTTACTTGATGAGGAACGTAAATTTATCAAAGTTTTTCAACGCGATCCCGGTTCCTCTGGCCACGGCACGCAAAGGATCTTCGGCAACATGAACTTTCAATTTCGTTTTCAGATGGATACGTTTGTCAAGGCCGCGCAGCAAAGCGCCGCCTCCGGTGAGATAGATCCCTGTTTCGAAAATATCGGATGCCAGTTCGGGGGGGGTCATTTCCAGGGCATTCAAAACTGCAGCTTCAATTTTGGCAACGGATTTATCGAGGCAATGAGCTATTTCGGTATAGTTAACGATCACCTCTTTGGGGATTCCCGTAAGCAGGTCGCGGCCGTGTACTGCATAGTCGGGAGGAGGATTTTCGATATCGGCAATGGCGGCGCCCACTTCGATTTTGATACGTTCGGCCGTCCTTTCGCCAACGTTGATATTGTGTTGTTTCCGCATGTACTCCTCGATGTCGGCATTGAATTCATCGCCGGCGATCCGGATGGATTTGTTGTTGACAATACCGCCAAGCGCGATCACGGCTATTTCGCTGGTGCCTCCCCCAATGTCGATGACCATATTTCCGATCGGTTCCAGTACATCGATCCCGATACCAATGGCTGCGGCCATGGGTTCATGAATGAGGCGGACTTCCTTTGCCCCTGCCTGTTCGGCCGAGTCTTTTACGGCACGTTCTTCAACCTCCGTAATCCCCGAAGGGATACAAATAACCATCTTCAGCGCCGGCGGGAACCAGGATCTGCGCAGATCGATCATCTTGATCATCGCCCGTATCATGTGCTCGGCAGCCTGGAAATCGGCAATAACCCCGCCCCGCAACGGACGGATGGTCTTGATGTTTTCGTGCGTCTTTCCATGCATCAGCTGGGCTCTCTTTCCAACGGCGATGATCTTGCCCGAACTGCGTTCGATGGCAACGATCGAGGGCTCGTCAACAACTACTTTGTCATTGTATATGATGATGGTATTGGCAGTACCCAGATCAATTGCAATCTCTTTTGTAAACAAACCCATGGTGTCAGTATTTAATGTTTAAAATGTCTTATCCCGGTAAAGACCATGGACATATTGTGTTCGTTGCAGTAATTCACAGAATCAATATCCCTGATGGAACCACCCGGCTGTATCACCGCTGTTATCCCTGCTTCATCAGCAATTTCAACGCAATCGGCAAACGGAAAAAAAGCATCCGATGCTATCACTGAACCGGCCGTATCAAATCCAAAGACCCGCGCTTTCACGATGGCCTGACGCAATGCATCCACCCGCGATGTCTGACCCATTCCGCATCCGATCAACTGATTGTTTTTGACCAATACAATCGTATTCGATTTCAAGTGTTTAGCCACCTTATTGGCAAAAAACAATGCTTCAGATTCTCCGGGCGAAGGTTTTTTGTTTGTAACATATTGAAAATCCGTGTTTTGTTCCGATATCATGTCCTTTTCCTGTTCAAGGACACCGTTCAAAATGGACTTAAATTGCCGCTTCGGGAACTCAAACGAATTTTTCTGCAAAATTATTCTATTTTTCTTTGATTTTAAGAGATTAAGTGCGTCATTTTCATACCCGTCAGCAATCAGTATTTCAAAAAATAATTTATTTAGTTCCTCCGCCGTATCCGGCTGTACTGTTCCATTGGCCACAATGATGCCGCCAAAAGCTGAAACAGGATCACATGCCAGTGCATCAAGGTAGGCTTCTTTAAAAGATTGACGCGTGGCAATCCCGCATGGATTTGTGTGTTTGATAATGGCAATGGTATGGCCGGTAAATTCACCGATCAGGTTGATTGCAGCGTCAACATCAACGAGGTTGTTGTACGATAATTCTTTACCGTGCAACTGGGTGAACACCCCTTCGAGATCCCCGAAAAAAGTTCCTTTCTGATGAGGATTTTCTCCATATCGCATGGGGTAAGGGGTCTGGATACTTTGTTTAAATATCTGAAGTTGTTCCTGCCGGTTGAAGTATTTGAAGATCTCTGTGTCGTAATGAGAAGAGATGTTAAATGCCTCGGCAGCAAAGCGACGCCGATCGCTGAGATTGGTGCATCCGTTGTTTTTCGACAGAATATCCAAAAGCGCCTGATAAGAACCGGCAGATGGCACAACCATCACATGGGCGTGGTTTTTTGCAGCAGCGCGGATCAGAGAGATCCCTCCAATGTCTATTTTTTCGATGATTTGGTCCTCCATGGCGTTTGAGCCAACAGTTTTTTCGAAGGGATAAAGATCAACCACCACAAGGTCGATGGAAGGAATTTCATATTTTTCAACATCGTCCGTGTCAGCAAGCTGGTCGCGGCGCCAGAGAATGCCTCCAAAGATCTTCGGGTGCAGTGTTTTTACCCGTCCTCCAAGAATGGAAGGATATGATGTTACAGATTCAATTGGGGTGGCATTGATCCCCTTGCTTTTCAGGAAATCAAATGTGCCGCCGGTTGAAAAGATCCGGATGCCGTAAGATTCAAGCTTACGCGCAAGATCTTCAACTCCTTCTTTTGAATAAACAGAGATCAGGGCGGATTTAATTTTTATCTGATCGGTCATATAACCTCCTTTTGTAACAATAACCGTATGGCTGCGTCTAATTCCGGTTATCGGGGAACTGATGCAATGTTACCAAAAAATAACGAATAATGTTTACCTTTACTGATCATAAAAGGAATTCGCAGCATCCATGATTTTAATTCTACGATTGATACGAGAAAGCTATATATTTGCTTTTCAAGCAATTATAGTCAATAAAGTTCGAACAATCCTCTCCTTGCTTGGCATTACCATCGGGATTTTCTGTGTTATATCGGTATTTACCGTATTTGATTCCATGGAAAATGCGATCAAAAAGAGCATAGCATCGCTGGGAAGCAATGTTCTCTATGTTCAGAAATGGCCATGGGCGATGGGCGGCGATTATCCCTGGTGGAAATACTGGCAAAGGCCTGAGGCTTCTCTTGATGATATGCGCGAAATCGAAAAAAGAAGCAACCTGGCCGAGTCTGTCGCCTTTATGGTACAGGTCAACAAAACGGTGAAATACCAGAGCAACTATATTGAAAATACTGATATCATGGGGGTTTCACAGGATTTCGACAGGGTGTGGAAGTTCGAGTTGGGCGCTGGAAGGTATTTTTCATTGACCGAATCGGCAAGCGGAAAAAATATTTGCATTATCGGGGCCGATATTGCCACCGATCTTTTTCGTGAGGGGGATCCCATCGGCAGAAAAATAAAAATTTTTGGCCGGAACATTGAAATTGTGGGCGTGATTACGAAAGAGGGTGAAGATTTCTTTGGAAATTCAAATGATAAAGTAGTTTATCTTCCGATCAACTTTTTTAAAACACTGGTCGATATAAGAGATATGGGTTCAACCATCGTCGTAAAAGCGAAACCCATGGTTTCAAACGACGAATTGCGGGACGAGCTGACCGGTTTGATGCGTTCAATCAGAAAACAGAAACCTTCGGCGGAAGATAATTTCGCCATCAATGAAACCGATATCATTTCCAAGGGGTTTGAAAGTTTGTTCGGGGTCATTGCCATGGTTGGGTGGATCATAGGCGGGTTTTCCTTGCTGGTTGGAGGGTTTGGCATTGCAAACATCATGTTCGTCTCGGTGAGGGAGCGAACCAACATCATCGGGATTCAAAAGGCCCTGGGCGCCAAGAACTACTTCATCCTGCTGCAATTCTTGTTTGAAGCCATTTTTCTTTCCATGATCGGTGGGGTTTTCGGACTGCTGATCATACTCATGCTGACCATCGCCGTATCCTATACAACCGAATTTCACTTGTTGCTCACGCAGGGAAATATTATTCTGGGTATCGGCGTTTCTGCCCTTATCGGTCTGATTTCCGGCATTGTACCGGCCTATTCCGCTTCAAAACTCGATCCGGTCGAAGCCATGCGAACAGGGATGTAGCTTAGAAAGGCCAGAATTGATTGTCGTTCCAGATCTTTTCTTTCAATTCATTGTCCATGTCGCTGAGGATTTTCAAATGCCCTCCCTCCCATTCTGCCAGCCAGCGATAAAGATCCTTTTCATTGGGATCGTCAGATAATTCTGCCTGATTTGAATAAACTGCGATCGCCCGCTTCTCGAAATCGATGGCGGCAGAGATCGCTGCCGCTTCAAATCCGGCGGAAGAAATTTTAGACTTCATATCCTCGTTAAGGATCAGCGCTGCGAATCCTTCATTGGCCAGATCAGGCAAATCGACCTTCGTGAACTTGTTGTTCTTTTCGAAACTGATATACTGTTCCGACAGGAATTTAACATGTTTTGTCTCCTCATCTGCCATCGTCAGAAATATATGTTTGATCTCCGGATCAGGCGTTTGTTCTGCAACTTTTGCATAAAAGGCATGGCCTCTCTTCTCCATGAGTATCGCCATTTTAAGAATTTCCTGGGCTTTCTGTGTTTCCATGATATTGGGTATTTGAGTTTTCAAACTTACGATTTTTTCACCACAATAGTCACAACAGGACACAATACTTTACAGCTTTCCCAGAATCTGTATGGCCTCCCGGACAGTTTCGACCGGACTGAAACAGGTTTTATCGCGACAGACATAGATCAGTGTTTTTCCATTGATCATATTGCTTTCGCCCACACCTGGTGATGTTACAGGTTGGTTGCCCGAAAAAATAACATGGGGTAAAAAACAGGCCGAAAATTCCTGTAAACGCAATATCTTTTCATCCCCTACGATATTCATCCCGGTGGGTCCGGATATATGGTCAGCGAGCAGTTGCACCCAATTGGCATGAAATGAAGGATTCCGTTTGATTTGTGAAACCATTTTTTTCAACATCGCAACCGACCGGAGCGTATATTCCTGCTTATTCAACAGGTAACCCAGGATAAAAAGATTCCTGGCCATCTGTGAATTTGAGGCCGGGATCACATTGTCCGACAGCTCCACCGTATCCTGGATCAGGCGGGTTTCCTCATCGGAGGATAAATTGAAAAAGGTTCCATCCGCTGCTGTGAAATGCAACAAGACCTCTCCTGTCAATAATTCCGCAGATGCGAGCCATGCGTTATCGAGATTTGACCTGTAAATATCCAGGAAAGATTTGATCAGAAAACTGTAATCATCCAAAAAACCCGCGATCGCAAAGGAACCTGCTTTCGAGTTGCGCCATAGTTTCCCGTTGCGCGCTGTGACGTTTTTCCGGTAAAAATCGGCAGCAGTGATTGCCCTTTCAAGCCAATGTGGTTTGTTAAACGCTCCCGCCGATTGGGATAATGCGCTGATCATGAGTGCATTCCAACATGTGAGTATCTTATCATCTGTAGCAGGGCGGATCCTTTTGCCGCGAACCGTAAACAACTGGTCCTTGCAAACATCTATAAATGCTGCCAACTGATCTACGGAGATGTCGTACCTGGCTGCAAAATTTGCGTCATTCGTTGATTTCCGCAATACATTCAGGGAGTGTTCCCAGTTGCCTTTCTCCTCACAGGAATAGTAATCGAGAAAAATTCCGGAATTGTCACCGAGATATTTCCTCATCTCATCGCTGGTCCATGTATAAAATGCTCCCTCGGTTCCTTCGCTGTCGGCATCCAATGAAGCGTAGAAAAGTCCGTCAGGACTTGTCAATTCCCGCTCAATGAAAGCAATTGACTCTTCAACCACCTGTTTGTATTCCTGTTTTTTTGTTGCCGTATAAGCCAGTGAATAAAGCGAGATCAACTGGGCGTTGTCATACAGCATTTTTTCAAAATGGGGCACATGCCATTGTGCGTCAACCGAATAACGGCTGAATCCTCCGCCCAGGTGGTCATATATCCCTCCCATGGCCATTTTGTCGAGCGAGACCTCAGTATATTTCAGTGCCTTCGCGTTGTGATGTATGGTACCATACCACAGCAAATAACCATTATTCACTGGCATTGGAAACTTAGGAGCGCCGTGTGTTCCACCGTGAACAAAATCGAGATCATCTTCCCACGTCGAAAAAATTTCATGGAGGAGTGATTTGTCTAGCTGTCCCGGATCGGCCGGGTAGGGGAGATTGTGCATTTTTTTCATGCCGCTGCTTATCTCAGAAGCCTGATGTATAAGAACGCCCGGTTGATTTTTAAAGATGTCATTAAAATATTTCAGGACGGAAAGCCAATCGTGTTTTGAAAAGTAGGTGCCGGCGAAGACCGGTCTCTGGTCGGGCAGTGCGATCACATTCAGGGGCCATCCTCCCCTGCCGGTGGTGGCATAAGCTGCGGCCATGTAAATATGATCGATATCGGGACGTTCTTCGCGGTCAACTTTGACGGATACGAAATCCCGGTTCATGGCAGCAGCCACCTCCTCATCTTCGAACGATTCATGTTCCATCACATGGCACCAGTGGCAGGCTGCATAACCGATGCTGATGATCATCAGCTTACTTTGCTCGTTTGCAATATTCAAAGCGTCACTCCCCCATGGATGCCAATCCACCGGGTTATATGCATGCTGGAGCAGATAGGGGCTATTTTCGTTTATGAGGTGATTTGGTTTTTTTTCCGTCATTGACATCAAGGTTGATGTGCGTTTTGATCCGGGAGGAGAGGAGGTCAATGGCCACCTTATTCTGTCCACCCTGGGGCACAATGATGTCAGCATAACGTTTTGTGGGTTCAATAAATTGCAGGTGCATGGGTTTTACAAAGTCGGTGTAATGGTCGAGCACTTGCTGAAATGAGCGGCCACGCTCTTCGAGGTCGCGCCGGATGATGCGCATCAGGCGGTCGTCGCCATCGGCATCAACGAAGACCTTGATGTCCATTTTTTTTCGTAATCGCGGATTGGTCAGAATAAGAATTCCCTCAATGATGATGACCTGTGCCGGATTAACGGTTATGGTCTCTTTGGAACGGGCGCAGGTGACATACGAATAGATGGGCATTTCGATGGAGGCGCCGGTTTTCAGGATTTCCAATTGTTTGATCAGGAGCCCCCACTCAATGGAGGTCGGATGGTCGAAATTTATCTTTGCCCGTTCTTCGGCCGACTTGTGGCCATTGTCCTTGTAATAGGCATCCTGCGGGATTACCGTTACTGCATCTTTGGGCAGATGTTTGATGACCTGTTTCACAACAGTCGATTTCCCTGATCCGGATCCCCCGGCGATTCCAATTATCAGCATGGTTTATTTATTATGGTTTCTGTGGAGACGCACTGCAGTGCGTCTCTATGTACTGCAAAACTCGACGAGTACACCATGGGTTGATTTCGGGTGAAGGAAACCGATGTTCATCCCTTCGGCTCCCTTTCGGGCTACTTTGTCGATCAGGGTCAATCCCTGTGTCTCAGCTTCTGCAAGGGCAACTGATGCATCTTCAACCGCAAAGGCAATGTGATGTACACCTTCGCCTTTTTTCTCCAGAAATTTCCCGATCGGGCCCTCCGGATCTGTTGACTCGAGCAATTCGATCTTTGTTTGGCCAACCAGGAAAAAGGCTGTTTTAACGCGCTGGTCACTTACCTCTTCAATGTTATAACATTTTGTGCCCAGCAGGTTTTCATAGTAGGGAATGCTCTCTTCCAGACTTTTCACTGCTATTCCAAGATGCTCGATATGTGTTGGTTTCATGATTTTATATTGATTTGAGTTTACAAAGTAATTAAAAATTCGGGCAATTCTTTGTACATTTCGCAAAAATAAAACATTCCCGATGAAGCACATGGAAATCGAACGCAAGTTTCTTGTTGACAGAGAAAAATGGGCATCGATATCAAAACCGCCCGGGATAAACTATATCCAGGGTTATTTAAGCATTGATGAAGATAAAGTGGTGAGGGTAAGGGTAGCCGGTGATAAAGGATTTCTGACCATCAAGGGAAAATCGGATACTTTTTCCCATCCCGAGTATGAATATCCTATTCCGCCGGACGATGCAAGGGAGCTGATCCAGCATTATTCGGTTTCCCGGGTGGAAAAGGTCAGGACGAGGATTGGGGAGGGAAAACATGTATGGGAGGTGGATGAATTTCGCGGGGAGAATGAAGGGCTTTTAATGGCAGAGATCGAACTTGAAAACGCGGATGATGTTTTTGAAAAGCCAGTTTGGCTGGGGGAGGAGGTTACTGACGACAAGCGGTATTACAATGCCTGGCTGTCGCTTCATCCGTTTCGCACCTGGCAGGAAAAAGCCCCGTATCTATAATAAATACAGGGCTTTCAATCAAATTGATTGTGGAGAATAGGGGAGTCGAACCCCTGACCTTTAGACTGCCAGTCTAACGCTCTAGCCAACTGAGCTAATCCCCCAAAGCGGATGCAAAATTAAGAACTTTTTAATATGAAACGTCTTTTTGCCGCGTTAAAAATTCATCCCGATGCCGGATTTCTTGCAAAATACGCGGAATTGCGGTCTGTATTGCGTCAGGAACAGATCAAATGGGTGGAGGATCGCAACATCCATATCACCCTTAAGTTCTTCGGCGAAACAGAGGAGCGAAAAATTCCTGAAATAGGCGCCGAGTTGAAAAAACGGGCAGCGGTAACCTCTTCGATCGATCTGCGACTGACCGGACTTGGTATTTTCGGAAGTTCCTATTCTCCGAAAGTGATTTGGGTTGGAATTGAACCCTATATTGAACTTTCAGATCTTATGAAAAACATTCATGCCGACCTGAAAACCGCCGGATTTGAACCGGACCGTCAAAACCTGGTACCCCACCTGACGCTGGGGAGAATAAAATTTCTCAAAGATAAAATTCTATTCAACCGTGCGATTGATCAATACAGGGTCATCTCTTCATCCTTCCTCCATGTTGGCGAGGTGATTCTTTTTGAGAGCATCCTCCGCCACGAAGGTCCTGAATACATCGTATTGCAGAAATTTCCCTTTATAAAATAAGAACTCCCCCGACGGCCTTCCGGCAACATCAGGGGAGTTTAACTTAGTAGTAAAGATCTACTGCGTCACGCTATGCCTTGACGGGTCTCTCAAATTTATTGGCGATCAGATGATAAATGATAAGTCCGATTCCACCAAAGAGACAGATCATGGAGAAGAACGCGGGTTCTTCTTCAAGGGTCGTGTAAACTGCCAGTACTTTACCCAGCAGGATTCCTGTACCGATCCCCACAAACAGCAGTCCCCATTTTAAAGAGGACGGTTGCCGGGAGGATTCGAATACACTAGCATCGGCGCCTTTTGCAATCAGTGCCAGGCGTTCTTTTTTCCGTACAAACAGGTACACTATTCCGTAAACCATGGCAAAGAACGCGATCGGGATCAAAAATTCGTTAGTCATTTCTTTTAATTTAAAGTTTGTCTTCCGTTTTCGATCCTTTTGACGCAGTTTTAACGTATTGGTTACAGGTTCGTTGACAATTCGGTTACTGAACAATCACCTTTTCAACGTACTCCCGGTTCCCGTTGGACAATTTTAAGAAATAGGTTCCATGTGCGAACCTTGACATATCCAGTTGTTTCTTAAAATCAGCGGTGATGTTATTGAGCTTTTCAGCATAAACAATTTGTCCGTTAGCATTTGTCAACGTAAGCGACAACTGTTGTTCTTTCCCGTTTATGCTCAGGGTCAGCTCGTTTCTGACAGGATTCGGATAGATTTTCACGATCGATCCGAGCTCCTTCTGGCCAATTCCAGTACAGTTTTTCACCACAACCGCCTTTGAAGACTCCACACCATCGCCACAGGCATTGCTTCCTTTAACTGTTATATTTCCTGATTGCGCAGAGGCGCTGTATTGCAGCGTAACTTCATGCGTACCCGTACCCGAGGTGATGGTCACTCCGGCCGGTAATGACCATGTGTACTGTGTGGCGCCTGTGATTGCAGGAACACTGTAAACCAAATTTCCGCCACCCTGACAAATGGTATCCAGACCGGTTATTGCGCCGGCAGGTTCCGGAATGGTTTGCACACCGACGGATTTCATGACAACAGGTGTTTCTCCGCACATATTCATGGCATATACCGTTACCTCACCTGCGGCGGTTCCCCATGTCACGTTGACGGTGTTTGTACCTTGTCCGCTTGAAATGGTTGCATCAGACGGTACCGTCCAGACATAAGTTTCAGAAGCTCCCAGCGCCGATGTGGAGAAGGTTGCGCTGGTACTGATACAAACCATATCCGGGCCGCTGATCGGATTCAAAGCCGCAGGAGGTGTGTTGACTGTAACCGGCAGGATTGCTGGAATTGGGTTGTTTCCGCAATTGTTACCTGCCAGTACCTGAATTTCCCCGGAGGTGGTTCCCCAAACAATGCTGACGGTGGAGGTACCATTACCGGTTATCGAAACTGCCGGTGGAACGACGCTCCAACTGTAAGTGGTTCCACCAACAACTTCTACAATTGAGTAAGAGGTCGTATCCCCTTCACATATGCTTTGAAGTCCGGTTATCGGGCCTGGTGCGGGTGGGGGTGTATTCACAATGATGGTGACACTGTCGGTTGCCGTAAACAAACCATTATCTGTGACCACAACCTTGTATGTTGTGGTGGCATCCGGTGTCGCCACCGGGTTTGCGATGCCAGGGTTGCTGAGGCTGCCGGCAGGAGTCCAGAAATAGGTAAAAGGAGGTGTTCCGCCAAGAACCGAGGCTTCCAGTTGTGAGGATTGACCCTGGCATAAGGTAGTTGGACTTGCGGTTACCGTAGTAACGAAATTATTGCCTTGCATTACTTTTAAAGTAGCAGTGCGTTTGTGAGCCGGGGTTCCATTTGGCCCTTTAGCGTAAAATATTGCTCCGTAATTGCCGACAGGGACATTTCCGTTGAGTACCACTTTGACTGGCAGGGATGCCGGATAGCTGGTAATTGTGTTGCCCGAAGGGAATTCAAATGTTATGGTTCCTGTGGTAGGTGCGAAGGAGAGGTCTGCAGACAAAATCACCGTATCTGTGTACAACTTTACTTCAGGAATCGAGACCATGAATGTAGTGTTGTCGAAGGAGGTATATAATGTGTCAACGGTATGATCAATGGCCATGGCAAAATCGGGGAAATAGCCGGTCATGCTGGTAAAGTTGCCTGACCTGAAATCGGCCCATCCGGCCATGGATACTTTCTTATTAGAGACTATGCCATTGTAGTCGCCTTCGTACCGGGGGGTTCCACCGCCCCCGCAACTTGCGCAGTCGATCTTCATTTTTTTATTTGAAATGCGCTGATTGGCAACAAAAGTCGATCCTCCGTCTGTTGAGTAAGTTGCATAGATGTATGCACTGTCATTGGTGGGTGTATCGCGGGTATCCATCCACATCACGTACAATTTTCCTGTTTCCTTGTCGCACCATATTGACGGGTGCCATTGCTGGAAATTCTGCGTGTTCACATCATCATTCACCCTAACGGCACTACTCCATGTGGCGCCTCCATCGGAGGAGGCCCTGCACCATACATCAGATTTGTTACCTGAACCCGGGGGATCGTTGGAAGCATATACGCAATAAAATTTACCACGGTTGGAGCCATAGCTGTTATCCGCTGCAATCATCGGGTAGGGGCGGGTACGCATGTTGGATACCGAATTTCTTCCGCCAACCTGTGTTCCCACGGTATTGGCCCATTGTTGGGAAGATCGTTGCACAAATGATGCGCCTCCGTTGGTGGAACGATAAAACGTGTAGGTGGCATTGAAAGATCCTCCGCCATTGGTCACAACGTACACGGCGCCGCCCTGTATATTCCCTTCGGGGCCAACGGCAACCATCATACCCGGCAACGATTGCGTGTTCGGGGCAAAGGTAGAAGTGAAAGTAAGTCCGTGATCCATGCTTCGGGCAAAATTTCCCACGCCGTTGTTTGTCATGGTGGTATAAACATAATTGGCATAGGGGCCGGAAGTCTGGTCGCAGGCGATCCAGTTTTTATCATTTCCCGAAATGGCTGTGACAGGCGATCCCCAGGTTACGCCGTTGTTGGTGGAGACAATCACCTTGCAGCCGGTGATATTACCAAACATGTTTTCATAAAACAGGTTCCCGATGCTGTCATAGGCAACAACCGGGTCGCCTTGCACACTTGTGCCGAAACTGGCTGAATTGTTAAACCAGTCAATACCGTTTGTCGTATTGTGCGGAGCATTTGTATTGTAGGCCGTAAAATACCATGCTGGTTGATTCGGGTTCTCTGCCATGTTGTTTTCAGCGAAATCAACACCAAGGTTGAAATTGTCCCAATTATTAATGGTAACAACGGTCGAGAGCGGTGCATCGGAAGATACGGCGGCTCTTTCGCGAAGGTATTGTGGGATCTGATCCAGGTTGGGATCATCCTCCGGGTACTGTGCAAATACCTGGGTTACAGTCATTAGTAAGAACAGTAATCCAGCGGTTGTAAAGATTTTCATAATGGTTCGGATTAAGTGTTAATTATTACAATTTATTAAATACAAACATACGAAAAAAACCAAATACCATATCAATATTTATGAATTTGATTTACAAAATGATACTACCTTTGTATGAAACGATGTAACCATATCTGAACTATATCGTCTAAAAACCGGATGAAATATCAGGACGACAACCATTACATTGAACTTGTGCTTAATGGCGATGTTGCCGCTTATGCTATGTTGGTTGCCAAACATAAAAACCTGGTTTTTTCAATTGCGCTTAAAATTTTAAAAAACCGTGAGGATGCAGAGGAGGTCGCCCAGGATTGTTTTGTCAAAGTATTCCAGGCATTAAAAACGTTTGAAAAAAAATCCAAATTTTCGACCTGGCTGTATCGGATCGTTTATAATGCATCAATATCCAGGACACGAAAAAAGAGACTTGAAATGTCGCCCATTGATAATTATGTGATCGATAATTATACCGAAGACAATGTGTCGTCGCGTCACGATGAAATTGATCCTGAAGTACAAAAAGCTATGTTAACCAAGGCCATGGCCAGGTTAACCGATGATGAAAATCTTCTGATCACATTGTTTTACAAAGGTGAAAATTCTATTGAGGATATCAGTAACATCACCGGGCTCTCCATGTCAAATGTCAAAGTCAGGTTACACCGCATCCGGAAAAAACTGTATGACGAAATGGCCCTGTTAATGACCACAGCGATAAATTATTCTAAATAGTATTATTTTTGCACTATGAATGACAATGAAAAGGACGAATATTTAAAGGATGATTTTCTGCGTGAATTCATGCAGGATAATCCGCTCGATAGTCCGTCGGATGATTTTACCGGTCGCGTGATGGCGTCCATCCAAAATGCCCCTGAGGCGGTGGTCATGAAACAGCCGTTTTACCTCTACCTGAAAACGGCGATACCTTATTTGATCATTTCCCTGATTATATTTGTTGTAATCGCCACCTCTGATCTGCCGATCTTTAATTGGATTCCGGGAAAAGATTATCTCATGAACAGCCTTTTGCCCTATTTTGAGACCATGTTTATGGTATTTAAAAAGGCATTTACCTCTAAATATGTCTCTTGGGGTCTGTTGATCAGTTTTTCGGCCGGGATACTCTTTTTAATTGACCGGATGTTCAGCCGCCGTGCATCTGTGTAACCTTAACGGAACATCTTAAGGGCGGGTTTCTTTCCATTTTTCTTTGAAGCTTTTAGAAGCGATTTTTGGAAGTGTCCGGCGTGATCCCCATTTTTTCTGTCCAAAACGGTTTATCATCTTATTTTTCAATCCGGCGCTTGGCTTATCGATCATCCACCGGTGAAGCATCACCAGTTTCCAGGCGGAAATGATCGTACGCCACGAAAATGAGATGTATTTTCGTGAAGCAGCCTCATTCCTGTTGCGAAGCAGCAACTCATGAAGAGGAATTTTAACCGGGCAAACTTCAGTGCATTTACCGCAAAGCGTCGAGGCAAAACTCAGGTGATTATACTCTTTCATTCCCAGAAAATGAGGTGATATTACGGAGCCTATCGGGCCGGAATAGGTTGAATTATAGGCATGACCGCCAATGCTTTTGTAAACAGGACATCCGTTCAGACATGCACCGCAACGTATGCATGACAGCGCTTTTCGCTGTTCTTTGAACTTTAATAATTCCGTACGACGGTTATCCAATAAAACCACATACATCTCTTCGGGGCCATCAGGTTCAAACTCTGACTGTGGCCCGAATACCAGGTTATTGTACACGGTAATTTTCTGACCTGTCCCATGCTGGGCCAGCAATGGTAAAAACAGATCCAGATCTTCAAGTGATGGGATTAACTTTTCAATACCCACAATAACGATATGGATTTTTGGAAATGCCATGCAAAGCAGCCCATTTCCTTCGTTTTCGGTGAGTGATACGGCGCCAACATCGGCAATCAGAAAATTTCCGCCGGTAATGCCAACATCGGCGCGTATAAATTCACTCCTTAATTTATCCCGGACAAACTGAGTGATCTGTTCGGGTTTGCTGTCGGCAGGCAGGTCAAACTTTTCATTAAAGAGTTTGGCGACATCCTCCTTCGACTTATGCATGGCAGGCGTAACAATGTGGTAAGGTTTTTCTCCGGAGATCTGTTGGATATATTCTCCCAGATCGGTTTCGAAGACTTCACGTTTGTTCTTTTCAAACAGTTCATTCAGTTCCACCTCCTCAGATACCATGGTTTTTTGTTTCACGATCACCTGGGCTTTGGCCTTTTTAATGATGTGCATGATCTCACGGTGGGCGTCCTTTTCGGTTGGCGCCCATATCACCTTTCCGCCGCGCTTGCAGAAATTATTTTCAAATTCAACCAGGTATTTATCAAGGTTGTTGATCGTTTTATGTTTAATGTTCGCGGCCCGGCGTTTTGCCAGTTCAAGGTTTTGATACTGGTTTTTACCCTTCTCCACCTGCTCGTCATATTTTCCGATATTATAATCCAGTCTTTTTCTGTGTTCCGTATCAAAGGCGTTCTTTTCAGCGTCTTCAAGAAACTTCTTATATATATGATTCATCTGGGATCTTTTACGAAATGTTTGAAATTTTATCAATCCGTCTCTGGTGTCGTCCGCCTTCGAATCCGGTGGAAAGAAAAAGCCTTACAAGATCAACTGCCTCGTCCTGACTTATGAATCGTGCCGGCAGTACAATGATATTTGCATTGTTGTGAAGACGCGCCAGACTGGTAATCTCTTCATTCCAGCAAATAGCTGCCCTAATTCCCGTATATTTGTTGGCAACAATTGCTACCCCGTTGCCACTGCCGCAGATCAGGATACCGAATTCAAACGATCCCGATTGAACAGCTTTTGCAAGTGGGTGTGCTATTTCAGGATAATCCATGGATAGTTCAGAAAAGGTTCCGAAATCAATAAATTCATAACCTGAACTACCCAGATTCTTTATAATGTAATCTTTGACAACAAATCCCGCATGATCACATCCTATAGCAATTTGTTTTAAAGAATCAACCATTGTTAATATATTTTTTCACAAATGTAATCATAAACCAATCAGAATGAAGCAAAATGAAAAACCGGCTTTTAATATGCTGTTCAGTATCAATTTTTTATTTTTTTAACAAACTTTTGTTAACAACTGATTAATTTTGTGTCAAAGTATTTATAAAAATTCCGGTTTTAAACAAATATTTGCCCCGGCAATACTAAATGAGAAGTTAACAGTTTTTTTTCAATATGTTTCAACAATGAATGAGACCATAAAACAGCATATTTTATAAACAACCCAGACTATTAACATTTTTTAAAAAGTATGTTTATTTCTTATATTTCAAAGTATTATATCAAGATAACCTGTTGATAAGTTGTTAACCAAATCAAATATTTATAAATTCAAAATAATTCACCATTTAGAAATTAACAAAGCTAACAGCCATTATAATAAACATAAAAAATAGTAATCTTTTAATATTATTATAAAAAATGAAAAACCGTTTATCGGCATCTTTAGTAAAACGGATACAATTGTTAAAGAAGGAGAAAAATGCCGTAATTCTGGCACATTTTTATCAGGTTCCTGAAATTCAGGATATTGCGGATTTTGTGGGAGACAGCCTTGGATTGGCGCAACAAGCGTTGCAGACAAAAGCTGATATTATCGTTTTTGCCGGGGTTCATTTTATGGCGGAAACAGCTAAAATATTAAATCCGGCAAAAAAAGTGCTGATCCCAGATATGAATGCCGGATGTTCTCTGGCAGATTCCTGTCCGCCCGACAAATTCAGAAAGTTTAAACAAAAGTACCCCGGCCATGTGGTGATCTCCTATATCAATTGTTCAGCGAAAATTAAAACCATGTCGGATGTGATATGTACTTCAACCAATGCCGTGAAGATCGTTGAGTCATTTGCCAGAGATCAAAAAATCATTTTCGCGCCTGATAAGAACCTTGGGGGTTACATCAATGCCCTCACCGGCCGCAACATGATCTTATGGGATGGAAGTTGTGAAGTGCATGATGTAATTAAAACAGAAGCTGTAATAAAATTGAAAGCGGCGCATCCGGATGCAAAATTGATCGCACACCCAGAATGCAAGGCTGTTATCCTGGAACTGGCTGATTATGTTGGATCAACTACCGGATTGTTGAAATATACCATGACAAGCGTTGATAAAAAATTCATTGTTGCCACGGAAACCGGTATTTTGCATCAAATGAAAAAAGCATCGCCGGAGAAGGAGTTTTTAATTGTTCCATCCGATGAAACCTGTTCTTGTAACGATTGTCCTTATATGAAAATGAACACCATGGAAAAACTTCATGCATGTCTTTTGAACGAACAACCTGAACTAATACTATCAAAAAGCATGATTGACAAGGCCAGAAAACCTATTATGCGGATGTTGGAATTATCGGAATAACAAATACCCGGAAGTTTTATGAAGTCGCCTGTCACTTTCTGTCATTTTCAATACATTTTGGCCATCACCCTGCTGATCTCATTCGTGAAAGTTGGCGCCCAGGAGTCCAGTCTCCAAGATGGTTTTAATCAGTTTTACTATCAGAATGGTAAATTATCCAGCGCGGGTTTTTTAAAGAATGGAAAACCGGATGGTTACTGGAAGGCATACTATGAAAACGGAAAGATCAGATCGGAAGGAAACCGTGTTGACTTTGAACTTGACAGTTTGTGGAAATTTTATAACGAAGAAGGAAAGCTATTGGTTGAGATCACTTACAAACACGGGAAGAAGAATGGAATAAAGACATCATATCTGGATAAGGAAACCGTAATGGAGCTTTTTTATAATGACATCAAGGAGGGTTACACCAGATATTACTTTCCCGATGGAAAAATTAAACAGGAGGTTCCGTTTGAAAAAGGGTTTGAACAGGGTTTTGGCAAGGAATATGATGCTGAAGGCAACATCATAACCCTGACTGAATACAAGCGTGGATTTATCGTTGACCGGCTCAGGATCAACCGGAGGGATGGGAAAGGGAGGAGGCAGGGCCGCTGGTACACTTTTTATGAAAACGGCAACCTGAAGTCTGAAGTTACCTTTAAAGACGATCTGAAAAACGGTTACTACAAGGAATATACAGTAACCGGGGATTTGTTGAAAATATTAAAATATGTGAATGATGTTGTTCAGCCGGAGGCGGAGGAGATCCAGAAGCTTGAGGTTCAGAATGAATATTACCCGGATGGCACGCTCAGGATCAGCGCCATGTTCCGCAACGGCATTCCGGAAGGTATCAAACGGGAATATAGTCCCGATGGGCATGTTGAAAAAGCTTACCTTTACAAAAATGGTGTGATCATCGGTGAGGGAGTTGTGAAAGATGACGGGGAACGTGACGGACCCTGGAAAGATTTATATCCAGACGGGTCGCTTAAGGCAGAAGGAAATTATAATAACGGAAAGCAGACCGGCGAATGGAAATACTATCATGCCAACGGAAATATTGAGCAAACAGGTAAATTCAATAAGCTGGGAAAATTGGATGGACCCTGGAGATGGTATTTTGACAATGGCTTATTGTCAAAGGAGGAGAACTATCGCAACGGATTGAAGGATGGCATGTTTACCGAATACGATGAAACGGGAAAGATCATTACAGCAGGCGAGTTCGTCGACGGCAATGAAGATGGACCGTGGTTTGAACTGACCGGAGATTTCTATATCCGCGGCACATACCGGGACGGGCTGCGAAACGGAATGTGGTATAATTTTTACCTCGATCGTCATGAAGGGAAAACTGACAGTCTTTACCACTTTAAGGGTGGTTTCATTGAAGATAATCCTAATGGAAAGCACTCTTACTACTGGGAAAACGGAAAGATAAAAGATGAAGGCAATTACGTGAACGGACGGAAAGAGGGTGACTGGTATAAATACAACTTTGACGGAACGCTGTTCATGGTCACCACATATAAACTTGGGGTTGAAACACGGTTTGACGGCGTAAAAATCAAACCCCCATATGAAATGAAGGAGGAATAGATGAAGACAATCAGACCGAACAAACCGGAAAAATCCGGAAGATCGGACAGGGGAGAAAAAACAGAAAGATCAGGGGGGCTGGAAAAAACAATTAAGCTTCGCAAGGCTGGTCTGCCGGAAAGGAAAAGCAGTACTAAAAAAGTGATCCGCCGTGTCGGGGAGAAAGACAACCCCGATCTGATGAGGCTAAACAAGTATATTGCCAATTCAGGGATCTCCTCCCGCCGGGAGGCAGACAAGCTGATCGCAGCGGGTGTGGTGTCGGTCAACGGAAAAATTGTGACGGAACTGGGCACAAAAGTCGGACCCGGCGACAAAGTACAATATGGCGATCAGACCATCAGCCGAGAAAAACCAAGGTATGTCCTGCTGAATAAGCCCAAAGGCTATATCACCACGGTGGATGATCCCGAAAAACGCAAAACCGTCATGAGTCTTGTTGCCGGCTCATGTAAAGAACGGATTTACCCGGTCGGACGACTGGACCGGAACACAACCGGTTTGTTGCTATTTACCAACGACGGCAATATTGCGAAAAAACTGACCCATCCAAGGTACGGGATCAAAAAGATCTACCATGTGGAAATTGATAAGAACCTTGCACGCGCTGATTTTGTCAAGATAGGGGAGGGATTTAAACTTGATGATGAAATGGTAAAAGTTGACAGCATCGAGTATATCGGAGACGGGAAGGATAAAAAGCAGATAGGCATTGAATTGCACTCGGGGCAAAACCGGATCGTCAGGCGTATTTTCGAACATTTTGATTACAAGGTATTGCGTCTTGACCGGGTTTATTATGCCGGGTTGACAAAAAAGAACTTACCACGCGGCAACTGGCGTTTTTTGGAAGAACAGGAGATAAACCTGCTTAAGATGATCAGCTCAAAACACTGATATATATGCATCCAATCAGAATTTATATCGTTGAAGATGAGTTGCTGATTTCGGCGAGCCTGAAATCACAGCTCCAGCAGTTCGGATATGAAATTTCGGGGTCATCCATCCGGGGAGAAGTATGTCTTGAGGAGATAGCAGAACTTACGCGGCAGGGAAGAGAACCGGAAATTGTTTTAATGGATATACACCTGAGAGGCGAAATGGACGGGATCGAAACCGCCAAATTGATCATCGAACAGTTCAATTGTGCGATTATCTTTCTTACCGGACAAAGCTCCAAAGAGATATATGAAAGGTCATTCAAAATTAAACCGTTTGGTTATCTCCTGAAACCCATTGATATGGAGCAGACCAAGATGACGATTGAAATTGCCGCGTATCAGCGTAACCTCGAAATAGAAAACACTTTGTATCAGTTGGACCTGGAGACTTTACTCGAAAAGCGTTCGCAGGAAAACCAGGATTTGATCACCATGTACCAGACCATTGTTGATAATTCAATGATAGGACTGACTATTGTCCAGGATGAAAAATTTGTTTACGCAAATAACAAAACTGCTGAAATATTTGGGTATCCGATTGATGAGTTTTTAACTTTTACTTGTGTTGACATAGCCAAATTCGTTCACCAGGATGACCTGTTGAAAATATTCCCTTTATCGAAATCATTGGTTTTCGGAGATGAATTGCCGGAAAAGTCCCATATCCGGATTTTCACACCGGAGAATAAACTTAGAGATATTTTAACCCATGCCAGGCCTGTTCAGTTTAAAGGAAAACCAGCGCTGCACAGAACCTTCCTTGACATTACAGATTTCAATAATTTCTTGCAACCATGAAAAAAAACCTGTTGTTGCTCCTGCAACTTACTTTTATCACCGGCCTGTCCGCACAGACCATTGGCGAACTGGTAAAAAATGCCGGAGATGCTTCAAGCTATCCGAACCACGACCTGGTGATCGTTTTTGACAGCATGCTGGTCGACATGCAGGAAACCGGCCTGACTTATGTGGTGAACCATACCCTTACAAAAGTGTTGAACCATCATGGTGCGCTTGAGCTGAATGTGATCAAATATGGATATGATCCCTTGTCGGCATTTGTTGAGATCAGAAAAGCGGTGATCCATAAAAACGACGGCCGGGTCATTGAACTTGACGTTCAAAAGGCCATGGATTATCCTGCTCCTGCGCGTGCCATTTACTGGGGTGCAAGGGAAAAAATGCTGGAGATCGGCCGGCTTGAACCGGGTGATGCCGTGGAGATGATCATGTTCCGCAAGGGTTTTACCTATGCCCTGCTGGCAACTGACGATGACGACAAATATATTCCGCCGATGAAAGGCCAGTTCTATGACATTGTCGAATTTTTCGGCACTTATCCCATTAAGGAAAAAGTTTACCGTGTTGCTGTTCCGAAGAATAAACCCCTTCAGTATCAGTTTTATAACGGAGAGGCACAAGCTTCGTGCTGGTATAAAGATGATAAAATAGTATATACGTTCAGTAAAAAAGAGATCCTTCCCATCAAACCGGAATCGCGCATGGTGGCGATGGTGGATATAGCGCCCAAGTTATTGGTTTCAACCACAGAAGACTGGTATTCGAAATCAACCTGGTTTTACAGCGTAAACGAGGACTTTGGCAGTTTTATCCCCGACAGGGAGATCCAGGAGAAGGTAAATGAGATATTGAAAGGCGCATCAAATGAGATGGATTCGATATCCAGGCTTACCCACTGGTGTGCCGATGAAATACGCTATTCCGGCATTTCGATGGGTTGTGGCGAAGGGTTTACTTTACACACTGGATCGATGACATTTACCGACAGGTGTGGCGTTTGCAAGGATAAAGCCGGGATGCTGATCACCATGCTGCGGGCAGCGGGATTCGAATCCTATGCAGCAATGACTATGGCCGGATCACGGATTGATTACATTCCGGCCGACCAGTTCAACCATTGTGTAACGGTTGTAAAATTAAGCGACGGAAAGTACCATCTGCTCGACCCCACCTGGGTACCCTTTGTGCGTGAATTGTGGTCGAGCGCCGAACAGCAGCAACAATACCTGATGGGGTTACCCGAAGGTGCAGATCTGGCCACCACCCCACTTTCTGATCCTGAAAACCATTTTATTAAAATCGACGGAGTTGCTCAACTGAAGCCTGACGGAACGCTGGCCGGGAGGATCACCATCACAGGCGAAGGGCAATCGGATGCCGCGATCAGGGGATTGTTCAAGTATTCAAACAGAACGGCCTGGTTTCAGAATGTTGAACGGGAGCTGCTCCGGTTATGGCCGCAGGCAAAAGTTTCTCAGGTAAAATATACCGATCCGTTTGATTATATGAAATACAACATCTGGATCGCCATCGATTATACCATCCCTGAATTCGCCCTGGTTTCAGGAGACATGCTGATGTTCACGCCGTTGTCGGCAGGTGGAATTTTCAAAAATTTTCAGTCTCATTTGTCATTTGATACGGGGTTGAAAGAAAGAAAATATGCATTCCGCGACCGATGCACCCGAAAAGTCGAAATCAATGAATCCATAAGGCTTCCAGAGGTAAAAAAAGTGGTTAAAATTCCTGAATCCGTTATAAAATCCGGAGATGCTGCATCCTTTCAGGGCAGATATGATGTCGCCAACGGGGCGGTAAATTTTACAGCAATTTCGGTTTTCAACAAGAGGCTGTATGAACCGCTTGACTGGCCCGAATATAAAGCCGCGGTGGAAGCCCAGAACAGATTTGCCGAACAACAGGTTGTTATCGGGTTATAAACAAAAATTCATCAAAAATACTTTTCGGTCATGCGCACAAACTTCCCGGTCGTTTTACTCTTTTTAGCGCTTCTTTCCCACACCCCCCAACTCCGGGCACAGTACGAAAATTACGATGCCTGGTATATTTCGCTGATAAAGGAATATACCCTAAATCCTGACGGAAGCATGGATTACCGTTACATAAAACAACAAAAACTTCTGACCTACCGTGCGTTTCATAACCTTTACGGGGAGACCTTCATTGTTTACAACCCTGATTTCCAGAAATTGAAGATCAATGAAGCCCACACCCTGATGGCCGACGAAAAAAAAATCGTTGCCCCTCAGAATTCATTCAATGAAGTGCTTCCGGGTTATGCTGCCAACGCACCGGCGTATAATGCCTTACGGGAAATGGTGATCACCCATACCGGGCTTGAGCGCAATGCAACGATAAACCTGGATTACCAGGTACGGACCGAAAAAGGGTTTTTTCCGGTGTTAATGGGCAATGAAGTGCTTGCCGAGGTACAGCCTGTGAAGAGCCTTGAAATCCGGGTTCGCATTCCGGTCGGACAAAACCTGTACTATCATCTGTTCAACGGGGACTGGCAACCGGAAAAAAGTTCGGATGGGAAATTTCAGACATACAGATGGAAATTGAACGATGTTGCAGCTATTTCTGTTGAAGAGGGGCAACAGGGAGCGAATGAGAGCTACCCGCAGCTTATTTTCAGCACGTCCAATAACCGTGATGAGGTGTTTTCCTTTCTATCCGGACAGCCTGCATTCAAGTTTGCCATGACAGATCAGATGATCAAAGAGGTCAACGATATCGTGACGGAAAAATTGGATAAATTTGAGATCGCCCTGAAGATGCAGGAAAAAGTTGTGAACGACCTTCGTTTTATCCCCATCCCTTTGCGGGTCGCCCTGTATCAATGCAGAACCCCTGAACAAACCTGGAACAGCAACGGCGGAACTCCTGTTGAAAAGGCGGTATTGCTGACCGCAATGTTAAAACAGGCAAGTATTGATGCCCGGGTTGTTGGAATTGTAAGAACGGCATTTGTTGACAGTAAAATTGCCACGTTGGCCGATATTGAAGATTTTGCAGTCAGGATTGAAAACAAATTGAGGGGAACCTGGTATTTGTCGGTAACCGAATTGAACCCGGTTAACCTGAACCTGGCGCTTCCGGGTCGTTCATTCATTTCATTCAATCCGGATGGAAAATCAACCATAACCAAGTCAAAAACCCCGGAACAGATGATTAAGGTACTGGGGAATTTTATTGTTTCGTCCGACCCGAAACTTACCGGCGAGATCTCGATCTATTATGAAGGAGGAGTTTATCCCCTGGCCGGCCTGTTGCGTGACAAGAAAAAGATGAAAAATTCGATCTCCGGAAAACTGATCGGAAATGACACGAATCATCAGAAAATCAGCACCCTGAACAACGAAAACGGATATCAGGCTTTCATCGCCCAAAGCGATAAACCATTCCGCAAGGATTCAAATTTTTACTATTTCAACCTTCCGGTTTCGAATGCAGGTATTGAGAGTTGGGGAATCAGGACAATGTCAGCCAAACGAACCACACCTTATGAGATCCCCGCTTTGGCTGATGAGAGTTATTCCTATTCAATTACATTACCGGCCACGCTCGTTTTATTTACCCCGGCGAAAAAACTGGCGATCAGTAACAAAGCCGGTACGTTTTTGTGGGAATTGAAATCTGATGGGGGCAAGGTGACGGTAAAGCGGCAGTTGAAGTTCAGCGAACGGTCCTTTCCGGTTTCAGTCTATGAAGATCTTAAGATCCTGATGGATTACTGGAACAATCCGTGGTACCGGCAGTTGGTTTTTGTATCCAGCCCGTGAAATCTGTGCCGCAGGCACATGATATGGGCCGATTTGCTACCCATATTCAATCCCTGACGGGATTGGCAAGGGGACAACGTTATTTGGTGCGATTGCAATTGCATTTTAAATCCCTCAACGCGTTATAATCCGCCCCAATCCATCCTTGTTGATTTTGATACTCTGCCTTTTCAATTCATTGAATTTCTTCAACAGAACGTCCTGCGCTTCAGGGGTTTCGGCATCATGAATTTTTTTACGGGTCTCAGTCATCATCTTTTCCAGCTTCCTTGCCTTGAAGGCATGCAGGGCAAGCATGACATGCAGTTTCAGCCGGCTCTCTTCGGTTGTGACCAGGATATTGTTCCTGAGCCAGTTTTCGCTCAGTTCATAGGGGGTGAACACCAGGTCAACCGCCAGGGAGGAAATTTCGCGGCTGCCATCTGAGAGAAAATGATCACGGCCAGGTATTGTATCGTTTTCGACGCCACGGACATATTCTTCAAAGACGGACTTATAAAGCACATTCTCAAAACCCATTTCGTCATGGGTGATGTCGTGCACCACATAATCGGCAACTGAAACCGGAACTACCCCTTCATCATTCGGGTCAGGTTGTATGGGTATGGTTTCCTGCCCGTAAAGAAGAAGCAGGCGGATGATCTCCCTCTCCTGATGCTCGGCCGAATCTTGATCAAAGTCGATCTGTGGTTCAGAAGTAATTTGCTCCTGTGCAACTGCCTCCATTTCCTTGTCAAGATCCGGCGAACTTTTTTTCAGCTTTGACCGCAGGATCTTATTCAGTTCGCCCATGAGCGCCTGCTCGGAGATGGCCATCAGCGATGAACATTCCTTTACATAAAGGGAGCGGGATATCCCATCGGGAATGAGGGCAATGGTGTTGACAATTTCCTTGATCAGGGCAGCCTTTTTAATCGGGTCGTTATGTGTCTCTTCGAGAAGCAGCCTGGTTTTGAACAGGATGAAATTGACCGCATTGGAGGTTATAAATGCTTCAACCTCCACGGGATGATGTTTGCGGGCATAAGAATCGGGATCTTCGCCATCGGGAAAGAGGACGATTTTCACGTTCATCCCCTGTTCCACGATCATGTCGATGCCACGGAAGGAGGCTTTGATCCCGGCCGGGTCGCCATCATAAAGGATGGTGATATTCGGAGTGTATCGCTGGATCATGCGTACCTGGTCGTGGGTGAGTGAGGTTCCCGACGACGCTACCACATTTTCGATGCCCGCCTGGTACATGGAGATCACATCGGTGTAACCCTCCACCAGAAGGCAGTTATCCTTTGAAATGATGGCGTTTTTAGCAAAATAGATCCCGTAGAGGGTTTTACTTTTGTTGTAGATGTCGGATTCGGGAGAATTGACATATTTAGCCTGAGCTTTATCACCCCCAAGAATGCGTCCGCCAAATCCGATCACGCGGCCTGATGCACTGTGTATGGGGAACATGACGCGGCCATGGAAACGGTCATACAGGCGGGTCTCCTTGTCGATCGACAAGCCGGTTTTCACCAGGTACTCTTTTTTATAACCGTGCTGAATGGCATGTTCGGAGAAAGCTTCCCATTTTCCGGGACTGAATCCCAGTTGAAATTTGTTTACGATATCTTCACGCATACCGCGTTCCCTGAAATAACTCATCCCGATGGCTTTTCCTTCCTCGGATTCCGTCAGCATCTTTGAAAAATACTGCTGTGCGAAAAGGTTGAGGTTGTAAAGGCTCTCCTTCTCATTGAGTTCCAGAAGCTGTTCGGGGGTACGTTCCTCTTCTTCTACCTCGATGTTGTATTTTCTTGCCAGGTATTTGAGGGCTTCGGGATAGGAGAAATGTTCATGCTCCATGATGAAATTGACCGCATTCCCCGCTTTTCCGCAGCCAAAGCACTTGTAGATCCCTTTGGCGGGAGAAACGGTGAAAGAGGGCGTTTTTTCATTGTGGAAGGGGCACAGTCCGATCTGGTTGACCCCGCGACGCCGCAGGGTGACAAACTCGCCAATTACCTCCTCAATGCGGGCAGTCTGGATGATGGTATCGATGGTTTCATGGTTGATCATATTCCGGTATCCCTTGTGCGAAAATACGAATAATTAGGGCAGGATTCAGCGGAAATAATGAAATTTAAGCAGTCCCTTATCAAATGTTAAGATTCCGCCTTCAGTGGTAAACATATAGAAAAAGATACTATATTTGTCCTGTTGTTTCGTCCAATGCACGACGGACTCTTCTGCTATGAAAAAACTCATCCTGCTCCTGATCCCACCCGACAACTGGAGGCCAACAGTGGTCATATTACTTGGCATTTTCTTCGGACTCACGGTATTTGTACTGTACATCTCAAAAGCCCATTCCTACTTGTCGGACAACCCGGAGACCTGTATCAATTGTCATGTGATGAACCCGCAGTTTTACGACTGGGCGCACAGCTCGCACCGGAATGTGGCCACCTGCAACGACTGCCATGTGCCACACGACAACATTTTCAGCAAGTACTTATTCAAGGCCCAGGACGGGTTGAGGCATGCCACGATATTCACCCTCCGCACCGAGCCCCAGGTAATTTACATCAGGGAAGCAGGAAAAATCGCCGTGCAGGCCAACTGCATCCGATGCCATGAACGGGTCGTGGGTAACGAATACCTGGGGAGCGTGCTTCCGGGGTACCACAATCACCTGAAAGAACGGCGATGCATCGAATGTCACCGCGAAACTCCGCATAGCAGGGTAAACGGGCTTTCATCCACACCCAATGCACTGGTGAAGACAAAGATAGAAAGCCGGACGGAACGGGAGGAAGATGAATAGAATATCGAATATTGATTAACGAATATTGAAGTTAGAAATTAAAAAGGGTTAAATAAATTCTCTTTGCCGCTTAATTTTTTACCATATGGAAAACTATCTTAAACGCGAACCCTGGATTCTCTGGGTGCTGTTTTTCGGCACTATCATCATTGTTTTTCTGCTCGGGCTGCTGGCCTCCTCGATCGTTGAGCGAAAAGCGGAGGCTGAGTATGTTTACAAACCAAAAGTTAATCTCGAAGAATATGAACCGAGGAATGAGCTTTGGGGAGAAAATTTTCCGAGGGAGTATCAGAGTTACCTGAAAACGGCCGATACCGGGTTTCGGAGCGAGTTTAACGGAAATGCGACTGCCGATGCACTGGAACACGATCCGCGGATGGTTGTTCTTTGGGCCGGTTACGCTTTCTCAAAAGACTATTACACGCCAAGAGGCCACTATTATGCCATCACCGACATTCGAAATACGCTGCGTACAGGCATACCCAAAGGACCTGATGACGGCCCCCAGCCCAACACCTGCTGGACCTGCAAAAGCCCGGACGTACCCCGGCTGATGGAAAAAATGGGACCGAAGGAGTTTTACAAAGGCAAATGGGCTTCAAAAGGCCATGAGGTCATTAACTACATTGGTTGTGCCGATTGTCATGACCCCAAGACCATGGATCTGCGCATTACCCGCCCGGCGCTCGTCGAAGCGTTTCAGTCGATGGGAAAGGATATCTCAAAAGCCACACATCAGGAGATGCGGTCGCTGGTGTGTGCCCAATGCCATGTGGAGTATTATTTTGACAAGAAACGTCCCAATGCATTGGATATCCCTTACCTGACCTTCCCATGGAAACTCGGCCTCAGCGCCGACAGCGCCCTGAAATATTACAACACGATTGGATTTACCGACTTTACCCATCAAATCAGCAGGGCGCCGATCCTCAAGGCACAGCACCCCGATTATGAGGTTTTTCTGACCGGGATCCATGCCCAGCGAGGTGTGGCTTGCGCCGATTGCCATATGCCATACATCAAGGAGGGTGGCCAGAAATTCACCAGCCATAAAATCACAAGTCCGTTAGAAAATATATCCAACACCTGCCAGGTATGCCACCGCGAAAGCGAAGAGACCCTGCGCAATAATGTTTACGAACGGCAGCGAAAAGTAAAGGAGATCCGCGACAGGGCTGAGATATTACTGGTAAAAGCGCATGTGGAGGCAAAGGCCGCCTGGGATGCCGGAGCTGTTGCCGGGGAGATGGATCCCCTGCTTCAGCATATCCGCAATGCACAGTGGTATTGGGATTTTGCGGCAGCCGGACATGGCAACGCATTCCATTCGCCGGTCGAGGTTTCCAGGATCATCGGATTATCCATGGCTGAATCCAATGAAGCGAGGGTCATGCTGGCGAGGGTCCTTGCAAAACATGGCAAGAATGAGCAAATCGCTTATCCCGACCTGGAAACAAAGCAAAAAGCCCAGGCCTTTATCGGGCTGGACATGGCTAAACTGCAATCGGAAAAAGCAGAATGGATTAAATCGGTAGTCCCCGGATGGGATAAGAAAGCAAAAGAGCGGGAAGACGGATGGCCGGTGCAGAAAGAGAAGCTTTAATTACAGATCACCTGTATTGGTTTTATCCTGAAATTGTTTGAATTTGCT
Source organism: Bacteroidales bacterium (assembly GCA_030681475.1). GTDB lineage: Bacteria > Bacteroidota > Bacteroidia > Bacteroidales > FEN-979 > CAIVAT01. The sequence goes on along the minus strand of JAUXWT010000044.1, from coordinate 11,595 downwards.
ATAGCCGGAGGTATAAATTGAGTATATTTGTATATTAAATCCTCACAAAGCTATGACTTATACGGTAACAATTAATGATACATCTGAAAAGGCAAGGAGCATTGTCAAAATGCTTAAAGAACTATCAAAAGATTATCACTTTTTAAAGGTTTACGATGATAATTCTGAATTATCGGAAGAACTTCAGAAAGAGTTGGAAATAAGATTAGCCTATGTAATTAAAAATCCGGAAATCGGGAAGAACTGGGATGAGTTAAAAAGCTCATTCCCATTATGAAAAAAACCTTCAAACTAATCATTAATCCTTTTGCAGAACTTGATTTACGGTTGGGGTATGAATTTTATGAATTGCAAAAGCCCGGACTTGGAAATGATTTTATTAACGAAGTTGATGTTGTTTTAAGGCGTATTGAAAAAAGTCCGCTGCAATTTTCCCAGGAAAAATCAAATATCAGGAAAGCACTTGTAAACAGGTTTCCCTTTGGTATATATTTCTATCTAACAGAAGATATTATCAACGTTTTTGCCGTTTTTCATTTCAGTCGGAGTCCAAAAAAACTTAGTAAACGAATGCGGAAGCGATGAAAGAATATCTTAACCAGGACAGGAATTTTTCCTGGTGTTTGGTCTGACACAGATATTCTTATCAATGGAGGGTAACCTTTAAATGGATCGACGGGCATTCTTACAATGTTGAAATTATTAAAGGGAACAGAAGGATAACAGCCGATACTGCAATTCGCCTGAGTAGTTATTTTGGGAATTCTGCCAAATTTTGGTTGGGACTTCAAAACGATTTTGATGTCGAAGAAGAGATGAACAAGAAGGCGAAAGAATTTAAAGCGATTAAAAAACGCAAACTCAACGCAGTATAACATGCATTTATAACTAATGCTGATAATCAACAATGGAAATCCTTACTTCAACCGGCTGGACCGATTATGAACTGATCGACACCGGCAGCCGGGAAAAGCTGGAGCGGTTCGGGAAATATATCCTGATCCGCCCGGAGCCGCAGGCGGTGTGGCAGAAATCGCTTTCTGAAAAAGAATGGGAGAGCCTCTCCCATGCCCGTTATGTACGCATGAAGGGAAAGAAGGCGGCCGGTGAGGAATCCGAACGCGGATCATGGATCCGGAAACCGAAGATGCCCGATCAATGGAACATCAGCTATCAGTACAAACAGATGAACCTGACCTTCCGGCTCGGGCTGACCGCCTTTGGCCATATTGGCGTGTTTCCGGAGCAGGCGATCAACTGGAATTATATCTACGATATAATAACTCAAAGATCAAAACTCAAAGATCAAAATGCAAATGGCAAAACTGAAATTCCGTCACGTGTCACGCGTCACACGTCACGCGTGTTGAACCTCTTCGCTTACACCGGCGGCGCTTCATTGGCCGCGAAGGCAGCCGGGGCCGACGTGGTGCATGTGGATTCGGTCAAGCCGGTCATCACCTGGGCCAAAGAGATGATGGAGGCGAGTGGCCTCGACAACATCCGCTGGGTGGTGGAGGATGCCATGAACTTTGTCCGCCGTGAAGTGAAGCGGGGCAATCTTTATGATGGTATTATTCTCGATCCTCCTGCCTATGGACGGGGACCTGACGGCGAGAAATGGATCCTGGAGGATTCGATCGATGAAATAATCGCCCTTTGCAAACAACTGCTCGTTCCGGAGCAGGGGTTTTTTGTGCTGAGCCTCTATTCCATGGGATTTTCGGCGCTGATCCCGGAGAGTCTGGTTAAAACCCGTTTCGGAGAAATACCCGGAATGGAATGCGGGGAATTTTATTTTGAAGACAAGGCAAAAAGAAAGCTGCCGTTGGGAACGTTTCTGAGGTTTGGATAATGCACCTCACCCCCTGACCCCTTCTCCTCAAGGAGAGGGGACACAAAGTTTTTCACCTTTTGAGACACTCTCTCAGGGGGATGAGGTGCTTTTTCAACCGGGAGAATGGGTTGGGGGGTTGAGGTACCTAAACCAGAAACAACTCACTAGCAACCCTGTCAGCAAACAGCTTTCCTTCATCGGTCAGGTAATAAATCCCGGAGATTTCGGTGAGCATTCCCTTTCCGATCATGGGGAGTGCGTTTTCCCTGAAAAAATCTGAAATCTGAAATCCGAAATCTGAAATGATCTTCCGGCTTTCGCATCCCCACATCGTCCGCAGCGAGGTCATCACATATTCGTTGTATTTCTGAACCGTTGTCAGGATCTCTTCTTCGTAAATACATTCACCCTTATCCATGAGATCGATGTATTTCGACAGGTTTGAAATATTCCACCGCCTGGAGGTTCCGTTAAAGCTGTGTGCCGAAGGGCCGAGCCCGAGATACGGGATGCCATTCCAGTAGTTGGTGTTGTGTACCGCATGTCGTCCGGGCTTGCAGAAGTTGGAGATCTCATATTGAAGATACCCCTTTTCCTTCGTTTTTTCCATCAGGATCCTGAATTGATCAATCTGAATTTCTTCGTTGACAGGCTCCGATTTATGCCTGTCGATCATCCAGGCCAGCGGTGTTTTTGGTTCGACGGTAAGCGCATAGGCCGAAATGTGCGGAACCCCGAGTGAAAATGCAATTTCAAGGTTTTTCTTCCACCGCGCGGAAGAGGCGCCGGGAATCCCATAAATCAGGTCGATGCTGATATTTTCATACTCCGCCTCCTGCAATAATTGAACTGCAAGCAAAGCCTGTCTTGCTGAATGCGACCGGTTCAGGGAACCCAGGTCTTCGTCCGAAAAAGACTGCACCCCCAAACTAAACCTGTTGAACCACGTCCCCTTAAGCTCCGAAACAAACCCCTTCGTCACATCCTCCGGGTTAACCTCCAGCGTAATTTCCGGATTGGACGGAATAAGGTCTCTCGAAGTGGTATCAAAAGGTAGCTTTTTAAGATTATCCGCGGAGACGCAGAGACGCAGAGGATTCACAATCAATGCTTTATTTCTCTGCGCCTTTGCGTCTCTGCGGTAAAAAGAGACTTTTGGGACAACCTCGTCAGAGGGTGAGGCAAACATCTCCACCACCTCCTGCAACTCTCCCGGGCTGTAAACCGACGGCGTTCCCCCGCCAAAATAGATCGTGTTCACCGGGTCACCGGCAAGGTAATCCCTGGTCAGCAAGATCTCCTTTTTCAGCGCTTCAAGGAACGCCCCCTTGTGTTTCTGCGAGGCCAGTGAAAAGAAGTTACAGTAATGGCATTTACGCCGGCAAAACGGGATATGGATGTAGATTCCGGCCAAGGGGTTATTTTTTCAGGATAATTCGAAAGGTTGTGCCCTTGTTCAAGGTGGAGGATTTTACAAAGATCTTTCCGGAATGATAATTTTCGACGATCCGTTTGGTGAGGGTGAGCCCCAGTCCCCATCCGCGGGTTTTGCTGGTATATCCGGGCCTGAAAATGGTCTTAAAACGCGATTTTGGGATCCCCTTGCCGGTATCTCCAATGTCGATATGGATGTGGTCAACATCTTCGGTGATCTCGATATTCACAATACCATTGCCCTCCATGGCATCCACGGCATTTTTACAGATATTTTCGATGACCCATTCAAACAGATGAAGGTTAAGCGGAATGAAGATTTCATGTTCATGCCCGGGCACAATGTTAAAGCTAACCTTTGCAGAGATCCTGGAGCGGATATAGGAAACCGTATCGTGTACGACGGCAACAATGTTTGTTTTTTCGAGTCTGGCGGCAGAACCTATCTTTGAAAAACGGTCGGTGATGGTTTCCAGCCGTTGAACATCTTTTTCGATCTCATGGATGGTCTCTTCATCAAGACCTTTCAGCTTTAACAGTTCCATCCAGGCTACCATGGATGAAAGCGGCGTACCAAGCTGGTGAGCGGTCTCCTTTGCCATGCCCACCCATACCTGGTTTTGCTCCGACTTGCGTGCATAACTGAAAAGCAGGTAGGCGATCAACAGAAAAACAAAAATAACCCCCAGTTGAACAATCGGGTAATATTTCAGTTGCGTGAGCAGAAATGAATCCTGGTAAAAGATTAAATGTTCACCTGTATTGGCCAGTTCAACGCTGATCGGTCTGTTTTGAGAAGCCATCGATCTCAGGGTATTCTCCACCCACACTTTATCCAGCAGTTTATCCGGCGGGATATTTCCGGATTGATATACATTTTTGCCGGTGCTGTCGGTAATAATCACCGGAACGGAGGCGGAATTGAGCACGACCTCCGAAAAAAATGAACGGATCAGATCGTCGAGCACCGACTTCAGCTTGGCAAAGATGTTGGAATCCTTATAGTACAGATATATTTTCGTGTTGTACACGTAATCAACAACAATGGGCGGGTAAACAGTAAACTCCTCTTTCAGGACTCCCCGGAGCTCTTTTACCGTGTCGCTCAGGTTTGTATTGCGGGAGGTCATGATCCTGCCCGATTCGTCGGTAACGATTACCGGGATGGTGGTATTTTCGCCGATGATGCTGAGAAAAAAATTCAGATCCTCGTTCGAGGTGGCCGTAAGAATACGGCGCTGGGCCTCGGCTACGATCGATACTCTTTTCCGTTCTTCGATCTTGAGTTGCTCAAACAGGTTGTTGGTATAGTTCACCAGGCCGGCTTTCTGATGAATGGCATCGGCCCAGATCTCCACATTTTTCCGTTCGTCTTTCCTGATCTCATCAACCAGGATGTTGGTGTACCAGAGCGAGGCGGCCACGATCAGTATGGCAAAGGCAAACAGGAACAGTTTCCAGCGTCTTTTTTTAAGGTAGATATCCACCGATAGATGTTGATTAATTAGAGATTATTTTCAAACGTCAAACGCCGGGATATATTTTTATCCGGGTCTCAAAGGTATTGGATTTTTATCATGACAAATCATGAATTTACAGAGAAATCATATCGGATGATCGAAAAATATACCATGTTGAAGGAAAGTTCGTTATAATTGTAAAAAATTTAACCATCATGAGAAAAATCAATCCAATGTACCTCCTCCTTGGAGGGTTAATCATCTCTTCCCTGATCCTGGGAGGATGTCAATCGAAAAAACCAATGCAGGCAAGACAGATCCCGCTTGAAGATTTCTTTAAAAACCCGGAGAAAACGCGCTATCAAATCTCTCCCGACGGGAAATACTTCTCTTACTTTGCGCCTTATGAAAACCGTATGAACATTTTTGTCCAGGAGATCGGTACGGAAAAGGCTATACAGCTTACTTCTGAGAAGGACAGGGATATATCGGGGTATTTCTGGAAAAACCCTACCCGAATCGTGTACTTGAAAGACACGGGTGGCGATGAGGACTTTAAACTCTATGGCGTGGACATTGACGGATCAAACCTGCAGTGTTTCACCGATTTTCCCAAGGTCAGGACAACGATCATCGATGACCTTTACGACTTTCCCGATGAGCTGATCATCGGGCTGAACAAACGCAACCCCGAAGTGTTCGATCCATTCAGGCTGAACATCGTGACGGGTAAAATGACCCAACTGGCCGAAAATCCGGGCAACATCCAGGGATGGATCCTTGACCATGACGGTAAGCTGCGGGCAGCTATGGCCATCGTGGATGGCGTGAACACCCAGTTGCTTTACCGCGAAAAGGAGAGTGATAAATTCAGGCCGGTGCTGACCACCAATTTCAAGGAGACCCTGAATCCGCTCATGTTCACCTTCGACAACAAAAACGTTTATGCCTCTTCGAATCTTGGCCGCGACAAAAGCGCCATCGTGATCTTCGATATTGCCAATGGCAAGGAGATAGAAACGTTATACGAAAACAATGATTATGATGTCGATGATGTAACCTGGTCGCGGAAAGACAAAAAACTGGTATGCGCCAACTTTGAATCATGGAAACAGGAGCGCTACTATTTTGATGAGGAGAGCAGGCAGTTTTTTGACAATATCCAGAAACAGATGGGAAATATGGTGTTCAACGTTACCTCCCTTACCAGAGCTGAAGATAAATTCATGCTCCGCGCCTACAGCGACCGTTCGATGGGAGGATATTACGTGTATGACCGTACAAAAGACACCCTTCAGAAGGTGGCTGAGATCAGTCCGTGGTTAAAGGCAGAGGAGCTGGCAGAAATGTCCCCGATCGAATACACCGCGCGTGATGGTGTGAAGATCCAGGGATACCTTACACTTCCGAACGGATACACGATGGAGACGGCTAAAGGCCTGCCTGTTATAGTGAATCCTCACGGAGGGCCGTGGGCGCGCGACGGATGGTATTTCAATCCCGAGATACAATTCCTTGCCAACAGGGGATATGCCATCCTTCAGATGAACTTCAGGGGTTCGACCGGTTACGGCAGGGCTTTCTGGGAAAAATCGTTCAAGGAATGGGGAAAGACCATGCAGGACGATATTACTGACGGAACAAAATGGCTGATAGACAAAGGTATTGCCGATTCAAAGAAAATAGCGATCTATGGCGGAAGCTATGGCGGTTATGCCACCCTGCAGGGATTGGTTCGCGAACCCGATCTTTACGCTGCCGGTGTTGATTATGTGGGTGTTTCAAACCTCTTTACCTTTATGAAGACCATTCCGCCTTACTGGAAACCCATGCTCGACATGATGTATGAGATGGTTGGCAATCCTCAGGCTGACAGCGCGCAGTTTGTGGCCACTTCGCCGGCGCTGAATGCCGATCAGATCAAAACGCCCCTGTTCGTCGCCCAGGGCAAGAACGATCCGCGGGTGAACATCGACGAATCAGATCAGATCGTTGAGGCGCTCAAGAAACGGAATATCGTGGTGGAATATATGGTCAAGGACAACGAAGGCCATGGATTTCATAACGAAGAAAACCGGTTCGATTTTTATCGGGCTATGGAGAAATTTTTAGGGGAGCATTTGAAGTAGGGGGATAAGGCCTCACCCCCTGACCCCTCTCCTGAAGGAGAATGCCTCACCCCCTGACCCCTCTCCTTCAGGCTACTCTTTATACACATCTTTTTTATATCTGCAAATTACCAATTGTTGGTATTCCCTTATAAATTTTTTGCAGGTATTCTGGTCATCAACCTCGACCCCGGGGGGGTCGAATATTGGTAGCAAAGGTGTCCCCGTCGGTAATCCGCGACCCTGTAGGGGTCGAATTATCGGTTATTGTTCAACAGATAATTTTCGTATGATCACACGTATGATGGTGACGTTGGATTCTGATTTTGATTTTTGACAATATCTGACCCCTACGGGGCCGATAATTTTGTTTGTCCTCCCAAAGCTACCTATATCTGATCCCTACGGGATCTTTCCCTTTCAGAAATGGATGACCTGCAATCATAAATAAATATTGACATTCCGTCATTTATAGGTGAATTCGTCTTACAGATCTCCACTCACATAGATCAGACCTCGGTATATCCTGACCACAAAGATGTTTATAAAGAGTAGCCTGAAGGAGAGGGGGCATGGATTTGCCCGGGATTATTTCCTGAGGAGAGGGTCTCACTCCTTGACCTTTCTTATGAAGGAAAGTGCCTCACCCCCTGAGAGGGCGCCTTTTGGGACGCCCTCCTGGGGGATGAGGTGCGTTAACAATCAGAAGGGGCCATGGGATGAGGTGCCTATGCATGTATAGGCCATGGGATGAGTTCAAACATACTTCTCCCCCTTTTCAAGCATCACGTCGTTGACAAACTGCCTGATCTGCTGCTCGTCCGATTTCCGGCAAACCAGCAGTACGTTATCCGATTCAACCACGATAAAGTCGTTGAGGCCTTCGAGCACAACGACTTTATCTTTAGGCATGTTGACGATGCAGTTTGACGAATCGTACATCATCACATTTTTCCCGATCACGGTATTGCCGTTTTCATCCCGGGTGCGGTTTTCATAAAGAGAACCCCAGGTGCCCAGGTCGGACCAGCCAAAGTCTGCCGCCAGCACATAAACATTACCGGCGTTTTCCATTACCCCATAGTCGATGGATATGCTTTTGCAAACCATATAGGTGTCGGCAATGAATGCCTTTTCATCTTTGGTCCCATATTTTCCGATGCCCTGTTTGAACAGCATGTCCACATCGGGAAGATGCTGTTCGAATGCCTTCATGATGCTTTTCAGCGACCAGATGAATATGCCTGAATTCCAGAGGAAATCGCCGCATTTGAGAAAGGTCTCCGCGAGTTCAAGATTTGGTTTTTCGGTGAATGTCTTCACCTTTTTGATGTGCTGTTCGGCGGGGTAAACGGGTTTTTTCCCTTCGATGTACTGGATGTACCCATAACCGGTATCAGGCCTGCTCGGACGGATCCCCAAAGTGAGGAGCCAGTCGTTTTCGGCGGCGGCTTCGAGAGCCGATTCGATGTTATGCAGAAAGATCTCCTCTTTGAGGATGATGTGGTCGGAAGGGGCGACCACGATGCGCGCCTCCGGGTCGCGTTCGAGGATGCAGTAGTTGGCATAGGCAACACATGGGGCGGTGTTCCGGCGCGAAGGTTCCAGCAGGATCTGCGGGCCGGTGATCTCGGGAATCTGCTTCTGCACCAGCGATTTGTAGATCTCGTTGGTGACAATGTAGATGTTTTCTTTGGGACAAATCTTCCTGAATCGTTTATAAGTCTGCTGGATCAGCGTCTCCCCGGTACCCAGGATGTCGATGAACTGTTTGGGGTGGGTGGTCCGGCTCATGGGCCAGAACCGGGCGCCGATACCGCCGGCCATGATCACGCAATAGTTGTGTTTTGACTTTGCCATGCGAGGTTTTTTAAATTCCATACAAACTTAGTGAAAAAGATTAACGGGTTACGAGAAACGAGTTACGAATGGGGGAAATCAGGCGGTGTTTTGTTAACTTTGTGTTTTTGTGAGAAAATGAGAGTTTACAGAGTTTTACCTGTTCTTCTTAAAAGTTCTGTTTTAGGCGCAGCATTCATTCTTCTGAACCTGTCGGTATGGGCTGACGCCGGTCGCAACTCCCAAATTGATCTGGCGAGGCGGGCATATGAGCGTGCAGTGCAGCAACGATCGATGCAAAAAATCATCGTGGCATTGATCTATCTGGGAGATGCGCAAAAAGATAAGAATATTGATTCAGCTTACCTGAACTATACATACGCACTCAAACTTGCCGACAGGTTTAAACTGGTCAGGTTCCGTCCACAGATATTCTTTGAAACAGGGATGCTTCACACAAAGGCCGGAAATTTCAAAATGGCGGTTGAATTGTTCGATTCGGCCCGCTTATCGGCTTTACGGACAGGCAATGACACCATTGTATGCAACGTCGACAACGTGATGGGAACAATTTATATGGATCTCTGGAATGAGGTCCAGGCAAAATCCATGTTTGAACAGGCATATAGGCTGGCAACAGAGAAAAAGTTGCCCCGGCAGGCAGGCATCGCATTGGGAAACATGGCACGGTTCATCAATGATCCCGACAGTGCGGTCACTACGATGAAAACCGCCATAAACCTGATAAATAAAAAGCGGGAAAAGGGAAAAGAAGCGGCTTTGATCTATATCAACATCGGCAACCGGATGTCTGATCCTGATTCCGCGATCAGTTATTATCAAAAGGCAATCAGCTCCGTAGATGGAAATCCCATTTCAGAAATTGTGATGCAAGCGTGCAACAATATGGCATACAGTTATCTTGACAAGGACCAGGCAGCCAATGCCGGAAGATTGCTACAGTACACCGCTATTCCGATCGCCGAATCCGATTCAAATTACGACTGGCTTGCTTCTCTTTATGATACCTGGTCGGATGTAAAAGCATATCGGGGTGATTTCAAAGGGGCCCTGGCTATGCAAAAGAAGGCGATGAAAGCCCGGACGCAGGCAGAAAAACGAAAATCGGCCGAACAAGTGCGTCTTTTGCTTATTCTTCTCGATGTAAAGAAAAAAGATGTCCTTTTCAACCAGGCACAACTTCGTGTAACAAGCCAGGACAGGGACATCAGGTCGTTGAAATTTGTGATATTAATATTATTCACGGCGCTGTTGTTAATCGTCGCTACGGTGATCGGGGTTTACCAGCGGATTAAGATCAAAACTCAGCGAAAGGAACTTGACCTGACAAAGCGAAAAATGGACATTCATGACTACGAAAGAAAGCGACTGGCCATGCAACTGCACGACCTTACCGGACCGTTAGAAAAGAAGATGGTTCAACATTTCGGGAACCTTCCATTTCACGATCCATCGGTTCGTGAAGAGTTGACCGCGGTGTGGAAAAAAATATCATCGACCATTCATGATATTTCTTATCAGCTCAATCATAATATGGTGGAAGATCTGCCATTTCCGGTACTGATCACAAGTCTTGTTGAAGATTATCGCTCGGTAAGCGATTTGATCATCGAAATTGAAATAGCCCCGGGAACAATCGTTTCTGCTGAACAAAAGGTAAACCTGTTCTGTATCATCCAGGAAATGCTTACCAACGCGATGAAGCACGTTCAGGTCGGATCGGTTACCATCAGTCTGACGGAGGAATTTGAAAATCTATACTTGTTTTATCAGGACAACGGACCTGGGTTTAATCCGGGGAAGAGGAAAACGCAAAGTATGGGAATAAATAATATCTTTGAAAGGGCGTTTTTACTGGGAGGAAAAGCCACCCTGAAAACCTCCCCGGGAAAAGGAACCCGATGGATTGTGGCAATACCGGTGACAATTTATGAAAAACAAAAATAAATCGCGTATCATCCGGTTGCTGGTCGTAGAAGATAACGCCACTTTGGTACTTGCCGGGTTGCGCAATTTTTTCAGGCCTGAACGCGACATGATCCAGGTATGTGAATCGGCTTCAACACCTGAAGTTGCGATTGAACTGACCGGTGATGAGTTTGACGTGATCCTGCTCGACCTGATGATCCCGGATCGAACTCCCGGGAAAAATCTTTCCATGTTAAAAACCCGTTTTCCCTGGAAACCGGTTGTGATCTATACCTCGATAGATTCGGATCTGTGGAGAAAAAGAATGTTCAGCCTTGGCGCCCAGGGCTATGTGCATAAAAACGAAAGCAGAAATATGCTGAAAAGAGCTATCATGGATGCATTTGAAGGAAAAGTCACGTTGCAGACAGTTCCCGATAATCACGCCGAAACGGTCTTATTTACATCGGGAATGGGCGACGATTCCCTCACCCTTGCTGAAAAGGAGATGTTGGCCATGCTTGTTGATGGCATGAAATACAAACAAATAGGGAAAGCTTTGAATATGAGTGACATTGCTATCGAAACGGCGGTTAAAAAGATCCGGAAAAAGTTTGGGGCAAATTCGACGCCGCAACTGATACATATTTTAACCGAACGCGGCCTGCTATAACAACAATTCCAGGTAATATTTCAAAAACCGGTTGAATTTCGCACTTTCATGACTATGCTGGTGACGGGATTGGCGCCAATCCCGTCACCAATCCAATTTCCTTAGCGTCTGACCAACAGTTACTTGAATATTTTTCCTCACTCTTTTTTACCTGAAATCAGGCACCTTTCAGAGGTACTAAGTCCTTGACAATTCTTTTATTTATATTAATATTTGCAGGGTATCCCATAAACGAAATTGTTATGAAAAAGATCATGTTCCTTTCCCTGGTTTTAGTAATTGGTTGCCTTACCCTCCAGGCACAATATGCAAAAC
>JAUXWT010000096.1 GCA_030681475.1 Bacteroidales bacterium | reverse complement strand
TTCATCTTTTTCTCTGACTACTACAAACAAGTCCGTCGTGTAAATTAAGAAACCGCCGTATACCGAACGGTACGTACGGTGGTGTGAGAGGACGGAAAATGAAATAGGAGGAAAACCTTTTCATTTTCCTCCTACTCGATTATACCCCACCCCCCTGACCCCTTCTCTTCCTGTAAATACCTCACCTCCCTGACCCCCACACCAATAAGGGTGGGGTAATTTAAGACAGTCCTTTCTTTTTGGTCAGCGATTTTGGGTGGGTTTCTTTCTATTCTTATCTTTGCAGGCTATGGTCTCAATCAACAATCTATCGATACAATTTGGCGGCGAATCATTATTTGATCATATCTCCTTCATTATTAATGACAAAGACAGGATAGGCCTGGTTGGTAAAAATGGCGCCGGAAAATCTACCTTGCTGAAAATTATCAAAGGTCTTCAGAAGGCTGATGAGGGAGATGTGATTCTACCGGATGGTCATTCCGTGGGTTACCTGCCTCAGGAGATGGAATCACAAAGCGACAGGACGGTGATGCAGGAGACCATGAATGCGTTTAATGAAGTGGTTCAGTTGGAAAGGATGATCGCCGGATTTGAAAAACTGATCAGTGAACGTAGCGATTATGATTCGGAAAGTTATCAAAAACTGATCAGGAAACATTCGGATGCACTTGACCGGTATCATTTAATCGGAGGACAGGGCGTTCATGTGAATATTGAGAAAGTATTGTTGGGACTTGGTTTTGAGCGGGAGGAATTTAACAGAAAAATGGCCACTTTCAGCAGTGGCTGGCAGATGCGGGTTGAAATTGCAAAAATTCTGCTTCAGCAACATGATGTCATTTTACTCGATTAGCCGACCAACCACCTGGATATTGATTCTATTCAATGGCTGGAGGAATTTCTTGAAAACTATAAAGGAGCTGTTGTCCTCGTTTCACATGACCGTGCATTTCTGGATAATGTTACAAAGCGGACGGTCGAGATCTCGCTGGGGAGGATCTATGACTACAAAGCCAATTATTCGGAGTATGTGTTGATGCGTGAAGATCGCATGGAAAGCCAGTTGGCCACCCATAACAATCAACAACGTCAGATTCGTCAGATTGAACGGTTTGTTGAACGATTTCGTTCCAAAGCGACCAAGGCTAAACAGGTTCAGTCGCGGATCAAATTGCTTGAAAAGATCGACCTGGTGGAGGTGGACACGTTAGATGAATCGGGAATACGATTCCGGTTTCCACCTGCGCCTCATTCCGGGAAAATTATTCTGGAGGCCAAAGATCTCTGTAAAGATTATCCGCAAAAGCGTGTTTTAAATAACCTTAATTTTTCAATTATTAAGAGTGACCGCATTGCATTTGTAGGGAAAAATGGAGAAGGCAAGACGACTTTGTCGAAGGTGATAACCGGAAAGGTTGATTTCAGCGGGGAACTTAAACATGGCCACAACGTCTTGGTCGGGTACTATGCTCAAAATCAAAGCGACTATCTTGATCCTGAAAAAACTGTCTTTAAAACCATTGATGACATTGCAGTCGGCGATATCCGGACGCGGATAAAGGGCATCCTGGGTGGTTTTTTATTCAGTGGCGATGATATTGAAAAGAAGGTAAAGGTGCTTTCGGGTGGTGAAAAATCACGCCTTTCACTGGCAAAATTGCTTCTCACCCCGTCTAATTTTCTTGTGCTCGACGAACCGACCAACCATCTCGATATGCACTCAAAAGATGTGTTGAAGAGTGCATTGTTGCAGTACAATGGCACCCTGGTGATCGTTTCACATGACCGTGATTTTTTGCAGGGTTTAACCAACCGTGTTTTTGAGTTCCGGCGCGGTGTCATGAAAGAGTATATTGGTGATATTTATGATTTTCTTGAGCAGCGCAGGATTCAGTCTTTAAAGGAATTGGAGTCTGTACAAAAAAATTCCGGTACACCAAACGATTCTGAACAGGTTTCAATCAATAAAATCAATTGGGAAAAACGAAAAGAAAACGAAAAGGAGATCCGGAAAGTAAAATCCCAGATCATTAAATGCGAGTCCGAAATTGAACGGCTTGAATCAGAAATTAAGTTAAAAGAAGGAATTTTAGGATCACCTGAAAAATATCAGAAACAGATTCAGGATGGCAGTCTTTATAAGGAGTACGAAACGCTGAAGATCTCGATGGAAAGAGAGATGAAACGCTGGGAAGAACTGAATTATGAGCTGGAGATCATGGAGGAATGAAGCAGTTTGTAGTCGGCAGTCGGCAGTCGGCAGTTTTCTACTTTTCCCTGCCCAGCATCTCCTGCATCAATGCAACCATTTCATTGGTTATGGAGCGATCGAATTGCAGTGATTCAAGAATTTCAAGGGCTTTCCGGTAGCGGTATTCTATTTCCTGGCGGATGATACTATCAATTTCCAGTTTCTTGTAGATATTTACAATCCCTTCGGTTTTTTGAGTTGCCGTGATCTCCTTGTCAAAATAGTAATTTGTCAGTTGGATCAGGGTATCTCCTTTAGCCAGTTCAAAGGCTTTAATAAAGAGAAAAGTCTTTTTATTTGTAACGATGTCGCCTCCGATTGCTTTTCCAAATTTGCTTGTATCGCCGAACGCATCGAGGAAATCATCCTGTAGCTGGAAGGCCAGTCCAAGTTCGATCCCAAGGTTATAAATTTTTTCAGCATCCCGTTCACTTGCACTGGCAATAATAGCGCCCAGTTTAAGGCTGCAGGCGATCAACACCGCTGTTTTCAGCCTGATCATGGTCATGTAATCGGAGATCGTAACACTGGCCTGAGTCTCAAAATCCATGTCATATTGCTGGCCTTCACAAACCTTTCGCGCCGTATCGTTGAAGAGGTCAAGCACCTGGGGCAGTAACGCCGGATCGGTTTTGGCAACATGCTCGTAAGCAATTACAAACATGGTATCTCCGGAAAGGATTGCCGTGTTGGTATCCCACTTTTGATGAACGGTTTTATTTCCACGGCGTAAAGGCGCGTTGTCCATGATGTCGTCATGGAGCAAGGTGAAATTATGAAAAATTTCAACCCCCATGGCAGGATAAACCGCTTTCTCAATGTCGCCGCCAAAGATCTCACACGACATTAGCACTAAAACAGGCCGTAACCGTTTGCCTCCAAGATCTAGTGTGTAGGTAATGGGTTGATACAATCGTTGTGGTTCCATATCAAACCTTGTGTCGGAAAATGCGTCTTTGATACGTTGATGGAGCGATTTCAGGGAATGCATGAGCAGCAGTGCGGTAGCGAAATAATTTATTATTCTGTCAGGTTGAGAAGGTATTGGCCATAACCGCTTTTTAGCAGGGGTTGTGCAATGTTATTCAGTTGCTCGCGGCTGATGAAGTTCATGCGGTAAGCCATCTCTTCGATACACCCGATCTTAAGCCCCTGCCGGTTTTGGACCACTTCAACAAACTGCGACGCTTGTAATAATGATTCAAAAGTACCTGTATCAAGCCATGCAATGCCCCGGCTCAGCACACCTACTTTCAATTTGCCTTGTGCAAGATACCAGCGGTTCACATCGGTGATCTCATATTCACCCCGGGCGCTGGGTTTCATATTCTTTGCGACCTCAATGACCGAATTATCATAAAAATACAACCCCGGAACAGCAAAATTCGATTTTGGTCTTTGGGGCTTTTCTTCAATGGTCAGGGCTTTGAACTTTTCATCAAACTCCACAACGCCATACCGTTCAGGATCATGCACATGATAGGCAAATACCACTCCTCCGGACGGATCATTGTTTTCATGCACGATCTGGGAGAGGCCGTTGCCAAAAAAAATGTTATCGCCCAGGATCAACGCTACCTTTTCCTTACCAATAAACTGTTCTCCGATCACAAACGCCTGTGCCAGCCCATTGGGTATCACTTGCTCTTCAAAGGAGAATGAACATCCCAGGGATTTCCCGTCGCCGAGGAGTTGCCTGAAATGAGGTAAGTCATGCGGGGTTGATATAATGAGGATCTCATTGATTCCTGCCATCATAAGCACCGACAAGGGGTAATAGATCATGGGTTTGTCGTAGATCGGCATCAGTTGTTTGCTAACCGCAAGTGTCAATGGGTGAAGGCGGGTACCGGCCCCACCGGCTAAAATGATTCCTTTCATGGTGATTATTTTTAAATGGTCGGGTAAAATTAATAAACTTACTCCGTTTTTACATCGTTTTGTCGGAATTTCAACGTGGTTTCCTCAAGTAACATCTCCAGATCGTCATCATAAATGTTAACCAGCGGCTCTTCAAATGCTTTTGTTGTACTCCATTTATCAAGGGTAAGGAGCAGCGAGGGTAGCACCAACATATTGAGCAATCCGGCAACGAGCAAGGTAAACGAGATCAGGAACCCAAGAGCCT
Source organism: Bacteroidales bacterium (assembly GCA_030681475.1). Taxonomy (GTDB): domain Bacteria; phylum Bacteroidota; class Bacteroidia; order Bacteroidales; family FEN-979; genus CAIVAT01. Next base: position 97,530 of record JAUXWT010000096.1, on the reverse strand, counting down.
GGGTGCCGCCGAATGTGGAAAGAATGAAAATTCCGAAACCAAAAAACAGGACTGTCGAAGAGTAGATCATGCTGTACCCGGTTTCGCGCAATGCGGAGATCACTGAGGATGGTATATCATGCCGGGTATGCTTGAGTTGCAGCCGGTAGCGTGACAGGAACTGAATGGAGTTATCCACGGAAATTCCCAGGGCGATGCTGAAAATCAGGATAGTAGAAGGTTTGATCGGGATACCGGTGAAACCCATCAACGCTGCGGTCATGAGTTGTGGTATCAAATTGGGAATCAAAGAGATCAGGATCATCCGCCATGAAGTGAAGAGAAATGCAAGCAGCAGGGCAATGACAACAACGGCCAGCGCAATGCTCTCCCACAGGTTTCGGATCAGGAAGTTGGTCCCTTTTAAGAACACCACGCTGGTTCCGGTGATGGTGACCTTGTATTTTGCAGGATTGAATATTGAATCAATGACAGGTTTGAGATGTTGCTGAATGCTGTCGATCTTTGCAGTGCCAACATTGGCCATTTGTACGCTTATTCTGGCAATTTGGTATGTAGAGTCGATAAAATTATCCAATAGGGACCGTTTCCCGGATTTGAAGAAGGGGATGTAATCTGCCATGAATGTTAATTCATTGGAACTGGGGAGATCGTAAAATTGCGGATCCCCGGCATAAAATGCCTGTTTGGCATTCTTGACAACTTCCACGACCGACAAGGGTTTGGATAATTCTTTGTATCTCTTCAGGCTGTCCTGAAGCCGATCGATCTTTTTCAGGGTGGAAAGGTTCAGTACCCCTTTTTTCTTTTTTGTGTCAACAACGATTTCCAGTGGCATGATCCCCTTGAAGTTCTGTTCAAAAAACATCATGTCTTTATAAATCGGATCACTCTTGGAGATGTCGTCAACAATGGTACCGCTTGTCTTCAGCCTGGAAGCGCCAACCACACCGATCACGATGCAAACTGCCATGGCATAATAAATGGGATTGCGATAGTTTGTAACCCAATAAACCACTTTCTCTATCAATGACTTGGCAAGACTTGCTTCGATATGCTTCGTGTACCTTCCTTTTGGGGGAGGAAGAAAACTAAAGAAGATGGGTACAAGGGTTAATGAAAGGGCATAAATGACCATAATGCTGATGGCAGCAATCAGTCCGAATTCAACAAGCAGTTTGTTGTTGGTGATGGTAAATGCGGCAAAACCAGTGGCAGTGGCGGCATTCGTCAGCAGGTTAGCTGCCCCGATGCGCCCGATGACACGCGATAAGGCTTTAGCCTGGTTGCGGTGATGGCTGTATTCGTAGTGGTATTTATTTAAAATAAAAATGCAGTTCTCAACAGCGATTACAATAACCAACGGAGGAATAATCGAACTGAGCAAAGTGATTTTGTATCCGAAGATAGCCATGAGGCCAAGCGCCCATAAGACACTGATGATCATGATGAATAAAGGAAAAATCACTGCTTTTGCCGACCGGAAAAAGATGAAGAGGAACAGGGCGCTTACGACCAGGGCCAGCAGGATAAAGAGTTTAAGCTCATTTTGGAGCTTTGTGGCGATCAGTGTCCGGATATACGGGAGTCCGGAATAATGAATTTCCACCTTCGACTGTTCCGAAAACCGATCCACGGTGGTGACGATATCACCGATCAGTTTGTTGCGCTCCTTTGAACCAATAATGTTCTTATCCAGCGTCAGCGCCATCAGGTAGGCTGAGGTGGATTTGTTATAAACGAGTTCGTCGTATAGGGGTAACGAATAAATGAGCGTTCTGATACTGTCCAATGTTTGCTGATCAGGTGGTTTGAAGCGGGAAATCGGGATGAATTCAAATTTTTTCACCGAATCATTTTTCACCAGGTTGAATAATCTCGTTACCGAAACGATCTCATTCACCCCCCGGATCATTTTCAATGAATCGGTAAGGTCAAAAAGTGCATTAAAATGTGAAAGGAGAAAGAGGTTTGTATCGACAATCCCGATAAACATGATTGTCCCGTCCTGGCCAAATTGCGTGATGAACTGCTGATAAACGATGTTTGTTGAATCCCTGGCCGGCAGAATACTGGTACTCTCATACTGTATGCTGACCTGGGTTGCCTTATATCCCATAAAGGCAGTCATCAGCGTAATCACGATCAAGATAGTAATCCTGTTCCTTAGGATAGTTTTAACCAGAAAATTCCACACAAATATTCAATTAGCGTGCAAAATTACGAAAACCTTATGGAATAAGCAGAATCTGTGATACCTTTGTTGAGGGAAACAGGGAGAGCGTAATTAGGTGACAGGGTAACAAGGTGACAGGGTAACAAAGTGACAGGGTAACTGTCCACCTGTCTGCTTGTCCGCCTGTCCGCCTGTTCACCCGTTCACCTGTTCACTCGTTCACCAATGGCCAAGATCCTATTCATCGATTCCGTTCATCCCCTGATCCGCGAAGAGTTGATCGGCCTGGGTTTTGATTGTCACTTTTTTCCTGACTATGGCAGGGAAGATTTTTTATCCATTGCGGGTCAGTACGACGGTGTGATTATCCGGAGTAAGATCAGGATTGACAAAGCGTTTCTTGACCGGGCCATCCGGTTGAAATTCATCGGGCGAGTGGGAGCGGGGATGGAGAATATTGATGTCGGGTATGCAGAAAGCAAGGGGATCCATTGCCTGAATTCACCCGAAGGCAACCGCGATGCAGTTGGCGAACACGCTTTGGGCATGCTTCTTTCGATCATGAATCATATGAACCGTGCCGATCAGCAGGTGCGACAGGGAATCTGGATCAGGGAGGGCAACCGGGGTGCCGAGATCAAAGGGAAATGTGTTGGCATCATCGGTTATGGCAACATGGGAAGCGCCTTTGCACAAAGACTGAAAGGATTTGAAGCCAATGTGATTTCGTATGACAAGTACAAACACAACTACTCCGATGGAAATACGCTTGAAACTTCCATGGATGAAATTTTTATGCAAACAGATATCCTGAGCCTCCATGTACCGCTTACTGAAGAAACGACGCACCTGGTTGATGATTATTTCCTGCAACGGTTTGTCAAAAACATCTGGCTGATCAATACTGCCCGTGGGGCAGTGGTAAGAACTTCTGACCTGACGAAGAACCTGGAATCCGGTAAAGTAATAGGGGCGGCGCTTGATGTGCTGGAATATGAAGATGTTTCGTTTGAGTCGCTTTCAACGAAAATGCCCGATGAACTTAACTACCTGGTGAACGCTGAAAATGTGGTCCTGACCCCCCATGTTGCCGGCTGGACGCAGGAGTCGAATATAAAACTTGCTCAGGTTCTGATCGGCAAGATCAGGAAAATTCTGTAAGTTTGCAGCCGAAAACCGAAATTACCTATGAAATCCGAGTACAAACTATTCCAGGGGAAAACACTGGCCATCTTATCAGGTGGCGGCGACACTCCGGCCATCAACTCAAGTATCGAAGCGATCAGAAACCGGGCATCACTGCTGGGCTTTAAAGTTTATGGCATCCTCCAGGGCTGGAAAGGCCTGCTTGGCGATGGCGATGTGGTGGATCTGACACACCAGCCCTATGACGGGTACTATGGCGGTACGGCGCTCCGTTCAAGCCGTACGAACCCATTCCCCTCTAAAAAGCACCCTGAAAGCCGTGTGCCACAAGTGTTACGGAATTTCGAACGTTATAAGATCGATGTACTGGTAACGATCGGCGGTGATGATACCAATGGCGCAGCCAAACGATTATTCGAAACAGAAGGTATCCCTGTGATCGGGTTTCCGAAAACCATTGATAACGATCTGCGGACGCGAACCATTCATCATTACCAGGGCAAAGAGATCGAAGCGGTTTTATGCCCCGGATTCCCATCTGCAGCCCAGTCAATGATGGAATTTACGGCAAACCTCAAGACCACGGCTGAATCGCATTCGCGTATCCTGGTCATGGAAGTCATGGGACGCGATGCCGGCTGGCTAACGGGAACAACCATATTTGGCGGCGCTTCGCTGGGCCTTGTGCCCGAGTTTGAGATGACAAAGGAGCGAAAAGAGGTCTTTTTCGAAACGGTGAAGGAGGCCTACATGCAATCAAAAAAGCGGTGTCTTATCATTCCTGTTTCGGAAGGAATTAGATGGTATGATGAAAAAAGAGGCAAGCTGGATGTGGTGTATGCCAGCTCTGAAGTGGATGAATACGGCCATCCCAGGTTTGGTGGTGTAAGCGGAATTGTTGCTTCGGAAATCAGCAGCATGCTTAAAATTGAGGCCCGTGCACAAATTTCCGGCTACTATCCCCGCTCAGGTCATTGCCACCATTATGACCGGAAGTTAACCGCTACGCTGGCCGATAAAGTCGTTGATCTGCTGCTTCGTGAGGAGTACGGACAGATGCCGGTGATGAAAAAGATCGTTCCGAATGTTGAACTTGAAGAGTTCAACACGACCTCAATAGATATGGGTGCGGTAGGCAACAAGCCATTGTCCGAGGAATATTACGATATCGATAAGTTCTCATTTACAGATGCTTACCGCGATTTCCTGAAAAATATTCTCGAAAAACCGGCATATAATGATTTCCGGTACGATTTTCCGGTGGTGATTCCGTAAAGGGGTGACAATGTTACCCTGTCACCCTGTCACCCTGTTACCTTGACCTGTCCCGCTCAGTACCAACTGAACAGTATTCCTGCTCCTTAGTTCCATCATGATCTTCCTGTCCTGGATTATCCGGTCAACCGATTCGTTGTTATAATGACGGATCGTGAACAATTCAAGTCCTGCGTTGTAGCGGGTTTCATAATCTTTCTTCAGGTAAGCGATCAGCGGATTGATTTTTAACGGATCTGCATCCACGCAGATGGAGAAGCTGATTGCAGAATTCTGCATCACGTTCACCTTAACCCTGAAGCTGGCAAGGATCCTGAATATCTCACTGAGGTTTCCCTCAAGGATGAAAGAGAAGTCGCGCGGGGAGATGGAAATAAGTACCTGGTTTTGTTTCCGGATAAAAACAGGGGTCTTGATCTTCCATTTACCCATTTTTTTAACAATGGTTCCCTGGAGGTCAGGGTTAACAAATGACCTGACCGTGAGCGCAATGTTTGCATTTTCAAGCGGCTTGATGGTCTTCGGATGGATCACACTGGCGCCGTAATAGGCCAGCTCAATGGCTTCGCGGTATGAAAGCGTTTCGAGGCAGACAGAATCGGTCATCCACTTTGGATCGGCATTCATCACGCCGGGAACATCTTTCCATATGGTCATCTCTTTAACACCCAGACACCATGCGAAGATAGCGGCTGAAAAATCAGATCCTTCACGGCCAAGGGTGGTGGTGTTCCCCTGTGCATCACTGGCAATGAAACCCTGTGTAAGTGCAATGGTCCCGGTTTCGCGGTAATCCTGGAAATATCCCTGAATTTTATTCCGGATCAAACCTCTCGTGGTTTTCCAGTCAATATGGGCGTCCCGGTATGTTGAATCCGTTCTGATCAGCTCCCTGACATCAAACAGATTTGAATGAAATCCCACGGATAAAAGATAGTGATGAAGAATTACCGTTGAGATCAACTCGCCGTAACTGACTACCTGATCATATTCGTAGTCATATTCATAGTTAGCAGTATCGTATAAATGTCCCTTCCGGATATATCCGCGGAGTTGGTTAAACAATGAATCAACTTCGCCAAAAACAATATGGGTTTTATCCTGAAAAAGATCTTCCAGGATGGAAAAATGAAAATCCCATATCTTTTGGTAAGATTCCACCACGGCAAGGGGATCGTTATTTCTGTAATTGAAGAACAATTCTTCAAGGGCATTTGTTGTTTTGCCCATGGCCGAAACAACCACAAGCAAAGGATCGGCATGGAACCTTTTAAGAATACCGGCAACATTCTTTATCCCGGCTGCGCTATCGACCGCCAGCCCCCCGAATTTGAAAACATTGATGTACATGCCGCAAATGTAAAGAAAAAGAGACATTGAATTCGACAGAATTTCCTAATTTTGCTTTAAAACAATCAGATATGAAATTTAAGACGCTTACAGAGTTTATTATCGAACAACAGACGGGACATCCGCAAGCTTCGGGTGAATTATCCCGGCTGCTCAATGATATCGGTATAGCCGCCAAATACGTGAACCGTGAAGTAAACCGGGCCGGACTGGGAGATGTGATGGGCTATGCCGGCGAAGTGAATGTGCAGGGGGAAGATCAGAAAAAATTAGATGTTTATGCAAACGATCAGTTCATTGCTGCCTTGAAATCGGGCGGACAGTGTTGCGCGATCGGTTCTGAGGAAAACGAGGAGATCATCATTCTTGACAGTGATGTTTCAAAACATGGCAAATATGTTGTTGCCATGGATCCGCTTGATGGTTCTTCGAACATTGAATCAAATGTGGGCATTGGCACCCTTTTTTCAATTTACCGCCGGCGCACCGTCCGCGGATCCGCACAACTCGAAGATTTCCTTCAGCCTGGCCGCAACCTCGTTGCCGCGGGATATGTGGTTTATGGTTCATCAACGATGCTTGTCTATACCACCGGTTTCGGGGTCAATGGATTTACGCTGGATCCATCGGTGGGGCTTTTTATTCTGAGTCATCCTGACATGAAATATCCTGAAACGGGTAAAATATACTCCGTCAATGAAGCCAATTATTTCTCTTTCCCTGAGGGGGTGAGACAATACATTCATTATTGCCAGGAGGAGGATAAGGCGACTTTCCGGCCATATTCAACAAGGTACATCGGATCGATGGTGGCCGACATTCACCGGAACATCATCCAGGGAGGGATATTTTTATATCCGGGAACTACAAAAAACAGGGGAGGGAAACTGAGGTTGTTATATGAGTGCAACCCGGTGGCATTCCTGGCCGAACAGGCCGGTGGAAAGGCCACCGACGGGTTCCGCCGCATCCTCGATATCCAACCGGCCATGCTGCATGAGCGCTCCCCGCTGTATGTCGGGCCAACCTATATGGTTGAAAAGGCAGAACAACTGATGAAAGAACATTCCCCCGAATTTAAAATCGATTAAAAATCGGTTGAAACCTTCAGATCTTTTAGCGCTATTTAAAAAAAGTCCTCACGTAAAGGATATCATTGCTCATTTCTCAACACAGGGAAACCCCATCCCCCTGCCCCCATCCCCAACGAGCAAGGCGGGAGTAAGTCCCTCCCTTTTTGGGGAGGGATTTAGGGAGGGGTCCAGTTTTGGGGAGGGTTTCAGGGAGGGGTCCAGACTTCACTTGCATGGCTTAGTCGGCTCCTCCCGTTCACTGGTTACATCCGCAGTATTTGAAGAGACTACGCTCACACATCTTGTGCTGCTACTCGACAGAGAATCTGCTGCTTACTTTTTCAATGACCTCCAGCAAATTATTGGCGACCGGGTCTATTTTTTTTCATCCTCCTTCAAGCGCGGATTACTTTCGGGGATCAAAGATAACCAAGGATTGTTGTCACGTACCGAGACGCTCAACCTGCTAAACAGCCGTGTGCGGAAATACATCATTGTCAGCTACCCCGAAGCTGTATCGGAGAAAGTTGTCAATAAAAAATATCTTGAAAAAAACACCCTGAAACTCTCGGTCGGGGAGCAGGTCGATATGGAGTTTATCATTGACCTCTTGGTTGAGTATGAGTTCGAACGCGCCGATTTTGTTACTGAACCAGGACAGTTTTCCCTGCGCGGCGGATTGATCGATGTTTTTTCATTCAGTCATGATCATCCATTCCGGATTGAATTTGCGGGGAACAAGGTGGGGACCATCCGTACATTCGATCCCTCGAGTCAGCTTTCTGTACAAAAAATGAGCGAGATCAGCATTGTGCCGGATATCCGGGTTAATGCGGACAAAAAAATCGCTTATGAGTCCATTTTTGCATTTCTTCCCGAAAAGACCATGATCTGGTTGGAAGATGCAGGATCGATGGCACATCTGATGGAACAACAACCTGATTCCGACCTTTTAGTGCGCGGCAGCGAATTTCTGAAGACCCTGCCTGGCTATCCAACCATTGAATTCGGGAACCAGTTTTATTTTAAAACCGGCAAATCTGTCATCTTCAACACTTCACCTCAACCATCTTTTAACAAGAATTTTGATCTTTTGATTCAGAACCTGGTGCAAAATTCTGAACAGGGTTTCATGAATTTTCTCCTGGCGGATAATCCAAAACAGGCCGAACGGCTGAACAGCATATTTGAGGACATTGAGTCAAACCGGAATGAGGAGGCGCCCGTCGCGCGTCACCCGTCACGTGTCACGTTAAACTTCTCCCTCCACGAAGGCTTTATCGACAAAGACCTCAAAATTGCCTGCTACACCGACCACCAGATCTTTGAACGATACCATAAATTTCAACTCCGCGAGGGATATACCGCCAAGGAGGCATTGACGCTGAAGGAGTTGTATGATCTCCGTCAGGGCGATTACGTGACCCATATCGATCACGGGATCGGACGCTTTGACGGGTTGGAAAAGATTGTCAACAACGGCAAGCAACAGGAGGCGATCAGGTTGATATATAAAAATGAAGATCTGTTGTATGTCAGCATTCATTCGCTGCACAGGATCTCGAAATACATCGGGAAAGAGGGTACCCCTCCGGTGATGAACCGCCTTGGATCGGACGTTTGGAATAAACTCAAGAATAAAACTAAGAGCCGTGTCAAGGATATTGCAAAAGAGCTGATCAAGTTATATGCAGAACGCCGTGCCGCAAAAGGTTTAGCCTGTTTGCCTGATACCTACCTGCAGACTGAATTGGAAGCCTCTTTCATATACGAAGATACCCCGGACCAGATCAAGGCCACCATGGATGTGAAACGGGATCTTGAAGAATCTTATCCAATGGATCGTCTGATCTGCGGTGATGTCGGGTTTGGGAAAACGGAGATTGCCATCCGGGCAGCCTTCAAAGTGGTGACCGAAAGCAAACAGGTTGCGGTTTTAGTCCCGACAACCATCCTGGCATTGCAGCACAGCAAAACATTTTCTGACCGGCTGAAGGAGTTTCCATGCAGGGTCGAGTACATCAACCGGTTCAAATCGGCCAAAGAGCAAAAGATACTGCTCCATGACCTGGAATCGGGGAAGATCGATATCCTTATCGGAACTCACCGGTTGTTAAGCAAAGACATCAAATTTAAAGACCTTGGTTTGCTTATCGTTGATGAAGAACAGAAATTCGGTGTAAGTGCGAAAGAAAAAATAAAAATGTTGCGTGTGAATGTGGATATCCTTACGCTTACTGCAACGCCGATCCCACGAACACTCCAATTCTCCCTCATGGGTGCGCGCGACCTTTCCATCATCAATACCCCGCCGCCAAACCGGTACCCGATACAAACCGAGATCCATCCCTTTGGGGAAGAGGTTATCAAAGAAGCTATCACGTTTGAAGTTCAGCGGGGGGGGCAGGTGTTCTTTGTCACAACACGTGTGCTGAACATCATGGATATTTCGGTCATGGTGCAACGCATGGTTCCCGGAGTAAAAGTTGCCGTAGCCCATGGACAGATGGAAGGTCATAAACTGGAAAGGGTGATGTTCGATTTTATTGAAGGAGAGTACGATGTGCTGATCGCCACGACAATTATCGAATCAGGTCTGGATATCTCTAATGTAAATACCATCATCATCAACGATGCCCACCATTACGGGTTAAGCGACTTGCATCAGTTGAGGGGAAGGGTGGGACGCTCAAACAAAAAAGCCTTTTGTTATCTTCTGGCGCCTCCCATGTCGTCACTTACCGACGAAGCACGCAAACGTTTGCGTGCCATTGAAGAGTTTGCCGATCTCGGCAGTGGTTTCAATATTGCTATGCGTGACCTCGATATCCGTGGCGCCGGGAATATTCTGGGAGCAGAGCAGAGCGGGTTTATCTCCGAAATCGGATATGAAATGTATCAAAAGATCCTGGACGAGGCGTTACTTGAGTTGAAAGAGAACGACTTCAAAGATCTGTTTTCGAAAGATGCCCCGGCATCCTATGTCAGGGATTGTGTAATCGAGACTGATCTTGAAATCCTTATACCGGATTCTTACATCCTCAACATTACCGAGCGACTTAACCTGTATAAGGAATTGGATTCCATTGAAACGGAAGAGAACCTGATGAGCTTTATGGAACGGCTGATCGATCGCTTTGGACCGATACCCAAACAGACAGAGACCCTGATGCATACCATCCGTCTTCGCTGGCTTGCAAGAAGTATCGGGTTCGAAAAACTTGTTCTTCGAAATCAGCGACTGACCGCCTATTTCATCAACAACCCTGAATCTGGTTATTTTCAATCCGATCAGTTCACGGCCATCCTTGAATTCATGAAAATTAATCCTTCTTGGTGCAAAATGACGGAAGAAAAAGGCAGGCTGTTTATGACTTTCCGTGATGTGACCGGTATCAACGAAGCCCTTTCCAGATTGGAACCATTCCAAATATCAAAAGTTACTAACATTTATTGATTCTTTAATTCTGCCTGCCCTTACTTTTCTTAATTTTGTCCCTTAATATCGGATATAAACCCTTTAAACCAAACATATGAAAAAACTTCTACTTTTTATTGTTGCATTGTTATCATCAGGCGCACTTTTTGCGCAGACCGACTGCTCCGATATCTTCATGTCGGAATATGTAGAAGGATGGTATAACAACAAAGCCCTGGAGCTTTACAACCCTACGAATGCGGCCATTACCCTTGATAACAATTATCGGCTCATTCGCTGGTCGAATGGAAGCGCTACGTCAGATCAAGATGCACTCTATGTACTCCCGCTTACCGGAACCATTGCCCCTTACAAAGTGCTGGTTATGGTGCAGGATACAACCAAACCAGGCCAGGACACCATGATTTGGCCTGCCCTTCGGAAAAAAGCCACCTGGTTGGCGCCATACGACTATAATGGAACAACACCGGGAGGCAATGTCGTTTTCTGGAATGGCGACGATGCCATTTCCCTTCAAAAAAAGCAAACAGGAGGTACCTGGAAAGACATAGATATTTTTGGTGAAATCGGAGTAAGACCATTGGACTGGCAACTTGGAACCACAGGCGCCTGGACTGACACCAAACCCTACTGGCGCGGAACAGGGGCGTATCTTACTAAAGATCAAACGCTGGTCAGGAAGCGCACAGTTAAGTTTGGCATCGACAGAATTGCCATGAGCCATTACGGGGATGAAATAACCGGAGGTTTCCCCAACAGTTTTAATGCTTTTGCAGAATATGATTCATTGCCTGCCAATTTCTTTGACAGTCTTGGTTTCCATCGATGCAATTGTGAAACATCGTCAGCGATCGGCAAACTGGCAAATGATCAGTACATATCAGTTTCGCCAAATCCTGTTACCAACAGCCAGTTCACCGTACAGGCCAATTTGCCTGTTGAATCTGTTGAGGTTGTTTCCATTGTCGGACAATCGGTATATTTCAGAGATTTTACATCCCTTCAGCGGAGTGTCAGGGTGTTGCTGAATGCAAATCTTCCTGGCGGGGTATATCTGGTCAAAGTGAAATTTAGCAACAACCAGCCGGTGATCAAAAAAATCATCGTTCAGTAAACATTATCACTACTTAGCCATTCATAGCGGTACAGTATGCAGGGACATGACAACACATGTCCCTGCTACGTATCACATGCAGATCACAAATCCCAGGAAAATATGACGAAGAATTTTACGGTTTTAATCCTTAGCCTGTTATTTCCCCTCCTGATTTTCGGTCAGAAATTTATGGTCAGGGGTGTTGTTACCGACGCAAATTCGGGCGAAACACTTATTGGCGCGACAATCTTATATGGTGAAGGTAAGGGAGTGGTTACTGATATGGATGGCCGTTATTTTATCAAACTGGAAAAAGGCGCCTATCAACTTAAAGTTTCGTACGTTGGATATCTTCCTCAAACGGCAGAGATTACAGTTCAACAGAGTGAACTCACCCAAAACTTTCAACTGAAATCACCCACGCTTACCGAAGTTGAAGTTGTAGGCGATGTGGCAAAGATCCGTGAAACCCCGGTGGCATTTTCCTCTGTGCGGCCGATCCAGATTCAGGAAGAACTTGCAAGCCGCGATATTCCGATGATCCTGAATAAAACTCCCGGAGTTTATGCTACGCAGCAAGGCGGTGGTGATGGCGATGCCCGTATCAATGTCCGTGGTTTCAACCAACGCAACCTGGCTGTAATGATCGATGGCATCCCGGTTAATGACATGGAAAACGGGTGGGTATATTGGTCGAATTGGTTTGGACTTGATGCAGTAACCCGGAATATACAGGTGCAACGCGGACTTGGCGCCTCAAAGCTGGCGTTACCATCCGTGGGAGGTACGATGAATATCATTACAAAAGGAATTGACGCGAATTTTGGGGGTACAGTCAAACAGGATGTTGGCAGCGATGGTTACCTGCGCACATCCATCGGCATGACTACAGGCCAGATGAAACACGGATTTGGCATTACCGTTGCCGGATCTTACAAACAAGGCAATGGCTGGGTTGATAATACCTGGACCAAAGGCTGGTTCGGCTACCTCCGTGTTGATAAGAAATTTGGTAAGCATATCCTGACATTATCTGCCATGGGAGCGCCACAGGAACATGCCCAACGTACTTATAAGAAATCGATAGCAACATTTGACAAGGATTATGCAGCAAAACTCGGCGTTGATACCTCCAAGGCAAGTCCCAATTATACCATCAGCCGGGGTATCAAGTACAATTCGAACTGGGGATATCTGAATAGGTGGACCCGTAGTGCAAACGGCGAACGGATTTACCAGGATAGTCCTGAAAAACTTTCGCAATCACTTAACTATTACTTCAAGCCTCAGATCAGTCTCCGCGATTTCTGGCGTATCAGCGATAAGTTCTACCTCTCAACGATCATTTACACCTCTTTCGGCCAAGGAGGTGGAACAAGTACATTCACCGGTGATAAAAACGGCACACCCGGAGGCTCGACACCTCCACTTGATTCCCTCGGTCAAGTTAACTTTCAGACCTACTATAATGCAAATATGACAGATCCGATTTTGAATCCTAAAGGACGTTCCGGGGGCATATTACGAGCAAGCGTGAATAACCATTACTGGTACGGATTGTTGTCAACATTTAACTGGGAGATAAACGCTGACTGGACACTTTCAGGGGGTCTTGATGCAAGGACCTATCGTGGCGAACATTATGGGAAGGTTTATGACCTATTAGGTGGAAACTATTTCCTCAACAATTCCAACAAGAACAGGAATACCTATGACCCTTTATATGAAGGGGATAAAGTTTATTATGCCAATGATTCGAAGGTTCGTTGGGGTGGTATTTTTGCTCAGGCCGAATGGAAAAAGGGAAACTGGTCTGCTTTTATGAATGTTACCGCTTCACTCAGCGCATTGCAGCGATTGGATTATTTCAGAAAAATGGATTTGGTTATTGATGGTGAAACATTTACCGAGGCTGTTGGTTACCGTGATATTTTTTATTATAACGGCACTCAAAATCTGACATACAATAACGGAGACCCTGACCCCTTTACCCGTAACGATACCGTGTTTGTAATCAAGCAATCTGGCAGTAAAAGAGATACATTGTTCATTGTTAATCCAAACCAATACGATATTACCTCATCCGAAGCCAGGAATACACGCACCAAATGGAAGATTTTCCCGGGATTTACGATAAAGGGAGGAGCAAATTATAATATTGATAAAAGGAACAACATCTTTCTGAATCTTGGGTACCTGTCGAAGGCTCCGAGATTTAGCAACGTCTTTAACAACAGCAACAAAGAGGTAATTGATGCTAAGAACGAAACAATTCAGGCAATTGAATTAGGCTATAGCTTTAATTCTAAAACAGTTTCCTTAAACGTCAACGGGTATCTCACCAAATGGAATAACAGGCCTCTCGATGCAACTCCGACCTATACAGATCCGAAAACACAGGACACATACTCTTATAATGTTAACGGCATTAATGCCCTTCACAAGGGGATAGAAATAGAGTTCGGATGGAAGCCTTTCCCTTCACTGCAATGGGACCATGTACTGGCCTGGGGTGACTGGCGTTGGACATCAGGAGGGTCAGCCAATATATTTTCTCCGGCAGGCGATTCGATCACCAGTATCGTTTTTAATGCCAAGGGCGTGCATGTGGGGGATGCCGCACAATTCCAGTTTATGGAAAGCCTGCGTTGGGAGATCATCAGGTACCTTTATGTTTCGGGAAGCATGACACTGTTTGCCAAGAATTACTCCAACATGGATCCGGGTTCCCTGACACCTGTTTTTATGGATAAAAATGGTAATCCGAGGGAATCCTGGGAATTGCCACTATATTACCTTGTGGATGTAAATGCAGGTTATCGATTTACCTTCAAAAGGTTTAAAATGGATGTCAGGGCCACCGTATTAAATCTTCTTGACCGGGTTTACATCTCAGATGCGCTTAACAATGACTCATACTCAACAAAGACCACAAATTTTGATGCCGGATCAGCCGGGGTTTACTTCGGGATTGGCAGAACATTTAATGCCTCGGTAGCGATCAGTTTTTAATAATAAATAGTGAAATAGCGAAATAGCGAAATAGCGAAATAAATGTGTATTATGAAAAAAATAACATTATCCTTTTTATGTCTGGTTATTCTGGGAATCCAGGGTTTCTCTCAGGCCAATATTGCGGCGGCGAGAGCTATGCCCGAAGGTTCCACGGTAACCATCCGCGGCGTTGTAACAAATGGGTCCGAACTGGGCATTATCCGCTACATTCAGGATGCCACGGCGGGTATCGCTGCATACGGATCACTGATGACCGGTGTTGACCGGGGTGATTCTGTGGTTGTGACCGGGGTCCTGAAAAACTACAATTACCTGCTGGAGATCGACCCGGTCAACTCTGTCAATGCCATAGCTCCAAGACCGTTGCCTGCTCCGGTCGTGATCACTCCCGCGCAGTTGAAGGAACAATACGAGGCCATACTGCTGAAAATGATAGATGTAACATTTGCCAATGCCGGTGGTGTTTTTTCCGGAAATACCAACTACAATGTCACTGCCAATGGCCAAACCTGTCAGGTTCGTGTCAACAATGGTTCAAATCTGGTCGGCCAGATCATTCCTGCTGCAAAAGTGACCATCATCGGAATAGGCTCACAATTTTCATTTGCCAATCCATCCACCGGTTACCAGTTGCTGCTTCGCGACAAGAACGACATCATAAGCACGAGTTCAATTGTTTTTACAACCCCTCTTGCGGTTTCAAACATCACAACCAACTCATTTTCATTCGGCTGGAATACTAATATCGCCGGAACAACTGAACTTTTCTATGGACGGACACCGCTGCTGGAACTGGGCCATCTCACCAGTGCAGGAACCGGTACTGCCCATGCAATCAACATTTCCGGACTCAATCCTGCCGACCTGGTTTATGTCCAGGCGTTTTCTGTTGCCGCAAGTGATACCGGGTTTTCCGGACTTAAAACCTTTATAACCCAGTCTGCGTCAACAGGAAATATCAAGACCTACTTTTCCAGGCCTGTGGATACGACCGTGGCAACCGGCCCCAAGGCCATTCAATTATTCCGGGCCTTCGATGATACCTGTATTGCATACATCAGCCGGGCCAAACAAACCATCGACATTGCCATCTACAATTTTAACCTCGAAGGGATCAGCAACATAGCCAATGCACTGAATGCTGCCTTTGCAAGGGGAGTCGCCGTGAGGATTGTAACGGATGGAGGAACCAATAATTCCGCTATCCCATCATTGGTGGGTGGTATCGGTAAAATTAGCCGGCCTGTAACAACCGGCCTGATGCACAATAAGTTCATGATCATCGACGGACAATCCACCAACCAGAATGATCCGATCGTCTGGATCAGTTCAAGCAATTTGACCGACCAGAATATTAATACCGATGCCAACAACATGCTCTTTATCCAGGACGCAAGCCTGGCGAAGGTTTATACCATTGAATTCAACGAAATGTTTGGTTCAACCACCACCACGCCAAATGCTGCAAATGCAAAGTGGGGTCCGGCAAAATCGGACAACACGCCACATGAACTGATCATCGGCGGAAAAAGGGTTGAAGTTTACTTCAGCCCCAGTGATGGCGTTAACCAACAGATCGTCAATCACATCAATACGGCCAACAGCGACCTTGAAGTAGGAACGATGCTGATCACACGGAAAATAATCAGCGATGCCATCATTGCCCGTAAAAATGCCGGTGTGACCTCGAAAGTGATCATTTCAAGCATTGCTACCTCAGATGCCGGGGTAGTTGCCGATCTTGGCGCTGCCCTTGGAAATTATTTCAGGGTATATAACGAACAGGGATTGCTTCACAGCAAAGCCATGATCGTTGACCAATCGAACCCGGCCTCTGACCCGTTTGTATGGACAGGTTCCCACAATTGGAGCGATGCGGCCAATGTGAGCAACGATGAAAACTCCATTGTGATCCATGACGCCCAGATCAGTAACCTCTTTTACCAGGAATTCAAAAAGAGGTTTGACCTGGCCTTACCGTTTGTTGATCATCCGGTGCTGGATCTTGGCCCGGATACTGCTGTCTTTGCTGGTGATACGGTTACCCTCAACGCAAAACTCTTCGACTCCTATGTCTGGTCAACCGGCGAACTGACCCAGTCCATCAAGGTTGATTCTTCCGGCACAGGGTATGCTGTGAAGAAAATCTATTGCCGTGTAACAAACCAATATGGAACGCAGTCAGATACAATCCGGATTACTTTCAAGTACGGTTTGGGGTATGGAGAACAAAACGCGCTCGTTTCCAGGTTTAATATTTATCCGAACCCTGGTTCCGGCAACTTCAGTATAGACTTTAACTCAAAGGGAATTAAACCTGTTTCTTTTGACTTGATGACTTTCGACGGACGGGTGGTATGGCACACTCAAACAACCACCCAACAAGGATTAAATACAGTAAAGGTTGATCGTGCGGATCTGCCTTCGGGGATTTACCTGATTCGCATGCAAACACCCGAAGGAAACCTGGGAAGGAAATTGATCGTTAAATAATCATGAGCCGGGGCGGGTGCAATACCAGCCCCTCTTTTTCGTTATATCAAAAAACTGTTAATCACACTAAAAAACCGGTTTGTGTCAGATTGCCTGGTAATCATCCCAACGTACAATGAAAAGGATAACATCGAACGCATCGTGCGTAAGGTGTTTTCAATGCCAAAGGAGCTGGATGTGCTGATCGTAGAGGATAATTCTCCTGACGGAACTGCGGCCATCGTTAAAACACTGATGTCAGAGTTCCCGGATCGTCTGTTTATTGAAGAACGCAAGGGAAAACTTGGGTTGGGAACGGCATACATCCATGGTTTTAAATGGGCGCTGAAGCGCGACTACGAATTTATCTTCGAGATGGATGCCGATTTTTCCCACAATCCGGATGATTTGCTCAGGCTATATGATGCCGCGAAAAACAAAGGAGGCGACCTGGTGATCGGTTCAAGATACATAACCGGCGTGAATGTTGTAAACTGGCCCATGGGGCGGGTACTCATGTCATATGTGGCATCCGTCTATGTTCGGTTTATTACGCGAATGAAAGTAATGGATACCACCGCAGGATTCAAGTGTTACACACGGAAAGTTCTTGAAACAGTTAATCTGGACAAGGTTCGCTTCACCGGTTATGCCTTTCAGATCGAGATGAAATATACGGCATGGAAACTCGGGTTCAATATTGTTGAAGTTCCCATCATATTTACCGACCGCACCATGGGAGAATCAAAAATGAGCAAAGGGATTTTTAAAGAGGCTGTGTTGGGTGTGATCAGTCTTCGCTGGAGGAGCTTATGGACTACTTATAAACCCCGTCAGAACTAATTTCCCCCCACTGATCAGACGCTATTACTCAACTCTTCCCGGCAACCTTCCCGGCAGGCTAAATCAATATTTTTTGCGTCTTTGCAGTGAATATTAACAGTTAAAAAATGAATAACCCCTTTTATATTTGTAACGCCCTTATTGTCAACGAGAATAAACGGTTTTCCGGGGGTGTTTTTGTGCAGCAGGGAATAATTTCAGAAATATTTGTTGGAAACGCCCCTCCTGACTTTCATATGCCCGCTGAAACCATTATCATCGATGCAAAGCAGAAATACCTCCTGCCCGGTGTGATTGATGACCACGTCCATTTTCGTGAACCCGGTTTAACCGCCAAAGGTGATATTTACACCGAAAGCCGGGCCGCTGTGTCAGGCGGCATTACCTCCTATATGGAGATGCCCAACACCATACCGAATGCAACAACTCTTAAAATACTTGAAGAGAAATTTGAGCTTGCATCCCGAAAATCGTTGGCCAATTACTCATTTTTCCTTGGCGCCACCAACAGCAATATTTCTGAAATAGAACAGGCAGACCCCGCTAAAATATGTGGAGTGAAGTTGTTTATGGGCACTTCTACAGGCAACATGATGGTTGATGACCCCGATGTGCTGAAGGCGATCTTTGCAAGATCACCGCTTCTCATCGTCGTCCATGCTGAAGAGGATTCAATCATTCAGCAAAATCTTAGTGAGTTCAAAGCAAAATTTGGCGAAGATATTCCGGCATCCGCACATCCGATGATTAGAAACGCTGAAGCGTGTTTCAGTTCCTCAGAGAAAGCGGTGAATCTGGCGAGGGAAAATAATTCCCGGCTCCACCTTGCGCACCTGTCAACTGTGAAAGAACTCGATTTGCTGCAAAACGATATCCCGCTTTCTGAGAAAAAGATCACGGGTGAGGTTTGCATCCATCATCTCTGGTTTGATGATCGTGATTACGCTGATCTCGGTTCCCTGATCCAGTGGAATCCTGCCATCAAGACTTCACAGGATCGGGAAGGTTTGTTTGCCGGCTTGTTAAACGACAAAATAGACCTTATCGCAACGGATCATGCTCCTCATTTAAAAGGGGAAAAGGATAATCAATATACAGGTTGCCCCTCGGGCGGCCCCCTTGTACAGCATTCGCTGGTTGCCATGTTCGGGTTTTTCCAACTGGGAAAAATATCTGCGGAAAAAATTGTGGATAAAATGTGCCATGCCCCGGCAATCCTCTACGGGGTCAACAACCGGGGCTTTATTCGCAAAGGTTATGCAGCCGACCTCGTACTGGTCGATCCGGATAGTCCATGGACAGTTGAACCTGAAAATATACTTTACAAATGCGGCTGGTCACCATTCATGGGGGTCACATTTAAATCGAGGGTTACGCATACATGGGTAAACGGCAATCTGGTTTATGACCGGGGTAATTTTAATGAAGCAGAGAAAGGGGAGAGGTTGGTGTTTAATGGGCCTCATCCCCCTGACCCCCTTTTCCTGAAGGAGAAGGGGAAATAAGGAGGTAAAAACGACTTTTGAGACACCCTCTTTAGGGTGGGGTCACGATCAAAGAAAAACAAAAAAAAGCCTGAAAAAATGAAAACAAGATTGCTCCTGCTTACATTGCTCATCGGCAGCCTGGCTTCAGGATGCCGTGTTGAAGACAAAGTGATTGAAGAAACCTATCCTGACGGTTCCGCAAAACGCATTTGCATTTACCTGGGAAAAGGCGCCAGTCGTGAATTGATCAAAGAGACAACATATTATTCAAATAAACAACCCCAGATGGAGGGAACGTACAAGGACAATAAACGAGATGGAAAATGGATCTATTGGTATGAAAATGGAAACCTCTGGAGCGAAGGGATTTATGTTAACGGTAAATCGGAAGGGAAAAGAACGACCTATTTTGAGAACGGTAAGGTGCGTTACGATGGGTTTTACAAAGAAGATATGCGTGTCGGCAAATGGAGATTCTTCGACGAAACAGGAAGGCTTCTTAAAGAATTAGACTACTCAGCGCCGGCAAATAAATAAACCCGGCACAATGTCACCCCTCACCCCTCACCCCTCACGCGTCACCCGTCACTTGTCACGATTTCTTCACTGGCTTTTCACGACCACATAGACAGGTAGGTGATCGCTGTATCCCCCGAAATACTCTCTTGAACCGGCAGTACGGTTGGGAACCATCTCGCCCGTTTTATTTTTATACAATAGCCATTCCGGTTTGAAAATATATGCATAGGGAGGCAGGATCACTGTGCCTTTCCCTCGTTTTTTGCTTAACAGGGTTCCGGAAACAATAAATTGATCGAACAGATCCCAATCTTTATAATACAATGTACCTTCGCCTTGCTGGAATCGGTCATACATCAGGTTGTATAATCCGGCATGATTGAATTTTTTATCGGGTTTTTGTGCGCCAAGCGCCTCAGCAAGGCTTTTATTGTCAGGTTCATCGTTGAAATCCCCCATGATGACGAGGTTGGCTTTTGGATGCTGGCGAAGCAGGGAATCCGTGAGATGTTTTAACGTTATGGCATTCTCGATACGTTTTGATTCGGTCTCAACTGCGCCGCCGGTGCGTGATTTCCAGTGGTTCACGAAAATATGAAAGGTATCTTTTTGTGCATCAGCCAGCCTGACATACAGAATCGAACGTGTTTTAAATGAATGGGCAGACGGAAAAGTGCGATGGTCAATGTATTTCATGACATTCTTCCGGAAGATTAAGGCCACATCAATGCCCCTCGGATCGCTACCCTCTTCCAGTAACGCCTGGTAGTCTCCTTTTTGTAAATTGGTCCGGGTGATCAGATCATTTAATACCTGGATGTTCTCAACCTCTGCCAGCCCGATGATGGCTGGCAAATTGACACTGTCAATCGCAATGAGTACCCTTGCAATGTTCGAGAGTTTGTGGTTGTATCGTTCACTTGTCCACGGGACCCGGGAATCAGGTAAAAAATCCTCATCGCTTGTATTTGGATCATCGATGGTGTCAAATATATTTTCGGTATTGTAGAAAACAATCTTAAATTGACCGCCATGCCCTTTCTGGGCATTGACTTCGATCATTAAAGCAAATAAACCAACGATGAGGAATAGGTTCAGACGCATCACATTACAATCAATCAACGACGATAACCAGATACTTGGAGTTTGACCAGAACGATTTGTAATCAAGGATCTGCAAAGACTGGATCACTTTTTTATCACCAACGAACTTATATGCGTTTGAAGAGTGGTTTGAAAGCAGCTTGGCTTTTTTGCTGAGGATCGAGATCTCGGTTACTCTACGCACATCGATTTTTGTAAAAAGCTCCTTGTTGAAATCAGCAAGTACTTCCCCACTCTTAATGATGCCGCTATTCTTTAACTCTTTGTTTGTGCCAATAACATAATAGGCCGTATTCAGGGCTTCGTCCTGGCTGGCAATCGTTTGTGACTGGTTATTGATCCGGGAGTCCTGGTCCTTTACGGTACGCGATAAAGTGTCTATTTTAAGGTTGGCCAATTCAAAAGAGGCGTTGAGCTTTGAAAGCTTGGTACGCAAATCTTCAATTTGTACGGCTTTGTCTGCAAGGTCCTTGTTTAATCGTTCAACCATTTTATTGAGTTCATCAACCTTCATGTTCGAATTCCGGAGTTTTCTGGAGAGGGCATTGATGGTCTCTTTGTTTTTCTGCATTAAACTATAAATGGTTTGAATGTCATTTTTAATCTGATCCTTGGCCGAAAGTCTTAACTCGCCGCCACGGTCGGTGGTCAGATTAATTATGTTCTCCTTCTGCTTTATGGTATCAAGGGTGCCTTGTATGTCGTTGATAGAGCGAATGAACTCATTGATCGCTTCATCTTTTTGCATGGTCTCACTCAACAGACTATCTGTCTTGGACTGTAATTCCTGTGCTTTTTTCTCCGCTGCACGACCGCAGGCAAAAAACACAGGGATCAATAAAAGCAACAAATATTTTTTCATATGATTCGGTTTTTAATTTGGTGCAAAATTAATCAGAAATTTAGAATTATTATAAAAAACTCATATTTTCAGGTGGTTAGTTAATGAAGAAAGGAAAATCCGGTTTTCGTTGAAAAGGTAAATCATTTTTTTTTGTTAATTTTATAACAAAATCACAAATCGTATAAATTATATATGTATCTTTGTGCATACATATAAATCGCATTAATATCACCAATTATGAACCGACTCTTAATCCTTGGCGCAGGCACCGGCGGTACCATTATGGTCAACAAAATGAGGAAGATACTGGCACACGATGAGTGGGACATCACCATTGTTGACCAGCATAAAATCCACTATTACCAACCCGGTTTTTTATTCATTCCATTTGGAATGTACACCCGGCAAGATGTTGTGAAACCAAAAACAAGCTTTATTCCCCTTGGCGTGAACGTGATCTTTCAGGAGATCGATCACATTGATGGAAAGGGCAATCATGTCGTTTTAAAAGATGGGATCTCCCTGAAATACGATTTCCTAATCATTGCTACCGGCACCAGGGTTGTTCCTGATGAGACACCGGGTCTAAATGGACCGCTGTGGCAAAAAAACATTTTCGATTTTTACACGATCGAAGGAGCCGTAGCGCTGGCTGAATTTTTTAAAACATGGCCTGGTGGTAACCTGGTGCTGAATATCGCTGATGTTCCCATAAAATGCCCCGTGGCGCCCCTCGAATTCGTAATGTTTGCAGATGCTTTCTTTGTGGAACGCGGAACTAGGAAAAATGTAAACATCGCTTATTCAACACCCATGTCAGGGGCATTCACAAAACCCAGGGCTTCAAAGGTTTTAGGATCCCTGCTCGAAGAAAAAAATATCAGCATCATTCCAGATTTTTATCTGGAAAAAGTTGACAACGAAAAAAAAGTTCTGGTATCCTATGATGAAAGGGAGATTCCATTTGATTGCCTTGTTACGATACCGGTGCATAAAGGCGACGAAATGATAGGGCGCAGCGGACTTGGCGATGAAATGGATTTTGCAAAGGCTCATAAGCATACGCTGCAATCTGATTTTTTTCCAAATATTTTCGTCATTGGCGATGCCGGGAATTTCCCTACCTCCAAAGCCGGATCAGTGGTCCATTTTCAGGCTGATGTGCTGACAGAAAACCTCATGTGCGCCATTGAAAACCGGCCATTTACCGAATCTTTCGACGGCCATTCTAATTGCTACATCGAAACCGGGTTTGGAAAAGGAGCTCTGATCGACTTTAACTATGATACGGAACCGCTGCCCGGCTCTTTTCCTTTTCCCGGAATCGGACCTTTTGGATTACTCAAGGAGTCGCGGATGAACCATTACGGAAAATTGATGTTCCGATGGATCTATTGGCATATTCTGCTAAAGGGTAAAGAGATGCCGATCGATTCTAAAATGACCATGGCTGGTAAAAAAATGTAATTCAAAACACTATGTCAGAAAACAACATCCAGGAGCAAATCAGTGAACTCAACCGTAAACTGGATATGATCCTTGAAAATATCGAACAACAGAGAAGAAATCGCGAAAAAGTCGATGATCTGGTAGCTGATCTTAGTATTGTTGCTAAAGACGCCTTCCATCACACAGTGGTCATGCTGGATAAATCGCAGGTTGATTTTGATCATAGCGGAATCCCCATGCTGCTGATAAAAATTCTCCAGAATATTGATACTTTCTATGAAATGCTCGAAATGCTGGAAAGCGCAAGGGATTTCATGAAGGATATTTCACCGATACTTCACCAGGTGGGACTTGATGCTGTGAATAAAATGAATGAGTTCGACCAGAAGGGATATTTTGAAATTATCAGGAACCTGACACAACCGGATGTGATCGCAGCGCTTGGCCGTACATCAAAGGCGCTCGCCGAAACTAAAATGGATGAAAAACTCGACAACCGATCGCTTTTCGGATTGTTGAAACAAATTAATTCTCCGGATGTTCGCAGATCCTTGTCATATACTTTGCGGCTTGTCCAAGCAATGCAACCGGAGAAGGGAAATAGCAGGTAACAGGGTAACAGGGTAACAGGGTAACAGGGTTACAGAGTAACAGGGTAACGGGATAAAAATCAGTTGGGTATCATTTTCAAATCAACAAATTTTCAAATCTTCAAATCAATTAATTATGGCACAAAAAATTATCGCAGGCGTAACCGTCGAGGTAAATGAAGAGGGTTACTTTACAAATCCGGAACAATGGACCAGGGTACTGGCATCGGAAGTTGCACAAGAGGAAGGGATTCAGCTTTCCGACCGGCATTATGCTGTCCTGGAATTCCTCCGGGAAAGATTTATCAAGGGTGAAAATCTGACGATTCGGTCGGTTGGAAATTCCGGGATCACAGATATCAAGGGATTCTATGGTTTATTTCCGGGAGCGCCAATGAAAAAGGCAGCAAAAATTGCCGGGATCCCAAAACCTGCTTCCTGTGTATAAACCTGGATTGCAGTTAAAGTCGCTCACCTATCCATTTCCACCTATAAAAACTTAATAATATGGCAAACGAAGAATTTCCTTTAAAAAAAGTATGTATCATTTGTGCAAAAGGCGCCATCGAAGATGTTTACGCGTCATTGGTGATGGGCAACGGAGCCGTAATGGAAGGAATTGAAACAAAACTGTTTTTTACCTTCTTTGGTCTGGATGCCATCACAAAGAAAACCATGAACAGCCTGCATACCGGTGTTGTTGGCAATCCGGCCATGCGCATGCCGGGCGGACTGCCTTTCCCAACTTTGCTTGGTATCATTCCGGGAGTGGAAGCTGGGGTGTCGGCCATGATGCGCAGTCAGATGGACAAACTGGACATCCCGCCGGTCAAAGAATTTCTTGAAATGATCGAAGCAGGTGGCGGAGAAGTTTACGCCTGTAAATTGGCCATGGATATGTTCAAACTGAAGAAGGATGATTTGTGGGAAGGGGTGAAGGATGTGCTGACAATTGGCCAGTTCTATGAAAAATGCGGCGGACTGCAAACACAGATCATCTTTACCTGATCGGTTGGTTCGATCCTGACTACCTTGTTTTTTCTGTTGTCGATTTAATTTGGCATAGTAATAAGGTATCACCATGTTGTGATACTTATCACAAGTAACTGTGGTGTAAATCACCCGATATAGCGTTCGTTATCATTTTCATTTAGGAGGGTTATCACTTCCGTTTGTATAAACAATCACAATAATTCAATCTTATCGGTAAAAAGTACGTAGTACCTTTGTATGACCAACAATCCAACTGATTTAACAGGTTTTACAGAAGCTGCGTGTTATGAAAATGGCGATCCCGACAAATGATGGACTGACCATCAGTTCTGATTTCGGACAAGCCAGGGGTTTTCTTGTCCTGACCATTGAACTGGGCGAAATTATTCAGGAAGAGATGAGATGGAACAAGCTCAGCGACATTCTTTGTTCACCCGATGGACTTCTCTATCCGATCACTGATTGCCAGGTTGTTATGGTAAATAATATCAAGTCTGGTTTGGAAAAACTCGTCTCAGGGCAAAAAACGGAAATTGTCCATACCCGCGAATCAATTATTACCAATGCCTATATTCAATACCTGAATAATACACTGCGTAAAGGGGCCAACACTTGTTGCTGCCCCTGACAGCAATCCCCTCTTTATGAGTACAGAAAGTTATTTTAATAAATTCCGCAAACATATTATCGGACAAAATCAGCATTACCATTCGCCCTTTGGGCGAAAAAAAATGGTTTATGCCGATTGGATTGCCAGTGGACGTTTATTCCGTCCGATTGAGGATACCATAACCAAATCGATTGGCCCTTTTATTGGGAATACACACACCGAAACCAGTGAAAACGGGCGATTGATGACCAAAGCCTATCACAGGGCACAACAACGTATCAAAGACCATGTGAATGCCGGGCCAAACGATGTGATCATTACGACCGGTTTTGGCATGACCGCAGCCATTGTGAAGTTTCAGCGCATTCTCGGGTTGAAAACGTGTGGGGATGTTGCCGGTCATCCGTGTCTGAAAGAGATCGACCGCCCGGTGGTGTTTATTACGCATATGGAACATCATTCGAATCATACGTCGTGGTACGAAACGGCTGCTGACGTTGTGGTTATTGAACCGGGCTCCGACCTGCTGGTTAGCCTGGAAAACCTGGAAAAGGCTTTGCAAAAATATCCGGACAGGAAACACAAGATCGGATCATTTACAGCTTGTTCAAACGTGACCGGAATCCACACCCCTTATCATCAAATGGCGAATCTGATGCATCAATACGGCGGACTGGCATTTATTGACTTCGCAGCATCGGCTCCTTATGAGTCTATCAACATGCATCCGGAAAACCCTTTGGAGAAACTGGATGCAGTGATGTTCTCGCCACATAAATTTTTAGGAGGCCCCGGCTCTTCTGGCGTGCTTATATTCGACTCATCTCTTTACCACAGCAAAGTCCCTGATCAACCCGGTGGCGGAACAGTTGACTGGACCAATGCCTGGGGTGAGTACAAGTTTATTGATGATATTGAAGTACGTGAAGACGGCGGCACGCCCGGTTTTTTACAGGCAATCAAGACGGCCCTCGCTATTGAGCTTAAAGAACAGATGGGCGTTCAAATGATGCAAGCACGCGAAAAAGAACTGGTCGGTAAAGCATTCAATAAACTGCAAAAGATTCCTGGAATTCATATCCTCGCAGAAAAGATAACTGACCGGTTGGGCATCATTTCGTTTTATGCCGATAAGATCCACTACAACCTGATCGTGCAGTTATTGAGCGATCGTTTCGGGATACAGGTACGGGGAGGTTGTGCCTGTGCCGGAACCTATGGCCACTATTTGCTTGATGTCAGCCACGATAAATCAAAAAAAATAACAGACAAGATCAATACAGGCGATTTGTCCGAAAAACCAGGTTGGGTCAGACTGTCACTTCACCCTACGATGAAAGACTCAGAGCTGGCATTTATCCTGGATGCCATTGAAAAGATAGTAAAAAATCATGAGATCTGGGAAACGGACTACACTTATGACAGGCATACCAATGAGTTCAGGCATAACATGGGAACAACCCATAATGGCAGAATTGATGCATGGTTTAACCTGGGGAAACCGAAGTAAGTCTTTCATTTTCCGGCACATTTTATCTGCAAGGTTTATTGATGAAGTATTTTCTAGCCTGATTTTTCTATTTTTGTATCCGTTAAACGCTCATGTTTAAATTCCGGTACCAAAATAGTTATCATGAATCCCAGTATTGACAATCAATTTAAACTTCGTTTCATCGATTTATGGCGGCTTATCGGGAACTCACCCATGGTTGCAATTTACTTCAGATACAAAGGCAAAAAAAGAATAATTTACGCCAAGTCTGAACACTACAATGTAACCGGCAGCATCAAAGACCGGATGGCGTTGTATATTCTCGAACGGGCTTATGTCGACAACCTTATCAAACCTGGTGATACAATTGTTGAGGCGACAAGCGGCAATACCGGAATCGCTTTTTCAGCCATCGGAAAGGCGCTTGGGCATAAAGTACGCATTATTATGCCAGACTGGATGAGCAAGGAGCGTGTCGACATCATTAAAAGCCTTGGAGCACAAATCATTCCGGTTTCAAAAGAACAGGGTGGTTTTCTCGGTAGCATCCGGATGTCGGAGGAGATTGCGGCCAGGGAAACTGATATTTTTCTTCCCCGGCAGTTTTCAAACGAAGCTAATGCAGAGACACATGAGAAAACAACCGGGCCGGAAATATGGTACCAGCTAGGTTATCAGGGAATTACACCGGATGCCTTTGTGGCCGGCGTGGGAACCGGTGGCACGGTTATGGGCGTTGGCCGTTTCTTGAAATCGCTGAATGCTGCCATTAAAATACATCCGCTTGAACCGGCGGAATCACCAACAATGTCGACAGGTTATAAGGTAGGTTCTCACCGAATACAAGGCATAAGTGATGAGTTTATCCCTGAAATCGTCAAATTCGATCAACTCAACAGGATTGTTTCCGTTCACGATGGCGACTCAATTATCCTTGCTCAGAAACTGGCAAGTCAGTTGGGACTTGCTGTAGGAATCTCCTCGGGAGCGAATTTCCTTGGCGCCCTGCAAATCCAAAACGAACTCGGTCCCGATGCCGCAGTGGTGACCGTTTTTGCCGACTGCAATAAAAAATATCTCAGTACCGACCTCATGCGGGAAGAACCGCTGAGAGACGACTATGAATCAAGGCATATTGAACTTACCGGCTATAAAGTATTCAAACGCGTTTGCGATACCTGCTGTGAAACAAATAACTGTGATATGAGGAAGGTGGATTTTCCGTTGAATATGAATAAGTGTAAAAAAGAATAAATTTAACTGCGATTCCTGGTCTTTTTTTCTTTCTTCTCTTTCTTTTCTTTCTTCTCCTTTTTGGCTTTGCTCTTCTTGCAGGTACAACGATCGTGGCAAAGGACTTTCAGCAGTTCGATCTCCTTCTCATGCTGCTCGATGATATGATCGATTTTCTTTTCCAGTAAATTGGTATCCGGGAAGAATAGTTTATCGCAGGTGTTGGTCTCAATATCCTTTAATACTTTGAGCATCTGTTCAAGTATAATTTCACGTTGTTCGGCCATGATAAATTTGTTTATTCAAATATACGAAGTTAATCCTTCATCTAAACGTCAGGATGATTTTTTTTTATCAATACCTTTGCTTTGAATTTTAATCAAACAGTGAAGAGATGAAACAAAAAAATGATGTTGAACCCGAGGAAGCGAAGGAGATGACCTTTTGGGAGCATCTTGATGAATTGCGCGGAACGCTCTGGAAGATTCTCATCGCCATACTGATCACCTCAATTGTTGCATTTGTATTCAAGGAGGTACTGTTCGATGACATCATTCTTGCCCCGAAGTCAAAGTCTTTCATAACATACCGGGCATTCTGCTGGCTCGGGGAATGGCTTTCCATGCCTTCGTTGTGCATCGATCCGTCGAAATTTCAACTCATAAATATCAACCTTGCAGGACAATTTACATCACACATGAACATTTCGCTGGTGGCAGGGCTTATCATTGCCCTGCCCTATATACTTTGGGAACTCTGGCGGTTCATCAAACCCGGCTTGAATGAAAAGGAGATCAGGAGTTCAAGGGGAGCAGTAACTGTAATTTCATTGTTATTCATTATGGGTGTCCTTTTCAGTTACTTTATAGTTGCTCCACTGATGATCAACTTTCTCGGTGGATATGCTGTGAGTTCCGCAGTTTCTAACCAGATTGCATTAACTTCATACGTTAGTTCGATCACGCTGATGACCCTGCTTATGGGTCTTTTATTTGAGCTGCCTGTATTAATCCTTTTTCTGACGAAGATCGGCATTATTACCCCAAAACATCTGCGGAAGTACAGGAAACATACCATGGTCGGCATCCTGGTCATTGCCGGAATCATTACCCCCAGCCCTGATATATTCAGTCAGCTTGTCGTTGCAATTCCATTATATACCTTGTTTGAATTTAGCCTCGCCATATCTTCACGAATATACCGTAAAAAACAAGAACTGGCCGGGTAGTTGGCTGGTTTCTTTTGTAACCAATTCATTGTAATGCCGTCTAAACCGCGTAACCACCCTAATAATCATAAATATGGAACCAAAACGTTTATATCGCAGCCTGACTGATCGCAAATTTGCCGGTGTTGCAGGCGGCCTTGCTGAATATTTTGTCATGGACCCATTGCTAGTCCGCCTGGCATTTGTCATACTCACCTTTGCAGGTGGTGGAGGTTTTCTGATCTATCTGGTACTCTGGATTGTTACACCGGAAAATCCTGTGAGGGTCTATCCCTCTGAGAAACAACCAAATCCGGACTTTCAGCCGGACAACTCCGGCTCTTCCGATTTCACAAAAGAGCCTATCGGTTATAACTCCGACGCCCCTAAATCAGGACAAACATATTCAACTATTCCAAAGGAAAAAGATAGTAAGCGAAATAAAGGCAGCTTGATCGGCGGCCTGGTGTTGATTACACTGGGGGCGCTATTCCTGGCTGAAGAACTTATCCCGCAAATCAATTTCGAAGACCTTTGGCCGGTTATCCTTATCGTAGTTGGGTTTGGGCTGCTTATCAATGCAGTCACAAAACGAAACCGCAATACAAACCAATACTAAAACATTGTACCAATGAAATATCGTCATGTATTTTGGGCATTTATCCTGATCGCCATCGGGATCCTGTTTATGCTGAATAATTTCGGGGTGTTGGAATTTGGTTTTCGTACCCTGTGGAGTCTGTGGCCTTTGATCCTGATCCTTTGGGGTATCTCAATTTTACCTATCAGGGATGGGGTTAAAATCACCGCCCTTATCGCGGTTCTCGGGCTAACCGTCATTTTTTTCAACCGGATTTCTGAACGATCTTCGTGGTTCAAGTTCCACAACTTCCGTGGTTTTAACAACATGGATTGGGAAGAAGATGAGTCAAATACATATAATTATCAGCCTCAGAACCTGAGTGTGCCCTTTGATTCACTTACCATAAAAGGCGAGTTGAAGCTTGATGCTGCCGCTGGCAATTTTTTTCTGCAAGGTGTGACCTCGGAGTTCCTCACTTTCGAGAAATCTGGCGATATTGGAAATTATTCGCTCACAACGACCAACGAAGATGGCCGGAAACGTATCAATCTTACACTTGAGAAGTCGAGAATCAGGCATTCAGTCAGTGAGAACAAGGTTGAGATCAAACTCAGTGAAAAACCTTCCTGGAACCTTGATTTTGATATTGGTGCGGCTGAGATACACATGGATCTCAGGGATTATAAAATAGATACAACAACCATTGATGCAGGCGCTTCGTCAATAGATATAAAAATTGGCGACAAGAACCCGCTCACAGTCATGACCTTCAACGCCGGCGCTTCTTCGATAAAAGTGGAGATTCCTAAAGAATCGGGATGCCAGATTAAATCTGAGTCCTTTATGATCAGCAAGGAGTTTGAAGGCTTTACAAAAAAAGGAGAGGGAATATACCAGACCGACAATTTCGCAACCGGAAAAAATAAAATTTTCCTGACGATCAAAACCGCCATTTCAAAGATTGAAATAACCCGTTATTAAAACTTCTGCTGCAATATATCACATCACTTGTCCAGGAAATTTTTCACAAGGCTATAGAATTCCCCGGGAGCATCAGCGTGAATCCAATGTGAAGCATTTGCAATGGTATTCACCCCAGACAGCGGGAACTTCGCTTTGATGTCTGCGAGATCAGCATCCCGGATATAATCTGAAGATCCGCCGCGTATGAATAATACAGGTCCCCCATAGCTCCCCTGAACATCTATTTCTTCGAAAATTGATAAAAGATTATCATTGATTGCCTGAAGGTTAAGCCGCCAATCAAGGCTGTACCGGTCGCGCCAGTAAACATTTTTCATGAGAAATTGGCGGATTTTCGTACTTTTTATTTTTGCAATCAACTGCTTTTCCACATCGCTTCTTGAACCGGCTGCACTAAAGTCGACTGCGGTCATGGCGTTCAGCAATTGCTGATGTTCTTCATCGGGGGCGAATTTTCGCATCGAAATATCTACAATGACAAGCTTTTTAACAAGATCCGGGTGATGAAGGGCTAACAACATGGCCGTTTTGCCACCCAGCGAATGGCCGATCAGAAAAATGTTCTCCAGCCCGTTTAATTCGATCATCTCCAGGATATCATTTTCCAGCGATGGAAAATCAAACACTTTGCTGTGTGGCGACCGGCCGTGATTGCGTAAATCGGGAATGTACACAGAATAATTCTGACCAAGCTGACGCCCAAACGTAACCCAATTATCTGAAAGGCCGAACAGGCCATGCAAAATAATCACCGGTTGACCGGCTCCAAACTGACGCGTAAACAAATTCATGCCACGGTTATTTATTAACATGAAATTGTTGAAAAATAATCCTTCAACGATGTCAAAAGTACATAAATTTGCACCCTATTTGCAGTTATATTTTCGTAACACTTGACAGTGCATTTTGGTTAATGTAACAAATTGATTTACAGACAATTTAATATTTATTATACTGACCAAGGGCAGCCTTAACTTTAACCCCAAGCCGAGAAATTGTAAAATGGAAAAAGACCATTCAGAGAAACCGGTGATTCCCACCATTGAAATATCAGAAGAAGAAGAGCCCCCAGGCCAGTCAACTTTCATAGATGAAGCATCACTTTTAGACGAATATTTAAAATCACGGATTGATCGCGATAAATCTGCCATCAGCGAACGGTCGCTTTTGTTTTTACAAACATACTTTCCTGAAGCGACGATAAAAGATTGGAACAATTGGCACTGGCAGGTTAAGAACAGCGCCCGGTCCATTGATCAGTTGTCAAGATATATCAACCTTTCTGATAATGAAGTAAAACCGGATGGTACCGGAGGACAGTCATTACCACTGCGAATCTCGCCCTATTATATCAGCCTGTTGAACCCGGATGATCCTGAACAGGCGCTGCGCAAGAGTGTTGTTCCTGTTTTCGACGAATTCCTGCCGCACGCCGGTGAGGCCTCAGATCCTTTATCGGAAGAGCATGACAGCCCGGTGCCGAATATTGTTCACAGGTATCCCGACAGGGTTTTATTTCTGGTAACAGGATTTTGTTCAACCTATTGCCGGTATTGCACACGGACCAGGATGGTGGCAAAGAATAAATGTCACATTGGGGTTAAATCATGGGAAGCAGGGTTGAATTATATCGAACAGCATCCGGAAGTACGTGACGTACTGGTATCCGGGGGTGATCCGCTCACCATGCCCGATCTGCATGTCGAATATTTGCTTTCGCGTTTACGCAATATTCCGCATGTCGAGATCATCCGGATCGGAACCAAAGTCCCGGCGGTACTGCCGCAACGGATCACCCGCCCGTTGGTTAACATGCTTAAAAAGTACCATCCGCTATTTATGAGCATTCATTTCACACATGCCGATGAGATTACGCTTGAAGTTAAAGAAGCGTGTGAAAGGCTGGCCAATGCCGGTATCCCACTGGGTAGTCAGACCGTATTGCTGAAAGGGATCAACGACGACGTGACTGAAATGAAAAAGCTCATGCATGCCTTGTTGAGGATCAGAGTGCGTCCATATTACCTCTACCAGTGCGATCCGGTGGTGGGTTCAGGCCATTTTCGCACGACCATCGAAAAAGGACTTGAAATTATCAGGGGTTTACGGGGGCATACCAGCGGATATGCAGTTCCAACCTATGTTGTTGATGCTCCCGGGGGAGGCGGCAAGATACCGTTGCTGCCCGATTATATGGTCGGCCGTGAAGATGACTACGTGCTTTTGAAGAATTACGAGGACAAAATATTCCGCTATCCCGATTTTACTCAATAGCATATGACCATTGGACTAACGTACGACTTACGGTCAGATTACCTGAATGAGGGTTACAGTGAAGAGGAGACAGCGGAATTTGACCGGGAAAGTACCATTGAGGCTATCGTTCAGGCATTGGAGCAACTGGGTTACCAAACAGACCGCATCGGGCACGTCCGTCACTTGATCCAGCGTCTTGTCAGCGGTGATCGCTGGGACATGGTCTTCAATATTTGTGAAGGCATGCATGGAATCGGCCGTGAAGCCCAGGTACCTGCAATCCTCGACGTTTACCAGATTCCATATACATTTTCCGACCCGATGGTACTTTCACTTACCCTACATAAAGGAATGACCAAACGGGTGGTCAGGGATTCCGGGATTCCCACACCAGCATTTGTTATCGTTGAAAAAGTGGAGGATTGTGCTGAAGTTGACATCCCATATCCTTTGTTTGTTAAACCAAACGCAGAGGGCACGGGAAAGGGGATAAATGCACTGTCGCGGGTAAATTATCCCGAAGAATTGAAGCGGATATGCATAGACCTGCTTATACGGTATCCTTCAGGTTTGCTGGTGGAGGAATTTCTTTCCGGCCGTGAATTTACGGTCGGCATACTTGGAACCGGGCATGAAAGTTACGCCATTGGTATCATGGAGATTCTGTATAAAAAAGATGAAACAAATGGGATCTATTCCTATCAGACCAAATCGGAATACCTGAAATCTGTTGAATATAAAATTCCGGAACCGGAGATTGCTGAAAAATGTATAGCCCTTGCCCTGAAAACCTGGAAGGTGTTGGGTTGCCTCGATGGCGGAAGGGTTGACATCAGGGTTGACCGGTCCGGCATCCCGAATTTCATCGAGGTGAATCCACTGGCAGGCCTGGACAAGGTTCATTCCGATCTGCCCATCCTGGCGTATATGCATGGCTATGATTTTGAACGGATCATCCGTGAGATCATGCTTTCGGCAAGAAAAAGAGCCGGACTGATGTAATTTCTATTACTTGCTGATGAAAAAAATCGTTCTGATACTCTATAACAAATTATCGAAAACACCCAAAGATGACGAGGCTGATGTCATTGAACAGGTAAACCTTGTTGCAAGCGCCCTACAAAAGCTGAAATATGAAGTCAGGTATCTCCAGATAGATCTGAATCTAAAGGCGGCCATCAGCGGTATAAAGCGCATCGGACCGGATATTATTTTCAACCTTGCCGAAACGATCGGGAACAAGGGGGAGTTCACTTTTCTTGCGAATTCTGTGTTAAATTTTGTCCGGATCCCCTATACGGGTTCCCCATTGATCCCGATGTTTCAATGTTCAAATAAATATCTGGCCAGGAAGGAGTTGAAGGCAATTGGCGTAAAAACCCCGGCGGGCTTTATGCTTGATGAGTGTCATAAGCTGTTGCCCACCGGAAAATACATCATCAAGCCGATCTGGGAGGAGGGATCGCTCGAATTGGACGAAGATTGCGTTTTTATGGGTTCGGACACTGATTTTATCAACAGGATC
Source organism: Bacteroidales bacterium (assembly GCA_030681475.1). Taxonomy (GTDB): domain Bacteria; phylum Bacteroidota; class Bacteroidia; order Bacteroidales; family FEN-979; genus CAIVAT01. The sequence continues at coordinate 62,769 of JAUXWT010000096.1, read as the reverse complement.
ATGAAAAAAAGCCGGCAGCATTATTTTATTGAAGAGTTCATCGATGGCCGTGAATTCAACATCTCCATTTTATATAGCGCCGATGGGCCGGAAGTTCTGCCGCTTGCTGAGATGACCTTTCATGACTATCCTGCCGGAAAACCCAAAATGATGGGATATAAGTCAAAATGGGATGATAGATCTTTCGAATATACACATACCCGCCGGACTTTCCGGCTGGGGAAGGAGGATGATCATCTCAGGAAACAATTGACAGCGATTTGCAAAAAATGCTGGAATGAACTGGGGCTTAAGGGATATGTACGCATTGATTTCAGGGTAACCAATAAATCTGAACCGCTGGTCATTGACATCAATCTCAATCCCTGCCTTTCAGAATCGGGTGGATTTATGGCCGCGTCAAAAAAGAGAGGGTTGAAATTTGAAGAGGTCATTGAAAGAGTACTTGAAGATGCAACCAGAAAAAATTAAATTTAAGTATGATAACTTTTCGAACGGAGGTACGTCCCGAAGATTTGGAAACTGTCAGGGATATTATTGTATCCACCGGTTTTTTTTACGATTTTGAAATCCCGGTTGCGCTTGAACTTGTACAGGACAGGATTGATTTGGGTGACGCGAGCGATTACCATTTCCTGTTTGCGGAAATAGACGGTAAAACGGTGTCATATAGTTGTTTCGGCCCCATTGCGGCAACTGAAGGAAGTTTCGACCTGTATTGGATAGCCACCCATGACGATCACCGGGGGAAAGGGATTGGAAATCTCCTGATCGCGGAGACCCATAAAAGGATTAAGGAGATGGGCGGCCGCATCGTTATTGCAGAGACCTCAACGATGGAAAAGTATGCTCCGACGCGACATTTCTACGACCGTATCGGTTATGCGAAAGAGGCACAAATAGAAGATTTCTACAAAAAGGGTGATGGTAAAGTGTTTTTCGTGAAGAGACTGTAGTGCAATTGTCAGATCATCCGGCCTTACCTGATAACCCTGTTTAGGGTTCCGTTTAGCGAATTATAGCGGGCAACCCGTTTCCAGCAATAGCCGGCAGTGTCAGTCTTGACGGCCCAAAAATCATAGTTCCCCGAAGCCCTGTCTCCATTTGTATCCAATTGCGTATTTCCTGATACCCCGAAATAACTATTGGCCTCATTGATGAAAATATTCCTTAACACGTCAATGGGTGGATCCTTGCCGGCGGCACGGTATGTCTTTATCAGTACCCACAAGGCATCATACGATGTGAAGGCATACACATCCGGAATCCGGCCGATTTGTCCCGCTATCCTGTCTCTCAATGGTTGCCACAGGTTTTTTGCCGCATCATCCAATCCAAAAACCGGACATGGTAAACCGTGCGTATAGGCAAAAAGGGCGGCAGTTGTGTCATTAAGTAGAGAGGCATTCTGCGCGATACCAGAACTTCCATACCAATATACATTGTTGAGATGTGAATGTTTTTTTGCCTCGGAAAGAATCGTCGTTCCCTCTCCCAAAGATATCATATACACGGCAACTTCATTCGGGTTATGATGTGTTAATTCATCTGCCACCGCGATGTGCAGATTGTCCAACACAGTCGTAAAATCGATGGTGGCAGGGTCGTATTTAATGGCGGGTTGAACCAGGCCCCCGGATTTAATAAAATCATTACGGGTCGCATTCACGAGATCATTGCCCCATACGTCATCGCGAACAAGCGGTACAATTACTCTGATCTTATCATCAGCCAACAATTTGCTCATCGCTTTTCCCTGGATCACATCAGAAGGGACAAGCCGGAAGATATTGTCGCCGGGTTGTGCAAGTGACACTGAAACACTGGATGGACTTACCACCAGCATCCCATGCGTATCCGCGAAACTTTTGACATGGGCAAGTTCGGCGCTGGTATATGGTCCGATTACCATGCGAATTCCCCTGTCATAGAGTGACTTCATCTGTTTCAGGGCTTCTGCGGTGTCAGTCCTGGTATCCACGATATCAAGGACAAGGTATTCCTTAATTCCGGCAGATGCAAAATATCCGGTGATATCCTGGCGGGCAAGCGCTATGGCAACTGAGGAACTCTCAACGGAGGAGTAGCCGGAACCAGACAATGAAATCAAAACTCCGATACGGATCTCTTCGGTGGAAATTGGTTTATAAAAGGAGGTATCCTGTTTTTGACAGGCTGAAAACAATATTGTGAAGATAGAAAGAAGAAAGACAGATCTGAGCGTTTTCATTTTAATGCACTACTGTTTGCCTGAAATAACAAAGATACGTAACTTTATGGTTTATTGATAACCTTAAAGGATAGGATTATTAATAAATCACCTAATTTCGGATAGTTCATTAAATTTACCGACAAATCTTAATCCTGATTTATTCATGCGCTTAAAAACATTTTATTCAGGCGCAAAAAACGATTGTGACAATAATATGAAACTGATACGATTATCCCCCCGAAAAGCGCTGAATAAAGCATATTTGAAGGTAAAACCATCAAGAAACGAAATTGAACATTTTAAGAAAAACCTTATCATCCTGATTGATGGGCTGGATAATAATGAATCGGAAGAGCATAATAAAAATGACCTGGGCGATTTTCTCAAGAATACTTACTATCATCCAAAGTACTATATCAATACAAAAGACCGTACCGATCTTGTAATACACAATGGGCAGGGTTCAAAGAGCCTTCCCGGGGTTTTGATCGAGGCAAAAAGACCAACAAATAAATCCGAAATGGTACGGCCGGATAACCTGAATTCAAAAGCGTTTCATGAACTTATCCTGTATTATTTACGTGAACGGATCACCAATCATAACCTGGAAATCAAACATCTCATTGTGACAAATATTTACGAATGGTTTGTTTTTGACGCCAATGTTTTTGAAAAAATATTTTCCCAGAATAAAATCCTTGTTAAACAGTTTACCGATTTTGAAGAAGGCAGGCTGGCAGATAAAACCACAGATTTCTTTTACAAGGAAATTGCCGAACCCTTCATGGCGGGTTTGACATCGGAAATTTGCTTTTCCATGTTCGATTTCCGGGAATATAGTCACCTTTTACGAAATGACGAAAAGAGAGATGATTCCAGGCTCATTGCCCTTTATAAGCTGCTTTCGCCTGAACACCTGCTCAAGCTGCCGTTTTTAAACGACAGCAATAGCCTCGACAAGACGTTCTATGCTGAATTGCTTCATATCATTGGTTTAACCGAAATCAAGAAGGGCGGGAAAAAATTGATCGGACGGAAAAATGATGGCGAACGTAACTCCGGTTCATTGATCGAGAGCGCAATTACCCAGCTCAACAGCCTGGATAAAATTTCACGCCTTGAAAAGTCTTCACAGTATGGTGACACTCACCAGGAACAGTTATTCAATGTAGCCCTCGAACTCTGCATTACCTGGATTAACCGCATTCTTTTTCTGAAACTCATGGAAGCGCAATTGATCAGGTACCACAAAGGGGATCCCACTTTTGCCTTTCTGAATAGCGAAAAAGTTACAGATTTCGATGACCTGAACAGTCTATACTTTAGCGTGCTTGCCAAAAAACCTGGCGAACGCGATGATGAATTGAGAAATGTTTTTGCAAAAGTACCCTACCTCAACAGTTCTCTGTTTGAACCATCTGACATTGAACATTCCTGTTTATTCATCAGCCAGTTGAAGAACGGGAAGTTGCCTGTCATCACCTCAACGGTATTGAGAAATAATAGCGGTAAAAAGAGTAGCGGTGAGATTTTGACGCTGGAATACCTGTTGAAATTTCTCGATGCCTACGATTTCGCCGGCGAAGGATCTGAAGAGATACAGGAGGAAAACAAAACGCTGATCAACGCCTCTGTGCTTGGCTTGATATTCGAAAAAATCAATGGATATAAAGATGGCTCCTTCTTCACCCCCGGTTTTATTACCATGTACATGTGCAGGGAAACGATCCGCAGGGCGGTCGTGCAGAAATTTAATGTGATGAAGGGATGGACTTGTCAGGATTTGGGAGAAGTATATAATAAAATAGAAAACACAAAAGAGGCCAATGCGATTATCAATCAGATTAAAATCTGTGATCCTGCAGTTGGTTCCGGACATTTCCTTGTATCAACCCTGAATGAGATCATTGCCATCAAAAGTGAATTGAAAATATTGTCGGACAGGAATGATAAGCGGCTCAAAGAATATCATTTTGAAGTGGTTAACGACGAACTTATAGTCACCGACGAAAATGGTGAATTATTTGAATATAATCCAAAAAGTCTTGAAAGTCAACGTGTTCAGGAGGCTCTTTTTCATGAAAAGCAAACCATCATTGAAAACTGTCTGTTTGGTGTTGATATTAACCCCAATTCCGTGAAAATTTGCCGGTTGCGTTTGTGGATTGAACTATTGAAGAATGCATATTACCTCACTCCACGGCCCCCTTTCAATGCCGGTGAGTGGGAGTGGGAGTTGGAAACCCTGCCCAACATTGATATCAATATTAAATGCGGCAATTCACTGATCTCGCGTTATGCGTTGGATGCAGACCTTAAACAGGCATTGAAAAAGAGCCGGTTTTCGATGGAGAGTTACCGGGCAGCGATCATGACCTACCGGAATACCGCAGACAAAGCTCAGAAACGGGAAATGGAAAGGCTTATCGCCTCGATCAAGAATGATTTCCAGGTTGAGATCGGGAAGAATGATCCAAGGAAAAAGCGACTTGATAAATTGCTGAACGAATTATATCATCGCTTTACCGGCGCCTTCCTTTTCGACCCCGAGACAGAATATGGCAATGAAAAACTGAAAGAAAAAGCTAAAAAGGAGCGACAAAAACTTGAAGCTGAAATTGCAACGCTGAATCAGGAGATTGCAGATGTAAAGAGCAATAAAATTTATGAACATGCCTTTGAATGGCGTTTTGAATTTCCCGAAGTATTGAATGATGATGGAGATTTTATCGGGTTTGATGTGGTGATTGGGAATCCACCGTATATCAGGGCAGAAGAATTAGGAGTTTTCAAGGAATATCTCAAGGTTAATTTTAAACTATTTGTTCCTGCCGGGGATATTTTTTCATATTTCTATGAATTATCGCATAGAATTTTATCAAATCTTGGCGCCTTTTGTTTTATTAATAACACATACGACAAAACAAAGGCAGGCAAGGCACTTCGTGAATTCGTCCTGAACAATTTTAATATTCTTCAATACATTGATCTTACTTCGGTCGTTGTCTTTGAGGAAGCAACTACCTATCCGATAATACTCCTGGCCTCAAAATCACCTAAAACAAACAATATTTTCGATTATTTCAAAGTAGATGAAACCAAATTATTGGAGAAGGAAAAATTGCTCATTAAATTTGATTTCAAACAACTCAGGCAAAACTCATTAAGTGACAGTGTCTGGAATTTCAGAAATGAAAGTGAATCCAAGATATTGACCAAACTTGCAAAAATCAGTTGTATCCGAGAGGTTTATGGTAAATGCTTTTATGGAATAAAAACATCATTGAATGAAGCATTTATTTTAAACAAACAACTATCTGAAAACCCTGAATTGCATAGGGTTTATGATGGAAAAGATATTAAAAAGTGGATTACACCTTTACCTTTCAAATGGATAATTACCTTTCAAAGTAAATCTACAAATCAAAGATTTGGTGATCTTTCTGAGGAAGTTGCGAAAGAAAAGATGTCAACTATGTTCCCTGAAATTTTCGATCATTTATTGCGCTTTGAAGAAAGGGCAAAAGTAAGATATGACAAAGGTGAATATTGGTGGGAACTTAGGAATTGTGCTTATTATAACCTGTTTGGCCAATCAAAAATAATATTCCCAAACCTTCAAAACTCCAATAAATTTGCCTTTGACGAATCAGGTTCATATTTAAACGCCCCCTCAGTTTTTCTTCCGACGAAGGATAAATATTTATTGGGGATTTTAAACTCAAAACTTATTTGGTATTTCCTTTCAAGTATCTGTGTCGTGAGGAATGGTGGATTCATCGAAGTTAAACCACAATATTTTGAACAGATACCTATTCCGGAAATGACACATGAAACCAAATCACGGCTAACAGATAGTGTCAATCAGGTTCTTCAGGTTAAAAGAGACAACCCCACCGCAAATGTCAGCGCTTTGGAAATAGGAATCGACCAGATGGTGTATCAAATTTATGGCTTGACCAGTGAAGAAATTAAAACTGTTGAGAACTCATAAATGGACATGAATAATTTATTTGAAGGATTGATCGTTAGTGGTCATATCCAAACCGTTCATACGGATTTGATCCAGCTCCTTCAGGGTGAAAACCCCTGCTCTGAATAGCTTAAGGTATTGTTCTGAAACGCCATCCCCGAAAACCAGCGCATCATCTGTATTGACGGTCACCTTAACACCATGATCGAATAAGATCTTGATGGGATGGGTTTTATACGAAACTACCCGTTTCAATCTGATATTGCTTGTGGGACAAACATTTAGCGAAATTTCATGGTCTGCAAGCCATTTCATTACATCCGGCGAGTTCGCTGCGCCAATTCCATGCTGAACTGCATCTAATTCCAGCGTCTCCACGGCTTCCTTCACCGAATCGGCAGCGCCAAATTCGCCGGCATGGGCCTTGCATTTCATCCCCAGTGATTTGGCAACACGGTAAAGTTCACGGAAGTTGGCGATGGGTTGTGCAAATTCATCGTCGTAAAGGTCAACCGATTTGAAATAGTCAAGATCAACAAATGATGTGAAACCGGCAAGTAACACACGCAGTGACTTGTTACGCTGAAATCCCAGTTCCGGGAGAAAATCAATTTCCGGCGCTATGGTTTGATGGCAGTGCTGCAAAACATCCACAATCCTTTTTGCCGGCACGTTGAACATTATCCCGAATAACACGTCAATACTCATTTCAAGCCTGATTACTCCATCAAACCTGGCCTGGACGAAGGATGCCTCCACTGCTTTTTCAAAGGCCCCGGGTAATTGAAAATATGGACGAAGTTCTTTTCCAATCCACCGGTTCAAATCATCAATCCCCGGCTTTGTCGCGCTGAAAGGCGATAATTTCCTGCCCAGATGGTTTTCAATGACCGATCGTTTTCCGCCGAGCAGGCAATGATTGTGAAGATCGCTTTTCGGCAGTTGGCGAAAATATTTGATGCTATCCATTACAATCACAGCGGTTCTTGTATTTCCGGGCGACCCGATCCGTTTTTTTCATTACGCGCATCAGATTCCCACCCCAGATTTTCCGGATTTCATTTTTTGAATATCCCCGTCGGACCAATTCAAGGGTGATGTTTCCTATTTCACTCACATCAAAGCAGCCATCAACCCCGCCGCCGCCGTCGAAGTCTGTTCCGATTCCCACATGACTGATACCCGCTACTTTGACGATATGATCGATATGATCAACCACATCGGAAACCGAGGCCAGTTTCTGGGGAAATAAATCAATGATAGCATACCATTCACTTCGGGCAGCTTTCATCTCTTCATCGGTTAAATCGTCAAAATCCCTGAATTTTGCACGAACGGCTGCCCTGGCAGAGTCACGCCGCGGGTTGGGTAAAGGGGTTTTTACATAATCACTGAGGATGCACATCTGAACAACTCCGCCATTCCTGGCTATCTCTTTTAACAATTTATCTGTCAGGTTTCTCGGGTTGTCGCACAGCGCTTTGGCACAGGAGTGAGAAGCGATAACCGGCGCTTTTGTAATCGCCAGAACATCGGTAAGGGCTTTATCTGAAATGTGTGAAACATCAACCATTACTCCAACATGGTTCATTTCCTGAACCACCTCAGATCCAAACTTACTGAGTCCGTTGTGTTCAACCGTATCTGTAGAGGAGTCGCAAATATCATTGTTCTTCGTGTGGCACAACGTTATATAACGGTTTCCACGCAGATAATAGGCGCTGATCAGTGAAAGATCCTTCCCGATGGCATACCCGTTCTCGATACCCAGGAAAATTGCTCTTTTACCAATTTTTTTTAACCGGATCGCGTCTGCGGGGGTGACGGCGATCTCAGCCAACTTTTTGTTGCGCAGTATGGCAGCGGTGATGGTGTCAAATATCATGAGCGCCCTCATCCTGACTTGTTCATTGCCTTCAGCGTTACGCGGGCCTTGTGAAACAAAGACACCAAAAAAAGCCCCGTCAAGCCCGCCTTCCTTCATCCTAGGGAGATCAATTTTCGAATATTCCTTGCGGGCATCATGCCTCACCGAAATGTCAAATCCCTTCCTGATCATCTGAAGCGGAGTATCTGTGTGGGAGTCAATGGTCAGCACAGCCCTGTGGATCTCCGCCGCTTTTCTCTCCAGCGCACCAGGTTTTTCTGCAGCATAACTGCCTATGAGGGTAAGGAAACCTAAAATAAGCGAGGGTAATATTTTCTTCATTATTGTTTATTGAAATTTTTATATCGAATTTTTGCACTTTGCCATTTGCGCCTTGCACTTTGCCATTTGCATTTTCAGGTTCTGAGTTGTCTCAAATAAAGCTGGATGGTATTCTCCAGCCCATAATAAAGCGCGTCACAGATTAATGCATGGCCAATCGACACTTCAAGTAATCCCGGAATCTGAGCCGCAAAATATTTAAGGTTCTCCAGATTCAGATCATGACCGGCGTTGATCCCAAGTCCTGATTCAATTGCAGCGTTTGCTGCATCAATAAAAGGTTTGATCGCCTCTTCACGCCCTGAATGGAAATTCTTTGCATATGATTCGGTATAGAGTTCAATGCGATCGGTACCGGTTTTGATGGCCTGCCTGATCATGGCCGGATCTGCTTCAATGAAAATGGAAGTTCGTATCCCGTGCTTATGAAACGCGTCAATTACCTCTTTCAGGAAGGATTCATGATGAATGGTATCCCATCCTGCGTTAGAGGTCAAAACCCCGGGCGGATCAGGGACCAAAGTGACCTGGGCAGGCCGTACACCTGTCACAAGATCAATAAATTCGCGTGAAGGATAACCTTCAATATTAAACTCTGTGGTTAACAAAGGTTTCAGATCCAAAACATCCCGATACCGGATATGTCGTTCATCCGGGCGCGGATGAACGGTTATGCCCTGGGCCCCGAACCTTTCACAATCCATGGCAGTTTTTATCACATTCGGAAGATCGCCGCCGCGTGCATTCCGAAGCGTTGCAATTTTATTTATGTTTACACTAAGTTTGGTCATTTCAGGTGGTTTCGTGCAAAGCTACAATAAAACTCAAAATCCAGGAAACACAATAGTTTTTTACCATTCAGGAATGTTCGAGATTTATTTTTATACGGAGAGTAAATGAATCGTGATTATTCTGTAAGTTTGAAAAAAAAATGCGGGCAGTCATTCAGCGGGTTTCTCAGGCATCCGTTACCATTGAGGATGAAATATCAGGTCAAATCGGCCCGGGGTTGCTGATTTTTCTTGGAATTGAAGAGAGCGATGATAACCTGGACATTGAATGGTTGTGTTCCAAGATAGTTAATCTGAGAATTTTCAGTGATGATCAGGGGGTTATGAATGATTCCATCCTGAAAACCGGGGGTGACATATTGATAGTCAGCCAGTTTACGCTTCATGCCAGCACGAAAAAGGGAAACTGCCCTTCATATATACGTGCTGCAAAACCTTTGACGGCAATTCCGCTATACAACATATTTGTTTTACAACTCGAAAATTTTCTTGGAAAAAAGGTGCAAACCGGAAAATTTGGCGCAATGATGCACGTTGAGCTGGTGAACGATGGGCCGGTAACCATCATCATGGACACTAAGAATAAGGAATAGAGAATACCATATAATAACCATAATTAACAAAAAATTAACAATTTGATGTTGGTTATGTAAAATACTTGATGTACTTTTGTACCGTTCTAAATAAGTAAATAAACAAACTAAACCCAAATACCATGAAAAAAGTTGTTTTGTTATTCTCCGCGGTTGTTCTGTTTGCAGGTTTGACTTTTGCACAGACGCCACAGGTTCAGGAAAAAGCTGCAAAACCAGCTGATAAAAAGGAGTGCGTGAAGGATTCAAAAGCCGGATGCGACCATAAAACCAAATCAGCTTGCAGTGATGTGAAAAAAAGCTCAAGCTGTTGTGCAAAAGATGCAAAAAAGGCAGTTCCCGCTACACCTGCTCCTGAAAAGAAGTAATCAGACTGTAGCGTTATATTGAATAATAAAAAGGGGCGATTGCCCCTTTTTTTAATTGCCTGTAGCGGCTTTTCCAGGGATTCTGAAGACGATGGGCATGCGAACCATGACACGCACTGCACGACCGTTTCGTTTTCCGGGTTCCCAACGTGGCATCTCCTTCGTAACCCTGATCGCCTCTTCGTCACAACCTTCTCCGATCCTTCTGGCTGCATCGACATTTGTGATGGATCCATCAACCTCTACAACAAATACGACCATCACGACCCCCTGCACATTGCTTTTCAGTGCAGCTTCGGGATACCGCACATTTTTGCGTAGGTAATACAACCTGGATTCATCGCCCCCGGGATATCGCGGGTAAACATCAATGGCGGTATTAAGCCCGGTTTCATCCCCAATCCCTTTACCAAGGCCTGAGCTTCCCGGTTTCGCTGCCGAATCGGTGTTTGTTTCCACGTCTTCATGTTTTTCAACCGGTGGTTCAACGACTTTTTTGGGTTCTTCAGGTTTAATGGAATCCGTAACAACAGGCGCCTGCTCGATTTCCTTCTCAGGTTTTGAAAAGGCCTGGGCGACTTTGTTAACTTCATAATCAGGCAGTGGGTTCAGGTTGTAATATTCAACTTCATAGATCATCTCTCCTTCAACCAAAGGGATATCCTCAAAACTGTAGTAAAGCCAGAATATAAAAACGGTAAGTACAACAATAAAAGTGCCGGTAATAAAGGAGACCAATAAAAACCGGTGATAATTTTTCCTGAGATAATAAGCCCCATAAGACTTATTTCTTCCCTCGAAGGCTAATTCATCCAATCCTTGTACACGTCCGCCGGTCATTCGTCAGGATATGACTTAAGAAATTCTATCTCCCGGCGGTCCCTCTTTGTCGGCCGCCCGGTTCCACGTGCACGGAAACCAAAGTCAATATCGTTCGAACGTTTCAGTTTCTGATACTCTGAATCTGGTGTCAGGTCTTCCATGAACCCGGCGACCAGTTTTGCTGAAACGCGGTTGCTTAAAGGGGCTATAACTTTCACGGTTTTTGTGACCGGAGTCAGCAATATGGAGATCAACTCCCCGGTTTTTACTTCATGCGAGGGTTTTATAGCCTGGTCGAGAATCTTCACTTTTCCCGACCGGCATGCATCTGTGGCAAGACTACGTGTTTTGAAGATTCGTACTGCCCACAGCCATTTATCAATGCGGATACCACGTTCCATCAACCTATTTTTGCCGGAAATAAATTTCAATCGGAGCCCCGCTGAAATCAAATTTTTCCCGAAGCTTGTTCTCAATAAAACGTTTATAAGGCTCCTTTAAGTATTGAGGATGGTTACAAAAAAAAGCAAACGAAGGAAAAACAGTCGGAAGCTGCATGGCATATTTTATCCTGACATATTTCCCTTTTATTACCGGGGGTGGCATGTTCTGGATGATAGGAAGGATATAATCATTCAGCACGGAGGTCCCGACCTTTTTCGAACGGTTTTTATAGACTTGAATGGCAGTCTCCACCGCTTTGAAAATTCGCTGCTTAGTAACCACCGAGGTGAAAATTACCGGAACATCGCTGAACGGCTTTATCTGTTCATGAATCCCCTCTTCAAAAAATTTGTGGGTGTTTGTCTCCTTTTCAACCAGGTCCCATTTATTCACCACGATGACCACGCCTTTATGGTTTTTCTCGATCAGGGAAAAGATATTCAGATCCTGGGCTTCAAAACCTCGTTCAGCATCCACCATTAAGATACAAACATCGCTGCTTTCGATGGAACGGATGGCTCGCATTACGGAATAGAATTCAATATTTTCAGTCACCTTGGCCTTTTTTCTTATCCCAGCCGTGTCGATCAGGTTGAAATCGAGCCCGAAATATTGATAATGAGTATGTATTGAATCTCTTGTTGTTCCGGGAACCGGCGTGACAATATTCCGTTCATTCCCCAGCAGCATATTGACCAGGGATGATTTTCCTGCATTCGGCCGGCCCACGATAGCAATTTTTGGCAGGCTGTCAAGGGGGGACTGGTTATCCACATTGGTTTCAACCTCCTCGAATCCCTTTACCACCTCATCCATCAGATCACCTGTTCCGCTTCCGCTGGTAGAAGCGATCGAGAAAATCTCACCTAATCCCAGGGAATGAAATTCGTGGATATCGTCAACCATTTTATAACTGTCAACTTTGTTGGCAATCAGGATGACACGCTTTTTCGACTTGCGCAACATTTTGGCAACATCATCATCCATGGCGGTGAGCCCTTCCTTTGCATCTACCATGAAGAGAATCACATCCGATTCATCAATGGCCAGTTTTACCTGCTTTTTAATCTCATCTTCAAATATGTCGCCCGATTGATGAACATATCCACCGGTATCGATGACTGAATAAAATTTACCGTTCCAATCTCCATGTCCGTAATGCCGGTCGCGGGTGACCCCGCTTGTAGGGTCGACGATAGCCTCGCGCCCTCCGCAAAGGCGGTTAAACAAGGTGGATTTTCCAACATTCGGGCGGCCAACAATTGCGATGATGTTTGTCATGTATATAATTTGAAGATATGTTGATTTGAAGATTTGAAGATGAAATTGTTTGCATTTCATTCATTATTCTACAGAGTACCCGAACCTCTTCAGCGCCCGTTCATCTTCCCGCCAGTCTTTAGCTACTTTCACGCGCAACTCCAGGAAAATGTGCTTATCGAGGAATGCTTCGATATCTCTTCTTGCCTGGGTACCAAGGTTTTTAATGGCTGACCCCTGATGGCCTAATAAAATACCTTTTTGGGTATCCCTGGCAACAAAAATAGTTGCAGTGATCCGGGTAATGTGGTCCTCCTCTTTAAACGATTCCACAGCAACTTCGGTAGAGTAGGGCACCTCCTGTGAAAAGTTCAGCAGGATCTTTTCCCGGATGATTTCGGAGATAAAAAAGCGCTGACTGCGGTCGGTAAGTTCATCTTTGGGATAAAATGCAGGGGATTCCGGCAAATGATGAAGAATGGCCTTGAACACCTGGTCCAGATTAAGATTGTGCAAAGCTGAAACAGGCAGGACAGTTGCATTCTCCATGAGTTTCATCCATTTGGCGACCTCCGTTTCAAGAACGGTCATGTTGCCGAGGTCAATTTTGTTGATGACAACGATCACCGGGATGGCAGACTCTTTAAGCTTACTTAAAATTTCTGCCTGCCTGAAATCATTGTTAGGTTCAGTGACCAGCAGGACGACATCCGCATCATCGAGGGCAGCGAATACAGCCGACATCATGGCGCGGTGCAACTTATAATGCGGGGTGATTACCCCTGGTGTATCGGAATAAACGATTTGATAATCATCAGCGCTGAAAATACCCATGATACGGTGGCGGGTGGTTTGTGCTTTTGGTGTGATGATTGACAGGGATTCACCAAGCAATGCATTCATAAGGGTGGATTTCCCAACGTTAGGATATCCGATTATTGAGACAAATCCAGCTTTATGTGACATGATAACTGTTTAATCCGGTTTTTCAGCGGGTGCGACCATAAACCATTCTGATTATTAGGTCGTAACGCTGCAAAGGTACGGAAAAAATCGGGTTGGCAAGATTGCCGGCCTTTCAGAGTCACTGGCAGAATGGATTTATAACCATTAAGTTCCCTTTTTTGTCTTGATCATGTAAATGTGGACAGTAACGCCCATGGCCATGGCAATAACGAGGATTTTGAACCAAAGGTAGGGGATAAAGAGGAACACTGAAACTATTGAAGTTACCCAAAGGAACGTCAGCGCGGCTATTTTTACCCGGGGCGAAATACCTTTTCCCGACTGATAGTCGCGGAGGTAATGTCCAAAAAACCTATTATTCATGATCAGTCGGTAAAAACGGGGTGAGCTCTTGTGAAAACAGGCAGCAGCTACGATCAGAAATGGTGTGGTAGGCAGCAAGGGAAGTATTGCGCCAAGACCGGCAAGGAAAGTAAACACAAATCCACCCAGCAGAACAATGATCCTTAAGACCTTATTTTGAATTAATGATGGTTTTTCAGGGTAATCTTTATCCATTAAATAAAAAACAACGTGGTTTTTGGATTAGTTCAATAGAAACGCTATCTTTGCAGACTGAATAGAAACGCAATTCTATTAAAAAATATTGCGGGGTGGAGCAGTGGTAGCTCGTTGGGCTCATAACCCAAAGGTCATAGGTTCGAATCCTGTCCCCGCTACCAAGTCGGAATCCTCATCATTTTTGATGGGGATTTTTTTTTCCTAATATGAAAACCTTATGAAGGATAAACATTGATATTGAAATTTTTTCATTCGATTAATTTGTCTTTTACAATAAAATAGGTTACCTTTGTATTTAATCAGTCTAAATAAAATTAATTTCAATGATCGATTCAAATGGTATTACATGAATGATTGTTGGAAAAATTTTTAAGTAATATTAATCTAAAACTTAAAAAAATGAAAAAGATCATATTATTATCTGCAATTTTGTTTTTTTCTGCAACCCAGATATGGGCACAGGAAAAAATGTATAGTAACTATCCCATGTTAGGGGACGATGCACCTGCTTTTACAGCTGAATCGACAAAAGGAACAGTGAATTTCCCGGCTGATTACAACACCCAATGGAAGGTACTGTTCAGCCATCCGGCCGATTTCACACCGGTATGCACCTCAGAGATCCTTGAACTTGCTGCCGCACAGAAAGATTTTGATGATCTTGGCGTCAAAATCGTTGTCATGTCGGTTGATAACCTTCAAAGCCACAACGAGTGGATTAAAAGCATGGAGACCATCAACTATAAAGACAGGGAAACTTTCAAGATTAATTTTCCGCTGGTTTCTGATGTAAGCCTGCAGGTTTCCAGGGCGTATGGAATGATACAGCCAAACGGTAAGGTTCAGGCAAATACACATTCTACCAAGGATGTCAGGGGAGTATTTATTATTGACCCGAAAAACAAAATCCAGGCAATCTTTTTTTACCCGATGAATATCGGAAGGAACCTGGCTGAAATCAAAAGAACGATTGTAGCATTGCAAACCGCTGAAATGGAACAGGTGCTTATTCCTGCCAACTGGAACAAGGGAGAAGATGTCCTGATTCCTTACATTAAATACACTTCTGAAGAAGATAAACTGACTGATAATACCAACCCCGATTATTATCAGTATAGTTGGTACATGCGTTTTAAAAAAGGAAGCAACCAGCAATAAAATATTATCAGGTTGGTTCATGGCCTGATTTTCAAAAAGGGCAATTACGAAGTGAAGTTTGGTTATCAAAGCTAGTCGCTTGTTGAATCGTCCCATTGTTTGACCAGGCTCCCTTAATAATATATTTATTGATTGATCGGAATCATCAGTATCGTATTTATATTATTGGCAATAGCATCATTTTTTCATAGTTGTTCAGATATCCAAATTCACTTTTAGTCCGAATTTTATTGATGTGAGACATGAAAAAAAATCGTGTTCTGTTTTTATGTAAATTTGCAGGGTTGTTTATGATTTTGATCCAACCCGCTAAATAATTCAATAATTTAATCTCATGATTGCAAACGAAGAGCTCGAGTCGAAAGTAAAAAATGTACTGGAACAAATCCGTCCGTATCTCCAGGCAGATGGCGGGGATGTGGAATATGTAAATCTTACCGAAGATAATACCGTGAACATCCGCTTGCTGGGTATGTGCGGGAATTGTCCTCACAGCCAGATGACCCTGAAAAACGGGATCGAAGCTGCCGTGATCAGAGCCCTTCCGGAAATAAAATCGGTAGAGTCGGTTTCCGCGGAATAATTTACGATAAATATTTCGCCACAATGGGCATCCGGCGCCCCATGCCGAACGCCTTAGGCGAAACCCGCAAAATAGGAGGGGTTTGATGGCGTTTGTGTTCGGTGGTATTGACAAGTTTAAGTACTCTTTGCACCACACTTTCATCAAAACCTGCCGCGATAAGATCATCCGGACCTTTTCGTTGTTCAATATACAGGTACAGCACCTGGTCGAGGATCTCATAGTCAGGCAGCGAATCCGAATCTTTCTGGTCGGGACGCAATTCGGCAGAAGGCGGTTTCAAAATCGAATTCAGGGGAATGATCTCCCTGTCTTTGTTAATGAAACGCGCTAACTCATACACCTGTGTTTTATATACATCTCCAAGCACGGATAATCCCCCACACATGTCGCCATAGAGGGTACCGAAGCCAACTGCCGCTTCACTTTTATTGGAAGTGTTAAGCAGGATATGGCCGAATTTATTGGAAATTGCCATGAGAATGACTGCACGGATCCTGGCCTGGATGTTCTCTTCGGCAAGGTTGAACGGCAATCCTGCAAAATGTGGCTGAAGCGCTTTCCCGATTGAATGATAGGCATCCTCAATCGGTATGATGTCGTATTGAACATTAAGATTGCCGGCCAGCGACACTGCATCTGCAATGCTGTGATCAGAGGAGTACTGTGATGGCAGCAAAACAGCCCTTACATTCTCATTTCCAAGAGCATTCGCGGCCAACACCAGCGTGACCGCTGAATCTATCCCACCTGATAACCCGACGACAGCCCTGGAAAAGCCCATTTTCCCGAAATAATCCTTAATTCCCAGGGTCAGGGCGGAGTTTATCAACGGAATTTGATGATTTGATGATTTGAAGATTTGATGATTTGAAGATTTGAAGATTTGATGATTTACCGGCTCTGTGACCTCCGGTTTTGCATTTTGCATTTTGCATTTTGCATTCGGCATTTCCCAGACAAGCAGATCTTCCTCAAATTCATTCAATGCCGCAACTACTTCTCCCTGTGAATCAACGACCATCGAACCTCCGTCGAAAATAAGTTCTGTTTGTCCGCCAACCTGGTTTACATAAACCGCCGGCAGGGAATAGGTTCGTGCATTCCGTGACAGGACTTCACGCCTGATCTCAGCCTGATTATAACTGAATGGCGAGGCCGCGATATTGATGAGGAAGTCCGGGTTCAGTTTGGCCAGTTCGTCCATCGGGTTGCGCACATAAAGCGGATCATCGGAAATATTCCACAGGTCTTCGCATATCGTCACTGCAAAGCGATATCCCTGGTATTCTGTAACCATATACGGAAGCCTGTTCGGTTCAAAATACCTGTATTCATCGAACACATCGTAATTCGGAAGCAGCGTTTTATGAACTTTGGCAAGAATTTTCCCGTCAGCCAGAAAATAAGCCGTATTGTACAATGGTTTTCCTTTTGGGGCGGTATTTTTTGAAGGGGCGCCAACGATGGCCGCGATACCCTGGCATTTGCCGGCGATCGAGGCAACAGCCTCGTTGCACCGCCGTATAAAATCATCGAATTCAAGGAAATCCCGCGGTGGGTAGCCGCATATTGAAAGTTCGGCAAAAATGACCAGATCAGCCTGTTGTGCTTTGGCTTTCTCAATAGCTTCTGTGATCCGCGAAACATTGTTCACGAAATCGCCAACATGATAATTCAACTGAGCCAGGGCAATTCTCATCAGACAGATTAAAAAAGAAATCCGATATTTATTTCAGCGAAATTAAGCTGACTTTTTTCATTAAGGTTCGATTTTCTGTTAACCCCGGTAAGGATGTTGTTGAGCGCGTTGGAATATGAAATTCCAATAAGAATCCTTGAGGACTCATCAATATGGTATTCACAACCAATGCCAATAATAATTGATTCCCGGATGAGTGTTGTACCATCATTGAAATTTTCCGGAGTTCCCATCTCACTTGTTGCAGGCACTAAATTATCCTTGATGGTAGCTTTTAGCCGGAATGCCGTTCCGATCCCGATCTGTCCGAAATACGCTATATTACCGAACTTTTTGGTCTTCATCTTGATCATCAACGGGATTTCGAGGTATAGGAAACTGTATTTACGGAAAACATCTTCATTCACCATGGTTGTATCGACTTGCAACAGATCAGTGTAGTTAAGTTTCCCATTGATAAACTGAAAATTAAATCCTGTGGAAAAGGCATAATTTTCGGCGAAATAGAAATCGCTTACAAATCCGATAGTGCCCCCAAGCCTGGCGCCATCACTGGAATAACCTTTTGTTCCCGGGCTCATCCAGCCGATGTTCGGGGCAACTTTCAATCCAAGTTTCATCGGAAATTTTGTTTGGCTGAAGCCCGCGCCGACGATTCCGAACAGCGTGAGCATTAATCCAAGGGTAAATATTTTTTTCATTTCGGTCATTTATTATAAAATTGAATTATACCGGACAAAAGTAGTTATTAATCCTCCCGGCATTCATTGATTCTTTATATATTTATCCAAAAATAATCAACAGGGATAACCGTTAGCAATAACAGGATTTCCACTGGGAAAGTGCCCGACAAAAGTTTATTTTCACCTGAATGACCTATTGATTACTTATTTAACGTCTTTGCGCTTTAGCAGCAATAAAAAAGTTGAAGGGTAGAAGTAACTTTGTTATGATGAACCGAACGATGAGATTTTTTGGACTTTATTTTATTTTTTGCATTGTAATTTTCTCTGGTTGCGGCCATGGAAAGAAAAGACTCAATCCGGATATTTCCAATGTAAAGATTGAACAGGTGAAGATTCACAGGTACGATCTTGATCTTTTTACAGTGAATCCTGATCAGCTTCAGACCAACCTTGAAGCATTGAAACCGGCCTACCTTTTTTTTCTTGACACAGATCTTAGTGATCCTGCAAAGCTGGCAGAGATGAAAGCATATCTTGAAAGTCCGCGGAATCAGGAATTTCATGCCGCCGTTGTAAATCAGTACAAACAAATCACATCACTGGAGAAGGATCTTTCCCAGGCGCTTAAACATTACGGCTATTATTATCCGGGATTTAAAGTTCCGAGGATCTACACCTATATTTCAGGGGGTGATTATGATTATCCGGTTCAGTTTGCCGACAGTGTTTTGCTGATCGGGCTGGATAACTACCTTGGAAAGGATTTCAAACCGTACGTTGCCGATGGCCTGCCCGCGTACCGGATTTCGCGCATGTCTTCTGCGCATGTGGTACCTGACTGCATGAGAGTCTTGGGGATGATCACCTATCCTGTAAGGTTTCCGGGAAATACCATGCTCGAACAAATGATCGATGCCGGAAAACGGTTGCTGTTCGTGGATGCCATGATTCCGCAAACCGAAGACCGGTTAAAGATCGGATATTCAAAAGAGCAATATGACTGGGTCGTCAACCATGAGGCGCATGTATGGACCGCCATCATCGAAAACAGGATCCTATATACCACGGATGGAAAACTTATCCGGTCATTCATGGCCGACGGCCCTTTCATGGCGGAGTTCTCGAAGGACGCTCCAACCCGGCTCGGCGCATGGCTCGGTTGGCAAATCGTCAGAAAATATTATGAAAACCAACCCAAGATTACGTTTCAGGAAGTTATGACCGAATTAGACGCCCAGAAAATATTAACCATGTCAGGCTATAAACCTCAGAAATAATTACGAGTTTCCAGTCAGCAGTCAGCAGTCGGCAGTCAGCAGTTTGCAGTCCGCCTGTCCCCCCGTCCCCTTGTCCCCTTGTCCCCTTGTCCCCCTGTCCCCCTGTCCCCCTGTCCCCCTGTCCCCCTGTCCCCCTGTTAATAACTTTCCCAAATTTCCGTATTACCTTTTCCCGTTTTTCCGATTAACCATTATAAACTGCTTGATCATGCTTGTAAAGACATATGGAAGCGCTGTATTCGGCATCAAAGCCATTACAGTTACGGTTGAGGTATATATGGACCAGGGAATTCAGTTTTTTATGGTCGGACTGCCTGATAATGCTGTGAAGGAGAGTCATCAACGGATTGAATCCGCGCTGCGTAACAACGGCCAGCGTATTCCGGGAAAAAAGATCATCATTAACATGGCGCCTGCCGATATCCGTAAGGAAGGCTCTTCGTACGATCTGACGATAGCTATGGGGATCCTTGCAGCAAATGGGGTCATCAAAACAGAGAAGCTGGAAAAATACATGATCATGGGGGAACTATCCCTTGACGGAGGATTGTTGCCGATCAAAGGAGCCCTTCCCATCGCCCTTGAGGCACGGGATAGGGGTTTTAAGGGAATTCTGCTGCCATTGCAGAATGCGCGGGAGGCATCGATCGTAAGCGAGCTTGAAGTATATGGTATTACTGCGATTACGGAGGTGATCGGATTTTTCAACGATCAGGGGCAATTATCCCCGACCAGGATGGAGTCTTATGGGGATCAAACAAGGAAGGCCATTCACTTTGAACACGATTTTGCGGATGTGCGCGGACAAGAGAACATAAAAAGAGCGCTGGAGATCGGGGCTGCCGGAGGGCATAATGTTATTTTAATCGGGCCGCCCGGGGCTGGTAAAACGATGCTGGCAAAACGAATACCATCCATTCTGCCCCCATTGAACCAGCAGGAGGCTTTGGAAACCACAAAGATACACTCAGTAGCGGGTAAATTAGGGAGCCACAGGTCGTTGGTTTCGATGAGACCCTTCAGGGCTCCGCATCATACGATTTCCGATATGGCCCTGGTTGGTGGGGGGAGCATTCCACAGCCGGGGGAGATATCGCTTGCCCATAACGGCGTGCTGTTCCTCGATGAATTGCCGGAGTTTAAACGTACAGTTCTGGAAGTGCTCCGGCAACCCATGGAAGATCGCCTGGTGACCATTTCCAGGGCTAAGATGACCCTGGAATTTCCAGCCAGTTTCATGTTGATCGCCGCAATGAACCCTTGCCCCTGCGGATATTACAACCATCCGACCATTGCCTGCCAGTGCAAATCGGGTGAGGTGCAGAAATATATCAACCGGATCTCCGGACCGCTGTTTGACCGTATCGATATCCATATTGAAGTGGTACCTGTCGATTTTAAACGGTTGAGTGATACCCGGCCGACAGAATACAGCAACGTCATCAGGGAGAGAGTGATAAGGGCAAGGCAAATCCAGGGCAAACGTTTTGAGGGGATGGAGAAGATCCACAGCAACGCACAAATTCCTTCAAGAATGTTGCGGGATGTATGCAGGATCTCTGATACCGGAAATCAATTGTTAAAAACAGCTATGGAAAAACTGGGGCTCTCAGCCCGTGCATATGACAGGATCCTGAAAGTCTCGAGAACCATTGCCGACCTTGATCAATCCGCAGACATCCAGTTGGAACACCTGGCAGAAGCGATCAATTACCGGTCGCTGGACAGGGACAGTTGGGGGAGATGATTATTTATTTAACCACAAAGGGCACAAAGTACTGCACGAAGGACACAAAGGAGGTGATAATGAATGATGAGCAGATTTTTAAGTTGCTACTGGATTGTTCTTTCAGGATGCATTCAAGCCTTGGTCCAGGATTACTGGAAAGCGCTTATGAAGAATGCTTAGTATTTGAGCTTAGGAAAGCAGGTTTGCGTGTCGAGAGACAAAAGTCCATGCCCCTGGTCTATGACGGAGAAATCATGGAAATTGGATACAGAATTGATCTGATGGTTGAAAGCCGGATCATTGTGGAAATAAAATCAGTGGAGGCGCTCAATGATGTTCACCTGGCGCAAATCCTTACATACCTGAAGTTATCAAAGCTCCATCTCGGGCTACTTGTAAATTTCAACGTTAGTTCACTAAAAAAAGGGATCCGAAGAGTAATAATCTGATTAATGAATCTTTGTGTCCTCCGTGCAGTACTTTGTGTCCTTCGTGGTTCATTTGATTCCGTCTCCTTGTCGCCAATTTTATTTCAAAGTGACAACGATTCCTGAAAAAAACTTGCTGAATGTCTGTTTTTTTAAGAACAAAATCCTTGACATATTGATAAATATTTTATATATTTGCCATAACACTACTCCCCATCTTCATACACCTTGAAAAAATATAAACGGACCAACTTTAAAATATTTTCCGAATTATATCAGAATATTTAATTCAAAATAAGTGTGTTATGAAAAAGATCTTTATCCTATCCATTGTTATGGTGTTTTCGTCATGTACTGTGATGAAAAACAAGAGACAACCTGCAAAGAACCTGAATGATATCATGATCAGTTATTACAAACAAAATAACTATTTCACAGAGAATGAGAACATCAAGCGCAGCGGACTTGAAAAGGATTTTGACAGGGCCTTTTCAACATGGCTTCCCCGATTGTACCCGCAGGGCAATGTTCAGACAGGAGTAGCTGCAATGAATTCCTATTGTCAGAATTACCTTTATCAAGCGCCCGGCAGCCAGCCTTACAGTACGGTCAACTGGACACCGCTTGGTCCCTTTGTTGCCGACAACACGAATTCCCAGACGAATGGTATGGGGCAGATCCACCGGATCACCTTCGATCCGCAATACAATAATACCACCAATAGGACAATTTACGCTGCATCTGCCTTTAGTGGTCTGTGGAAAAGTGTTGACAACGGAGATTCCTGGAATGTGCTCAATACAGATCTGCAATTGCCGGTTGCCAGTGTTTCTGATGTTGCAGTCGATTTTAACAACTCAGACAATATTTTTATCTCCACCGGATATGGTGATGGCAGTCTTGAACTGATCTCAAATCCGAACTGGGGATTCGTAAACCCAATCGTTACAAGCGGCATATACCGGTCAGTCAACGGGGGACTTAACTGGGCTCCGATAAACAATGGATTCATGTCATTTTCCCCGACCCCCAGAACTACCAGAAGGATCATCATCAATCCGCAGAATTCAAATCAGTTGTTTGTGGCAACATCTGAAGGAATATTCAGGACAAACGATGCTTTAGCCCAGTATCCAACCTGGCAAAGGATGACATCGGGGCTGGATTTATCAGATATGGCGTATCGCGGACTGGAATTTAAACCGGGAACCCCAACCACGG
This sequence comes from Bacteroidales bacterium, assembly GCA_030681475.1. Classification (GTDB taxonomy): domain Bacteria; phylum Bacteroidota; class Bacteroidia; order Bacteroidales; family FEN-979; genus CAIVAT01. The sequence goes on along the minus strand of JAUXWT010000096.1, from coordinate 39,786 downwards.
TATATGCCAGCGGGAAGGATATCTATCGTTCTGAGGATGGTGGGAATACCTGGAAGAGCATAACGGCAAATTCCAACCCTAAAATTACGCAATTACCCGATTGCCGGGTCAATACGATCAATCTTGCGGTTACTCCGGCAGATCCATCCAGGTTGTATGCCTACATTGAGGGAACCTATATTTGTCCGACAATACCCTCCTGCAGCGCCGGACAAATTGCCATCATCTACATGTTTAAAAACGAAACCTGGACGATGCTGCACAAGCAGGATTGCCATATGGTTGATCCACTGAGTGGCAACCATTATTCAGATGGTATAAATCAACTTTCACCATCGTGGATGGGATTCGCCGCATCACCTGTTGACGCTAACCAACTCTTTTTCGGCTACACCAAAGTTAAAGGGTGCAGAAATGTTTCAGATCCAGGCAAGGACTGGGATGAAGAGTCGAGTTATAACTACTATTCTTATCATGCTGATTGTCATGCCTTAGCATTTCAACCCTATGTTCCTGACAACCCAATGCTCTATGCCGGTACGCATGGCGGGGTGAATGCCAAAAATCTATTGGAAAACGCCAGTATTAAAAACTGGGAGGAAAAATACAATGGATTGAATATCTCGATGGTGTGGGGTTTCGATCTTTCAAAAATGTACAAGGATATACTGATCTCCGGGTATCAGTGCAACGGAACAAAAATTCGTTTCATGAATAATGGTAACCTGGTATGGAAGGATGTGGGACTGGCTGATGGATATGGAGCCAGGATCGGTTATGAATCGGACAGGATTGCTTTTTTCAGCACAAACAAAATGCTTCAAAGGTTGTCCTTTACCAGTCAGAATCAGCCTCATGCTATATTTGAAACCGATGTTTATATTCCGGCGGATCCTGTCCTCAATGATACTGTTCCCGCCATGTCGCTTTTGCCGAACACTTTTCAAATACATAAACACATCTCGGAGACAAACCCGATATTCGGGTTGACGGAACTCTACGAAAGGAAGATGAAGGTTCCCGGCGGATCGGGCGCCACGCTGTGGGAACAGGAATCCGATATATATAAAGTAGTACAGCCTTCATGGAAAAGACAGATCACGGAGTTTGCGATTGCCCCATCTGATAAAAATTATATCTATATCGTTGTTGGCGGACAGATACATCCCACTTACGGCATAGTTCCGCCTCAGCTATATTGTTCAGAAACCGGGCTCAATTATGGAACATTTGGATCACAACCCAAGTTCTCCGATTTGACACCTTATCTGCCTGTCATTCCTGGAAACACGACTATTTTCCATCCGATCATTACCGGCATTGCCGTTCATCCGGCAGATCCGAAAAAAATATGGCTTTGTTTCACGGGGTATTATGCTGATCTTAAAGTTTATAGTTCTTCAAATGGCGGTTTAAACTGGGTAAATGAGGACCCCAATGGAAATTTGGCCAACTTGCCGGTAAACGGAATTGTCTATCAGGAAGGGACAAACGACCGTTTGTTTATCGCCACGGATGCCGGGGTTTATGTTAAAAACTCTGCAGGCAGCCCGTGGACCAGGTATGGGAATATTCCGAACGTCAGGGTGACCGAATTGAAGATCAATCCTTGCACAGGAAAACTTGTTGCCTCCACGTTCGGAAGGGGAATCTGGGAAACGGACCTGCTCCCATCCAACAATGTGTACCAGGAGATCAAGGCCAACGAAACCTGGTCAAACGAAAGGATCCTGCAGAACAGTATCAAGATCAAAGCCCCATTTACCCTGAGAATCACCAACACAGTTTATATGCCCAAGGACTCCAGGATCATTGTTGAACCGGGGGCTGAACTGATTATTGATGGCGGGAGGATCACCCAAAATTGCGGCTTTCTCTGGAAAGGTATTGAACTTTGGCGCAACTCATATATACCACAGAATCCGTTGGCCAAACAGGGAAAGATAGAGATCACCGGTGGTGGAGTGATCGAAAATGCCGAAATTGGAATATTGGCCGGAAAGAGCCTGGGTAACAACGCCGGTTATGATCCGGCGTTTGGGGGTGGCATAATACAGTGCACCAATGCGAGTTTTAATAACAATAAAGTGGCCGTATACTTTACTCCACACAATGGATATAGCCATTCCTATTTTCACAATACAACTTTCCTCACCAGCGGCGCCCTGAATGATGGCGCCCTGCCAGATTGCTTTGTCAAAGCGTATGGCTATTCAGAGATCAGGTTTCTAGGATGCTCGTTTAAGAATACCAGCGCCTGGAATGCAATGCCTGCACCCGACCGCGGCACAGGAATTTATAGCTTCAATTCCCGGATTTTCGTTCATGAGGGATGCAAGAATCAGACTGTACCTTGCAATTCAACGATACGCGGTTCTTTTGATAGGTTATCAAAAGGGGTTTATGCGATCAATAGTGGAAGTGTCACATTTGCCAAAATAAAAAATACAGACTTCTACGATAACCTGAAAGGAATCTACTTCAGCGGATCTGCAGGAATTGCCAATTCAGCCATTGTGAGTTGCAATTTCAGGGTCGTCAGGCCGGGAGAAAATATTGTGGATTCTTACGGGGTTTACCTTGACCAGTGTTCCGGGTACCAGGTTGAAGAGAATGTTTTTTATTCAACAGGCATCCCCAGTGATGGAACCGGATTGATTGTCAACAATTCAGTTGTCAATAACCCTGCGGATATCAACCGTATCTACAGGAATACCTTCAGGAATCTTGCCTATGCGACCATCGCCCAGAACACGAACAGGAATGCGCTCACCGGAGAGGGGTTGTGTTATAAATGCAACAAATTCTCCAACAACTATTCAGATATTACGGTCACCAGTACACCCGGCTTAAGCGTGATACACAGCTTCGGTATTGCAGTTAACCAGGGAGCCGGATTGCAGATCCCTTCTGCTCCTGCCGGGAACGTTTTCGATTATAATGCCAAAGCGCCTCATTGGGACCTTGATAATGGACTACTGAACATAAATTATTATTACCATTCAGGTACTTTACCAAACCAAACAAGACTCAGGCCTGATTTCAGGAATGGATTAATTAATGCGACCGGTGTAAATGTTCCATATTCCGATGCAACTGCCTGTCCTTCAAGTCAAGCCGGCACTGTAGGGATCGAGGAAATCAAGGATGAAATTGCTGACGCAGAAATAATGACCGAAAAAATAAGTATTATCCTATCAACACTTGAAGACGGAGAATCAACCGGACTTCAGCCGGAAAAAACCATTAACAGAAGGAAAGAGATGCTCATGTCCCAAAGGGATTACTGGAAATCGGAACGGAGTCGTAACTACCTTGAACTCATTCGTCATTACAGGTACGATACAATTTATGGATTCAAATATGACAGTCTGATCCATTTGCTTGCCTCGAACAAGTCCATAGAATCAACATACGATCTTACCTCACTTTATTTTCAGCGCGGTGAATATAAAGAAGGATTTGAGATTTTAAGGCAGGCGACGAACTTAATCCCACTTGATGATAACCAAAAGTTGGTCCATCAGGCGTATGTCAAATTTTTCCATGTCCTTGAAAGCGTTTCCATCGACCGGAACGACGTTTTATATATTTACGAGGCAGATCGTAAAACACTTTTTGACCTGGCAGATTCTGAGCAGGGCCTTGTTAGCGCATTTGCCAGGAACCTGCTCATCGCTTCCGGGATTCAAAATTATATGGAACCTGTAATCTTACCCAAAAAACAGTTTCAGAAATCAGAATATTACCACCAGTAAGGACGATGAACGCTTTTATCATTCGTTACCTGAAATAAAGATCGGAGATCACAAAGCAGGCAAAGATAACGGAAGCCGTTCCGTTGAGTGTGGCAAAGGCAAGGTTGACCCTTGAAATGTCTGTGGGCTTTACTATGACATGTTGGTAACCCAGCAGAATTGCAAAAACGATTGCGCCGATCCAATAAAGTAATTGGAAATCACCAAGTATCCCGCCAATTCCTACAAGAATAATTGCGACAAGGTGGAGCAGGGAAGAAAGTATCAGCGCTTTTCGTCGGCCAAGCCTCGCAGGTAATGATCTCAGCTTTTCCATCCGGTCAAACTCAATATCCTGAAGGGCGTACAAGATATCGAAACCGGCAACCCAAAATATCACAACGAAGGAATAGATCACCGGCAGCAGATCAAACCGCGCCGTCACAGCCAGATAAGCCCCGATGGGCGCCAGTCCAAGCCCCAGGCCAAGAAAAAAATGCGACAAGTAGGTAAAGCGCTTGGTCATACTGTAACCCATAACAACCAGCAATGCGACAGGGGAGAGCAGAAAGCATAAAAAATTTATGAACCAACTCGTTGCAATAAAAAGAAGTGCATTGATGACGATAAATAACAGGGCTGAGGCAGGAGCGATGATGTCATTCGGAATTTCACGAAAAGATGTCCGCGGATTCTTTTTATCAAACTTGCGGTCAGCAAAACGGTTGAAACCCATGGCCGCATTCCGTGCAAAAAAAACAGAGAGCAAAACCAGCATCAACAACCGGAGACTCAGGTCATGATGACCGGTTTTTACAGCCAGGAAAAACCCGATCAGTGCGAATGGTAAAGAAAAAATGGTATGATTGATCTTAATAAGGGAAAAATAGTCGGCGATTTTTGAAGTCATCACTTTCGTCATTCGGGCTGATATTTTGGGACAAAGTTAGTAAAACCAATCTTGCCGCTTTTATACCCTGTGTAACTATTTCATGATACGATCGTCAAACTTGTCATTCTACAGATTTTAAGCTAAATTTGCAGCTATAATTATTAACGATGAGCAGGCAGGTCGAAGCCATGGTTGGTTATTTGAAACATGCAGTCAGGGCGCAATCAAAGTATCGTTTACACTCCCCATTTGTCTATGGTTTTTATCAGAATGTCTTAAAGGATGAAAAAACGTACACCCAATACCGTGTTGTAAACCGGTTACGCAACGAACTTGGAACGGTAAGCCGGTTTATCAAGCGAAAGGATCTCGGAGTCAGGTGCAAGGAATATCCAAGTGATCAGCGGTTTGTAAGGGTAAAGGACATTATCAACCATTCGTCGGTAAGCCGTAAAAATGGTGAATTCCTGTTCAGGTTAATTCGTCAGTATAAACCATCCTCCATACTCGAATTGGGGACTTCGCTTGGTATCAGCGCCATGTATTTCGGGCTTGCCGCCCCTGAAAGCAAGATCATTACCATTGAAGGATGCATAGATTCGGCCAATCTGGCGCGTGAGAATTTTGAAAAGACCGGGCTGAAAAACATTCAAGTCCTCACCGGCGATTTTAAAGATAAACTTTCAGAAGCCCTTGTAGAGATGCCTTCTCCGGATCTTGTTTTTTTCGATGGCAACCATAAACTTGAACCAACGCTGACATACTTTGAACAATGTCTGCCACATATTCATCCCGGAACCATCTTTATCTTTGATGACATTCACTGGTCAGCCGGAATGGAAGAAGCCTGGAACGTTATCCGTAAACATCCTCAGGTAAAGGTCAGTATTGATATTTATCATATGGGGATTGTCTTTTTCAGAGAAGAATTAAGCAAGGAAGATTTTACCATTCGCTTTTAATATTTTACTCCATGAACAACGAAATAATCCGCCTCGGGAATATTGTAAAAACTTATAAGATCGGCACGATCCTGGTCGAAGCGTTGTGCTCTGTTTCTCTTGTTATCCGGAAAAACGAATTCGTCGCTTTGATGGGGCCATCAGGTTCCGGAAAATCAACCCTGATGAATATCCTGGGATGCCTGGATACTCCAACCAGCGGGAGCTACCTGCTCAACGGGGAGGATGTTAGTAAAATGGATGATAATTCACTCGCGGAGATCAGGAATCGTCAGATTGGCTTTGTGTTTCAAACATTCAATTTGTTACCCCGGTCAACGGCGCTTGAAAATGTGATGCTCCCACTGATCTACGCCGGGATTGGAAAAGCAAAGCGGCTGGAACTTGCAAAACAAACGCTGGAAGAGGTTAAACTTGGAGACAGGATGGCCCACCGGCCGAATGAGTTGTCGGGCGGACAACGTCAACGGGTTGCAATCGCACGTGCCCTGGTAAATAATCCGGCAATTATCCTGGCCGATGAACCAACCGGGAACCTCGACTCAAAGACTTCCATCGAAATTCTCGGTCTTCTTGAAGAGATCCATAAGATGGGGAACACTGTGATCATCGTCACCCATGAAGAGGATATTGCCCAGCATGCACACCGGATCATCAGGCTTATGGACGGCAAAGTAAATTCTGATGAAGTCAACGGTAACATCAAAACAATTGCCGATTACCATTTCACTGAAGCAACACAGTAATTTTCATCCCGGTTCTATGGTAAAAAATTTATGACAAATGCATAAAGAGGGCAATTATAAAAAGTTATTCAACGATTTCAACAGACTCAACATCATGATCATAGGTGATGTGATGGTCGATTCTTATTTGTGGGGCAAGGTGGAACGCATCTCACCCGAAGCGCCAATTCCGATCGTTGCATTGCGTAAGCGCGAGAACCGTATGGGCGGCGCTGCCAACGTAGCGATGAACATCCGTTCGATGGGCGCGAATCCCATCCTGTGCTCGGTGATAGGCTCTGATGAAAAAGGAGATCAGTTTCTTGACTTGTTGAAGAAAGAGAAAATTACCGATGATGGAATAGTACGCAGTTCGAGACGCATCACAACAACTAAGTTCAGGATTTTTGGCAATTCACACCAGATGCTCCGTGTGGATGAAGAGATGGACAACGACCTTGTTCAGGGTGATTTTCTGACATTGATCCGTGTCATCGACCAGATCCTTTCAAAGGTGAAGGTTGATTGCATCATCTTTCAGGATTATGACAAGGGAGTAATCTCGCAAAAGTTAATCAGGGAGGTGGTCAAGCGGGCGCTGGAAGCTGATATACCAGTTGCCGTTGATCCGAAAAGAAAAAACTTCATGGCATATCAGCAGGTAACATTGTTCAAACCCAATCTGAAAGAGATGAAGGAAGGGTTGAATCTTGAGCATGAGTTGCTTGACAATCATTCGGTTATGGAAGCCGCCCAGCAATTGCGAACCATGCTCGATTGCCGGTTTGTGCTTACCACGATGTCTGAAAAGGGCGTTTTAATAACCCTGAATGACCGTAATGAGGATCAAAATATTTTCATCCCTGCACACATGCGGATGATCTCCGATGTATCAGGCGCCGGTGACACCGTGATCAGTGTGGCTTCATTATGTCTGGCGCTGAACCGCAGCCCCAACGAGATCGCCTATATATCCAATCTTGCAGGAGGTCTTGTTTGCGAGGAGGTTGGCGTTGTTCCGATAAATAAGGAAAAACTGCTGAAGGAAGTAATGGGGTTATTGTAACTGATGATGACCGACGCCGATGTAATCATTGCCGGCGCCGGCCCTGCCGGTACCCTGGCAGCGTATGAACTCGCCACAAATGGTATTTCCGTACTGATTCTTGAAAAATCTCAATTCCCACGCTACAAGGTCTGTGGCGCCGGGTTAACACATAAAATACTGGGAGAGATCCCATTTGATATTTCTCCTGTTATCGAAACCCGGATTCATAACATAACTTTTTCAAAAGGATTGTCGGAGAGATTTACACGTTACTCGACCGAGGCGATCATGTATTGCACGAACCGTGATAAACTTGACGATTTCCTGTTGAAAAAAGCGATTGAAGCGGGGGCAAGGGTCATTCATGGCGCTAAGGTCACAGAAGTGGCGCAAAGCATGGAATTCGTGACAGTTAAGACCAGAGATGGAAGCTTTTGTTCAAAACTGGTGATCGGAGCTGATGGTGCGTCAAGTTCTGTTGCTCGTTCATCCGGGTTGCGTGAAAATATTTTACCGGGGTTGGCGTGGGAGGCGGAAATTAGGGCAGATCCGGCAACTGTTAAGGCCTTTGCTCAGACTGTATTTCTCGATTGGGGTACATTTCCCGGTGGATATGGCTGGGTATTTCCCAAAGGTGGCCATTTCTCTGTCGGTGTCGGGGGGCCGGCAAGTTTGTCGAAATGGATGATGCCATATTATGAAAAATTACTGGGATATCTTGCCGCGGATCACGGAATACACGCGCTTGAGACTATTTCCCTTAAATCATGGCCCATCCCGGTACGGATAAAAAGAAGCCGGTTCCATAACGGGCGCATCCTTGTGGCAGGTGATGCCGCAGGGCTCACCGACCCGCTCACCGGCGAAGGTATCTATTATGCTTTAAAGAGCGGTGTAATCGCGGCAAGGCGCTGTCATGAATATCTTCACGCCGCAACACCATCCCTGGAATCGTACACAAAGGCAGTGAATGATGAACTAATGAGTGAGTTGCTGGAAGCAAACCGGATCAAACATCTGTTTAACACCGTGCCGCGCAGGATTCACCATTTTGTACGCGACAGCGACAGGGCATGGCGGGCATTTGTCAAAATATTGCGGGGCGAGCGCTGGTATGCAGATGTTCCGGCGGGTTTTGGCAAATGGAAAGTGATGTGGGGTGTGGCCTGCTATCTCTCAAAATGGATTTCGGACTATTCTTCGAACCGGTTTTCCAAAACAGGTTTCAAAAAGTACTGATGTATAAGGTTCCCCTGTTCCCCTGTTACCCTGTCACCCTGTCACCCTGTCCCCCTGTCCACAATTTTCTCACACATTCAGCAAACCTTTGACAATCCCCGAGATCATCTTATTGTCAGCCTTGCCTGCCAGTTCTTTCGCTGCCAGTCCCATCACTTTTCCCATCTCTTTGACAGAGGTGGCTCCGGTTTCTGCAACAATCTTTTTTATCACCGCTATTACTTCGGCTTCTGACATTTGGCGGGGCAGGTAGGTCTCAATGATCGAGGCATCGAAGCTCTCTGTCTGTGCGAGATCCTGGCGATTTGCCTGACTGTAAATTTCCGCAGATTCGCGGCGTTGTTTGACTAATTTCTGAAGGATTTTCAGTTCCGTTTCTACGGTAATTTCATCTGTTGCGCCCTCTTTGGTCTTTTCAACCAGGATGGCCGCCTTGACAGCCCGCAGCGCCTCAAGTTTTTCCGCATCACGTGCAAGCATAGCTGATTTAATGTCGGCGTTGATCTTCAGTTCGAGGCTCATTTAGTCGACCTTTTTATTAAGAAATTTGTTCTCGCTTCTGAGTTCTATTGTTTTATCTGTATTTTCATTTACAGAATAATCGGCAATCTGAGATTCAGATGACGGAGTTACATCGTTTAATTCAACATTACGCCGCTTATAGGCTGGAACGTTCTCGATTTCGTGCAGATTAGATTCGATGGGCTGATGTGTTTTCAACTTCTCACTAAGCTGACGCAATTTTGAAACACGTTCAGAGGCCTTTTTGGATTGAAAATCATTGATATCAGGTTCGGCAGGCTGTTGAGTGGGATTGACCGGCTGGGATCTGAAAATGATCTGAGGTTCGGTCAGCTCCTCCTTGACTGCCGGCTGAGATTCATCAACGATGGTCTCTGACGGTTCAGGCTTTAGATCGTGTTCGGGTTTTTCGAAGGAGAACTCAATACTTCGCAGAGGCTCAACAACATCAAGTTCAGGTTCTTCAGCATGTTCTTCGGAATCGCTAATCACCGGTTCGACCAATTGTTCAATTGTTGAATCGACAGATTCTGCAACTTCCGGTTCAGGGGTCAATACCCGTTTTTCGATTTTTGGAGCTGCATTATCGTAGAGTCCAAAGACTTTCACAATTTCCGGCTCACTTGGGCCTTTTTGCTTATGATCTTCATCAAACCCGGTTGCGATGATCGTTACACTGATCTTGTCTTCGAGGCTCTCTTCAAAACCATTGCCCCAGATGATATCCCCGGTTGATTGTGTCTTTTCCTGGATATAATCGGTAATTTCAGTCACCTCATCCATGGTGATCTCATTTTTCCCGGAGGATATGTATAGCAATAGATTTCCGGCGCCATTGATGTCGTTGTTATCAAGAAGCGGAGAGTTAAGCGCCTCCTCAACGGCAATTTGGGCCCGGTTGGGGCCATTCGCAATGCCTGTTCCCATGATCGCCACCCCGCTGTTTTTCATCACGGTTTTCACATCTTCAAAATCGACGTTGATATAACCGGCAACGGTGATGATCTCCGCGATTCCTTTGGCCGCGGTTGTCAAAACATTGTCAGCGCGGGTAAAGGCTTCAGATAGTGGCAGGTCGCCGCAAAGGAGCCGCAGTTTATCGTTGCTGATGATCAGCAGTGCGTCAACATGCTGTTTCAGTTGACGGATACCGTCATCGGCCGACTGGCGGCGTTTTCGCCCTTCAAATGAGAAGGGGATGGTTACAATTCCTACGGTAAGGATATCCAGTTCCCTGGAGATCTGGGCAATCACAGGCGCAGCGCCGGTTCCGGTTCCACCACCCAGGCCGGCTGTGATGAAAAGCATTTTGGTCCCTTTATCAAGGACCTCCCTGATATCATCGGAATTTTCAAGCGCAGCATTTCGCCCGACCGATGGCGCCGCTCCGGCACCTAACCCACCTGTGAGATTCGCCCCGAGTTGAATCCTTGTCGGGACCGGGCTCGATTCCATGGCCTGGGCATCGGTATTGCAGATAATAAAATCCACTCCCTTTATTCCTTGCTTGAACATGTGGTTTACCGCATTGCTGCCACCACCGCCAACCCCGATAACTTTAATTATAGAGGACTGGTTTTTAGGTAATTCGAATTTTAACATATCGGCCATGATTTCGGGGTTTAAAGGGTTTAAAAGTATTAAGAAAGTAAATTGGAAAATGGGTATATTCGTTTATTTATCAACGTACCGTTGTTAATAGAATGGTTATTCAACATCTTCTTCAAAGATATTCCTGATCTTATCGAGAAAAATTTCCGGAAAGCGTCTTGTTGGTTTCGTAGGATCCTTGATCTTTTTTTCTTTTGTCTTTTTTTTCTTATCTGTCGTTTCAGCGATCTCCGGCTCAAGGACAACGTCTGCCGGTTTAATTTTTTCTACCTCTTTCTGGTATCTCCCGATCCCTTCAATCACCAGGCCAACCCCCGTTGCGAACATCGGTGAAGCCATATCTGGTAAAACATCCGGAGAGAGGTGTTCGTTCGGATAGCCGATCCGGGTGTCGAGTCCGGTCATGAATTCGGTGAGCTGGGCGATATGTTTCAACTGTGCCCCACCTCCAGTCAGGACGATGCCCCCGATCAGTTTTTTCTCATACCCTGAGTTTTTGATCTCGTAATAAATGTGTTCAATAATCTCCTCCATACGGGCCTGGATGATCGAAGCGAGGTTTTTAAGACTGATCTCCTTGGGGGTCCTGCCGCGCAAACCCGGAATGGCAACAATCTCTTCTTCACGATTTTCACGGGCCAGCGAGGAGCCAAATTTCACTTTCAGTTCTTCGGCATGTTTTTTAATAATTGAACAACCTTCCTTGATATCCTCGGTAATGATCTCGCCGCCAAGTGGAATCACTGCAGTATGACGGATAATTCCACCGTGAAAGATCGCGATGTCGGAAGTTCCGCCACCAATATCAACCAGCACCACACCGGCTTCTTTTTCTTCTTCGCTGAGCACGGCCTCTGCAGATGCCATTGGTTCAATGATCAGCTCCACAACTTCGAGATCGGCTTTTCGCACACATTTGTAAATGTTTTTGGCTGCCGCGGTTTGCCCGATGATAATATGGAAGTTGGCTTCGAGCGAACTACCGATCATCCCTTTGGGCGCCATATTGCCATGTTCCCCGTCGATGCTGAACTCCTGTGGAATCACATCGAGAATCTCTTCGCCGGGATTCATGTTCAGGTTGTACATGCTGTTGCACAGCTTGTCGATGTCCTGCTGGCTTATTTCAGTTTCACAGTCTTCACGGATCATGCTGCCTCTGTGCTGCAAACTCTTGATATGCTGACCTGCGATACCGACATTCACATATTTAATGTCGACACCTGATTTGGTTGAAGCCTCTGCAACAGCATCTTTTATCGATTGCACGGTGTTGTCAATATTGGCGACCACCCCGCGTTTTACACCAATGGACGGTACCTTTCCATATCCAAGGATATCAATTTTCCCATGTTCGTTTTTCCGGCCAACAATTACCGCGATTTTTGTTGTACCGATGTCGAGTCCGACAATAATGCCTGATTTTTCCATGCGTATTTAAATTTTAGAACAAACCACTTGATTCTTATATTTGATATTGATTACATTGTATTTATTCCATCCGATCTTACTCAATCCAAATTTATAGAATGCATATAAACGTTTGAATTTATCATCAAGGTCCTCTGCTTTGCCCAACAGTATCACATGATTACCGATACTGGGAATGAGTTCGAATTCCCTCGATTCATTCACATAGATTTGTGCGATCTGGGCCTTCAGAAATTTATCATGCGTTATGTACATGGTTAATTTGTAAAGGTTGGTCAACAGGGAATCATAAAAACCAGAGTCGGATAAAGCGAGGATATTGACCTGATAGTTAGGGTTTTTTATATACGAATCATCAATGAATCCATTGGCCACCAGGACGCGAGCTGAAAAATTCGGGTTGACGGGAAGGAGTGTGCCGGACTCATCAAGATAAAAACTCTCATACTTCCGGTTGATAACACGCAGCAATGGCTCACGTTGTCGGATTTCGATGAACAATGTACCTTCATTATTTTCAAAAACTGCCACTTTTGCCACATATGGCTGCTTGCGGAGTGCGTTTTCAATGGATCCAAGATTGATATAGCCCAGTGGTTTACCCTTGAGACTTCCCGCAGTTTTCATCAGGATGGAGTCAACGACCTTTTTTGTGATCAAAACATCGGCTGCCCCATAGTTTATGCTGATCTCCACCTTTTTACAGGCATGACTGTAGTGTTTAACCTCTACAAACCCAATCAGCACTCCTGCTCCGGCCACAAGGAGTATCCAGAAAACGATCAACAATATTTTTAAAAATTTCCTCATTAAACGTTTGATTCTGAGAATAAATCAGTGATTGGTTCAACAAACAGGTCGATATCCCCGGCACCCATGGTTATCAGGACTTCGCATTGGCAATCCCGGATCTCCCGGAGAAGGTCTTCTTTTCTGACCATTAATTTGCTATGCAGATTGACCCGGTCGAACAACAGTTTTGATGTAACTCCGGGAATTGGTTTTTCCCGGGCAGGATAAATGTCGAGCAAAAGTAATTCGTCAAGCAGTTCAAGACTCCTGGCAAAGTCGTCAACGAGGTCGCGGGTCCGTGAAAAGAGGTGTGGTTGGAACACTCCTGTGATTTTTTTCTCCGGGTACAATTCACGGACAGCGCTGATGCACGCCCTGAGTTCTTCCGGATGATGTGCGTAATCGTCGATGTAAACCAAATCGGCGCGGCGGATCCTGAACTCGAAACGGCGTTGTACGCCCCGGTAAGTCAGGAGCGAGTTTTTAACAAGCTGGAAATCAAGACCAAGAAGATATCCGACCGAAAGGGCAGCAATGGCGTTTTCGAGGTTGAACCGCCCGGGGATACCAAGGACGAGCCCGTTAACTATACCATCCGGGTTTACAAAATCAAAATGAAATAATCCGTCAACGATATGAATATTTTTCGCGTAAAAGGCTGCATCTGGGGACAATGCGTATTGATACAGGCTGTAATTGTCAGTATTCAATGGAGTGATCATGGTTCCGGTTTTCATGATCAGGGAACCGCCACTGACAATTTTCGCTGTGAAGTCAGCGTAGGTTTTTTTCATCTCCCCATCGCTGCCGTAAATATCTAAATGATCGGCATCTGCAGCGGTGATGATCGCGATATATGGCTCGAGTTGCAGGAATGATTTGTCATATTCATCTGCCTCAACAACGCAGAAGGATCCTTCGTTGGTTCCTTGTAATCCTGCAGCTTCGTCACTCACGGATCCCTTCAGGAAATTTGTTCCATAATTCGTTGAGATCCCGCCAAGAAATGCCATGGTTTCAACTCCGGCAGTTCGAAGCATGTGAGCGATCATGGTGGAGGTGGTGGTTTTTCCATGAGTGCCTCCAACAGCAATTGTTTTGTGATGCCTTGCAATCAGTCCAAGCGCTTCAGCGCGCTTTTTCAATGGCGTACCATGTTTCCTGAAATATTGTAATTCTTTATGGTCTTCCGGAACAGCCGAGGTGAAAATAACAAGTTCAGGATCAGAAGGCAATAAGCCGACATCCTCATCAAAGTGGATGTGCATTCCTTCGCTGATCAATTGGCGGGTAAGGACTGTAGGTGTTTTATCATAGCCCGAAACCGCAGCCCCCTGCGATATAAAATATCTTGCCAGGGCGCTCATGCCGATTCCTCCGATACCGATAAAATAGACCGATTTGGGATTGACGAATTCAGATTTGCGATTTACGATTTGGGAACCGAACCCTGCGAGCGAAAACGCTACCCCTGCTATTTTGTCCGCGGCATCGGTAATTCCAAGCGCCAGGATGTTCTTTCTCATGTCCGATCGAAGGCTTTCATTTCCAAGCGTTTCTATGATCGTCTTTCCCAGTCTGCTTACGGCTTCGGCATCGGGGATCAGAATTGCAGCCTTGCGGGATTCAAGGGCACGGGCATTTTTCGTTTGGTGGTCCTCCGAAACATTGGGAGAAGGAACAAGGATGACCGGTTTACCAACTACACAAAGTTCAGAAATGGCGATGGCGCCTGCCCGGGACACAATGATGTCGGCCGCGGCATAGGCAAGGTCCATCCGTTCGATAAAGGGAACGATGATTATCTTACTGATTTCAGATTTCAGATTTCCAATTTCAGTTTCAATATTTTCGTAATAGAATTTTCCGGTCTGCCACAGCGCCTGGATGCTTTGGTCAACTGAATGTTCACCGGCAAATTTCATCATGGCCTGGTTGATTGTACCTGCCCCAAGGCTGCCTCCTACAACAAGCACTGTTTTTCGTTCCGGGGCAAGTCCAAAATATTGCATCGCCTCATCTCTCTTTCCGGAAATTTTCACCACATCCTGTCTAACAGGATTACCGGTAAACACAATTTTATTTTCCGGGAAGTATTTATTCATTCCTTCATAAGCCACGCATATTTTCAATACTTTGCCGCCTAGCAGTCTGTTCGTTACCCCGGGATAGGAGTTTTGTTCCTGGATAAGCGATGGGATCTTTTTCGAGACGGCCATGAGCAAGGTTGGACCGCTTGCATATCCACCCACACCGATCACCACATCGGGTTTAAACTTCGAGATGATTGAACGCGCCTTGAGTATGCTGCCGGTGAGTTTATACGGGAATGTGAGGTTTTTCCAGGTCAGCCTCCGCTGGAAACCACTTATCACAAGCCCTTCAATCGGATATCCCGCGGCTGGTACCTTTTCCATCTCCATCCGCCCTTTGGCGCCGATGAAAAGGATATCGATATCGCGGACTCTTGCCTTCAGGGCATCGGCAATGGCGATTGCCGGGAATATATGACCGCCGGTGCCCCCGCCGCTGATAATGACCCGGATCATGCGGTTTGAAGTGTTTGGGAGTTTTTACTACGGGATGACTCCTGAAGTATTTCAACCTCAGTTCCATTTTTGGTTTCGATATCTGCAGTACGACTGACGCTCAAAACAATACCGAGTGAAATACTGGTAAACCATATCGAAGTCCCACCCATGCTCACCAGGGGAAGTGTTTGACCGGTAACCGGGAACAGGTTTACAGCAACTGCCATGTTGATCAGCGCCTGGAAGACCAGGCTGAAACCAATCCCGATGCTCAGCAATGAACCGAAATTCCCCTGGCTTCGTGTTGCAATTCTTATTACCCTGAAAAACAAAATCAGGTAAAGCAGCAAAAGAAAGGCGCCGCCAATCAGTCCGTACTCTTCGATGATGATGGCAAAAATGAAATCGGAATAGGGATGGGGCAGAAAATTGCGTTGGGTGCTTTTACCGGGCGATTTGCCCATAATCCCGCCCTGAACAATGGCGATCTTGGCCTGGTCAACCTGGTAAGTGGCATCGGTATCCGCCTCCTTGTTATTGATAAAATGATCGATGCGGGCAACCCAGGTCGTTCCACGCGGGAACAATTCGGGAAATGTTTTTGACAACATAAAAATCATCACAATGCCAACAGTCCCAAGTACTGCCAGCGAAAGCATGTACTTAAGGCTAATCCTTCCAATGAACATCAATACAATGCAGGTGACGAATAAAATAGCGGCGGTGGAAAAGTTTGCCGGCAGGATCAGAATGGTGACGATAATTACCGGGATGATCACCGGAAGGAAGCCTTTGCGAAAATCCTGAACCAGCTCCTGCTTCTTGCTTAACACGCGGGCAAGGTACATGATGAGAAACAGTTTGGCCACATCCGAACTCTGAAAGGTCAGATTCACGATGGGAACGGTAAGCCAACGGTTGGCATCATTGATGTTTGTCCCCGAAATCAATGTTGTAAGCAGCAGTGGTAAAGTCAGGAAAAGCCCGATCTGAGAAATACGCGAATAATAGGTATATTTGACAAGGTGCGTTATGTACATCAATCCGAGACCAAAAGCCAGGATCATAAAATGTTTGAAGAGGTAATACTCGGTATTGCCATGTTGTTTTTTATTAGCAAGGGTCCCTGTTGAGCTGTAAACGGCAAGCAGTGAAAAAATGCAAAGGATGACCACAACGATCCAGATCACTTTATCTCCCTTGATATCTTTTGCAACTTTTAACATGGTAAATCGGTATTATAAATTTTTTACAGCTTTGCGGAAGGCATTGCCGCGCGCTTCATAGTCCTTAAAAAGATCGAAGGAGGGGCATGCAGGCGAAAGAAGGATTGCATCCCCGCTGTTCCCCATATAATATGCATTCTGAACTGCTTCGTCCATTGTCAAAGCATTGGTGATCGGGATGTCAATATCGTCAAATGCTTCATGAATGCGGCTGGTCCCGGTTCCAAGGCAAATGATCCCTTTCACCTTGGTTCGTACAAGGTGGCGTAAAATTGCGTAATCGTTGCCACTTTCGACACCTCCCACGATCCATATGATCGGCCTTGACGTATTTTCGAGGGCGTACCAGGTTGAATTCAAAGTTGAGGATTTGGAATCGTTGATAAATTCCATGTCTTTGATGATAACAACGGTTTCAAGACGATGATCAACCTGTTGAAAACCATTAAAGCTCTCTTTGATTGACTCTTTCCTGATATCGCGTATCCTGGGGCCGATGGAGGCTGCCAGCGATTGATACACCGTTTCTTGTCCCTGTTTTGCCAATGCTTCGAAGGTCATGGTTTCTATCTTAGTTTGAGTGTGACAATGGTTAAAACGGCCAGCATGATACCTATGATCAGGAATCGCATCACGATCTTTGACTCATGGTAGCCTAATATTTGAAAATGGTGATGCAGCGGAGACATTTTGAATATTCTCCGCCCTGCGCCGTATTTGTGTTTTGTATATTTAAACCAGGTAACCTGCATGACCACCGAAAGATTTTCGGCCAGAAAAACCCCGCAAAAAATAGGAATCAATATCTCTTTACGGATCATGATCGCAAAAACGGCAATGATGCCTCCAAGGGCAAGACTACCGGTATCGCCCATGAATACCTGCGCCGGATATGAATTATACCACAAAAAACCGATGCATGCTCCCACAAATGCTGAGATGTAAATAGCAAGCTCGCCTGTGTTCGGAATGTACATGATGTTCAGGTAATTGGCAAATACTATATTGCCCGAAACATAGGCCAGGACGCCCAATGTCAGCCCGATAATGGCGGAGGTACCTGTGGCGAGTCCGTCGAGTCCGTCGGTGAGGTTGGCTCCATTGGAGACAGCTATGATGATAAATATCACGATAGGGATAAAGACCAGCCAGGTCCATTTTTTTGCCCCGTCACCCATCCACGAAACCAGCGAACTATAATCAAACTCGTTGTTTTTCACAAAAGGGATCGTGGTTTTACTCGATTTTACAGGAGTCTTGGAAAATATTTTACTTTTATCAGTTACAGGTTCCATCACAAAAACATCGGAGGCAGGTACATATGCGGCATGGGTAATTCGTTCGCGGATCACGATGCGGTCGCTGAAAAACATGGTGAGACCAACGATCAAACCCAATCCGACCTGTCCGAGTATCTTAAGTTTTCCGGGCAGCCCCTTTTTATCTTTCTTGAATACTTTAATATAATCATCCAGGAATCCGATCAAACCCAGCCAAACGGTGGATGCCAGTATTACGATGATGTAAAGATTGTTCAACTTTGCAAACAGGAGCGACGGAATCAGGATGGCTGCCAGAATGATGAGGCCCCCCATTGTAGGTGTTCCCTGTTTTCTTTTCTGACCTTCCAGCCCAAGATCGCGCACGGTTTCACCCACCTGTTTTTTACGCAGAAAGCCGATGAGCCGCTTTCCAATGATCATGGAAATAAACAAAGAGGTGATCAAGGCTGCCGCTGCCCTGAATGATATGTATTGAAATACACCTGCTCCGGGAATATTGAACGCTGTGTGCAACCACGTAAAAAGATAGTACAACATAGGCTTAACTGTTTACCATGTTATTGATCCCGAAAATTTTCTGAAGCGCCTCCTTGTCGTTAAAATGGTGCCTCACTCCTTTGATCTCCTGGTAATTCTCATGTCCTTTTCCTGCCACCAGGATGATGTCGCCGGGTTTGGCAAGGGCACACGCCGTCTTGATGGCCTCCAGGCGGTTGACAATGACGAGTACTTTTTTTTCTTGATGGATTTCCACCCCTGCAAACATTTCAGCCAGGATCGCCTCCGGTTCTTCGTTCCGGGGATTATCAGAGGTAAGGATGACCCGGTCGCTAAGGTTAGTCGCGATTTTGGCCATCACCGGCCGTTTGGCGACATCCCGGTTTCCGCCTGCACCTACCACCGTAATAACCTGTTCGTGGCGCCCCCTGATTTCATTGATGGTTTCCAGAACGTTTTTCAAAGCATCGGGGGTATGTGAATAATCCACAATGGCTGTGACCTGATCGGGAGACATCACGTAATTGAACCGGCCGGCGACAGGTTCCATCTTGCTGAGGGAGGTGAGTATCTCTGTTTTATCCTGTCCGAGCAAAACCGCTGAAGCATATACGGCAAGGAGGTTGTACGCGTTGAAGGTTCCGATGAGCTTAAACCATGCTTCCGTTCCATCCAGGTTTAATTGTATTCCGTGGAACCGGTTCTCGACGATCCTGCAACGGAAATCGGACATTGACTGCAGGCTGTATGTAAATTTGGCGGCCTGCGTATTCTGGACCATGACCTTACCATTTCTGTCGTCCTTGTTTATAAGGGCAAAGGCGGACTCGGGAAGGTGGTCGAAAAACGATTTCTTTGTCTGCAGGTATTGGTCGAAGGTTTTATGATAATCGAGATGATCGTGCGTCAGGTTTGTGAAAATACCTCCGGCGAAAGAGAGGCCTGCGATCCTCTGCTGATCAATGGCATGAGAGGAGACTTCCATGAAACAGTAGGTACATCCGTCATGTACCATCCTGGCAAGCAGTTCGTTGAGTTGTACCGGGTCTGGTGTTGTATAGGTAGCCGGTATCTCTGTCTGGTTTATCATATTGCTGATGGTGGAGATCAGTCCGGCGCCAAATCCAAGTTCAAGAAACAATCGGTACAGAAGTGTTACCGTGGTTGTTTTACCGTTGGTTCCGGTTATCCCGATCAACTTAAGCTTTTCCGACGGGTTGCCATAGAAAATGGATGCCACATGGCCTAAAGCAGCGCTGGTTTTTGCGGTGACAACGTAGGTGACTTTGTCATTGACAACCTCGGGAAGCTGTTCGCAAACGACCGCGGATGCACCTTTCGCAATCGCCTGATCAATATATTCATGGCCATCGAACGTTGTACCGCGAATAGCGAAAAACAGATTGCCCGGCCTGACCTTCCGCGAATCGAACTGTATCCCGCTGATGGGGATATCGTTCCTGCCGGTAATGCCGGTGACTTTATAATTGCCGGTGATTTCGCTGAGCAACATCATGCCTGGGTTCCGGGCTTATCTTGGTTTACTTTAAGTTCGATCACAACGGGCATACCTTTTGAAATGATAATTCCGGGGTGGATAGATTGTTTTACCACTGTTCCCTTGCCATTCACCAGGACGTTAAGTCCTTGCTGTTCAAGAAGAAATAGTGCGTCTCTCAGCCCCATGCCGCAAACGTCGGGCATGGTTCCTTTAACAATCCTTGCAGCGGTCAGCACAATGGTGTCAGATGAAATCGCAGGGCGTACCAGCGAGGAATTTCCATTTAAGGGACGGACTTTGAGGTTAAGCATGGCAAACACATCTGCAAGGTCTTTGACATACCCGGCCCGGGCATAAGGGAGAGGCGAAGAATTCGTATCTACCGGTAACGGGATCATGATGTCGGGCCGTATCGCGAAGAGTTTATCCGATAACTCACGAAAAACCGGTGCAGCTACTGCTCCTCCATAATATTTTCCTTTTTTGGGGTTGACGATCACAACGATCATGGAATATTTGGGATTGTCGGCAGGGAAATATCCCACGAACGATCCCTTGTACTGTACCTCTTTGGTCCCCTGGCGGTATCCTTTATTTCCGGCTGCAATCTGACACGTACCAGTCTTACCGGCGATTTTATAGTTCGGCGTTTTAATGCTCGCCCCGGTACCCTCCTCCACCACGCCTTCAAGCATAAGTTTGGCCTGTTGGATGGCCCATGGTGAGACAATTTGCGGATTGACCACCACAGGATTGAATCGCTGCACCAATTGTCCGTTCTTGCGAATTTCGCGGACAAACAAAGGTTTTACCATCACACCATTGTTAGCGACAGCGTTATAGAGGGTAAGCAGGTGAATGGGCGCCAGAGAGATTTCATAACCGATCGACATCCAGGGTAATGACAGGGCCGACCAGTATTTACTTTTGGTGGTTTTAATATATGGCCTGCCTTCCCCTGCTATTTGAAGACCTAGCGGGCGGTTGATGCCGATACGGTAAAGACCATCAATGAATTTTTGGGCAGAGTCAGCATATGCATTATAGACCATCCGTGAGGTGCCTACATTCGACGATTTTTCGAATACCTGCAATGCAGGGAGCACCTGTAAACCGTGATGAGAGTCCTCCATCTTGCGCCCGGCAAAGTAAGTAATTCCACCCGTGCAGTTTATCGGTGTCGTCAGGTCAATTTTGCGGTCGTCAAGCGCTACAAGGAAGGAGGCCAGTTTAAAAGTTGATCCTGTTTCCTGACTTTCTCCGATCGCGTAGTTGAAAATCTCTTCGTAAGTTCCTTTTTTCGTGAGGCCAAGGTTTGCCATGGCTCTTATGTAACCGGTCTTTACCTCCATCAAAACCACACAACCATGATCGGCGCTGTCGGCAATGAGTTCCTTGAGAAGAGATGTTTCAGCCAGGTCCTGAAGGTTCACATCGAGCGTGGTAATTACATCGTTGCCGTTTTGTGGTTCAATCTGGCTTTCCGGATCAACAGGAACCCATGCCTGGCCACTGATGCGACGCATGAGTCGCTGCCCCTTGATGCCCTCCAGGTTTTTTGTGAATGATCCCTCCAGGCCGACGTAAACCTTTTTGTTGCCATCCCCGCTCTCATATCCGATGATACGACGGGCGAGTGATTTGTAAGGCAGTTCGCGATCGAATTGCGCATGTACGATAAGTCCGCCCTTGTATTGTCCCCGCCTGAAAATGGGAAATTTCTTGAGTTTATTCAGGTCAGGATAGGTAACATCTCGATGGATCAACAGGTATCGGGTTTTATTTCTTCGGCCTTCCCAAAGCAGGTCTTTGTATTCGGATGGTGTTCGATCCATAAATAACTGTGAAAGACGCAGGGAAAGGGAATCAACGTTATGATTGAAAACCTTATCGGTGATCGAGTCAGTCATGACATCCATGCGGACCTCGAAAATAGGAATTGACACCGCGAGCAGGCTCCCATCATCGGCAAGGATATTTCCACGGATCGCCTCCAGCTCAAACAGGCGGATTTCTTGTTTTTTCGCCATTTCCAGGAACTCGTTCTTTTCAAATTGCTGTATCATCACAACTCTTGCTATAATGAAAATCCCGAATAGCAATACGACGAAGTACACTAAATAGACACGGATCAATATATCCTTTTTGATCTGCTTCATTTCATCCCGGGTTCTGAGTGTAATGATTCGCCCGAATAAAGGATCTTGTAAGGCGGCATTTTAACCTCCTTAAGTCCCTGCATCACGGCACGTTTTGAAATCATAGACTGGCGTCCCTGAAACATCAGGATCGACTTGGTGGTGATGTACTCGTATCGTAACTCCTTCAGTTGGTTTTTTGTTCGATCAATAGCCTTGAATTTTTTCTCAGTGTAATAGGTGTTTGCAATGTAGATCATGGCAAGAAGAGCCACATAGAGGATGTAGGTCAGATTACCGGTTACCCATTCCTTAGAAAGATAGTCACCCCCAAGGAATTCCTGAACAGCTTTGCGGCTTTTACTGACCCTTCTCGAAGCCTTAACATGGGCTGTGACGGGCCCGGACACGGAAAATCCCGGATTATCCTCCCCCGGTGGATTCCGGGGTGTTGATGATCCATTCATACCCTCAACCTTGTCCTGATATTTAAGGTTTTCCTTCACCATCACTTTTTTTCTGCTACCCGAAGTTTTGCACTGCGGGCGCGGCTGTTTGCTTCGATTTCTTTATCTGTTGGTACGATAGCTTTCCGTGTGATCACTTTTAATGGCGCAAGCACATTGCCATAGAAATCTTTTTCCAACACACCCTCGAAATTCCCGGAGCGGAAATAGTTTTTTACAAGTTTATCTTCCAGCGAATGATAGGCGATCACCACCAACCTTCCGCCGGGTTTTAACGACTGCATTGCTTGTTTCAGAAAGTCACGCAGTGCATCCAATTCCTGGTTGACTTCAATGCGCAAGGCCTGAAAGATCTGTGCCTGGTATTTGAACTCTTTTCCACGGACAGCACACGTGTTCGCAATCTCTTTGAGTTGTCCGGTTGTTTCCACAGGGTTAAATTTTCTCGCCTCGATGATCCGGGATGCAAGTTTCCGCGCATTCCGTATCTCGCCGTATTGAAAAAAAATATTACTCAGGTTCTCTTGGCTGAAATTGTTGACGACATCACTGGCCGTCTGCTTTTTTTTCCGATCCATGCGCATGTCGAGTTCGCCGTCGAATCGTGTTGAAAATCCCCGGGTGGGCTGATCAATCTGATGGGAGGAGATGCCAAGGTCGGCCAGGATCCCATCAACCGGAAAAACACGGTGCAACTTCAAAAAATTACGGAGAAAGCGAAAATTATTATTGACCATGATCAGCCGCGGATCATCAATCCTGTTCGCGATGGCTTCTTCATCCTGGTCAAAAGCAACCAGTTTTCCTCCCTTCAGCCGGTTGAGAATAGCCCTTGAATGTCCCCCCCCACCATAGGTAGCATCCACATAGGTTCCTTCGGGCCTGATCGCCAGCGATTCGATACTTTCATCAAGCAATACACTTTTATGATAAATCATCGTTGGCTTTTATATTCGGAGTTCCCATTACTTTTTCGGCCAATTGTGCAAAATCAACCGGTTCGCCGGATACCAGATCCAGATAAGTTTTCTTGTTCCACACCTCAATCCGGTCTGAATAGGCAAATAGAATGATCTCCTTGTCAATTGATGCATAATCAAGCAACGACTTTGGTAATAACAGCCTGTTCTGGCTGTCGAGCGAAACCGGGGTGGCGCCGTTGTGAAAAGCCCGCAAAAACTGACGATGATCCTTTACGAACAGGTTGAGTTTATTCATTTTACCTGTTGTCTCATCCCAGACATCCTGAGGGTAAAGTACAAGACAACCTTCAAACCCACGGTTGATGACAAACTTATCATGGGCCTCCGGACTGATCTGTTTTTTCAGGGCAGCAGGAAGTATAATGCGGCTTTTATCATCAAGCCTGCATTCAAATTCACCGATCAAGTTTGTTGTTGTCACAAGCATCTTTTTTCCGAGTGTAAATATATATAAAAAATCTCCACAACCCTCCACTTCTCTCCACTGTTAATAACTTTTTTTTATAACAGATATTGTCAATGGTTAGTGAAAGCCTTCTGCTTGCCGCTCTCTGCGTTATTTTGCAGAAAAAATCAACACGGTTCCGCGGATAAAACTTTTTTTTACCGGCAATAAGGTTTTTATTACACAGAGAGACACAGAGAAGCCACAGAGAGCCACAGAGTTTATATTTTTATCTCCTGATTCCATTTTTGAGTACGGTTACATTAAAGTTGATCAACAGACCATTACTTTTTTGTGCAAACTTCATATAGGTCAGTATTTGAGCTTCATGAATCGGAGAAAATAGCTCTATTGTTTTTAGTTCAACAATCACTGTTTTTTCCACAAGAATGTCTATCCTGTAACCATAATCCGGTTAAGTTCCATAACACAATATTTTTCTCTGTGGTTCTCAGTGTCTTCTCTGTGGTTCTCAGTGTAATTATTTGTTACACAGAGTTCACAGAGGAGCCACAGAGAGCCACAGAGAGGTTAGTCCCTGTGATAACTTAGTAAAATAAAAATGGTTCGTTCCGGTAAATAATGCTTAATCGGTAAAAGAAGAAAAGGTAATACATCATCACGGATGCAGAATGATCATTTTGGCGGTGACATCCCCGATGCGGATAAAATAGATCCCTGCCGGGAGTTCTGTGACCGGGATGGTTATTGATCCGCTGAATGGGAGATCAAGGATTTGCCTGCCAAAGATATTGAAGACCATGATCGTGGATCGGCGGGCGTGAACAGGGGATCCGGTGAGTTCAACAGTTACGGTATGATCTGCCGGGTTGGGATAAACCTTTAATGAACTTTGCGGCAATGAATTGACTTCATAAATGCCCGGGATGATCACCGCGGGGTTTCGTTTGGTAATATAATTTAATCCTCCGGCAAAGTTCCCGGTGATCAGGTCAAAACCTTCAGGATCGGTTAATTGACCAACGGCAGGGGAGGTCTGCCAACCGAAAAGCGTGTCATTCGGTGTGGACGAGAGCCAATTGTACAACCCCTGGGACTCTGTGAATTTTCCGTTCAGGTTTTGATCAATATTCCCGAAAAGATGAATTCGTCCTTCATCCGAACCGGTGATCAGGAACGTTGTGCCATCCGTTCGCCTCGAAAAGCAGGGTGTGCTGAATCCCTTGTAAGATAAATTGTAATTGGTGACATTCACCTTGCCGAGACTGTCAGTAATGAACTTAAACAGCGGGTTCACTTCAGTTCCCGTATTTTTATAATAGTTGATGTTTCCGTTTTGCTCACCGATGATCAGGTCGGGAATGTTGTCTTTATCGAGATCGAACAGTTGGGGCGTGCTGTAATCGCCAACATCGATCCCCTGCCATTTCAATATGGGTGTTTCAAAAACCGGGATATCAGAACTGCTGCCGGCATTGATGAACAGGATCAGACTTCCGTCACTGCTCCCAACGAGAAGGTCGGTGCGGCCATCTCCGTTCAGATCACCCAAGGCCGGATAAGCGCCTAGCATCTTCATCCCGGAAATGCCGGCAAGATCATCGGTTACAAAGTTGAAAACAGGAACAGTGGTGGTTCCTGTATTTCTATAAAAAGCAAGTTTTGAAATATAAACCGAATATAGAACCGCTTCTTTATAATAGGAAGAGTCGTAGAATCCGAAATTGCCGACAAAGAGATCCGGCAGGCCATCCATGTCGAAATCATACAGGACAGGATGTGAGGCAGATCCAAAATCCAGCATGTCGTCACGAAGCAGTTGTTCCGACTGAAATTCATATTGAGGAAGGGTATTCGACCCGTTGTTTTTATAAAACCACACACTGTTGTAATTTTCGGAGGTACTAAGGGCCGGATCAAATGGAGAGACCACCAGGTCGTTGCGTCCGTCATTGTCGATATCGACACATGAAGCTGTCGGGAATGAGAAAAGATGCACCGGCCGTGATGTTGACGGAAAGGCGGTATCCTGGGATATCATAAAAGCCGAATCGTGGGTGCCGCCATTGAACAGCGCACCAAGGCCAGGGTAATCAACATCTCCGATGATCAAATCTTTAAGCCCGTCGTTGTTAAGATCCGTGGCCAGCAACGTAGATCCGGTGTGGCGGGAGTTCGTGACGCGTGACGGGTGACGCGTGACGGGTGACGCGTGACACGTGACCCGAAATTCGTGATCATTAAACGGGCAACCTGCGTTTAAAGTAATTCTGTTTCCTCCTTCACTCTCTTTAAACTTTCCCCAGCAGGGATCGGCCAGGATGAAATCCAGGCTGTCGCAATGGCCATATTTCTCCATCGACAGGTTTTTGTGATATTCAACATACGATCCCAAACCAAAAAATGTGAGCATGTCAATATCCCCGTCATTATCAATATCTGCCAGCGCAGGATAGTCAACATAGGTTACCAGGATGCCTACTTTGCCAATATAATAATACGACTCCAACAGGTCTGTTATTAGTTTGAATTTCAAGGCGGTATCAGAAACGTTCTTAAAGACGCGTACGCCACCCATGCCATAAGTGAAAATATCCATTTTCCCGTCGCAGTTGTAATCGACCGTGATCACCCAATCGTGCATGTCGGGAAGAAGGAGCGTATAGGCAGGTGCAAAGGAAAAATCAACTTTGTTCGGGGTTCCATGGTTGACAAAGGTCACCTTGCGGTTGCCATGCCGGTCGAAGACAAGCAGGTCGTTGATCCCGTCGAGGTTTAGATCGATCGAACAAAACTGGCATGAATTCATCCCCCCGGCCCATGGAAATTTTAAAGAAATGCCGGATGGTTGTGAAAACTGTGCCTGACCTGAACTGAAAATGCCAAAGAAACTGACGATCAGCAAATTATTTAAAAAAAATATGACAGTTGACCGGGGGATTCGCATCATCGTACAAAGTTATCCAAATCTTTTTTACCTTTGAATCAATCTTTTTTAGTCCCGATCGACTTGAGAAATCGTAAATCTGAAATCAAAATGCCCCGTATCCTTATCATCGATGACGAAAAAAGTATCCGGAACACGCTTCGGGAGATCCTGGAATATGAAAAGTACCTGGTTGATGATGCCCCGGATGGCGAGGTTGGATTGCAGATGGTCAGGGAGCAAAAGTATGACACGATCCTGTGCGACATAAAGATGCCTAAAATGGATGGCATTGAGTTGCTTACGAATATTTTCGAAATCACTGACACGCCTGTGATCATGATCTCGGGTCATGGAACCATCGATACAGCGGTAGAGGCAATTAAAAAAGGAGCCTACGATTATATCTCCAAACCCATTGACCTGAACCGTTTGCTGGTCGCCTTGCGCAATGCCCTTGACCGTACGAGATTGGTGGATGAAACGCGTTTGCTGAAACGCAGGATCGGCGCCAGCTATGAGATGATCGGCCAGAGCGAACCGATGATGCAGATCCGGGCCATGATCGCCAAAGTTGCGCCTACTGATGCGCGCGTGCTGATCACCGGAGAGAACGGAACCGGAAAGGAGCTGGTGGCACGGCATCTCCATGCCTTGAGCAACCGTAACACAGGACCATTCATTGAGGTGAACTGTGCTGCCATCCCAGCCGAGCTGATCGAGAGCAACCTTTTTGGTCACGAAAAAGGTTCATTTACATCAGCAATCAAGCAACACAAAGGTGATTTTGAGCAAGCCAGCGGTGGCACGCTTTTTCTGGATGAGATCGGAGATATGAGCCTTTCTGCCCAGTCAAAGGTGTTACGGGCTCTGCAGGAAAATAAAATCACCCGTGTAGGGGGAGAAAAAGATATTCCTGTTGATGTACGTGTGATTGCGGCCACCAATAAAAATATCCGGGAGGAGATAAAAAACAAGGCATTCCGCGAAGATCTTTATCACAGGCTGAGTGTGATCCTGATCGCTGTGCCGCCTCTCCGTCAGCGGCTGGATGATATTCCGTTGCTGGTCGGCCATTTTCTTAGCGATTTTTGTCAGGGTATGGGCAAACCTCAGATGGAAATTATGCCGGAAGCGATGGATGCAATGAAAGATTTTCGATGGTCAGGCAACATCCGCGAACTTAAGAACGTAGTAGAACGCCTGGCCATCCTTTGCGACAGCAGAATCACTGCCGAAGATGTCAGGCGATTTGCTTTGCAACCATAATTAGCTTATTTTTATCTCCAGATATCCGCAGCATATGATGAATGCCGTTGAAACTATCGATGCGCTTATTCAGGAAAATACACTCCTGAAGCTGAAAATTGACAAGCTGACCCTTGAACTCAGCAGGCAGTTGGAAGATAATGTCGGGCATGTTCAGACCATCAGGGAAAGGGAAAAAAGCATCCAGGACACTGTTTTTACAAATACAATGTTGTTGAATGCCGGGAAGCTGATGGAAGAGCGATACAGGGTGATGGCCGAAAATATCGACGAGATCGTATTCGTATTTGATCTTGCCGAAACCTGTATTTATGCAAATCAAAAGGCTGCTGAACTTTTTGGTCATAATATTATGGAAATGGTTGGGAAATCAATCTTTGATATTATGGCGAAGGAGTTTGGTGAAAAATACAAAAATGAAGTCTTTGATCCGGTTACAAGAGAGAACAGGGAATCAACATTCGTTGATATTGTCAGGCAGGGATTAGGAGAATCTTACGTTAAAAATCATGGCTATCCGATTCATGATGACAATGGAGATGTGATAGGCGTTCTGATTATCGGCCATAACATCACCGCCGACAAAAAGAAAGCCGAATACATCTCCATCGAAAATAGCATCAATATTATCACTTCATTTTCCGATGGACTCGAAGAGACGATCAAAGAGATTTTTTTCAAATTATGCCAGGCTGAATGTATTTTTGCCGGTGGATTGTACCTGTTTACCGAAGAAAAACAACAACTTGAGCTGCTATACCATTACAATCTACCTGATGTATTTATAGAAAAGGTGACAGAATTAGGTGTTGATACCACGCAATTTGCCATTGTTGCCCGTGGGATTCCACAATATGACATTTCCGATGATCTTTCCGAAATAGCACGTAACCACTTGACAGCAATTGGTAAAAAAACCGTTTCGGTAATCCCGTTGATGAATGAAAAGCAAATTGTTGGCAGCCTCAATGTCATTCTCAATGATCCGGACAAGATAACCAGCGAGGACAAATTATTCATGGAGACCGTTGCCTGGCGTATTGCCAGGATCATCGGCCTGTATGATGCCCAATTGAAACTTAATAAAACCGTGGCTGAGTTGAATGAGACCATCAGTGATTTAAAGGTCAAGCAACAGATCCTGATCCAGAAATCAAAAATGGAATCACTCGGGGAGTTATCGGCCGGGATGGCACATGAAATAAACCAGCCACTTGTAATCATATCGCTTTCAATTGAAAATATATTGCAAAAAATGCTCCTTGGGGAAAAAAACATTTCAAATGCCTATCTGCAACGAAAATTTGAATCTATTCTTCTGAATGTCAGTCGGATTCAGCAAATTGTTGACAACATGCGGATTTTCGCACGTGATCAGTCAAGCATCACCTTCGAGAAGGTGAACATCGGTGAATTGATCTTAAAAACCATGGAGATGGTAAGTGTTCAATTCAGGGCAGAAGGGATCAGGATCATCACAGATAAAATTGATGGCAAGGCACATGTTATCGGGAATATTTTTAAGTTGGAACAGGTACTCCTGAATCTGTTGTCAAATTCAAGGTATGCTGTGAATGAAAAATTCAACCGGAACATGACCCCTGATTTCCAGAAACAAATTGAAATAAAGGCGATGCAAAGAAAGACCGACCTCCATATTGAAGTATCCGACAATGGTATCGGCATTGAAAAGGAACATCTGGAAAAGTTATTTACCCCGTTTTTTACAACGAAAAGAGAAGAGGCCGGCACCGGACTGGGTTTGCCGATCGTTTATGGTATTGTAAAAGAGATGAACGGAGATATAGATGTTAACAGTAAGGTTGATGAATTTACTATTGTGAGGATTATCTTGCCTGCTGTTTGAAGACTACAAAAAAAAATTATGTAATTGTTTTGGAAAATAGCCGAAATATCGTTTACTTTGTGATTGATTTCACAGTTATCAAAACGCGGTGATCAATGGAAAAACTTCAGGTGCTTATTCTGGATGATGAACCCGGGATCAGAAGTGAAATTGAAGAATTCCTGGTGGAGATGAATTTCGAAGTATTCCAGGCAGGTTCACCTTCCGAAGCATTCAGGCTGCTGGGGGAGCGGACAATAGATGTGGCTATTGTTGATATCAGGTTACCTGAAATGGACGGTATAGACGTATTGCAGGAAATTAAGAGACAATACCTGAACACGGAAGTCATTATGATCACCGCCCATGGAGAAATGGACAGTGTGATCCGTTGCATGCGACTGGGCGCCATTGATTTCTTTAACAAGCCGTTCCGGTTAAAAGACCTTGACAGGGCAATTCAGAAAACAAAAGCATATTTGCAATTTCAGAGCAAGCAACAAAGCTGTACCGCTTCCATTTCCAAGGTTTCAAATGAATTAGCGCCTTTTATCGGCCATGAGATCATCGGAACGAGCCGGCAAATGCAGGAGGTGGTAAAATTCATGTGCAATGTTTCTTCCTCTGATAAAACTACTGTACTCATCTCCGGAGAGAGTGGTACCGGAAAGGAATTGGTTGCAAAAGGAATTCATTACCTGAGCCAGCGGAAAAGGCAGCCATTTCATTCAATCAATTGTGCCTCCGTTCCAGATGAACTTTTTGAAAGTGAATTTTTTGGCCATACAAAAGGAGCGTTCTCAGGGGCTGTAGCGGAAAAGGCCGGGTGGTTTGAGGCCTCACACCGCGGTACACTGTTTATGGATGAGATCGGGGATCTTAAATTGTCCACTCAGCCAAAATTTTTACGGGTGCTTGATGATATGATCGTTACCAGGCTCGGTTCGACGAAAGGGGTCAAAATCGATGTCAGGGTTATTGCGGCGACCAACCACAGTCTAGACAGTCTGGTTGAAGATGGACTTTTCCGTCCCGACCTTTATTACCGGCTCAACTCATTTACTATTCATCTTCCACCCCTCAGGAAAAGGAAAGAAGACATCATTCCCCTTTTTCAACATTTTCTCCGGGCTTATGCCAAAGCCATCGAAAAACAAATTGATAATGTTGATTCACGGGTATTTGAATGGCTGCCAGAATATTATTTCCCAGGCAATGTGAGGGAATTAAAACATATGGTCGAGCGTGCCATCATCCTTTGCAACGGAACAACACTCGACTTGAGTCATTTCATTAACCCGGGAAAAAAATTAAGTAACTTATACACAATTAGAACTGATGACGGGATGACCAGTTTGCATGAACTTGAAAAACAAACCATCATCCAATCACTGGCAAAGGCAAAATATGTCAAATCCCACGCCGCCCGCCTGCTCAACATTTCACGTCAGGCACTCGATCGCAAGATCGACAAATTCAAAATCTCTATTTAAATATCACCGCAGAGGTTGTCAGAATGCACGCTGATAGCAATTCATGGCTCTTGACATAAAAATCAGGCGTGAAACATTTATGCCATGTTGCCAGTGTAATTCGCAGATATTGAATTAAGTAACATTTTTCTACCTCTCTTTCACTGAGGATTTCCACAAAGAAGATTTATTGTTTTACGGTATTGCAGGGATGCAGATATTTAGATACATATGCAGCTGAAAAACATGATCATTTAAAGTTCCTCTGAAATCGGGATATTTTGTTTGCTGACAATCATATCGGTTTAATCGATCCACTGACCGGCGTGCTGGAAAATACCATTCATGATATTTTTTCCTTGATCTGCGAATTCGAGGGAGTTGATCACGGAGGAATATTCAGATTTAACCGGGGGGAGAGTGAACCCGTCCTTATTTGCCATCGTAACCTTCATGATGAACTACTCACCGGGATGATCAGGTTCAACCATGATTCCCGGAAAGGTGATGTAATACAACCCGATCTAACCGGTTTCGATTGTTTTCAAAAGATCCCGCTCCATGTTAAAATAGCATTTGAACAATGCGGAACCCATGCAATTGCCCTGATCCCCCTGATTTACTATGGACAGGTGGTCGGGTGCATGAATCTTGGATCTAAACATGATGAGATTGCTACCGGGTTCGAAAAGCTGATCATTGAAGAACTCACCTGGCGGATTTCAAGAACAATTGCCCTGCAACTGGCGCTTGCAAGGCTTAGTGATGCAAATCAAGAACTGACTGATTTCATGCAGACTATAAATTCTGGATACGGGCTGTTGATCTCTTCTCCGGAAACGGAAATTAAACTTGACCATAAATTCGGAATGAAACACGAGATCAGCGAGTTAAATAATACCATTACCCTGGCCATTGAAAAGGTGATGAAGGAACTGGGGAATGGCCTGAGAAATCGTGAACTCCCATTCAATCAGAAAAAAGTTGATATGTTGGTTAGCGATGCTGATCATATTGTGCATATAATCAGTCAGATACGTGTTTTCGGCCAACGTCATTCAGAAACAATTGAAAATGATCTGCGGCAAATTAAAAACCGACTTTGCGAACTTAAAGGAAAGCCATCACTGAACATGGAATTTTCAGCAGGTAATTATTTGTTGCTGGAAAGGCCCATTACATTGAAGGATCTTAACTTCAGAACAGACCGGCTTATCCCCAATTAAAATAATATTTCAGGCTCAACACATTCAAAACGAAACCGGACTATCTCGTTTTGATGAGTTTGAAGATTTTTACGTACCCCCCGGTAATGACTTTTACCAAATAGACACCATCCGGAAATTCCGAAATCGAGAAGTCGTGCTTTTTCTCTCCCTGCAAGGTTACTGTCTTTATTTTCCCGCTGCCCATTCCGTAGAATTCAACCTGCACTTTTTCGAATACCTCTGCGCTTTTTTGCTCAAGGGTGAAAGTACCGGATGTCGGGTTAGGATATACTGAGAAATACGGATGATGTAAGATACTTTCAGCCTCCGCCTCCCCGGCGACCACCGCAGGTATTGAAGGTGTTTGCTGACCGCAATATTGATTATTGATCGTAATGTACCCATGCAGATATCCATATGGCTGAACGGTAGTTCCGGGCAGAAAACGTATATTAAGACCTGCAATCATGGTCACACTTCCTCCACCCTGCACGGTAAATGTATTTCCGTTGCCGGCAACTGTAAGTGTTTCCGTTGCGCTGTAACATTTTAACTGTCCATTCCCGATGATCCCGGGAACAGTAATGGCAGGGATAATGCCATCAACCTGCATAATCACGGCGGCTGAAGCCGGATTGCCCGAAACACAATAGACGTTGGAAGTCAGAACACAGGTTACTTCATCATCGTTAAGCGGAACATAAGTGAAGATGGAACTGTTGGTTCCGGTAACCAGGCTGTTGACCTTCCATTGAAAGAAGGGGGCTGTTCCGCCGTTGACAGGGATGGCCGTGAAGGTAACTGGATTGCCCGCGGGCGATGGATTTGCAGATACCAGGATTGAAATGCCGACCGGCACCGGCTGATCTATCCATATAAGAGCGCAATTGTACATCATTGCACTGCAGTGGGTCGTTGTGTTTTCAGCGTGTACTGAATAAAATCCCGGTAAAGTCTGGTATCCCGGAAATACAATCGGCCCACCGGTGCCTGCAACCGGCCCGCCCACTGGATTACAGCAATCATACCAAAGCGTGTATAAGACGCCGATTTGTGAACCACTGAGTCCGAGTTGACGCCCCTGTCCTCCCGCACAGTAACCCCCGCTACCGGTGGCATAAAACGTTGTAGGCAAAGGATTTATCGTTACCGTTACAGGTTTAATTGCATAACAACCGGTAGCCGGTAAGGTTCCCTTGATGTAATAGGTGCCTGCTGGCGCCATTGTCGGAGTGGGATAAGGAACTGTTGCTGCTGCGTTTGTCCAGTAGGTGAAAATCAGCCCGGGTGTCGATCCTGAGGTAACAGCCGGCGCGGTAAGGTCAACCTTGTTGGGTGAACAAGCTGACTGTGGGTTCGTTACAAGGATCGGTGTTGGATTGATTGTGATGAGAATGATTTCTGAGGGGCCGTCGCACTTTACAAATCCAAAAGTAAAATGAGGTGTTACGGTTATCGTGGCTACCAATGGTAATGTACCGGTGTTTGAGGCAGTAAATGCGGGTATGTTGCCCGAACCGCTGGCTGCGAGGCCGATGGATGGCGCATTGTTTGTCCATGTATAGGTTGTGGATCCAACAATGTTATTTGTTGTGAATACGATTGCAGTTGTTAGTGAACCATTGCAAAGTGCCTGATCAGAAGGATCATTCACCTGCCCTGATGGGTTAACGGTGATGGTGAATGTCTCTGCAACTCCATCACAGGTTAATAAACCGGATGAATAATGCGGAGTTACGGTGACCATGGCTACCACAGGTGCATTACTGCTGTTGAGGGCAGTAAATGAACCAATATTACCCGAACCACTTGCAGAAAGACCTATGGTTGGTGTATTGTTTGTCCAGGTGTAGGTTGTAGTTCCCAATAAATTATTTGTGGAAAAAATCACCGCATTTGTCATGACGCCATTGCAAACCAACTGATCGGGAGGATCATTAACCTGCCCCGAAGGATTTACGGTGATGGTGAAAGTTTCAGACGACCCCGGACAGTTTACTCCCTTCTTTTCAAACACAGGTATAACCGTGAGGGTCGCAACAACCGGTGTGTTGCCGGAGTTGACGGCAGCAAACAACGGGATGTTGCCTGATCCGCCGGAAACTAGTCCGATACCCGGTTGATCAATGGTCCAGAAATATGTTGTTGTCCCCCCTGTATTGTTCGTAGAGAAAATTACGGGCATGGTATAAGCGCCATTGCAAACTATCTGGTCCCCGGGATCATTTACCTGCCCTGCAGGATTGACTGTGATCGTGAATGTCTTCGCATCTCCCGTACAACTTACTGCTTTCTTTTCAAACGTCGGAGTTACCGTAATGGTGGCAACAACAGGTGCATTGCCAGTGTTGACGCCTGTAAATGAAGGGATGTTTCCGGAACCGCTTGATGCTAATCCGATGCCCGGTTGATCATTCGTCCAGGAATAGGTGGTAATCCCTCCAGTGTTGGCCGTAGTGAGGATCACAGGATCGGTGGAAGAACCATTGCATACCACTTGCGAAGCAACATCATTTACCTGCCCGGAAGGATTTGCGGTAATGGTAAAAGATTTTGAAGGTCCGGGACAACTTACACCACCAATTGTGTGTACAGGCGTAACAACGATCGTAGCGGCAATTGACGCGGTACCGGTGTTTACAGCCGTAAAGGAGATATCTCCCGTACCGCTTGCTTCAAGACCAATGGATGTTGTGTTGTTAGACCACAAATAGGTTGTCGTGCCACCGGTATTCATGGTCTCGAATGCAACTGAGGCATTTGAGCCATTGCAGACGACAATGCTCGTTGGTTGATTTACCTGACCACCAGGGTTTACCGTGATGGTTGCACAGGAAGATTCGATCGTGGCACATAACGGATTCGACGAAGCGATCAAACACCTGAAATACGTGGTGGCATTGATCGGCGGGGATGTGAACGTTGAATTGGTAGCGCCCTGTATATCAGAGAAACTGTTTTGACAATCAACAAAAGATACCTGCCATTGGTATGCAACCGTACTGCTTCCGCCATCGACATTTATCGAAAGATCAACAGTACCGCCAAGGCATGCGGTTGCATTCATGGGCTGGGTCAGAATCTCAGGACAAGCGTAAAAATAGAGTGTAACAATTGCAGGTGGGCCCAGCATTCCTGCGGCATCGATAAAAGCATAAGCAAATGTAACCACGACATCACCGTCATTCGGATCAGCTTCAAGAAAGGCAGGGTTGTAATCAATTATTGTCTGACCTGCGATCACAGCAATGCCATTATAGTAGAGGGTTCCATTGGCAGCCAGCGTCATAATTTTGATCGTATGCGTACTGCCCAGTGGACCATCCTCGGCATCTGTTCCATGAAGCAATGGAACGGTAACGGTAAGTGT
Source organism: Bacteroidales bacterium (assembly GCA_030681475.1). Taxonomy (GTDB): domain Bacteria; phylum Bacteroidota; class Bacteroidia; order Bacteroidales; family FEN-979; genus CAIVAT01. Next base: position 3,703 of record JAUXWT010000096.1, on the reverse strand, counting down.
TCCTCCCGGGTTTGCATAGTAACCTGTGACGGGGAATGCAACAGGCAATTGATCGAGGCCGAAGTTGGCATTGTCGACACTTCCCCCTGTCGTGGTTACTGCAAGTATTCCATCAATTATTCCATCGTTGCCGGTTCCCGCCCCCAGGATCTCACCGGTCGATACCCAGTTGGTCGGGTAGGTAGCTGAAGTAAGCGTACTTCCTTCGGCTTGCTGCGAATTTGTAAGGATCAGGTTGTAGGTTACATCGAACTCCACACCATCATCAATTGTAAAATAAAAAGTACCATCAGGATTGACCAATTTTGAGGAAACAACGCCTTTGACAGGACTTACCAGGTTGATGTAAATATTTCCGGAGCCGTTGGTCGGACTACCTGAAACGATGCTGTTGCTCATACCATCGGCATCGTCATATATATTTCCTGCAATGAAAATAAAATTCTGCGTATCATCATCGGTATCGCTAACCACTCCGCCTAATGGGTCAAATCCCGTTGCTGTGGCTATATTTGTGAAGGTGCCGGCTCTGATATCTAAGACTTGCAACGTGTAAGTGCCTGTAAAAGTGGTATTATCCGATGCCCCGGGGGCGAGGGTTATGGCCATTCCATTGATTGTAAGAACGGGATCTGTCACCACCACACTCGTGAGGGTCGAATTTCCGGTGTTGGTTACCGTGAATATATAATTGATCTGATCGCCAACGTTTGCAACATCATCCGGAGGCACAACCGTCAAATCTAATATTCCGGTCTTTTCAAGCATGACAGAAGGCGCATATATCGTTACATCGAATGTGCATGAGGCTGTATTACCGCATTCATCCAAAGCGGTCCAGGTAACTGCCGTAATTCCCGGCGGAAATATATAGCCTGCAAGTGTTGGCAAACCATTCAGGTTATTTGTTGCGGAAACATTGCCGCAATTGTCATTTAAACTGGTGTAATCAAACTCATTGCCATTTGCAGTATATGAGGTCGATCCTTCTGAAATTATTCTTATTTGCGGTGAAGAGGGACAAGAAATAGTCGGGGCAGTATTGTCATGAATGGTAATGATCCTTGTAACAGGTGCAAGGGGCCTTCCGCATATGTCAGCGGCAGTCCAGGTTTCTGTTGCTTTTCCATTACAGTTTCCGGGAACAGTGATCGTGATGACAGAAGGATTTGAGGTACCGGTGATCAGACAACCAGGACTCATTCCGTTGCTGAAACTGAGGGTAGAGGGTAACGGGATTTCACCACAGTCCACGGTGATGTCGGCCAGGGCTGTCATGGTTGGCAGAGCAGCCGGGCTTACTGTGATTATTCTTGAAACAGGAGTTAAAACTCGTCCACAGATATCGGTGGCTGTCCAGGTTTCTGTTATGGTTCCACCGCAGGGGCCCGGTGTGGCAGAGAAAGTTGATAAGTCAGACATTCCGCTGATCAGGCAACCTTTGGGAAAACCATTGGAATAAGGCACAGCGCTGGGAATCATCGGTGTTCCGCAGGCAACGGTAATGTCAGGAAGCGGAACGATCGTTGGCAATGCTACTGGTTCAACAGTAATGCTTCTTGATACAGAAGCAAGCGCCCGGCCGCAAACATCGGCAGCCGTCCAGGTTTCGGTAATTGTTCCGCCGCATGGTCCGGGGGTAGTAGAGAATGTGGAAGGGTTCGATGTACCGTTGATCAAACATCCTTTTGGCAGGTTATTGGTATAGGAAACGGTGGTGGGTACCATCGGTGTTCCGCAAGGTACGGAAGTAGCGGCCAGTGGTGTCATAACCGGCAATTCAGCAACCTCGACGGTGATGGTCCGGCTGACCGGCGCCAGGGTCCTTCCGCAAATATCTGTGGCTGTCCAGGTCTCGGTGATCGTTCCCCCGCATGATCCGGGAGTTACCGAGAAGGTTGATAAATCTGATGTTCCGTTTACAATCCATCCGGCTGGCAGGCGTTTGGTATAGGAAACGGCGCTGGGTACCATCGGTGTTCCGCAAGGCACGGAAGTAGCGGCAAGCGGTGTCATAACCGGCAATTCAGCAACCTCGACGGTGATGGTCCGGCTGACCGGTGAGAGGGTCCTTCCGCAAATATCTGTGGCTGTCCAGGTCTCGGTGATCGTTCCCCCACAAGGTCCTGGCGTAGTCGAAAATGTTGACAAATTTGAAGTACCGTTTATAAGGCAACCACCTATCAGCCCATTGGTATAACCAACCGTAGTGGGTACCATCGGTGTCCCACAGGGTACGAAAGTAGCTGCCAGCGGTGTCATAACGGGCAGGTCAGCAGCCTCGACGGTGATGGTCCGGCTGACCGGGGCCAGGGCCCTGCCGCAGATATCTGTGGCAGTCCAGGTCTCGGTGATCGTTCCCCCGCATGATCCGGGAGTTACCGAGAAGGTTGATAAATCTGATGTTCCGTTAACAAGGCAACCGGCTGTCAGCCCGTTGGTATAGGAAATGACGCTGGGTACCATCGGTGTGCCGCAAGGCACGGAAGTAGCGGCAAGCGGTGTCAAAACAGGCAATTCAGCAACCTCGACGGTGATGGTCCGGCTGACCGGTGAGAGGGCCCTTCCGCAAATATCTGTGGCAGTCCAGGTCTCGGTGATCGTTCCCCCACATGGGCCTGGCGTGATGGAAAAGGTCGACAGTTCTGATGTCCCGGTGATCAGGCAACCATCAGGCAGGCCATTGGTATAACTAACCGTGGTGGGTACCATCGGTGTGCCGCAAGGCACGGAAGTAGCGGCCAGCGGTGTCATAACCGGCAGTGCAGCTGGGCTGACATGGATCAATCTCGATTTGGTTATAGTATTTCCACAAATAATCACGGTCCAGGTCTCGGTGATGTCTCCGCCGCACACCCCGGCAGGGTTCTGTGCGCTTAAGGTTGAAGTCACGCTACCGCTGATCTCGCAATCACCGGTCAGGCTGTTGGTGTAGGAAAGATCGGATTCAGTTGCCAGTCCGCAGTCTACAGTTATGTCATTTACTGATGCAAATACCGGCATGGCTGGCGGGGTTACCGTTATCGTTTGTACATAGTCGGCGCTGGTATTGTTGCAATGATCGGTGAAGTTCCAGGTACGTACCCGCTGATAGGCGGTAAGACAGGCAGGATCAGGTGTGGTTATGTCACTCAACAGATGGATGATGGGCGGGTTGGTGCAATTATCTGTTGCGGCAGGAACCAAATCCAGGGCGTCAGCGATTCCGGATGCATTGCTGCAAACCAGTGTACGGTTAAGACTACCGGGTGATGTTGAAATAACAGGCGCTTCGTTGTCAGGGATTACGGTTACACTTCCATTGATAAAATAATTTCCAAACGGAACCTTGTTGTAGGCGATCCCGGCCGGGGTGGAATACTCATTCGCTTCGGGCGGGGTTTCGGACCAGGTTAAATAGGATGTGACTGCTGCAGTCGGGCAGATACCAGTAAATTTCAGTGTAAACAGCATGGCATTGTTGGCCAGGGTGACACCCGGATCACTGGTAAAGCTCAGGATGAAAATCCCCGGGGTTGCGCCATTGCTGAAACTTCCCGTGATGGCGGGATTGAGATCCACGCTCTGGTATTGGAGGATCGCAGGGTCATAGTTCAGTGTAAGGGAGATGCCCCCGACGTTGAAAAAATATTCGACTTTGATTGGCACTGCAATGGTTGCCGACGGGCAGGTGGTCATTTCCGGCGCCGATGTCACCGGTTCG
>JAUXWT010000087.1 GCA_030681475.1 Bacteroidales bacterium | reverse complement strand
CGGACTTACAATCTTTGTTCCCTTATATTCACGGATAGTAAAATCATTTGTGTTACCGGTTATTAGAAAATCTGCGTTACAGGTTTCAGCAAGTTCCAGAAGTTTGTTATCGCCCTGATCGTTAATAATTTCCAGACGAATCGAAGGAGAATATTTGATGACTTTTTTTTCTATGTCAACAAGCAAGGTGGCGCACATCAATTTTTCTGGAAAAGGACAATACCCATTTTCTTTATTTGATCAATAAAAGGATCGCCCTTGTCAAAATAATTTGTTTGAAAAGTTTTGGTGTGTATGATGGAATATGGCTTTTGGCAATTGATTTTTGCAAAAGAACGCTTATCTTCATAACCAAAACCAGTAAAACTATCAGATACCAATGCAAGATCGATGTCGGACCATTCATTTTGTCCATTAACTGCGTATGATCCAAAAAGAATTGCTTTTTGAATGTCAATACCTTCATTCTGAAGTTTTTGGATAAACTCAGTTACTATGCTGATTGCAAAATCCCGAGTAAGCATATTCTTATTGAATTAACTTTATCTAAAACCTGCTCTGTAAATTCTTTTGTACATGCCTGATTGATCTTGAATTGATAATCAGGATAACGGCCTTCCAGTTGAAAATCGTTCATTTTTTCAAGAAAAGCAAGTGTATCTTCATCAATTTGATAACTGATTCCTTCAGCAATTCTGACAAGGCTATGTGTACGTGGAGGATAATTGCCGTCGTTATCCTTAACCCAATGACCTTTTAAAAGTTTTTCAAGAGTCAGGTGCGAGAAAAACAAAGCATAGATGTATTGGCTGCTACGAAACAGATCCTGAACGACTTCCCAATCTTTCCCGGCCGAGATCAGCCAATACTGAATATGATCCAGTTTGTTCACTGTTAATACATTTTATACAAAAGTACAAAATATTAGCCCGAAAAAAGAAATTTGACATCACTGATGTTTGGCCAAAGTGCGAACTTTGTCAGGATCAGACCTTCACTTTTTTTATCATGCCACCGCTGCGGATGAAAGGTCATCATCACCGGCACATCGAACCTTCCTGCTTCCACCGCCCTGATGATATCAAAAGTGGAATGATACCCCGGCCAACTAGTTCCCTCCGTTCGACATTCGATATTCAATATTCAATATTCGATATTCCTTCCCATGTACCTCACCCCCCTGCCCCCTCTCCAAAAAGAGAGGGGGAGGATGGGCGTTGAAACGTTGTGAGTTGGTGGACGAGGGGACGGAACTGGCGGACAAGCGGACAGGCGAACGTCTCGCTTGCAAACGCAGCAAAGAAAAACTTATCAAAGCGTTACTGATGCTGGCTTTGTTGCGGGTGCAAGCTCGTTTGAGAATGTATGGGATTATACGAATTGTACCGTTAAAGCCTTTGCTACTTTCTTAAAATCATTGTCGATCGTAATGATGCCAAGCTTGTGTTCAATTGCAACGGCAGTCTGAATTGCATCATCAAAATCAAGGTGATATTTTTGAGCAATAATTGAAATCTGAGGATACTTTACTAAAGGAAGGGAAATAATTGATCCGTTGTGGGCAATGTCGGAAATAAAGTTGTCGAAAATTGCAAATTTTTTCTGTTTAAATAAAATTACACCAATTGAATGAATGGAAAACTCCGATAGAAAAATTATTCCTTTGAAATCTACTAATAACTTCTTACAGGATTCTTTTTTCTCCTGACCAAGAAGAACCTCAAGGAAGATATTTGTATCGAATAAAAAGTCCATTAACGAAGTTCGTTAATTTTATGCTGCAACTCAACAGAGGTATATTGATTTTTCAATTCACTCAAACCATCTTCCCAGGAGAATGTGAAATCATGTCTGACTTTCTTTGATTTGCGATTTCGCTTTGACTTTGTCATTAAAAATTCAGCATATTCAATCAATTGACGTTGAATGCTTTTAGGCAAATTTTCAAAATCTTCGATGAATGATGATAATTCCATTTGGATACTGTTTTACAAGACAAAGGTACAAATACTTATCAACATTTCAAAGAACACGATTTAACACAGATATTCTCTAATAGGGGGACAGGCGGACAGGGGGACGGGTGGACAGGCCAGGCGGACGGGCGGACGAGGACGAGCGGACGAGCGGATACGAGGGAACTGCCGACTGGCGGACTGCCGACTGCCGAACAGGCGTACGATTGGGCATGTAAAGTTGTGAAATGATGGCGATCCTCACGCGTCACGTGTCACGCGTCACCTGTCACGTGTCACGAAAAACACCCGTTTCACAAGGTTCTTTGCTTTCTGGAGTATCAGTTCGCGGCTCCAGGAGAGCATGCTGTCATGCCACCGCTGCGGATAAAACGTCATCATCACCGGCACATCGAACCTTCCTGCTTCCACCGCCCTGATGATATCAAAAGTGGAATGATACCCCGGCCGGCTATTCCCTCCGTTCGATATTGAATATTGAATATTGAAGTTTTTCCTTGCGGAATCCATGGTTTCGAAATGATAGCCGATTTCATGGCCAAGGTCATTTATTTCGCTGATGATTTTTTCATCTCAGCTCTGGGTGCGGACAGGCGGACAGGCGGGTGACGGGCTTGTAAAATTGTGAAATGACACAGGCGCTCATCTGTCACTCATCACCTGTCACGTGTTACCTGTCACCTGTCACCTGTTGCACATCACGTCTCTAAACCGTCCCTGGTATTCCGGGGTCTCTTGCATGATTCCCGCCGGATATCAGAACAACCTTTGGTTTTTTTTCATCGAAGAATGTCTACAGACAATTAAGGATCGCCGCGATCTACAGGTTTTCCCTACTCTGTTCCTTACTCCGTTTACTGCTTGATAAATTTACCAACCTGCACCCTCCTTTCGTCTGTAATGCACATAAAATAAACCCCGTTTAGCAATGCGCTGACGTCAATAGAGGTGGTTGGTTCGGTGATGCCGTGATGCAGGACTGCCTGACCGCTGCTGTTATATATGGACAGGGAGCCTTTAACAGGGGTTTCGACGATAATGCCTGTGGAAGCGGGGTTGGGGTACAATGACAAACGGCTGATGTTTGCCGGGTGATTATTAAAGCCAACCGTAACGGTATGGTAATAATAGTATGTACTGTCTCCATAAATAACCAGAGTGCCGTCGAAGTTCCAGGATTTAAGCGTTTCACTCACTATAAAATTGAAAGCATCATAGGAATAACCTGACAGAGAGCTGTTCACCCAAATGCTGCCGGTCCAGTTTTGATCCAATATGGCTGTATTGTTATTGCTGGCATCGTAAGTATAGAGTGTCCGCATGAAATTATTCCAGGCGCTGCCGGTCCACCATTGGAACAGAGTACTTACCAGGTTATTGCCGGTATCATAGGCATAAGTCGTTTTCTGAAAATTATCCCAGGCAGTGCCATTCCACATCTGGAATAATTCACTGGTACGGTAATTGGCAGTATTATAGGTAAAAATATTTTTCTGTGAATTCTCCCAGGCAGCGCCATTCCACATTTGAAATATTTCGGTTGTGCGGTTATTGTTTGCGTCATAAGTAAACGTATTTTTCTGTGAATTCTCCCAGTCAGTGCCGTTCCATATTTGAAAGATCTCGGCAGTACGGTTATTGCCTGCGTTGTAGGTGTATGTATTTAATGAGGAATTCTCCCAGGAACCACCGTTCCACCACTGGAATAATTCGCTTGTACGGTTATTGCCGGCGTCGTACGTATAGGTATTCATAGATGAATTTTCCCAGTTGCTTCCGTTCCAGCTCTGGAACAATTCGCCGGTCAGGTTATTGCCTGCGTTATATGTGTAGAGGTACTGGAACATATTCTCCCAGGCAGTGCCGTTCCATTGCTGGTTCAGTACACCTGTCTGGTTGTTGCCTGCATCATAGGTATAGATCATTTTTTCTACATTATCCCAGGTATTTCCGCCCCATATTTGAAAGACGGCACTGGTCAGATTGTTATTGGAATCGTATGTAAAAGAATACTGGTGGGCATTCTCCCAGGCTGTTCCGGTCCATACCTGGTATAGTTCACTTGTCTGGTTATTGTTAACATCGTGGGTATAGATGAATTTCCCGGAATTCTCCCAGGTGCCGGCAGTCCATACCTGGTATGTTAAACCCGCCAGGTTATTGTTTGCATCATAAACATAGTCTGTGGTTTTAGAGTTCAACTGCCAAATTGTGCCAGCCGTATCCCATTGCCAGTTGTAAACGCTGTCATACAGCTGGAGCTGTAATACCCGGCGGGAATTTCGGGCTTTGAGTTGTTCCGCTGTTATTTTTTTCGCGAAACCATTGCAGGTTGCACCGTCCCGGCTGCCTGTAAACCCCTGACCGCTGCTTTTTGCGTGAGATCCGTTCTGACATCTTTGCGGGAATTCCATGGCAGGGTTTAACGGTTTTGATCTTTGTCCATGCGTGTTGTAACTTACCACCAGCACGACAAATAAAATGTAAAATTTTTTCATAGGTAAGGATTTAGAGCCTGTCAAAATTAAGAATTAAATAGCTGATTAACAACCGGATGTTAATAAAAAGTAAACATGCCATCCGCGTCTCGAAAACCCCCCGTTTCACCATATTCTTCACTTTCTGCCGCATCAGCTCTGATGTCCAGCCGAAAAAGCTGTCATGCCACCGCTGCGGATGAAACGTCATCATCACCGGCACAGGGAACGTGCCGTTTTCCACCGCCCTGATGATATCAAAAGTGGAGCTTGTGGTATGTTGAGATGGTGAAGTCCATTTATTTTGCCTCACCCCCCGGCCCCGTTACGTGTCACTTGTCACGCGTTTCGTGTCACTCTGAACGAGGGAGGCGGATGCGATCATGTCATGCAACTTTTCCGGTGGCCGATGTCGATGAGGAGTTTCATAGTGATTTTCCGCGCCTTCATTTAGCTGACGACAAATTCCTTCGGCAATTCCGGCAGCTTATTTAAGCGCAGTGATCACGTCTGAAGGCGAAAAAATATAGATGTTGTCTGGTTTTTCAGTTGCAGGGTTTTTAATGAATATGGCTTTAATGATTTTCTTGTTTTTAAAAAGATCATTTTTACACTTTTCATTCAGTTTATTTACTAATTCACCCAAATTCGTTTTATCGCTCCATTTCGCTTCGCCGATCAATAAATATTCGCGATCTGTCGATTCAGCTATAATATCTATTTCGGTTGATGGTTTTTTTTCTCTTCCTGCCCACCATCGTTTAGATGGATTAAATTGTACGGGCAAATTTAACATGGGCACTGATTGCCTGCAAAGTTCCTCCCAGACTGTCGAAAAATAAAATGGAAATTTTTCATTGATCTCTTTCCATATCTGATCGACAAAACCAAATTGCAAGCGGCTTTTATTTGGAATTATAAATGAAAAATAGAAGTTAAAAAAGGGATCGGCAATTTTATACAGACTTTGTTTCGATGTTTTTTCCGACACACCAAATGGTGTTTCACGGGTTATGTATCCAAGGTCCGATAAATTTTGAAACTGCCGGGTTAACTGTGTAGCTGGTTTATTAAGTCTCGCAGCAATTTCTGAAATCCGGTGGCAACCCATACCGATCAATGCCAAAATAGAATACGCCTGTACAGAGGTACGCATATCGTCTGTAAAAAGTCTTTCGGGTTCATCCGCTAAAATGCCCTGGTTGTCAAGTAAGTTATACTACAATGAGTTTTCCCTTTTTGGCGGAGATGGCCTTGGCAAGCCGCTCAATTTCCCTTGTTCTGTTTACAAAATCATCCATGGTTCATGTTATTATGTTTCACAAAAATAATGTTTCTCAGGCATAATAACAATAGTTGTATTTTATTTGTGGGTTTGCGGGGAGAGGGGGACGCTTACTTGCAACCGCAGCAAAGGTGCACATTCGCTATGCATTTACAATGCTGGTTTTGTTGAGGGTGCAAGTTCGTTAGCTGGTGGCGCTGTTATTATTGTGTAATAAATCCTATTTGTTCCTCAATTTCAATTTTAAATTTCACTTTAGCTTTCATTGCATGAAAAACTTTTAAAACAGTGGAAATGGTTGCACTATTATTTCCACTTTCAAGTTTTGATATTTGAGCTTTTTGTACTCCAATCATTTTACCTAATTGCTCTTGAGTTAATTTTTGATCCTTTCTAATTTGTTTTAATTTCCCCCCAAGAATATCCATCGAAAGTTCAAATTCATATTGCTCTCTCTCAGGTGTGCCTGATTTTCCAAAATATTTATCCTCCAACTCACCTAAAGTCTTATAATTCTTAACAGTTCCCATAATAACCTCCTTATATTAACCCTCTGAAATACTTATCCTTAATATCCTCAGCTTTTTCGATCTCTGATTTTGGTGTTCTATTCGATTTCTTTATTAATCCATGTGTACAGACAATAAGTGTTTGTTTTCCTTCTCGCGAGTCCCAAAAAGAAAACAGTCGATAAAATTTTCCTTTATATTCCACCCTAAATTCAAAGAGATCATTTGTATCAGTCAATTTCTTAAACCAATCTCCGAAAATCCTGTCTTTTGTTTTGCGCATTGATATGAAAAACTTCTTTCTGACTGGTGCTTCGATTTCGTCAACGAAATATTCTGCTTGTTTTAATAATACAACTTCAATTGGTTTTTCCATTATCATTTGATTACTATGCAAAGATAAGAAAAGTTTCTAAATATAGAAACAAGTTGTTTTGTTTTCTTCGCTTGCAGCTAACGAGTGGGCATTTAAAGTTGTGAAATGATGGATGTCCTCTCCTGTCACCCGTCACGCGTCACGTGTTCCTCGTCACGTCTCTAAACCGTTCCTGGTACTCCGGCGTTTCTTTCATGATCCTCCGGCTTTCGGGGTAGTTTTCAACGAACCAGACGAGGAAGGCGGTGACGTCGATCTTGTCCACAATCGAATAGAACCAAAATTTGACATAACATCATTGACCATCTATCCAGTTTTCAATTTGGATATTTTTCAATTTGCTGAATTCTTTCACATTTCTGGTTACCATAATCATTTTATTTGAAATTGCCGTTGCTCCAATCAATAAATCAAAATCACTGATAATATCTCCTTTTGTGCGGAGTCTGGCCTTTTCTTTTCCAAAAATTCTAATGGCATTGAATATTGGCAAAATCGTAATCTGGTCGGTAAAGTTTTCAATTGTAACAAAATTCTTCTCCTTAAACTCACTTTTTTCAGCACCATAAATCAATTCAGCATAGGTGATTTCTGAAATTGCGCAATTCTCCAGCCCCACTCCTTTTATCCTTTCATTAATCGCATGCTGTCCCTTAAAGAGATAGTAGCAAATATTTGTATCAAGTAAATATTTCATTAAAGAGTTTCAATTTCTTCCTTATTGACCCTCGAAGATTCAATATAATCAATAATATCATCTGCTTTTCTGGAATCCTGCCAGACTCCATATAACTCATCAATGCTGTAGGTCACCTTGGTTTTTGTCTGGATGGATTCCGTTAATTTTATAATTAATTTTTTCTTTGAGTTAATATCCAAATTCTTCAGGATCCCAAAATATTTATCCAATGTACTACTATTTAAAACAAGACCTCCCATAGAATACGCTCCTTTCTGTTGTTTACTTCAGTTATAGATGCAAAGGTACAAATTTTAGGACAAGACAGGCGGACAAGCGGACAGGCGGACGGGCGGACGAGTGGGCATGTAAAGTTGTGAAATGATAAAGTTACCCCCTGTCACGTGTCACCTGTCACGCGTCACGTATTTCCGGTCACGCGTCACCTCTTTTATTGGCATGCTGATTTTACTGCTTCAAACAATTGATTTGCAAGGGTATAAAATTCGTTTGCTTCCACCTTAGAAGGTTTTCCATTTGGCAGTAACCCCAATTCCCCCGGGTATCTTGCATCAATATATAGTTGATCCAGAAGAGTCAAAAGATCTACATTAAAATTCGGAGTTATTACTTCCTTTACTTTGTTGAAAAGTGTTTCAAGGGAATGTGTTTTAATGAAGCCCAGATCAAATTCTTCGATTACAGCTTTGAAAGATTTTTCAATGGACTGCTGAGCATGAAAGGCTGACAAATGAGTTAACTCATCATGTGTTTTGATCATCCGGATAAGGAGAAGATCACTTTCTGCGCTGTTCAGCCAATCATTAGTTATTTTTTTCATACAGCAATTTCCCTCTCGACACGATCTCTCTGGCGAAGAGGCTGTTAACTTCAATAAACCGCTGATGCATAGCTTTTGTATGCACGATAAGGTCGACAGGAAACTCTTTCTTTATCTCAGAAATCGACCTTGAGATTTTAAGATAAATCTCGCTTTTTGCTGAAAAACTTGAAGGAATGAAATCGTCACTGGTCACGACCAGGATGTCTAAATCGCTGTCTGCTGCCGGATCTCCATAGGCATATGAACCAAAAAGAATGATTTTCTCCGGATCGGTGGTTTTAAGTTTCTCGATTAAAACCGGTAAATAGTTCAGTCCTTTCATGCCATATTTCTATTACAACAAATGTAATTAAAACTGTAATGTAAACCAAATATATCTTTTGATCGGGCGGACAGGCGGACAGGCGGATACAAGGGAACTGCTGACTGCCGCCTGCCGACTGCCGACTGCCAACTGCCATACAAACGGGCATGTAAAGTTGTAAAATGATGAAGGTACCCACCTGTCACGCGTCACGCGTCACGCGTCACGTCTCTAAACCGTTCCTGGTACTCCGGCGTCTCTTTCATAATCCTCCGGCTTTCGGGGTAGTTTTCGACGAACCAGACGAGGAAGGCGGTGACCTCCCATGGAATACGCTACTTTCTATTGTTTACTTTGGTTATAAGGGTAAAGATACAAATTTTCATCTTGGTTAATGCAATACGGTATATTCAAGCGGAAAGGTGGACGGGGGGACAAGCGGACAAGCACTTCTGACACTATAAAAACCGACTATCCGATTTCATTGGGGGGTATTTATATTTCATGACTCATATATTCGGTCCAATAAACTTTCGGACTTACAATCTTTGTTCCCTTATATTCACGGATAGTAAAATCATTTGTGTTACCGGTTATTAGAAAATCTGCGTTACAGGTTTCAGCAAGTTCCAGAAGTTTGTTATCGCCCTGATCGTTAATAATTTCCAGACGAAT
>JAUXWT010000079.1 GCA_030681475.1 Bacteroidales bacterium | reverse complement strand
CTTCTCCCATCAGTATTGTCCGTGGAAAGATGAATGTTTTCCTGAAACAATGCCCTCCCAAAGACGGGAATATTAAAAGAGGGGATCGGCCAGGGCCTGATAGTTTGAGCAAATGTTCCTTGCAAGCAGAAAAGAACACAGATAAAAATAGCAACCAGGATCTTTTTCATAAATTTATGGTTTTAGTTTCCGGCTGTAAATATTCACGGAAGAAATTCACCAAACAAGAGGGAAAAAAATATTTTTTTTGGAAGAAATTCACCTGTATTTAGAAACTTCAATTTTACAATCAATTGAATTACAGGTTATAAGTATTATTTTGCATGCGCATTTTGCACACCATTTTGCACGCCACAGTTTTCGGATTGAGCATTTTTCGAGGAAATCCTGTGCAGAGGAAGTAATTCTTTGTGTAATACGTGTTGGAAGAAAAGTCAGGAATCTTGTTTCCCGGAGAGTAACATAACCAACTCAATGGTAGTCTTGCATTGAAATTTAATTCTCAATCCGATAAGTGTTTTATCGATCTTTGCTGAAGTAGTATTCAGCCTTTTTGCTATCTCATGATGATGATTTCCAGCAATCAGCAGGTCTATTATCTCCTTTTGAACAGGGGTGAGCTTCGGTAAAAGACCTTCCTGATTATTTTCTGATTTTTCGGGAGGGATGCCATCAGCCATTGGGCCTTCAAACCACATCCCTCCTTTGGCTATGTGCGTGATGGCTGATTTTAAATCTTCGCGGGGACAGTTTTTTTTCAAAAACCCTTTTGCCCCGGCTTCCATCATTTTTTGCTGCCAGATCGGAAGTTCTTCAGAAGTATAGATAAGAACCGGTTTGTCTGGATACTGGTCCCTGAGCAGGGTCATGGAATTCATGGGATCTTCTCCCGGGATCCACAAATCAAGGATGATCAAATCCGACAAACCCAAAGATGGGTTTAATAAAGCTTTTCGCACATCCGGGGAAGAACCCGTAACCTCGATCTGATCGCGCGAAGGACGAAAAATGTTCCTGAGTCCGGGAACAATAATCGCTTCATGGTCTTCGATAACAAAGAGTTTAATCATAAAGATCGGTTCTAATAATATTTCCTTTGGCCGGGATCGTGATCGTCCACCGCGTCCCGCACTTTCGATCTGAATGTAAATTGGATTGCCCGCCCATGAGCAGAACTCGTTTTTTAACGAGTGTGATTCCTAACCCATCGCTTTTTAAAAGATTTGAGTCAAAACCCTGCCCATCATCTTTGTACAAAATATAAAGGTTGTCAAATTCTGAAGAGACAGAAATGTCGACATTGCCTTTTCCAAGGTGTTTTTCAGCATTGGTCAATAACTCATACAGGATAAAATAAACATGATTTAATGACCCGGGGGCAAGCGTCAGGCCGGCCGGACTTATTTCCATTGTTATGGAGAGCGCTGAGGAGAGTGCAAAATCCTGCCGTATCGCTTCACATAGTTCAGAAAAACCCATTTTATTTCTAACCACGGGGTTCATCCGGTGAGAAAGCTGACGCAGGGATCCGGATATTTTCTCAAGAACAGACACAAGTTCCTCTTTGGCAGAGGGTTCAAGAGATTCCAGGGTCTCAATGTGATTTGAAATTGCGTTTTTAACCGGTCGGATGAGATCATGCAATTGCATCGAAAGCCGTTCCTTTTCCTGTTCCTCAATTCCGGCCAGTGTTTTAGCCGAATCTATTTCCAGTCCCTGGATACGTAAGTTTTTTCGTTGCCTGTAAACAATAAACAGCAGGATGAGGAAGGCCGCAAGGATGGTCAATCCTATTACAAAAAAGGTCAATAGTCTGACATTCCTGCCTTGCAGTTCTATCCTGTTATTTTGTTCCAGAATTTTTATTTCCCTGGATCTTGCCTGAAGCAAAGCATTTAAGAGCCTTACCTGATTTGAAGCCTGATCATGGTCGGCCATCGTTGCAGTTTCCAGCGTCTTTTTCTGATAGAGATAGGCTGCATCCGTATGACCCGTCAGATATGAGATTTCAGCATATGAATCGTAGAGGGTCGAAAGCCAATTGGTAGATTCTTCTTTAATGGCAAGAGGAATAGCTATATCTATGAGCAGACTCAAGGCAGTCGGGTAGTTTTTCTTATCTGCATAGCTATAGGCCATACCGTTCAGGGCGGCAAGTTCAAGAACTACGATGTGGCCGCTTCTCCCGATCTCTCGTGCCTGGCGATAGTAAGTCATCGCAGAATCGGGATCGCGACAGTCGTCGCCGATATTTGCCAGCAGGTAGCCGGTCTGCTCCCTGGCATCCGGTTGTTCCCTGAATATGTTCAAGGCATGGCGCCTCATCAGGTTTGCTTTAGGTTCGTCTTTTTCAAAACGGGCTAAGCTTGCAATAGCAACTCCGGTTTGGATTGGCAAGTTGTTCTCCTCTGCAACTTGAAGCGCTATGGTAAACATCAGAACGGCCCGCTCCTCATTTTTCAGATCCGCTTCAATGTTCCCGATGCTGTTAAAACAGTTGGATATTGTTATGTGATCATTAATTTTGGCAGCCATCCGTTGTGCCGAATCAAGCATTTTCACCGCATCGTGATAGTTATAGCCATTTTTATACAGCATGGCTAAATTGTACAGGATCCTGGGTTTAATTGTGTCGTTTCCATTTGCCTCTGCCGATTGAAATGCAATTTGATAATATTGGTAAGCTGAATCCGGATTTTTCATTTGGAAGGCTGATCCGGCCATCAGATAGATATTGGGGTTTAAAGTATGATCACCATGTAAAGAGACCATCCTTAATGCTTTATTTGCGATTGACTGTGCAAATACCGGATCGGAAATTTTTGTTGAATTTACAATTGAATCAAAACTGTGTATGGTCTTATAAAATTGGACAGTTTCCTGATTATTTTGGTGATTGACCTTTGTTTTTCGCGTACAAGACCAATTCTGGAGTGTGAATAAAACCAGCAGAACAGGAACAAGTAATTGTACAAGGTTCAATTTCATGGCGCTTGCAAGTTCGTTGGCAAACATGAATTATCGTCTTGATAATTGATAATCAGTTATCAATGTACTTGGTGATAAATTCAATCGTTTTGCTAATTTTCGAATCATTTCAACCGTCAATTTTCGTTTACGGTTAAGAATCTCTGAAACCCTGCTTTTTCCACCAATAACATCGACTAAATCAACTTGTTTTAAGTGCATTTCCTCCATCCTGATCTTTATAGCTTCAATTGGATCCGGCGCTTCAATTGGATAATGTTTTTTCTCAAATTCATCTACCATTAATCCAAGTATATCTGCTTCATCACTCTCCGGGGTCCCAACTGGTGAATCAAAGAGATCTTCCAGCCTTTTAAGCGCTATATTATAATCGAATTCTGATTTTATTGGTTTTATATTCATTTTAGAAATGTTTAAATTGTATATACATCAATCTTATCATACTCCTTATGGGTTCCTATGAACCGGATAAATATCCATTGCTTTTCGAAGTTAAATTTCGTCACCAATCTATAGGAATTTCCCTTGATGTTAAAAACGACCCTGTTGTCTTTTAGAATACTTGCATTGGCATAGGTTTGTTTGACATCAGCGGGAGTCTTCCAGGCAGAACCCATTGCTGTATCATACCACGTCTTTAAATATTGTTCAGAATCAGGATATTTCTCCCAAAACGCTCTCAAGGTGCTTTTTGCAAATATTCTATCCATAGATAATTTTCCTTGAGGCAAAGATAACAATAAATTCGCAATTTGGGAACATTCCTTATGGTAGGCTAAATCTATACGGCAACATGGCATCCTCCCCGGCATAATCCACCCCGATACGCGGACCTGATATGATTTGTGAAGGTGGTATTTCAACACCGTGATCTTCGATCCAAATCGCAGGTTCATTATTTTTTCCGGGATTTTTGACCAGATCGAGACCGGAATAAGTGTAATGGATGCCAAGAATTTTTGAAACCTTGCCCGGCCCGATCCCGAAATTTTTTGTAACCTCCGGTTTTCCGGCACGCTGCAGCATCGTTTCTATCCCTTCAACCGGGATGATCCCACGGATCAGCACGGCGTGCGGCACTCCTTCAATATTTGTGACCACGTTGAAGAGGGAGTGGACGCCATAACACAAGTAAATATATGCAGTACCCCCACGGTCATACATGATTTCGGTGCGTTCAGTCCGGCGGCAGCCAAATGCATGAGATGCCTTGTCGGTCGCTCCGGCATAGGCCTCTGTTTCGCAGATGATCCCGGAGGTGATTACACCACCCATGCGTGTTATCAGTTGTTTCCCAAGTAGTTCGCGGGCTATCTGAACAACGTCGGGACGGGTGTAGAACTTGCGGGGGAGGTGAACCATTGCAAATTACGAGTTACGAATGACAAAGACAAGTGACAAGTGACAAGTGACAAGTGACAAGTGACAAGTGGCAAGTGACAAGTGGCAAGTGACAAGTGACAAGTGACAAGTGACGGATTCAGGGTTTGCCGGGGAAGTTTTCGACGAATTTGATTTTCAGATCCGGAAAGTCGGTAACGAACTTGATCTTGATATCCGGAAAATCGTTGACAAATTTCCATTTTCCGCATTTATCAGGAAAATTCTCCACGACCTGCACTTTGAGATCGGGGAAATTCTCCACGATTTTTACCTTTAAATCGGGAAATTCAGTTACAATTTTAACTTTTCCATAGAGTTTGAATCCCTTACACCGGCAATCCTTGTCAACAGGTTTTTCCTGTGAAGCAGGCATAAGCATGATCATCATTAACAGTAGAGAGGGTATCATGGCTTTGTTTTTGGTTTCACACGCTGATTATTGTTTCAGTA
Organism: Bacteroidales bacterium; assembly: GCA_030681475.1. GTDB lineage: Bacteria > Bacteroidota > Bacteroidia > Bacteroidales > FEN-979 > CAIVAT01. The sequence goes on along the minus strand of JAUXWT010000079.1, from coordinate 17,496 downwards.
GTTTTTTTTAATGATTGAGCTCTATTATACCAGCGAATTAATTTTTAACCTCTTTTAAATCGCAACATGTTGTATCTTAGCTGTTTAACCACAAAGTCGCACTAAGTACACACAAAGTCGCACTAAGGGTATGATGGCAAGGGAAACCTCTTCGGCGCCTTCGTGACTCCATTGTGCGCCTTTGTGGTTAAATTTTGTTTCTGGTATAACTGTGATCAATCAATTTTTATTTAATAAAATCGAAGGATTCATAAGTCATTTGTCGCACGTCGCACGTCACGCGTCACCTGTCACCTGTCACGCGTCACCTGTCACCTGTCACGTGTCACGTGTCATTCCCACCTGAACCTCCTCTCCCGATCCATCCTGATCTTTTCATTATCCACCAGCCACTGCACCGCGCGGATGATCTTGTCTTCGTTGATCGGTTCTGCTGCATTAACTATATCTTCCATTGAACAGGATTTGCTTCTTAATATAGGTTTAATGATGTCCACGATGCTGTTGAACTCCATCTCATTCAGGCTGATCTTATTCCGTTCGATGCACACATCGCATTTCCCGCAGCGTTTGGTATTGCATTCCCCAAAATAAGCCAGCAAAGCCTGGCTCCGGCATTTGTTGGTAGCCTCTGCATAGCCGATCATTTTGTCCATCCTCTTTTCCGCCTCCTTCAGCCGCTCTTTATAATTTTCGGGTGAAATGGTCAGATCGCGGGTATCAAGCCGTTCCTGCAGATAAATGATACGCGGCTTATCCGTCTGCGGGATATAATCCAGCATCTGAAGCCTGGCCAGGTATTTCAGGTTGCTCACAGTCTTTTCAACGCTGAGATTGCTCCTGCGGGCAAGTTCCGGCTCACTGAAGGTGATAAAGTCGGAAAAGATCCCGCTGTAAGACCGCAACATGGTTTTAATAAAAGGGTCGAGTTGTTCATTGGCTACCTGGAAACGGTAAAGCTCCTCCTTGTCAGCTTTAATGAATACCTTGGATGGATGATGAAGCCCTTCGCTCAACATGACAAAACCCTCTTTTTCAAGAAATTTCAAACAGTTGTAAACGATGACCGGTTGAAACTGGTACTGTTCTGCAAACGCGGGAAGGTCGAAGTCGAATGGCTGGTCTTTGCCCATACCGACAGGCAGTTGGAAATAGTTCCCCAGCGCCTGGTAGATATCCCGGATGGTTTTCAATTCAGGATATGATAGGGTCAGGTTATGCCGTGCATCAATGATGTCGGCGGTTTCGTAAAGCAGTACGGCGTAAGCTCTCTTTTCATCGCGGCCCCCGCGCCCGGCTTCCTGGAAATAGGCTTCGATGCTGTCGGGCAGGTCGAGATGGACCACTACCCTCACATTTGGCTTGTCGATCCCCATGCCAAATGCATTGGTGGAGACAATGATCCGTTTCTCCTCCTTCATCCAGGCTGATTGCCGCTGACCGCGTGTTTTGGGATCCAGGCCGGCATGGTAGAAATCGGCGCTGATCTTATTCTTCTGAAGATATTCGGCGATTTCCTTGGTATGACGGCGGTTGCGTACATAGACGATCCCCGGCCCCCTCACCTTGCTGACGATCTTAACCAGGCGTTTAAGTTTGTCCTCTTCTTTTATTACCAGATAGGTGAGGTTCTTTCGCTCAAAACTCTTCTGAAAAACATTCTCTTTCTTAAACTCCAGCCTTCTCTGGATATCCTTGACAACTTTCGGAGTAGCTGTTGCCGTAAGGGCCAATAATGGCGTACCAGGGATAAACTGCCTGATTTCGGCTATCCGGAGATATGGCGGCCGGAAATCATACCCCCACTGGGAAACGCAATGTGCTTCGTCCACAGCCAGGAGGTTCACTTTCATCCGCTTTAACGCTTCGCGCATCTTATCCGTAGTAAGCCTTTCCGGCGAAACATAGAGAAGTTTGAGGTTCCCGAAACGGCAATTGTCAAGGATGATCCTGATCTCGTCGGGATGCATCCCCGAATAGATGGCTGCCGCCGGAACGCCACGTTTTTTGAGGTTGTCCACCTGGTCTTTCATCAGCGCGATGAGCGGGGAGATGACCAGGCAGATGCCGTCGCGGGCAAGGGCAGGTACCTGGAAACACAATGACTTGCCTCCTCCGGTAGGTAACAGTGCGAGGGTATCTTTTCCGTCAAGGACTGATCGGATAATCTCTTCCTGCAACGGACGGAAGGAGGAGAAACCCCAGTGCTTGAGGAGTATTTGGTTGAGGGTGAGGGCCATTTATTAGTGACAAATGAAAAGTGACAAGTGACAAGTGATAAGTGACAAGTGACAAGTTATTAACAAACGTATTACTTTTTTAGGAAATGTGGATTAAGTAGTAAAAAAAAATATGGCTAATGAAAATTTAAAACAGAGAACAAAGCAATTTGCGTTGAGGATTATTCGGTTGGTTGAAAAATTAACTGGATCTAGAACATCAAATGTAATTGCTAATCAAATACTTCGGTCGGCGACATCTGTAGCTTCCAATTACAGAGCAAGTTGTGTGGCAAAATCAAAAAGGGACTTTCTTAACAAACTTAAAATTGTTGAGGAGGAGACAGATGAGACAATTTTCTGGCTTGAACTAATTGAAGAAACCGGAATTTTTTCTCCCGAACAACTTCATCCCATTAAATCCGAAGCACGCGAAATTTTAGCAATTATCGTTGCCAGTATAAAAACAGCCCGAAACAACGAAAAAAAACAAATCAAATAAAAACTAATAATCGCAATTTGTCACTTGTCACTTGTCACTTGTCACTTGTCCTTGACCTGCCAGATCGAATCGAGCACCGTCCCATCCACCCATTTCACCACGGCAACGACTTCATCGGTGAATTTTGGTTTGGCCGGTACGCCGCAGATTTTCTCGGCTTCATCTTTAAGTTGTCCGATGGTCTTGATCGGCAGCGAAGAGTTCTTCATCTTTTCTATCAGGTCGGTACGCAGCGGGTTGATGGCAATGCCACGTTCGGTGACGATCACGTCGATCAGTTCGCCTGGGCCGCAAATGGTCGTGACTTCATCACGGATCACCGGCATGCGGTCGCGGAACAGCGGGACAGGAAGGATAACGCATTTCCCGAAAAGTGTGTTCTGCCATCCGCCAATGCCATGCAACAGATAGCCGTCGGAATGGGTCACCACGTTGGCGTTGAAATTCACATCCACTTCCGTGGCGCCAAGGATCACGATATCGACCATCGAAGAGAAATTCCCCTTGCTGTGGTAGTTGTAACTCGTGAACGGGCTTGTCCAGGTATGATGCGGGTTATCGCGCATGGAGCGCACCCCGTCGAGGTCGAAGGTCTGGCCGTCGAGGATATACTCCACCAATCCCTCCTCCAGCATTTTCACCAGGTATTTGTTGCTGCCGCCCCGGGCAAACCGGGCTTTCCATTTCCGTTCGCGCAGGATCTCGGAAAAATAGATCCCGATGGAGAGGGCGGTGCCGCCTGCTCCCGCCTGAAAAGAGAAGCCGTCGTAGATCAGCCCGGCCTCATCACAAAATTTCGCCGACCATTCGGCCAGGAGCAACCGGTCGGGGCTTTTGGTGAGCTCCGTGGTCCCGCTGACGATCTTCTCGGGAATCCCGATTTTATCCATCACGACCACGAAATCAACATAGTTCCCGTTGATCTGCCATGGCAGGCATGGAAAGGGGACGAGATTATCGGTGACAACAATGACTTTGTCGGCATACTGTGAATCCGCCAGGGCGAAACCAAGCGGACCGCAGGCTGCGGATCCGTTCACACCATTGGCATCGCCGAAAGGATCGGCCGTTGGAGCGGCGATAACGGCAATATCAATATGGACCTCCCCATCCTGCACGGCCTGGTACCGGCCGCCATGCGAACGCAAAACCCCCAGGCCCTTCATCTTACCCTCGGAAGTAAACCTGCCGAGGGCCCCGTTCATGCTGCCTTCGATGTGGTGGATGGTGCCATCTTCCAGGTATCTGGTCATGGGTTCATGACACGGAAAGGAGGCCGAGGGAAACCACATCAGGTCTTTGATACCCAGTTCATGGGCGATGTTAAAAATTTGGGTAGCCACGAGGTCGCCATTGCGGAAATGATGGTGGGTTGAGATCGTCATACCGTCGCGTAGGCCCGCTTTGACCAGCGCCTCTTTCAGGCTGGAGACGACTTTATTCCCATCCGCAGGATAATCTGCACAACTGGCAAGTTTCGGAGCCGCACGGAAGCCTTCGGGTTTGTATTTTCCAACGCCCATAAAAGGCACGGCCGGTTTTCCGTTGACCATGGTCGGCACCAAACGGCCTACCGCATTGGTAACAAGTTTATCAGATTTGTTCATACGATTCCCTCCAGTTTTCAGCGAGTTTGTTCATTTTCAATGCAAGATTGATGGTGTTCAGCGCCCGTTTTACCACCGGGGGATCGATCATTTTGGTTCCTAGGGAAACCACGCCAAGTCCTTGTTTCTGAGCATTGTGGAATGCAAATACGATCTTCTTCGCCCTGTCGATCTCGTCGGGGGCGGGGGCGAAGGATTCGTGGATCACGGCGATCTGGCGCGGATGGATGCATCCCATGCCGTCGAATCCAAGCGCTTTTGAACGGATTACATTCTGACGCAGTCCCTCCATGTCGCCCACGTCGGAGAAAACCGAGTCGATGGGCTGGATCCCGGCGGCGCGCGCGGCGTTGACCACCATGCTGCGGGCAAAGAAGGATTCGGCGCCTTCGATCGTACGTTTTGTCCCTAAATCGGCCGTGTAATCTTCGAGACCGATGGCAAGGGCAACAGTGTTTTCAGCAGAACTGGCGATCGGGTATGCATTGATCACCCCCAGGGAACTTTCAATGATCGGCATGATCCAGACAGGGTTGATCAGTTTGTGTTTCTGGTGGATTTTTCTGATCTGTTCATTGACCGCCTGCAACTGTTCGGGTTTTTCACATTTTGGCAACAGGATCAGGTTGACGTTGTAAGGGATGATGTAGTTCAGGTCTTCAATCCCGCGCTCGCCCTGGTTGATGCGGACCATCCGTTCGGCTCCGTAGAAATCGATGCCGCACAGCGCATTGCGTACCAGGAAACGGGCTTCATCTTTTTTATCCGGAGCTACGGCATCTTCAAGGTCGAGGATGATGCCGTCGGGTTTATGAATACCGGCGTTGATCATCAGGCTGGGGGAGTTCCCCGGCAGATAGAGCCGGGAGAACCTGTTCCGGTCTTTGGCCGTGGTGTACCGGTTCTCCTCAAGCATCGCCGGAAGCCAGTTCTTTTCCGACGGAATAAGTTTTTTGATGGATGCCTCGAGACGCGCTCCAATGACCAGGGATATCGCACCCGAATCTTCGATGGTGACATTGGCGTTTTTAACTCCGAAGAAATCCAGGATTTCCAGCGCCTCCTTCCTGATCATATCCCCGTACATCACGGCCACTTTTGATTCAACCTGAAGCTGAATTCCACCGTGATCAGTAAGTTCGAAAGTAACGGAACAATCGGAGCGGACTCCTTTTCCTTTGTTACCGGTTTTTGCAATTACTCCCATAATCGTTGTTCTTGTTGTTATCAAATGAACAACCAAAATTAGAAAAATTTCGTGGATGAACTTTTTAAAACTTATTCGTAAATAAAACCCCCGATTCCCGTAATTTTGCAATTGTTTATATAATTCATCCATGCGGAGAAAATCTGGAGGGCGTTCAAAGTCAGGGTCAGGAAAAGGGAAAAAGTGGTTTCATGGCGACATCCACGCAGTTTTATTGCTGAAACTGTCACTGGCGCTGCTTCTGATGTTTCTCTCCCGCATCCTTTTCTATGCCTTCAACCTTGGTTATTTCTCTAACCTTGGATTTCTTGAAGCCATGCGCCTCTGCTTTGTCGGCCTGCGATTTGACCTATCAGCCATCCTGATCATCAACGCCCCTTTTATCCTGTTAAATACATTACCATTTAAAATCAGGTACGACCGGATTTACCAGGGAATTGCCAACCTCTTTTTTTATTTGATCAACTCTTTTGCCCTGATGACCAACTTCGGGGATACAATTTACTTCAGATTTACCCTGAAGCGGCTGACCGCAGATATCTTTAGCTATTTAGGCGTTGGCGGTGACTTTGACAAACTGCTCCCCCAGTTTATGACTGATTTCTGGTATATTTTCCTGATCTGGCTGTTGTTCGTGGCTGTTCTGATCTATATCGGGACACGCTTTACCGTGGCATTCACTGGCACGAAGAAAAAAGGGTTTGATCTCCGGTTTTTTTTAGTGAACACCATTATTTTTACGGCAATCATGGCACTTTCCGTCATCGGCATCCGGGGCGGATTCCAGTTGCGTCCGATCGGGCTCGTTACCGCCGGGAATTATACCTCGGCTAAAAATTTTCCCCTGGTATTGAATACGCCCTTTTCAATCGCCAAAACGGTTCGCAAAGAGACCTTGAAGACTGTCACTGTGTTTGAAAAGGAGAGTGAACTGGCCAAAGTATATTCGCCGGTACAGCATGGCAAGTCAACGGGATTTAAATCTTTCAATGTAATGATCATCATTCTGGAAAGTGTATCAAGGGAACACATCGGCTCGCTGAACCGTTCGCTTGATCATGGCCGTTACCAGGGTTTCACGCCATTTTTGGATTCCCTCATCAGGCATGGCATGTATTTCGATGCTTTTGCCAACGGAAAAACCTCTATCCAGGGTATTCCCGCTGTGCTGTCAGCCATTCCTTCGCTGATGAACGAATCGTTTATCCAATCTAACTATGCTACAGGTAAATTTACAAGCATTGCCGGATTGCTGAAGCCGAAAGGATATACTACCGCGTTTTTCCATGGGGGTACGAACGGTACCATGGGATTTGATTCATATGCTAAACTGGTTGGCTTTGACCATTATTTTGGCCGCACTGAATATAACAATGAGAAGGATTACGATGGAAAGTGGGGCATCAGGGACGAGGAATTTTTCCAATACACCGCGAAAACCATCAATGGTTTTAAACAACCCTTTGCCGCCGCGTTTTTTTCACTGTCCTCGCATCATCCATATCATGTCCCCGGGAAATTTGCCAATATTTTGCGGAAAGGGGAAATACCAATCCAGCAAAGTGTCATGTACACGGATTATTCGCTGGGTGAGTTTTTCCATACCGCGAAAAATATGCCATGGTACAGGAATACTTTGTTTGTAATTACGGCCGACCATACCTCCGAAGGGTATTATCCTTATTACCAATCCGATGTAGGTCAATATGCCATTCCGATATTGTTCTTCAAACCGGGAAGTGATTTGCGGGGAAAGTCTGAGTTCATCGCCCAGCAAACCGATATAATGCCCACCGTGATGAGTTATCTTGGTTATGAGAAAAACTATCTCGCCTTCGGTACCGACTTGTTTGACACTTCGTCACATGCGCCACATTTCTCAATTCACTATATAAGCGGACTCTATGGCATGATGAAGGATGGTTATTACCTTGAAAATAACGGAACAAGGACCACAGCTTTGTTCGACATGGAGAAAGATCCGCTGCAGACCAACAACCTGATCGGCAAGGCAGATGAAGTTCAAGGAAAGATGGAAACATTCATCTCGGCATATATCCAGCAGTATAACAACCGACTGATAGAAAACAGGCTTTCGATTGATGATTAATGAATTACGAATGAGGAATTTGCCACCGAAACCAATCTTGTTTATCGTGAACCCTGTTTCAGGGATCGGAAAGCAGAAAGGTGTTGAGCGGTTAATTGATGAGCGGTTGGATAAAACAATGTTCGCTTCCTCCGTGGCCTATACCGCCGCGCCGGGTCACGCGACTGAAATCAGCCAAAAGGCCGCGGACGACGGGGTGGAAATTGTTGTGGCAGTCGGTGGCGATGGCACAGTGAATGAGATAGTTACCGGACTTGTAGGCACTGAAACTGCCTTAGCTATTATACCTGCCGGTTCTGGGAACGGACTTGCCCGTCATCTGAAAATACCCATGAACATGAAAAGGGCCATGGATGTCATCAACGAAGGAACCATCATGAAAATCGATACGGCTACCATCAACGGCCAGTTGTTTGTTAACGTGGCCGGCGTCGGTTTTGATGCATCGGTGGCTAAAAAATTTGCTGTTGCAGGGAAACGAGGTTTCTCAACCTATTTGAGAATTACGGCAAATTCATACAGAGGGTATGAACCTAAACAATACGACATGATCATCGATGGTAAAGTGATCAGGCGCCGGGCGCTGCTGATCAGTTTTGCCAATTCAAGCCAGTTTGGGAACAACACTTCCATCGATCCTGCAGCGAGTGTGAGCGATGGCTTCATTGATGTTTGCATCGTTGGGAAGATGCCATTTTGGAAAACCCTTTTTCTTGCCCCCCTGCTCTTCCTGAAGAAGTTTGACCAGACCCGGTATGTCGAAATCATCCGGGCAAAAAAAGTTGTATTGAAAAGGAAAAAAGGTAAAAGCATCCATCTCGACGGTGATCCTAAAATAATGGGAAAAGAGCTGACCATGCAGATCAACCCATTATCCCTGAACGTAATAGTCCCCGAGTTCGTAAATCGTAAATCGTAAATCATCATTCGTTAATCCTTCTCCTATGAAAGAAATAACCACACACTCCCTGAACAAAGGATTTAAATCAACCCTCACCGAATGGGGTTTTTCTGACACATTTGCAGGCTATCTGGCTGATTTTTCGACACTTATTATCATTCTGGTCACTTCTGTGATCGTCTATTATATTGCAAAGTTCTTTATCAACTATTTCCTGAAAAAGCTCGTTGAAAAATCGAGGAGCAAATGGGATGATCATTTATATGAGCAAAAAGTATTTACCCGTCTGGTTTTATTACTGCCTGCACTCGTCCTGAAGGTTTCACTGACGCCCAGTATTTCCAAGTATCCTGAAGCCATAATGTTTATCGAACTGGGGCTGAACATTTATATTGCCTTCATCATCATGCGGGTGGTTGTCTCGTTCCTGAATGCAGTATATCATATTTATGGTGAACTTGACATGTCAGGCTCCAAGCCAATCAAGGGATATGTGCAGATTGGAAAGATCATTACCTATCTGGTCGGAGGGATCGCCATAATCTCCCTGGTCATCGGTCAATCGCCGCTCACTTTGCTGGCAGGACTGGGCGCCATGTCGGCGGTGATCATGTTGATCTTTAAGGACAGTATTCTTGGATTTGTGGCAGGGGTTCAACTCTCGAACAATAAAATGTTGCAGATCGGCGACTGGATCACCATGCCAAAATACAATACCGACGGAACCGTTATCGATGTATCACTGGTAACCGTGAAGGTGAGAAATTTCGATAACTCTGTCAGTTTTATTCCTACCTATGCGCTTGTTTCTGATTCTTTCCAGAATTGGCGCAGCATGGGCGAAGCCGGTGGGCGCCGCATGAAACGGTCAGTGCTGATCGATGTTGGCACCATCCGTTTTATGGACGATAACATGTATGATAATCTGAAGATTAAAAAAATTACGGTGGATGAACAAAGCGTTGCCGGCGAGGATGTTACAAACCTTGGCCTTTTCCGAAGGTATATATATAATTACCTGAGGAACATTCCCAACCTGAACCAGGATGCTTCCATGATGGTTCGAACATTGCAACCCACTGAAAACGGTTTGCCGCTTGAATTATATGCCTTTTATACTCCGCCGAACTGGGCTGAATTTGAAAATTTTCAGGCGCGTTTGTTCGAACATATATTTTCAGTTTTACCTGAATTCGGTTTGAAAGCATTCCAACGGCCATCGGGAAGGGATGTGCAGATATCGGCGGTGCTGCCGGAGTAAAGGTAGCGAGGTAGCGAAATAGCGAAATAGCGAAATAGCGAAATGGCGAAATGGCGAAAATTTTTATCTTTGCAACGGCTGTTTTACTGTAATCAATTATGTTGTATCCTTATCAAAGAACTTAATTCGTAAATCGTAAATCGTAATTCTTAAATCGTCCTCTATGTCTTTTAATCTTCGCAACCGCAACTTTTTAAAGTTGCTTGATTTCACACCTCAGGAAATCAAATTCTTACTCGATCTCTCCATGGATCTTAAAAAGGCCAAGTATGCCGGTACCGAACAACCCCGTTTGCAGGGAAAAAATATCGCCTTGATTTTTGAAAAGGCATCTACCCGCACCCGTTGTGCCTTTGAGGTGGCCGCGCTTGATCAGGGAGCCCGTGTTACTTACCTGGGGCCGGAAGGTTCGCACATCGGCAAAAAGGAGACGATGAAAGACACGGCACACGTGCTTGGCCGCATGTACGACGGCATTGAATACCGGGGATTCGGTCAATCCATCGTGGAAGAGCTGGGCAAATATGCCGGTGTTCCGGTGTGGAACGGCCTGACGAATGAATTCCATCCGACCCAGATCCTGGCCGATTTTCTAACGATGATCGAGCATTCTGATAAGCCTTTGCACCAGGTTTCTTTTGTTTATTGCGGCGATGCCCGCAACAACATGGGAAACTCGCTGATGGTAGGCTCGGCGAAAATGGGCATCGATTTCCGGGCCTGCGCTCCAAAAAAATACTGGCCGGATCAGGAACTGGTTGATACATGCCTTGAAATAGCGAAAGAGACCGGGGCGAAGATTACCCTTACCGAAAGTGTTGAAGAGGGCTTGAAAGGCGTTGATTTTGTATACACCGACGTGTGGCTCTCGATGGGCGAGGCAAAGGAGCTGTGGGACGAACGCATTAAGGAGATGATGCCATACCAGGTCAATTCTGCGCTGATGGCAAAGAGCGGAAACCCCAAGGTGAAATTCATGCATTGCCTGCCAGCATTTCACAATAAGGATACCGAAGTGGGCATGGATGTTTTCAGGAAATATGGACTGGACGGACTCGAAGTAACTGAGGCTGTGTTCGAATCTCCTGCATCCATCGTGTTCGACGAAGCCGAAAACCGCCTGCATACCATTAAAGCCGTGATGGTTGCCACCCTGGGCGCTTAATAGGGAATCGCCCTTCCGTTTTCGCACAACACCGTTCTGGCCGGATATTTGTCGAAAAAAGAATAATTATGGGTTGCCATGACGACAGCCCTGCCTGTTTTTGCAATATCCATCAGCAAACTGATAATACCTTCAGAGCTTTCGGGGTCGAGGTTGCCGGTAGGTTCATCTGCCAGGATCACTTCAGGGTCGTTGATCAGGGCACGTGCAATGGCAACACGTTGTTGTTCACCCCCCGACAGTTGATGCGGCATTTTCGTGCCTTTATTCCCCAGGTTTACCTTGGCAAGCACCTCAAGCAACCGTTTCCGCATCTCCCTTTTGTCCTTCCACCCGGTAGCGCGCATCACAAACAAAAGATTCTCATTGACCGAACGATCCATCAGCAACTGAAAATCCTGGAAAACAATTCCTAATTTCCTTCGTAAAAAGGGGATATCTTTCCTGCGCAATTTATGCAGGTTAAATCCCGCGACCAGCGCTGATCCCGATTGCAGGGGCAATTCCGCGTAGATGGTCTTGAGCAGGCTGCTTTTTCCACTGCCCGTTTTTCCGATCAGGTAAAGAAATTCTCCTTTGCTGATAAAAAGGGTAACATTGGCCAGAATGAGGGTTTCATGCTGATATACAGATATTTTATCGAGTTCGATGATCCGGTCGGTTGACATTTTAATTATTTGGTTTTCGACAAAAGTAAAAGATTGTTCTTTGTAAACAAATCCGAACCGTTAAATTTTTTATAAACTGTTGCACAATGTTATTAAATGTTGTACTTTTGTAACCCTGAAAATTTAACTATATAATTGTATATTCGTAATTTGTCAAACCAAAAACCAAAAACCATGAAAAAAGTTTTACTGTTTAGTCTCGCGTTTATCATCGGACTGGCTGTTGTTGCACAAAAACCACAGATCAAGAACGGCGTCTTTGTGAGGAATTACCAAAAGGATCAGAAGGTTACGATAGAACCTTTTGAAAAAATCACCCCGTCACAATTCACAACCAAACCTTCAGGTTTGAAAAATGGCGACAATCCAAATATCGTTACCATTCTCGACTTGGGTACATCAGCCAATGTGCTTGGTTACTCCAGCGGAACAAGGCCGATGGTTTGGGCTGACGATGACCTGAATTGCGTCATCAATTTTCACAGGATGGGTCCCGGTGCGACTCCTTCAAATTTATCCGGTTATTATGGTATCGATATTGGTGTAAACATGGGAGCTACAGCAGGTGACTGGACCAATCAGGTACAGGTCACCAATGCACTCCTGCCAGCAACGCCTTATTGGTATGATGCAAGCAGGTATCCATGTGCCGGAATCTACAATCCTGTTGGAAATACAACTCTTGCAAACGCATATTGCGCTTTTTTTGGGCCGAATTTCTGTAACCTCGTTGCAAGCGGGTGGGGCGGATACACTTATGGCACGATTAACCTGGTGAATCATGCCGATACCGCCAAGAACCTGAGATGGTGGGATGGCAAGCCCCCAACTTATATTCCTGATGGATTTGCAGTTACACAGACAGGTTACACACACATGGTTGATGGTGGTTATAATGTAGTTGCGGGCGTCTATATTGATAGTCTTGTCTATGGCAGGGGGGTCTGGAATACGACAACCACTGATTTTGATTATACTTACAAGACGATCGCATTTCCTTGTAAAGACATGTATAATGCTGCTGACAGCAAAATTGCTACCTCCGAGGATGGCCAGACAGTATGGATGTCGGCCCTTACCAATTATGCCATGGGTAATCCGTTGATCGACTCAACCTGGTATCCCCTGGTCAGAAGATCTCTTGATGGCGGTTTGACCTGGGGTGATCCCATGCCGATCTATCTTGGCGGCCCGAATGGACTTGACGGCATCAAGGAGAATTACAGCGACTATTTTATCCAGAATTTCTTTGTAGGACCACCCTGGCCAACACGCGATGAGATTCCTTATACCACCGCATTTGACCACTCCCTGAGTGTTGATAAATGGGGCAATCTTCACATTGCTGTTGCCGTAGGATATGCACCTGGAGGTTACTCAATATCAACCGGCATTGACAGTCTCATCAATGTATTTGATATTTATACAGTTGACCGCGGCGCTACATGGCAGGCTGTATTCCTTGGCGCACTAAAGACATTCCGCGGCACCTGGGCGACTTATTCCAGCGACAACCGGGTCTATATCTCAAAAAACAAAAAAGGTGATAAAATGTTCGTAACGTGGAATGATACCCATGTTGAAGGCGAAACCAATAACCAGAACCCGGATATCTGGGCTCGTGGTTTCGACCTGATCAACAACATGCTTACTTCTGATAATGGCGCAGATAAACCCAATAATGTAACCTTCCTTTGCGACATTACCCAGGAAGCATACTGGCAGTGTACGTCACCGATCGTATTTACCGATAATAATAAATTCACGCTTCCGATCTGTACCCAGTGGTTTGCAGATGCAGCCGCAGATGTCAGGTTCAAATATATTCCTGATTTCACCTATGTACAGGGTGACTTTACAATTCCAGTTACCAATCCCGGGTTCCAGGTTGGCATTGACCAGAAAAAGGCTGATATCGCCTCAGTTAACGTTTACCCGAACCCTGTTAAGGATTTTGTAAAAGTTAACGTAAATCTGAAGCAGAGTGCAAATGTAAATGTAGAGGTTTCTAACCTCATCGGAAAACAGGTTATGACCATCAATAAAGGAAACATGAGCGCCGGTTCACAAACCTTCAGCGTTAATGCAACCCAACTTTCCTCTGGAATCTATTTCATCACCGTTAACGTTAACGGTCAGAAATTTACCCAGAAGATGATCGTTGAATAAATCAATTTCATTTACTTTGAAAAAACCCGGAAAATATTCCGGGTTTTTTTTTGTGCTCCCCTGATTTGGAAAGTTGAAGTGTTTTTCCTAAATTTGTAATCAAGTTTAAAAAATCAAACAAAAAACAAAAAACTATGAAAAAAATTTTACTGTTGAGTCTCACGTTTGCAATTGGCCTGGCCGTTGCCGCGCAAAAACCTCAGGTTAAAAACGGAGTTTTTGTCAGGAACTTTCAAAAGGATCAAAATGTCACGATTGAGCCTTTTGAAAAAACTACTGCTTTGCCCTTTACATCCAAAAAAACAGGTTTGAAAAACAGTGTCAATGCCAACATTGTAACGGTACTTGACCTCGGAACATCAACAAATGTTTATGGTTATTCCGGTGGAACAAGACCAATGGTGTGGGCCGACGATGACCTGAATTGCGTTATCAATTTCCACAGGATGGGACCCGGTGCAACTCCTCCAAGTTTGTCAGGTTATTATGGAATGGACCTTGGCACGAACATGGGCGCAACCCAGACCGACTGGAACAACCAGATCCAGGTTCTTGCAGCAACTCTGCCTTCAACACCTTATTGGTATGATGCAAGCAGATACCCGAGCGCCGGTATCTATAACCCCGATGGAAATACTTCACTTGCGAATGCCTATTGCGCCTTTTTCGGACCAAATTTTTGCAACCTGGTGGTTAGCGGGTTCGGCGGATACAGTTATGGTACAGCTAACCTGGTCAATCATACCGATACAGCCAAAAACCTTTTATGGTATAATCCAACTCCACATACATATGTCCCCACAGGATTTGGCCTGTCAAATAAAACAGGCATCGCCCACCTTACTGATATAGATGTCAATGCCCAGAGCGGTTCTGAAGTATACCAGGATAGTGTTATCTATGGCAGGGGCATATGGAATACCACAACAACTGATTTTGATTATACGTTCAAGACAATAGCGTTCCCATGTAAGGATATGTATTCAAGGGGATGTGCTGATGCAAAAATTGCCGTTGCCCCTGATGGCAACACAGTGTGGATGTCGACGTTGAATAACTATGCCATGGGCAGCCCTTTGATTGACTCAACATATTATCCACTCGTCAGAAAATCTATTGATGGGGGCCTGACTTGGGGCGATCCCATACCCATCTATCTTGGCGGTCCGGATGGCCTTGATGCCATCAAGAATGTTTACAGCGATTATTTTATCCAGAATTTTTTTGTCGGACCACCCTGGCCCGATCGTGATGAGATTCCTTATACCACTGCCTTCGATCACTCCTTGAGTGTTGATAAATGGGGAAATTTGCACATTGCTGTTGTCGTTGGATACGCTCCGGGTGGATATTCAATTTCTACCGGCGTTGATAGTCTTCTCAATGTGTTTGATATCTATACTGTTAATCGCGGTGAGACCTGGCAGGCAGTTTTTCTTGGCTCTGTCAAAACATTCCGCGGCACATTTGGCGATATTTCAGCCGATAACCGTTGCTATATCTCCAGGAACACAGCCGGCGATAAGATGTTCGTGACCTGGAACGATACCCATGTTGAAGGTGAAGTCAATAACCAGAATCCTGATATATGGGCCCGGGGTTTCGACCTCATCGAAAATAAAATAACCTCCGACAATGGTGCGGATAAACCCAATAACGTAACCTTCCTTTGCGACATTACCCAGGAAGCATACTGGCAAAGCGCCTCTCCAATTGTATTTACAGATAATAACAAATTCACCATTCCTATCTGTGTACAATGGTTTGCGGATCCGGCAGCCGACGTACAGTTTAAATATATCCCTGATTTCTCCTATGTTCAGGGTGACTTTACCATACCTGTTCTGAATCCCGGATTTCCTGTGGGTTTGGATCAAGCCAAAACAGACCTGGTTGCGATTAGCATTTACCCGAACCCTGTTAAAGATTTCGCAAAGATTACGCTGAATCTGAAGCAGAATTCAAACGTAAACGTTGATATTACAAACCTCTTTGGAAAACAGATCATGTCTCTTGACAACGGGATCATGAACGCGGGTTCACAAACATTCAGCATTAATGCAGCCAATCTTGCCTCAGGAATTTATTTCATCGCCGTTTCCGTTAACGGAGAGAAATATACCCGTAAAATGATTGTAGAATAAATCACCTTTTTTAAGCATTGAAAAACCCTGCGGCATCCCGCGGGGTTTTTTTATCTTTGCATGCAATTTCAGAACTTTTATGCTGTACACAGAGATCAGGTACCTTGTCGGCAAGGAATTTATGCTTGAGCTAAAGCAGAAATACGTACTCAACGGTATCTTGCTATACCTTGTATCAACTGTATTTGTCACCTACCTGGCCTTTGAAAACGCCATCACCGCCGAGACCTGGAATTCGCTGTTCTGGATCATATTGTTGTTTGTGGCCGTCAACGGAATATCGAAGAGCTTTTTACAGGAGAGTCCTGCCCGTCAACTCTATTATTATACATTGGCAAGTCCGCAGGCGATCGTTCTTGCTAAAATTCTCTATAATCTCTTCCTG
This sequence comes from Bacteroidales bacterium, assembly GCA_030681475.1. Classification (GTDB taxonomy): domain Bacteria; phylum Bacteroidota; class Bacteroidia; order Bacteroidales; family FEN-979; genus CAIVAT01. The sequence goes on along the minus strand of JAUXWT010000079.1, from coordinate 1,158 downwards.
ATGGCGGTTCTGTCTGTACTTGCATTTGGGTTTTTCCTGTTGCTGATGGGGAACATGGTCGTCAACATACCATTGTTCCTGTTAACCCTGATGATAGGAAGTCTTGGCCTCGCCTCGGTGCTGACCATGGTGGCCGCAATTGCTTCAAGGGCCAGCCATAATTTTTCACTGATGGCGATTCTGAGTTTTCCCATTGTACTACCACTGCTAGCCACCCTGATGAAAATTTCCCACGCTGCGCTAAACAGCATGGATTGGTCAGGTTTAACAGGTTATCTCGTGATCCTGCTCACGATCAATTTCGCAGTGATCGCACTGGCCTATCTGTTATTTCCGTACCTTTGGAAAGACTGAGCGAATATGCTAAAAAGAGATTGGTATAAATATTTATCCGGACTATTGTTGCTGTATGCAATCATTGTCGGTTTCATGGTGGATATTCCTGATACGATGATCCATGAAACGATGCGTAACCTGTTTTACCATGTCGGCATGTGGTTTGGCATGTTATCCATGCTTGTCACAGGTTTTATTTTCAGCCTGAGATATTTGAGAAAATTTGATGAAGCCGAAGATATTATTGCGGTCGAGGCTGTAAACGTGGGACTTATGTTCGGATTCCTCGGCATTTTCACCGGAATGATCTGGGCCAATTTTACCTGGGGTTCACCCTGGGTAAAGGACCCCAAACTCAACGGGGCTGCAGTCGGGCTTTTTATCTATCTCGCTTATATGATCCTTCGCGGATCCATCGATGATGTTCACAAACGTGCCAAGGTTGGCGCAGTTTACAATATTTTTGCTTTCTTCCTTTGGATTGTATTTGTCCTGGTGCTGCCACGGCTGGCCGGCGAAAGCATCCATCCGGGAAAAGATTCCCCACCGGTACTACCCATGCATCTTGACCCATCCATGCGGTTTGTATTCTATCCGGCGATGCTCGGCTGGATCCTCCTGGGGTTTTGGATTATGAACCTGCGTGTAAGGATCAGGAAGATTAAACTGAATATCGAATAATGAGTCCACTCCGAAAAGTCGGAGGGCCTGTTTGGGTTAATTGATTTATAATAGTAGTTAAACGTATTCATTTTTGACGTAGTTATAAACAAATGATTGTCAATAACTTAATTTGTTTTTGTCGTTTTTTAACGGTAGATT
>JAUXWT010000078.1 GCA_030681475.1 Bacteroidales bacterium | reverse complement strand
CCCCGCATTTGCTATCGTCACCATGGAGATAGTCGGACTTTGCAACGCGGACACAAAACCATTAGGTCCTGTCCAAGCGTAAGTAGCGAGACCTCCCGGTCCTCCCGTTAACTGCAAAGTTTCTCCTTCACACAACGGACCATTGTTGCTGGCCGTAGCGATGGGTTTTGGTTCAACAGTTACTGCTAAATCACTTGTATCAGAGCAACCAGCGACATTCATTTCAACAACACGTAAAATACATGTTCCAACAGTCGTCCAGGTAACATTGATTATACTATCAGCAACATTTGCTATAGACCCTCCTCCATCCGGGTTAGGTACAATGGACCAAGTATAAGTAGAGCCTATGTGCCCACTAACAGCATATGGTTCAATTGACCATTGACATACACTTTGAGTGTTCGTACTGTCCGGTAATCCTCCAGGGTTTTGCCCCATCACCCCCATCGAACCTGCAGCGAACAGCAGAACCAACATCCATTGCAATAGGCTTAATTTTGTTTTCATGACCTGATTATTTGATTGTTTGTTTTTTATTTGAATATCTTGAGGTATATCGTTGATTAATATTTTATTCCGGGGTCGTCGGAACCATGCAAAGCGGGAAAGGTCGTGCGTTCGGTGGTTGGGATTTAACCCTGTTTCCGGCATCTGGATCCTTCGCTGTGTAATCGTTTGTGTTTTCATGGTTCGTTGTTTTTATGTTGTTTTTTCTCGTTTATTCGTTTTTATCTTTTATTTCCGGTTAATTGTGATAAATAGAGCTTGTTGTCGGTTTGGAGTTTACCGTTACATTCAAAACTGTCGTGCATGAGGTCTCTGTACCAACCATATAGTTTACACTGACGCTTTGTGCTCCTGCTGTATTCCAGGTAACATTGATCTCGTTAGTTCCTGCACCGGCTGTGATGGTACCTCCGGCTGAAACCGTCCAGATATAATTCGCATTGCCAGGATTTGTCGAATAGGTTTTGGTTTCACCGGCACAGGCTGTTGCATCACCGTTGATAGCAGGTATTAGGGTGGACCCTGTTACCTGGTTATCAGTATACGTAACAGGCAAAATATCAAGTCCTAAAGCATCATGTAATGCACAATAATTCAAAGGATCAGGATCAGGTGATCTCCTTAAATGAATAACAGTAGTGCCACCATTGTAAATAAACAAAAGATCAACAATCTTTTCACCAGTAAAATTATGGCTATGACCCAGATACCACAATGTATCATAGATTGAAATAATTGCAGTAGTATTTGGTATATAATCATAATTATAGGTTATATCAGAAAAAAGAGGAAAAGCATTCGCATAACCCATTGGATTAACAAACCCCAGAACACTATGATTAAAATCGAGAAAAAGTTCCATCCCACCAATATCATCCCCTGTCACATAAATTGGAACTAGTATCGTGTCTCCCACGCATGCCCAGATTGTGTCAGGCAGCAGGGTAACAGAAGCCGCAATTGCTGGATTTTCTGTGAAATCAGAGAAACTTGTCACTCCGTCTGTTCGGGGTTTGGATACTGCGTCGCGCGGTAAAACAACTGTCTGCGAATAAACGGTAAGCGACACCAAATTAAGGGTTGCAGCAAGGAAAAACACCCTCCATATCAAACCACCCACCACCGGGAACATCATCCCGGCGCTAAAGATGTTTGATATGCGTGTTTTCTGACTCATTTAAAATCGTTAACCTGTTGCAGATAAATTTGTTATCGGCATAAATAATGACATCTCAACAAGATTGGCCGATGTGACTGAAGTGCCGGGAGGAACGAACGAGTGGAAGGTTTATGCCTGTGTTGAGAAAAGTCAGCGGAAAAACCGGAAATGTGCAAAACCCTGTTGATAAAAACTTTAATGGCGTGCAACAAAATGCACGGCAATACAAGGGAGGTATGCCTCCGCCATGCATATAATCCATGCTGTCGTGCACCATTATCCATATTAAATATTGATAATCAGCTCATTAACTTATTATCAATAAACTGTTGCCGCTAAAGATAAGCTCTTTTGCACCTATATTATACGGGGAGGAAAAAAAAACGTTACAGGTTACGGAAAGCCGTAAGAGACTGGGGGACAGGGGGACAGGGGGACAAGCGGACAGGCGGACAGGGGACAGGGGGACGAGGGGACTGGGGACTGAGGACTGAGGACTGGGGACTGAGGACTGGGGACTGAGGACTGGGGACTGGGGACTGGGGACTGGGGGACAGCATCTATGTGATAAACTCGAGGTAATTCTGCTTGGATATCGTCTGGGAAGTCGCTTCGGGATAGGCCTTCTGAAAGGCAACAGGGATGCGCACCGCACGGGGGCCCCTTTTGATCTCAAAGGCTGATAACTATTGTCCTTTTTCTTCAATCAGATTGAGAAGTTCACGTTTGGCAATTTTCATATTGACAATATTTTTACATGTATAATAATTTTGTCATTATAAATACAATATTTAGCTAAATTAAGTCATTACACTGCCTGTATTGTTTGCATTTAACCGAGATAAAGAAGGACGAAGGACACTTGCAACAGACTTGCAACAGACTTGAATGAGCCTCGCAGGAAAGGTGTCTGGAGGAAAGTAAAAATCTTATTGATTGAAGCACAATTGTACCAGGCGAATTGGATTTTGCAAGTTCCCACCTATATAGCAGATATTGTTTATTAATAAACCTTCCCGGCTCCGTAGGAGCCAAATATTGGTAGACGTATGCACCCGCCCCGATCAAGCGCTCCGTAGGTGCGCAATTTGTTTTGTTTTGATTTCCTGGAAAATAATTTCGCACCTACGGAGCGAATTGTTCCCAAATGTGATCATGCTACTACCGAAATTCCGCTCCTACGGAGCGCGTGGAGCAATACCTTGGCCACCCGTATTAACACTACATACTCGAAAGTCATGATAATCCTATCACGAAAAGCATTCAAAGGATATTTTAACTTCACTGGTATGATTGAGCTAAATCAATTAAAAATTTAACAGCAAATATGAAGAAATGTTAAAAAATGTTAAAAGTTAATAAAAAAACCACTTTTCATGTATTACCTTTTGTACCCAAGTCCGATTAAGCAATATAAACCAATTAATATTCACGCTATGAAAACCCAACTTCAAACTGAAAAGATGATGGAAGAGATCTTCAACAGTCTGACTCGCATTGAATTTAAGCTGCTCCGGGCATCAGCAGGCGGATTTGACTGGATCGAGTCCCATGAAGCTTCCGAAAAACTTTCCGTTTCCTTGCGGACTTTGACCGACTTAAGAAATTCAGGAGACCTTCCTTACAGTAAACTGGGAAGGAAGGTGTACTTTCGTCTCTCAGATATTCAGGAGTGCATGGAGAAGGGGCTTCTGAAAAAAGATTATTCGCTGAAACCCGCGTAGTTGTAAAGGGGTATTGGGGTACAAGCATCTTCTCAGGATAAACTGTTGAAGCAACTTTTATTGAATTGGTAGATTTATTGTCACCTGCAATTTTTTTTTCCGATATTTGGCAAATATTTGTAAATCCAGTTCATGCATAAAAGAAGTTTCTTTATTTCGCTGCTGATCCTGTTCCCATTATTGTTTGCCTGCCAGAATAACAAATCAAGATCAAATGCACAGAAAGAGATACCCGGACTTGCGAAACTGGAGCCTCAACCAAGGTACGATACCATGCTTCAGGCATTGCAGTTACTTCAGAATGACCCATTGCTTCAAAAAGCCTCCCTTGGATATCTGGTCGTGGATGTAACAAACAAGAATCCTGTTATCGTGGCTGATTACCATGCCAAAAAACCCATGATCCCTGCCTCAACGCTGAAAATCTTTGTAACAGGCGCCGCTCTGGAATATTTTGGAAAACAGGTCATTCCCGAGGTCACGGTCACCAACCAGATGAGTGTCAACTGGCGCTCTTCAAAACTGCTCAGGAAGATCGGCGGGAAGGTTTACCAAACCCATACTACTGCGGCCGGGGCCAAGGCCATACTTGATTTCTGGTCCACCAAAGGCGTGGATACCGAGGGAATGAACTTTTATGATGGCAATGGGCTGTCGCGTAACAACGCGATCTCCCCTAAGCAATTGGTTGACGCCCTTTACGCAATGCGGACCTCCCCCTATTTCGATGTATTCTATGAATCGCTTCCTCTTGCCGGACTTACTGGTACCTTACATAAGGCCATGAAGGGCAGTGCGGCAGAAGGACGCGTGCATGCAAAAACAGGAACCATCGGCAAGGTAAAAAGTTTCGCCGGTTATGTTGTCACCGTAACCGGAAGGCAACTCATCTTTTCACTGATCGTCAACGATTATGATTGCAGGGTTAAATTGATGAAGAAGAAAATGGAAGATGTGATGATCAGTATGGCGGAAATTTGAACGGAAGCGAAATGGCGAAATAGCGAAATTTAAACGAAGGATTGCAATTCATACAACTTTCTGTAAACGCCGTTCTTCTCCAGAAGGACGTTATGGGTGCCGCGTTCGACCAGTTTCCCATGCCGCAACACGATAATTTCATCGGCAAACTGGATGGTGGAGAGGCGGTGGGCGATGACGATCGAGGTACGGTGACGCATGAGATTCTCGAGGGCTTGTTGTACCAACCGTTCCGATTCTGTATCCAGGGCAGAGGTAGCTTCATCAAGAATGAGAATCGGCGGATTCCTCAGTACGGCACGGGCAATGCTGAGCCGCTGACGCTGTCCGCCTGAAAGTTTTGTTCCACGGTCGCCGATGTTGGTCGCATATCCCTGCGGCATTTTCTCAATAAACTCATGGGCATTGGCAACCTTGGCAGCACCAATTACATCGGCCTCACTGACGTTTTCCATGCCAAAAGCGATGTTGTTGAATACCGTGTCGTTAAACAGAATGGTTTCCTGGGATACAATGCCCATCAAACCGCGCAAATCGCGGATTACGAGGTCACGGATATCAATCCCGTCGATGAAAATGCCGCCACCTGCGCAATCATAAAAACGGGGCAGCAGATCAACGAGTGTTGATTTTCCCCCTCCGGAAGGTCCGACCACAGCGATGGTTTTGCCTTTATGGATCGTCAGGTCGATCTGTTTCAGAACCGGTTCATCAGCATATGAAAAATTGACATTCCGGTATTCAATCCCGGTGTTGAAATCTTTTTTTGTAAGCGCATCGGTCTTTTCCTCAATGACTTCGGGCGCCTTCAATATTTGTTCAATCCGGTCCACCGATGCAGCCCCCTTCTGAATGTTGTAAAAAGCCTGGGTGATGGATTTGGCGGGAGGCATCAGTTGGGAGAATATCCCCAGGTAAACGAGGAAAGCTGCCGCATCCAGAAAGTTCCCGGGAGTGAAGACAAGTTTTCCGCCATACCACAACACGATGGTGACCACACAGGCGCTCAGGAATTCGCTTAAGGGGGAGGCCAGGTCACGTTTACGGTAAAGCCGTACCATCAGCCGGTTGTATTCCTGGTTCGTATGACGGAACCGCTTGTCGGCGAAACTGATGGCGTTGAATGCTTTGATGATGCGCAGCCCTGAGATCGTCTCTTCGATCATCGAAAGAAGTACGCCCATCTTGTACTGGCCTTTGTCTGATGTCCGTTTCAGGCTTTTTCCGATCCTGCCGATGATAAATCCACTGACTGGCAGGAGCACCAGGACAAAAACAGTAAGCGCCGGACTGATAATAAACAAGGTGATGATGTATGTTATCATCGTGATCGGATCGCGGAATGCCATCTCCAGTGAACTCATAATGGACCATTCGACCTCCTGCACATCGGTGGTCATCCGGGCGATGATATCTCCCTTGCGCTTTTCGTTAAAATATGACAATGGCAGGATCAGAATTTTCAGGTAGAGGTCATTCCGAAGATCCTTTACCACGCCATTCCGAACTACTGCAAGAAAATACATGGCCAGATACCTGAACAGGTTTTTCAGGAAATACAAAATGATGATCGTAATCCCGATATAAACCAGCATTTTTTCATTGCCGTACCGCTCTATCACTTGGCCGGTGTAGTAATAAAAATTATCCCTGAGCGCATCAATCTCCAACCGCATCGGAGGGGCCGAAGCCGGAATGGTCATCTGGTGGAAAAGCATCTGTAAAACAGGGATGAACAATCCGAACGAGACCAATGAAAAGATTACGGAAAGGATATTAAACACCACGTTAAGCATGGCATAAACCCAGTAAGGCCCTGCGTAACGAAGAATTTTAAAAAAACTTTTCATTGCAGCAAAGATAGGGGTTTAACATTAAATAATTAATTACGAAAAAAAAACGATGTTCACAGTTAATTATATATGTATATTTGTCTGCTAAAAAATCCTGAACACCATGAAAAAAGCCTTGACAATTGTTTGCCTGGTTACCGTTGTTATCCTGGCATCCTGCTCAAAAAGCAAAACCACTCCGGATCCCGGACCTGGTGAGAATTTCAGGTTCAGCAGCCTGGTTGCCGCTGATACGGTGATCAAGGTAAACGACATCACCACCGTTACTGCCGGTGCGACCGGTGATGGATTGACCTACAAATGGACTGCATCGTATGGCACATTTATCGGAAGTGGCGCCAGCGTGCAATGGACCGTTTGTCACCAGGATAAATTCACCATCACCTGCCAGGTATCTGATCAATACAACCACTCGGAAACAAAATCAATCATTGTCAGGTCGCATAATTAGGATAGCGTTCGTTCTCATTACAGGCGCCGTTTTCCTGTCCTCATCCTTTTCATCAATGGCACAGTGTTGCTCTACAGGATCTCCGGTAGGCGCCTCCGTGTATGTTGGCGTTCTTGAAAAAAATCACCTTCGTGCGATCACCTATTTCAGGCACAGTTATTCCGATACCTATTTCGAAAATGATCATAAGACCACAGAGAATGTTCAGCTTTCTAACTCCAGTTTTAATTTTGCCGGACTTGCCCTTGCATACGGAATTACAAAACGGCTGACCGTTGAGATTGATGCCGGGTACTACTTTGATAAAACCCAGAATTTTAAGAATATCAATTATCAAACCCAGGGAAATGGTTTGTCGAACGCAACATTTTCCGTTAAATATGGAACCATCGTAAAACCTGCCCGGCAAATTGAGTTTACCACCGGGTTTGGTCTCAGGTTTCCATTCTCAACCAACCCACAGATTATTGACGGCGTACAATTGAACCGGGATGTTCAGCCCTCAACCAATGCGTTCGGAATATCCGAAATGTTGTTTTTCAACAAAGGATTTCCGGCGATCACTCTTCGATTGTTCTCCATCAACCGGTATGATTATAACTTTACTGACAAGAGTAACTACAAGTACGGCAACATTCTGCTCAATTCCATCTTCGTTTCCAAGAAGATCGTAAAATATTTCTTTGGCATCCTGCAATTCCGCAGTGAGTGGAAAACCAATGACCGGGATTTTGCAAACAAGAATGAAAAAGGGGATTCCAGGGTGATAAATTCCGGATATTACCTCTTCACGGTCTCCCCGCAATTGAGCTATAGCATTGCCGGAAAATGGAATCTCACAGCGATCTATGATCTCCCTTTATACAAGTTTTACAAAGGCAAGCAGATGACTCCTGCGTACTCAGTTGCAGTAAGCCTTACACGTGACTTCGATCTTGGGAAAAGTAACCGCGGGGGTGAAATCGTGACGCGTGACAAGTGACAAGTGTGGTCACCGTCCCTTTGTCCCCCCGTCCCCTTGTCCCCCCGTCCACAGAAATATTTACTACCTTTGCCCCATGGAATCAACCCGTCAGCTAAAAATTTCGCGCCTGATCCAGAAGGAATTAGGAATCATCTTCCAGCAAGAGAGCAGAAACCTGTTCGAAAACGCTTTGATCACTGTGACCAAGGTACAAGTTAGCAAAGACCTTTCCATTGCGAAAGTCCATCTGAGCTTGTTTATTACGACTGACAAGCAGGTTTTGCTTGATAAAATCCGCCATCACGGCAGGGAGGTACGTCATTATCTGGCGCTGCGTGTGCACAATCAGTTGCGTGTCATGCCTGAACTTCAGTTTTTCCTGGATGATTCACTGGATTATATTGAGAATATTGATAATTTGCTGAAGTGAACAGGGGACGGGGGGACAGGTGGACAGGTGGACAGGCGGACATGTGCGCTAAAGTATTTCGCAGGTTGATGAGTTGCTCTATTTTTGCATTTTTCATTTTGCATTTTTCATTTTGATATTTTTATGAAGTATGATCCGATAAAAAGAACACTTGGAAAAGTGTTCAATAAGACCCCCTTCCTCCGGATATTGTTTTACAAACTCCTTGATCTTTTGCTGCTTCGTGCATGGCATGTGCGGAAAGAGATCAGGATATGGGCTGGCCAGATAAAACCCGCCGATCGTTTAACCAAGCGGATCATCCTGGATGCCGGCTCCGGATTCGGGCAATACTCCTATTTTCTTTCCGGCCTTTCCCCTGTATGGTTTGTTGATGCTGTTGATGTGAAAGATGAACAGATTGAAGACTGCAATGCCTTTTTCAGTAAAATCAGCAGAAAAAACGTGCTTTTCGAAAAAGCAGATCTTACACTATTTTCCAGTCCCAACCATTTTAACCTTATCCTTTCGGTTGATGTGATGGAGCACATCAGCGATGACGAAGCCGTGTTCCGTAATTTTTTTGATTCTTTGACACAGGATGGGATGTTGCTGATCTCCACCCCTTCGGATCAGGGGGGCTCTGATGTTCATGATCATGACGAGGGAGAATCATTCATCGACGAACATGTCCGCGACGGATATAACATCCAGGACATCCAGGATAAATTAAAACGCGCCGGATTTAACAAGACTGAAGCCCGTTTTACCTATGGAACACCGGGGAAGATCGCCTGGAGACTTTCGATGAAATACCCGATCCTGATGCTCAACACTACAAAACTCTTTTTCATTCTGCTGCCATTATATTACCTGATAACCTATCCTGTCGCTTTTTTCTGCAATTGGCTGGATACAAGGATCCAACATAAAACCGGGACTGGACTGATTGTGAAGGCTTGGAAATAAAAAAAATAATGAACTTTCCTTTCTATATCGCCCGCCGGTACCTGGTTTCAAAGAAATCGCATAACATCATCAACATTATTTCCGGGATATCGGTTGTTGGTGTGGCGATCGGAGCCATGGCGCTGATTATTGTCCTTTCGGTATTTAACGGGTTTGACCGGCTGGTGGTTTCGCTGTTCAGTTCATTCAACTCAACCATTCAAATCACGCCGAATCATGGCAAGACCTTTAACCTGAGTTCTTTTCCTCTTGACCGGTTGCAAAAAATTCCCGGTGTGTTGCATGTCACACAGGTCATTGAGGAGGATGCATTGATGAAATACAAAGACAATCAAGCCATTGTAACCATCAAAGGGGTCGGTGAATCATTCAATGAGATCAGCGGGCTGGATACCATGATGGCAGAAGGACAATTTCTTTTACAGGATGGGGATATTGATTATGCCATATTGGGCTACGGGGTAGCAGGTTCCCTGAATGCCAACCTGCTGGATTATGTCCACCCGATCTCCGTTTACGTTCCCCGCCGTGACGCCAGCTTTTCGGGCGGGTTTGAAAACGCCTTTAATGCTGAGATCATATTTCCTTCCGGGTTTTTTCAGGTACAGTATGAGTACGATGTTAAATACGCGATCCTGCCATTGCGTTTCGTGAAAAGTCTGCTTGAGTATGGTGATGAACTAACAGCCCTTGAGCTTGATGTTGCAAAAAGTACTGATCTGACTGCAGTGCAAAAACAGATTGAACGGGTGGCAGGCGAAGGGTTTACCGTAAAAAACCGATATCAGCAACAAGAGATACTCTATAAGATCATGGTTTCTGAAAAGAATTATATCTTCCTGATCCTGACACTGATCCTTGTCATCGCCAGTTTTAACGTGATCGGAACCCTTTCCATGCTCATCCTCGACAAGAAAAAGGATATTGCTGTGATGCAGAGTATGGGTGCAAGTCAGCATCTGATCCGTCGCATTTTTCTCCTGGAAGGTATGCTGATCTCCTTTATCGGAGCCATTACGGGACTGATCCTCGGTGCAGTTATTTGCTGGCTTCAGATCCGTTTCGGCCTGATCCGGTTGGGGTCTGCCGACAGCAGTTTTGTTGTGAACGCGTACCCGGTGTACATGCAGCTAAAAGATTTCATAATTGTTTTTTTCACAGTTTTGTCCATCGGATTCCTGGCCGCCTGGTACCCGGTATATAACATCAAAAAGGTGCATGTGGGAGAAATAAAACTTGACTGACCAGAAAAAACTTACTGAATGGATAAAAAAAACATCCGGGAATGAATTAAAAATTTACCTTTGTTATGGAATTAACACATGTATCGATTTAATCTTGAACCCTATGCGCAAAGTCTATGTACTGTTCATTATGTTTTCCCTGTCGGTGACCGGGTTTACCGGCAACTGGGTTAACATCAGCAATCAGTTACCTGCACCTGCAAAAATCAGTCTGGTCTCTTCAACCATCGACCGGTCCACCCTTCATTTCAACCTGGATGGTTTTACCCTGCAAGAGGTGCAAACGCCAAATGGCCCGGCTTTTTCTGTTGAGGTTGGTAAATCAACCCCCATCCTGGAAGCCGGAGCGCCTGATTTGCCCAAGTTAACGGTATCACTGGTAATTCCTGACCTGGCCGGCATGAGCGTCCGGATAGTTTCTTCGGAATATAAAGATTATCCGGGAATGATGATAGCCCCATCCAAGGGCGTGATCATGCGCGACATCGATCCCTCAACCGTGCCTTACTCGTTCGGAGCCCCCTATTCCGTGGATAATTTTTATCCCGGATCGCTTTCTGACACACGCGAACCCTATATCATCCGGGATGTACGCGGGCAAACCCTTATTGCTTATCCCTTTCAGTACAATCCGGTCTCAAAAATCCTTCGTGTTTACTACAACATGACAATTGAGTTGTTTAAAACGAGTGAAGCCGGGAATAATCCACTGCCAACGCCTCTCAACATTAAAAAAATGCCCCAGGACTTTCTGCCGGTTTTGCAGCGCCAGTTCATAAATTTCGATGCCATGGCCTACATCCCTTTGAGTGAGTATGGGAATTTGCTGGTGATCTGTTACGGTCCCTTTATGAGTGCCATGGAACCTTATGTGAACTGGAAACGCTCGGAAGGTTATCAGACTGAAATGCTTCACAAGGACTCTGTTGGTTCTACAGCAGCCCAGATCAGGTCATTTATTGCGAATTATTACAATACCAAAGGGTTGACCCATGTCCTGCTGGTTGGTGACGCACCGCAGATCCCCACCAATACCGGCAGCGGTTTGGGAGGCCCCTCCGACAATGCCTATGGATATATTGTCGGGAACGACCATTATGCCGATGCCTTCATCGGAAGGTTCTCCGCCGAAAATATCGCCCAGGTGCAGACACAGGTACAGCGAACGCTGGATTATGAGATGAATCCTCAGTTTCTGACCGATGACTGGTTTACAACCGTGATCGGCATAGCGTCAGACCAGGGTCCGGGCGATGACAATGAATATGATTATCAGCATGTAAGAAATCAACAGACCCAGCTGAAAGGCTATACATACACCATGAATCCCGAACTCTTTGATGGTTCCCAGGGAGGCAATGATGCCCCCGGAAACCCATCGCCCCCCATGGTCGCAACAGAGGTGAACAACGGGGCCAGCCTTATCCTTTATACCGGGCATGGCAGCAATACGGCATGGTCGACATCCGGATTCAGCAATAACAATGTCAACCAGTTGACCAACGCCGGAAAACTTCCGTTCATCTGGTCGGTGGCTTGTGTAAACGGAAACTTCACTTCAATCACATGTTTCGCCGAAGCATGGCTGCGGGCAACTCAAGGCGGCCAGCCCACCGGGGCAATTGCCTTCCTGGGCTCAACCATCAACCAAAGCTGGAACTCTCCGATGGAAGGGCAGGATGCAATGACCAACATCCTCATTGAATCTGATTCGAATAACATAAAACGTACCTTTGCCGGCGTATCGATCAACGGATGTATGAAAATGATCGATTCGTATGGCACCGACGGCGCCAATATGGCAGACACCTGGACCATTTTCGGCGACCCGACCATCATGCTCAGAACTGCCGTGCCGCAGCCGATCACCGCCCAATACGACACCATGCTTTACGTCAGCGATACTTTGTTGGGTGTCTATTGTAATGTCAGCGGCGCCAGGGTAACTGCAACCCTTGCCGACACCATTCTCGCCACAGGCCTTGTGGTGAACGATACCGTAATGCTTTCATTTCCGGCATTAACCATGGCTGATGATACAATTCATCTGGTGGTCACAGCCTACAACCGGATCCCATATCAGGCTTACATTGTAATTCATGCCATACCGCCTCCGGTGGTGGCCGGTTTTACAGGAGTTCCCGAGAGGGTTGTTCCGGGTAATTCTGTCGCCTTTGCCGACACCTCCCTGGGGAATACAACCACCTGGCAATGGCATTTTCCAGGCGGAACACCGGACGTTTCGATTGAAAAAAATCCGGTCATCTTGTACGAAACCATTGGAACCTATGATGTGAAGTTAATCGTGGGAGATGGTTTTTCATCCGATAGTGTTTTAAGCGTCGGGTATATTGTAGTTGATTTTCCGACAAGCGCAGAAGAGAGGAATGAACAAGTCTCCTGTTTGGTTCTTCCCAATCCATCGAATGGATATTTTACCCTGAATTTAAAATCTCCGCAGGCCGATCTTTTGGAACTTACCGTTTTTGACATGATCGGCGCCACTGTTTACTCCGAAAAGAACATCTCCCTTACCGGACAGTTAAATAAAACCATTAAACTGACAACGCTGCCCGATGGGATCTACTTTCTTAAAATTGCAGGCAAAGCGTCGGTGACAACCGGAAAAATTATCGTCAGGAGGTAAATTGTGACCGTGTCGCTTCGGCGGGTTACTTTTTCAATGATATGTTTTGTGATTTAGCCACATGCAACACCTCCCTGGTGTCGGCATCTGAGATAAATGCGATCACATTGCAATGTTCCGGTTTCCAGGAATTCGCAGTAAAATCAAAGGAATAAGATTTGGTGATTAAGTCGCCTGGGGAAGGATTGACTGATATTTCTTCACCAAAACTCCCGTTGAGCGAGCCCCTCAGCACATGCATAAACCTGAAGTTCTTTATAATGGGAATGGAATCAGGGGGAATTATATTCAATTGTCCGCCGTATATACTGTCTTCAAGGATACATACCGTCAGATTCACCTTGCCTGTGTAACCGGTCAGGAATTTAATGTCAACTTTTGAGTCTAACATTTTGTTCCCATTGTTAAAGGTGTTGTTCACGGTCATGATGGCTATCTTGGGTAATTCAACCGCCGCTTGAACGGCCTGGTTCCAGTCGGAAGCGCCAAATGAGATTTGCCCTTTAAATGGCCGCCTGTTAACCATTCCCTTAGGATTTGCATCGATATTGAAAGCGCCGTAACCAAACCAGTCATTGCCGGTTTCACACCTGTAATCAGCCGCCAGGTATGGAGGATAACTTGTAGGATTTGGCCTGGCAAACGAACCTGCATGAACAGAGATTACGTAAACCAGCCCATGATTCAACTCCTGGATTGTACTTGCAACGGCTGCCGCAGGAGCGCAGTTGACACAGAGATGACCCGTATAATCCTCCAGCAATACCGACCGTTTGGTCGTATCAACGATGACTGATTTAACTGTAAAATAAGGTTCACTGACCTTCGTGCAGGAATGGAACAAAAGTGTTCCAACAAGCATGATGAAGGATATCCTGGAGATTATTTTCATAATTGTTTCAAATTATTCGGTTTGTCACTCATTCCGGCAGGCGTATCAGAAACTGCTGGAAATAGTCAAGGTCAGTCCATTTGTAGCCGGGACATACCGGCAGACACCACCCACGCAAATGATCCCTTCACGTTGCCTGCCATAAGAGAACAGTATCCGCGTAGAATGGTATGTGTAACCAGCACCCAGGGTATAGTAATTCAGTCGCTGCGAAGCATCACTGTTCCCGTAATTGTATTGATCCATCACGGAGATAAACCATGATGGCGAGATGCTGAATTCAAGTAGGCTGGCGACCCAGTTCCCTTTATCCTGTTTGGTCCACAAACCCTGAATTTCCCACCGGAGCGCATGTTTTTTGGTGATGTTCCAGGTAATGTCGGCAATGCCTGTTTGAGCATAGATCGTTCCAAAATCGCCGGGAGCATGCGATTCAATAACATCTTTATCATAGGTCTGATAAAGATAGGTGAAGATTCCTTTCCATTTTTTTCCGAATTTTTTAGTCACTTCAAGATTGGCATCCTGGAAAAAAACCATATCGCCGGCGCCATAAAAATTTGAGGCATATCCAAGTGTTCCGGTTTGTCCGACGTAGGTGGTATCATTAACCGGAGACCTTTTTATACCATTGACCTGCGAAAAATTTCCGGCAACCGACATCCCTGTTTTACCTCCGAGGGTGGAATTCTTCGGAAAATGCATGGTAACTGTTCCCGACACCCCCACTTCGCCACCCGGCTGAGTGGAATAGGGGTACATGCTTGCCAGGGCATAGGCATGTTCTTTGGTAATGGCAGGCAGGTAGTTGATGCTGACCATGTTATTTACGACCGACCGGTCGGACTTGTAGCTCATGTTATCGATCCACTTCGACATCAGGGAGATGCCCAGGCCGGGTTTAGAAAATGACAAATTGGTGAATAATCCATCACCGCCTTTATACACATAATTATTCAGTGCATTCGGGTCGTTTATTTTATGGGCATATTCGGTAAACCAGTTGAAACCACCGATGTTCAAATTGAATCTTCCACCATAATTGGATATATTCTCGGGTAATTTCAGTGCAAGGATCTTCCCCCCTGAAGGTATGTCTTTTGTGGTCCCCTGCTGGTAATTGCTGACGAATGCACCTCCCAGGGTCAGTTTAACTCTGGATTCGGCCAGGTTTTTAAAAATGTCATTCAGATAAAAATCTGCATCGAATCCTTTCACTATTCCCCGGTTGAAATCTTTATATGGTTCCCAGTAATATCGCTGAACGCCATAAACGCCCTTGAGGGTTATCCCTTTTGAAGGCATCACCTTGATCCGCAGGCCACGCAGGGAATTATCAAATCCCAAAGTCCACTCTTGGTAAGTTCGCAAAATCATTCCGTAGCCAAACTGCTCGTAGAAATTACCGGCAGTGATATCGATATAATTATTTTTATATGCAACATACCAATACGGCACTCCTGCTCCGTTGTATTGCGCATCGTAACCGGTGAGCGGCGGCAGATAGGCCTCGAAACGCATTCCGGCGGTGAAGTTGCCCAGGGAGTAATTGACCTCTGTGAAGGCATTCATCCGGATCAGTTTTCCGGCAAGGGTTGAGTCGGTGATCCCGGTTTCAGGGTCGGTAAGGTAATAGATGGCATCGGCCTGTAGGCTGCCGTGAACTTCACCACCTTTCAACACATCCTGCGATCGGGTAACCGCTGGGACCATGAACAATAAAATTATTGTCCCCAGAAAATAGCACGTTCGTCTGTTCAAGGTGTATAATATATAAAGTTGATAAAACGCAATTCTTTCTTACTATTTTAACGCTTCGCCCCGGTTCAGCTTGCGAACCATTTCGATCAGGTTCAGTTCATCGCCTTCAGAAAAAGAGGTATGCTGGAAGACAACCTGCCCTTCGCCGTTAAGCAGAAACGTATGCGGGATCGGGCCAACGTTCATCGCCCGCTTAAAATCACTGTTGGGATCAAGCAACACCTCATATTCCCAGCCTTTTCCGTTGACCATGGGGGCCACGAGGGTCATCGAACGTGAATCATCTACCGAGATGGCGTATAATTTTACGCCGGTCTCTTCCACCCACTCATCGTAAACATCGGCGATGGTGGTCAATTCGCGGATACAAGGCTTGCACCAGGTTGCCCAGAAACTGATGATGATGGGTTTTCCGTTATTTGCAATGTTATCGGACGTGAAAGGGAGGCCTCTAACCGTCTTCATCTTGACAGAGGGGAGTTTTTTGTATTTGAATACACCCTCCTGGGCAAATGCGGACGAGGAGATAAAGGCAAGGAGTAAGAAAATGCGGAATATTTTCATTATGATGCTGTTTTTCTGTTCACAAAAATAGAAAAATTACGGGATATAAATTTCCAAAATTTTAATGTCGGGTTCAGGCAGAATGATAACCTCCGGTATTATAGCCGGCAGAAGAATCACCTCCCCTTGCGTCAGGGTGAGACTGTTTTCATCCGCCCTGATTTCGGCTTTGCCTTCAACGCAGATATAGATCACAAAAGAGTCAAGGGCGCTGTAATCTTTCCTTATTTCCCGGTCAGGTTCCAGCAAGTTTGTTGTAAAATAGACACACTCGACCAGTGTGGTGGGTTTGTTTGGGAGACTCTTGTAATTCGTCCGGTACGTATCCACCGGGCTGAAGTCGATGGCTTCCAGGGCAAGGTCGGTATGCAATTCACGTGATTTTCCTTCGCTGTCAACGCGGTCCCAGTCATAAATGCGGTATGTGGTATCGGAGGTTTGCTGTATTTCGGCCAGCAGGATCCCGGGACCGAGTGCGTGTACCCTGCCCGATGGAATAAAAAACACATCTCCCTTCTTTACTTTTTCAACATTGAGCGCCTCCTTCAACCTCTTTTGGTTCAGAAATTCCAGGTAGGTCGCCTCGTTCATCTTCCGGTTAAAACCGGTGATCAGTTCCGCACCCGGATCTGCATCCAGGATATACCACATTTCGCTTTTCCCGCTTCCGATGTCACGGCGAGCTGCAAGCATATCGTCAGGATGTACCTGAATTGACAGGTAATCGTTTGCATCAATGAACTTGATCAGGATCGGAAATTCTTTCGGATGTTGCTGAAAAACCTTCTCCCCCACCAAATCATCCATGTATATTTCAAGGATCTCGTTGAGTTCGTTTCCTTCCAGAAACCCATTGGTTACAATGGTCTCGAATCCCGACACCCCCGACAGCGCCCAGGCCTCGCCACAGTTGGGAAGTGGTGCAAAGTCAAGCCCCAGACTGGTCAGTATCTTTTGGCCACCCCAGATTTTTTCTTTGAAAACAGGTTTGAATTTTAAAGGGTATAACATCTGAATGGGGTTTTTACTTGATCGGGTTGAATATAACTTTGCGTGAATTCAAACTTAATATTTGTGCTTACCGGTAGTCCACCCCCTTTTTTTCAGAAGTTTTTCACCAGACTCAATTGCTCCTTTTTCCATTTCGGTTCCCATAGCGTCATTCCATCGGTTCAGAAAGCCAAAAAGAGCTACAACACCCAGGATTTCAACAATTTCCCCATCATCCCAATACAATCTCAGCTTATCCGATATGGCATCGTCAACCGCGTTGGGTATGGTTGAGCTCACCAGGGCAAATTCAAGGGCAGCCCTTTCCGCTTCTGAGAATGCCGGATGCGTTTTAAATGCCCATATATTCTCAAGCTTTTCATTTTCAGCGCCATATCTTTCAGCTGCCCTGATCGTATGCGCCTGGCAGTACCGGCACCCCGCCGCATTGCTGCTTATATATCCGACCATTCTTTTCAAAGCGCTTGAAACATTACCATCATTCTTCATCACTGCCTTGTTAAGTTCTATAAAGGCGTATGCGATTTGCGGCCGGTGGTACATTGTTTTGACACTGTTTGGACAAAACCCCAGTGTTTCATTGTAAAATTCGATCAGCTTTTGCAACGCTTCGTCATCCTTTTCAGATGCAGGTAACACCAATGGTCTTTTCATTTGCAGATTTGTTATTTTTGTTCCGGCACTCCATGGATTCTGATTACCTTTGAGTCCCAATCAATAACAAAAATACAGAAATAAATGATCAGTACCCTTTGCGTTTTCTGTGGTTCAAGCATGGGACGCCAACCGCTTTATGCCAGCCAGGCTGTTATGCTGGCTGAATATCTCCTTACCAAAAATATCGCACTTGTTTACGGAGGCGCCAATGTTGGATTGATGCGGGTACTCGCCGACACAATGCTTGCCGGTGGCGGTAAGGTGGTTGGGGTGATGCCGAAATCGCTTGTTGAACGTGAAGTGGCCCATGACGGTCTCACCGAAATGCATATTGTGGCAGGGATGCAGGAACGAAAGGCTATGATGGCCGACCTCTCCGATGCATTTATCGCCCTTCCCGGCGCTTATGGAACGCTGGATGAGATTTTCGAGATACTGACCTGGAACCAACTTGGTATTATCAAGAAACCGATCGGGTTGCTGAATGTTGACAGTTTTTTTGATCCATTGCTACGGATGCTGGATCATGCGGTGAAAGAAAAATTCCTTCGCCCTGAGCACCGGGAACTGTTGTTGGACGGAGTCAACATCGTTCATTTGCTCCGGGATCTGGAACAATACAAACCGGTCATTGCGGAGAAGTGGATCGAAAGACTCAAAGTGGGTGAAATTTAATGTAAACAATGGAGGCAATGCAGGTAATGCAGGCAATGCAGGCAATGCAGAAAAGTATGGAGTTTTTGGAGATTGTGTAGTCGCACTGGTTTTGATTTTTGAATTTTGATTTTTGAATTTTACTATGTTGATCATCGGTATCACCGGAACCCTTGGTGCAGGAAAAGGCACCGTAGTAGAGTATCTCGTTGCGAAAAAGGGCTTTGACCACTATTCGGTGCGGGCTTTTCTACTGAAGGAGATCAACCGGCGCGGGATACCTGAGAACCGCGACAGTATGGTGCTTGTTGCGAACGAGTTACGTGGGGAATACGGTTCCTCGTATGTAACTGACCAATTGTACTTCGAAGCTGCCCAGACGGACAGGAACTGCATCATCGAAAGCATCCGCACACCCGGAGAGATAGACTCATTGCGTAAGAAAGGGAATTTTTTCCTTTTTGCCGTGGATGCGAACCCAAAACTCCGGTATGAACGCATCGTTCAACGGTCGTCGGAGACCGATAAGATATCCTTTACAACCTTTGTTGAGAATGAAGCCCGTGAAATGAGCGCCGCTGATCCTCATAAACAAAACCTGCAGGCTTGCATCAGCCAGGCCGATTTTGTCTTTAACAACGATGGTTCAAAGGAGGATCTGTTTCGTGAAGTTGAGATTGTATTGGCAAAAATTACCTGATAATGACGAGTTTACGGATCGCCATCCCCTGCCCGGCTCTAAGTTTAATGGTATAGGTACCCTGAGCCAGGGATGAAAGATCAAAATCAAATTCCTTTTCCCCATGCACTTTGCGGGAGATCACTTCGCGTCCTGTATAATCAGCAATGATGACTTCACGGATATCGTTTTTCCCCGCTTCATCTTCAATTCTGAAAAATCCCTTTGCCGGGTTGGGATAGATGCGGATACCTTCCAGGAAGTGTTCTCCAACTGAAATGTTGGAGGCGTTCTGGGTTACGGTTACCGTTTGGGACGGTATCCCATCTGTCGTCACTGTGATGGTTGCCATCCTTTTGCTGTATGAGGTATTCTCAGTATAATTGGCCGTTATGGGACCATCACCTGTACCTGACGGTGTCACGGTACACCAAGAAGGGGAGTCGCTGGATGCGGTCCAGCTTATGGGGCAGGTAACCACAAAGGAGGTTGAACCGGGCGACATGAGAACGTCCTGGTTTGCCGGCGAAATACTTAATGTTGGCAACGGGGTTCCCGTGACTTCGATATCATCAATACAGACCCCAAGCGCCCATTTTGCGTTGCCGCGAAAACCGATCTGAATTTCTTCGGAACCGGCCGGCAGATTGATCGTCTGTTCAGTCCATGCGGAAATTGAGGTGGTGTAACTTTCCAGCAACACCCATGGCTGACCCGGGTTCGTCCGGTAATAAACCATAAGTTCATCCTGCCTTGATCCCCATTTTTGCATGAACATCCAGAATTTCAATCGAACATCACTATATCCCGACAAATCAAGTAACGGTGTGATCAGGGTATTATAATCAGAGGCGGTGGTGACATCAACCAGGCAGGCATTGCGTAAGCCGGTATGCGCCGTGGCCGGATAACCATAAACAGCTCCAAGTCCGTTGCCTGCGATAAAACTCCATGCCGGGTCGGTATTGTCTTCAAACCAACATGACGGACGATCGGAACTACCTTCAAATCCTTCGGTGTAGGGAAGGGTGGCGATACTCCCGCATAACGTCACTGCGCTGCGAACCATCCCCGGAGAATAAGAACTCCCGGATAAAACCGACCAGGCTTTGTAGAAATATTGTGTATTTGGTAAAAGTCCGGTATGGTTAAATGTTGTAGCGGCGCCGGTATAGATGACATGGCCTCCTCCTGGAATAACCCCACCCGGTGTATAGGTTACACCATTAAGCGGCGTACCAAACTGATCGATGGTGTCATATGCGATCACAACGTTGCTGTTCATTGGATTTTTTTGCCATTCCAGCATAATTATGGAATTGCTGGTTGAAATGGCAGAAAATTTAGCAGGATCGTTGATATTGATCACGTTTACAGTGAAAGAAATCGTGGTATCCGCCTCCGTAATTTTTGAAATGTCCAATCCACCCGGTGATCCATTTTGAAGAAATGAGCTTGGACTTGTTTGATCATTAATTTTTGTTCTGTGGACTCCGGCAGAAAAATATGCATTGTTGGTAGTCCCGTTGACAATGGTTGTTCCTCCCGGCCTGTAAACATAAACTTCATCCGGAGGGCCGCTTGCATTTCCTGAAGATGATGGGTCAATGCGGTAAACCAGTAATCCCGAGCCCGGGATGGTGCCTTCAAAGGTCCCCTCCTTTTTCCGGTATTCCACGACGAAAAACTGACCCGATGAGTTTGGGGAGGCAATTTTATAGCAGTTGTTCTCCGGCGATGATAAAGGTTGCAGCGTATAGGTGCCTGATACCGTAATCGTTGGTATGGAACCAATCCATGAATTATTCGTGTATTTCCATTTCATGTAGGCGCTCATATGGCCACCCCCGCTTTCCATCAAATCCCAGGGGCCGACAGGGTCAATTCCGTTTTCGGTATAATGATACAGATCAGGAGCGCCGAGTGCATGGAACATTTCGTGGCAAAGGGTTTTAACGTCAACCTGGGTTTCCGGTTGAAACGTATAATCATAAACCCGTTTCCCGTTTACATAAACATTATAGGAAAATAGCGACCACCGGTGTGCCCACAACAACTCTGCCCAGGCCCCGTTTCCTCCACGGATAATAAAACATACATTATCAACCCGGTTATCATTATCGCCATCTATATTTAATCCGGCCGGCACCGGCGAATTGACATTGATCCAGGTAATTGCATCCTTCAATAAGGTATGTTCCCTTTCGGTGCGTTCGGTACCTCCATTATAACCACCAGGGTTCGAAGTTGCATTGTACGGCTCAAAATAGTTCCGGTCATGGAAATCCTGGTAAGAGTAATTTGTAGTCATCACACATTCGGGATAATGTGTACTGCTTATCGTAAGAGATGAATAGGATACCTCGTTATAGTAGGATTTTAAAGAATTTCCGGTGGGGGTATTAAATTTATTGTCATACGCCTGACGCGTTGTGGTAAACTCTGTGTCGTCGTTGAAACGGATATATACTACCAGGTTATTGAGAATCCCTGTATGCGGGGCCTTGCCAGAATGGTCGGTATTTTCAGTGTAAAATGCCCTGCGCTGATCATATTTTGCCTGGGAAATTTTTGCCCATTTAGCTAACCCAACCTGTTCCGGGTTGGTTTTTCCTGCCAGCCATCCTGTTGGCGCCACCGAATCTCCGCTGATTATTCCATAATAATAAAATCCGTCGTTCGCCTGAATAATGGTGTAACCCTCCTGGTCGTGTAACCAGTTGAAGTATTCATCCCCCGAGACAAAACAATTGATAACTGCACCATCGGGCTGTGTTATGGTATGAGGAAGAAAGCGAAAATTGGCAGCGCCGGCAATCAACACGTTGATTATCAATACAACGGACAACAAGATGGATTTTGATTTCATGGAATATATGTTTTATGGATCAATAAAATTCAGGTGGGATTTAAGAAATTACATAACGAAGAAACCATTTGTATATGAATTCGATGCAAAAGTACAGATTATCTGCATATGAGCCATCTCGATCCGGCAAAGTATAATCGAATGAAATGATTTGTACCTTTACGGGGCAATTTAACATTCCTATGGAACAATCAGCCAATATACGCCCCTCGTGGGATGCCTACTTCATGCAAATCGCTCACACGGTATCGGAGCGCGCGACATGCGACCGGGGGCGAAGCGGATGTGTGATCGCCCGCGACAGGCAGATCCTTGTCACCGGATATGTTGGTTCGCCCCGCGGATTGCCGCATTGCGACGAGGTGGGACATCTTATGAAAAAGGTGCTGCATGAAGATGAACGGATCACCCAACATTGCATGCGTACCGTTCATGCCGAGCAGAATGCCATCTGTCAGGCTGCCCGCCTCGGTATTTCATTGGACAAGGCCACCTTATACTGCCGTATGACGCCCTGCCGTACATGTGCCATGCTGATCATCAACTGCGGGATCGAGCGGGTGGTCTGCGAAAGGCAGTACCATGACGGAAAAGAGTCGGAAGAGATGTTCAGGCAGGCCGGTTTGGCGCTTGAATATGTGCACGATGAAATCCAGCAATACGAAAAACAATAATTGATCTTCCGTTCCGGCCGATTTAGTAAACCGCTACTTCCAGTTCACCGGTTGACTTGGCAAACCCTCTGAACATGGCATTCGTGTTAAATGGCATGACAACGTTGCCCTCCCGGTCAACAGCGATCAATCCTCCGGTAGCGCCCAGTTTTTCAAGTTTCTCAATGATTGTTGTTTTTGCTGCCTCTTCGAGTGTCATCTGACGGTATTCCAACAACGCCGAGAGATCATAGGCCACAACATTCCTGATAAAGTATTCACCATGACCTGTTGCAGAAACAGCACAGGTATTGTTGTTGGCATAGGTTCCTGCGCCAATGATCGGTGAATCGCCCACACGGCCTTCCATCTTCCCAGTCATCCCTCCCGTTGAGGTTGCTGCAGCCAGGTTGCCTTTCACATCCAGGGCAACTGCCCCGACCGTACCATGTTTTCCCTGTGCTTCCTGTTCCTCTTTTGTCCCCGATGGAGGGTTAGATTTCCATTTTTTCCATGAATCCAACCGCTCCTGTGTAATGAAATAGGATGGTTCGACTATTTTCAACCCCATACTCTTGGCAAAATTCTCAGCTCCTTTTCCAACCAGCATCACATGGTTTGTTTTATCCATAACAAATCTGGCAGCCTCTATCGGATTTTTGATCGTCATAACTCCGGCAACCGCCCCTGCCTTGCCGGTACGGCCATCCATGATCGCGGCATCAAGTTCAGCCTTTCCGTTCTCATTAAGGACTGCGCCAATGCCGGCATTGAATAACGGACAATCTTCCATGAATTTCACCACGGCTTCCACCGCAGCCATACTGCTCCCTCCGCTTTCGAGCTCTTTCATTCCAATTGACAATGCTTCATTCAGCTTTTCCAGGTAAGCTTTTTCCTGGTTGGCAGACATGGTTCCCCTGGCCGGGCCGCCTGCTCCACCGTGAATGGCAATTGCCCATCTCCCGTCGGCATTATCATTGGGAACAGCCATAGTTTGCACTCTGATATCCTGAAT
Source organism: Bacteroidales bacterium (assembly GCA_030681475.1). Classification (GTDB taxonomy): domain Bacteria; phylum Bacteroidota; class Bacteroidia; order Bacteroidales; family FEN-979; genus CAIVAT01. The sequence continues at coordinate 23,986 of JAUXWT010000078.1, read as the reverse complement.
TTCTTTCTCCTGAGCCATAAGTGATGTTCCCGCCAGAATGCAGGCGATGATAAGACCGGAGATGAATACATATTTCCGGAATAAAGTGTTTTGATATACATGCAGGGTTTTCATGAGTTCGGTTTTAAGATATGGTTTTATCAATTATAAAATTTGTTTTAACAGGGCTGTAAAATTAATAATTCCTGTGATTTGTAAAATTGTCAGCGCTACGGATATTAAAATGATCGCACGAATAAATACCGACCCTTTTTTCACCGCAAGATAGGATGCGATCAACGCCCCTATTATGCTCCCGCCCGAGAGGATGAGTCCGTACATATAATCCACCGTGCCATCGATCATGAATACGAGCAGGGCGAAGATAGCATAAAAAAAGACAATGAGGTTTTTTACCGCATTGGCCTTTACGAGGTCGTACCCAACACCCAGCACCAGCGCCATGAGCAGGAAATAACCTACGCCGACCTGGATGAAACCGCCATAAAAACCCACCATGAAGAAGATAACATACTGCCACCATTTCAAAGGCTTCGACAACATGGCCGGCTTCTCTTTCATCCATTGGCCGGGTTTATAGAACAGAAAAAATAACATGATTACCATCGATGCCGCCATGGCGATTTCAATCACCCGTGTGTTAACATCCCCAGCCAGATAAGCGCCTAGAACAGCGCCAATGGTGGCAGGCACGGAAAGCCAGACCGGCCGAAGGTTGTCAAACATCTTTTGACGGGTGAAACTGCCAACCGATGTGAAAGTCTGAAAGAAGATACTGATCCGGTTGGTGCCGTTGGCAATGTTGGCCGGCAAGCCAAGGATCAACAGCAGGGTAAGACTTATGATCGATCCCCCGCCCGATAAGGTATTGATAAATCCGACAAAAATTCCGGCGACGATTAAAACGATAATTTCAGTTAAAGACATGTTAATTTTTTCTATAATTTATTATTCGTGACGCGTGACACGTGACGGGTCAAATCCGCCCCCTTGTCCCTTTTTTCACTTTTTCGCTACCTCACTACCTCACTACCTCGCTACCTAAAAAGCTTACTATGCCTCCTCCCATAACTAAAATATATGACAAGTCCGATGGCCAGCCACAGCAAAAATCGCAACCAGTTGGTAACTCCAAGCTGGGCCATCAGGTAAAAGTTTGTCAGCAAACCAAGCACCGGTATAAGCGAAAGTTGATTGCGAATCCCATACCAGGTTATCACGATTGAAGTAAGAATAAAGATCAGTATAGGAAATTCATGTTGAAGCAAATATGGGATCCGGGCAATCATATCCGGAAGGCTGATGGACGAGAAAATGGTCAGAAAATAATCTTCGATTTCCGGACGGTTCCAATAATATAACATGGCAAATATCCCAATCCAGATTACCGGTAAAAAATAACGGCTGTTGAAGTATGGTATCTGGAATCCTTTCTCTTTGTCAGGAATGTCATTTTTTTTCCACCCTTGCTGAAACACAAGGACACCACCGGAAACCAGTATAAAAGCAAACAGTGTTCCGATACTTGTCAGATCGGTGACTTCGGTAAGGTTCAGGAATAAAGAAGGCACAGCAACCAGTATCCCGGCAATTATTGTTGCAAACCACGGCGTTTTGAATTTTTTATGAATTTTTGAGAATGATGGAGGAAGCAATCCGTCCCGGCTCATGCTCATCCAGATGCGGGGCTGCCCCACCTGGAAAACCAGCAACACGCTGGCCATGGCGATCACGGCGCTGATGGCGATCACACCGGAAAGTTTTGTGAGATGAAGTTTTTGAAAAGCGAAAGCCAGCGGATCGCCCACCCTGAGGTCGGTGTAATGCACCATTCCGGTAAGCACCAGGCTTATTAAAATATATAGTACGGTCGTGATAATCAAAGCAAGGATGATGGCCCTTGGCAGGTCCCTGCGCGGATTGCGGCACTCCTCGGCTGTAGTGGAGATGGCGTCAAACCCGATGTAGGCAAAAAAAACGGCGGAAACGCCCTTCAAAACTCCGGAAACGCCGTTGGGTGCAAAGGGATCCCAATTGTCTGTATTTACATAAAACGATCCCACAACAATGATCATCAGGAGTATACCAACTTTTAGCAGCACCATGGTATTGCTGGCAACTTTGGTTTCATAAATGCCAACAAATACAAGAACGGAAATGAAGACAACAATAGAGAATGCGGGAATATCAGCTATGATACGGATTCCGCCGATCACAGGAGCCGATAGCCATGCCGTGTAAGCATCCCGGAGTAAATCGGGCAAATCTGAAACAGCCACTCCACGCATTATTTCCAGCGTTGCCTGGTGATAACCCCTGGCAGCCGAAAGAAAGTCGATTCCCAGGTATGCCGGGACATGCAAACCAACTCCGCCCAGAAACCCCGTAAAGTAATCGGACCAGGATATTGCCACGGCAATATTTCCGATGGCATATTCCATGATCAGATCCCAGCCGATGATCCAGGCGATGAGTTCTCCAAAACTGGCATAAGCATAAGTATATGCGCTTCCGCTGATCGGAATGAGCGAGGCAAACTGAGCATAACACAAGGCTGAAAAACCACAGGCCATGGCGGTGAAGAGGAAAAGCAGCGAAACGGCCGGACCGCCGTTGGCCGCAGCATTTCCGATGGTGCTGAAAATGCCGGCGCCGATCACTGCCGCGATGCCAAGTGCCGTAAGGTCAAATACAGTCAGGCTTCTCCTTAGTCCCGAATGATCACCCTCCCGGCTGTATGCATCCTTCAGAATATGGCTGATGGACTTCTTACGGAACAGGTGCGGATTGGACACTTGGATTTTTTCGATAAAGGTAAAATATTTTGGAATAGAGAATCCTAATCTAATTTCACCACAGTAGGCACATTAGGAAACAATAGCAGACACAATAGGACAGGTCATCTGATTTTTTTATATCTAATGTGAATTTCTATTGTGCCTACTGTGGTAAAAACACCAAAAAGAACCTTGTGGCTTAATAATCCTGATGGTTCCGGGCAGGTTTACCTGAGGATGATAAATTTCCCGCTGGTTTGGAAGTTCTGCAGGGCAAGGCGATAGAAATAAAGCCCTGGTGAATAATTGCGGGTATTGAGTGTCATTTCGGATTCGCCCCTGGCAATTTGATGCTCCTCCCGCAACCGGCCTGAATGATCGAGGATGCTTATTTTACCGGAGTCCATAAACGGCACTCTGTCAAAACGAAAAGTCACCTGGTCGGTCGCCGGGTTGGGATAGACCTGCAGGCCGCGTTGCCGGGTGTTCTCTGCAACAGCGCCAATGGTATTGTTGCCGGAAATAAGCTGATAATCAGGGTCGAAGATGACAGAATCCACCCCAAAAGATAGTATTACTTTAAATGATTGTCCGGAAAAAATGTTTGTAAAACGGATCAGGGTATCACGGCTTGCATTTTTAAACTGCACCGGAATGGTCATCTCGAAAAATGCAACGGAGGGGTGCGACTGGGTTTGATTTACCGTAAATGCTACCGTATCGCCCTTTTGCGTCCAGCCAATATAATAGGATGGAAATCCTTCACCGGTAAACCAATCATCGAAATACCAGGTCAGATCATGTCCGTAAGCGCTTTCAAGATGTGATTTTAAATTTTCAGTCCGGGCAAACCCATAGGATAAACTGGTATCATTGAGGTAGTTGTTAATGGCGCCGAAAAACGCAGGATCACCCATGATCCATCTCAACTGATGAAGGATCATTCCCCCTTTCGCGTAGGAAAGCCGGCTATTGAATAATCGATTAATGTCCGTCGTATCGGTACAATACACTGAACCATCGGGTTTGGAGATGATGCTTTTGATCCGCACCTCCCTGAACTTTTCCCAATAGATGGGCTGCAGGTGTTCATAACATAGTCCGGAGAGGTAGGTGGCGAACCCTTCATTTAACCAGATGTCGGCCCAGCTTCCGCAGGTTATTTTGTCGCCGAACCACATGTGGGCCAGCTCATGGGCCAGCAGCTCAAAACCAAAAGAGCCGACAAAGGTCATGGTTTGATGTTCCATACCCCCGCCCCATCCAAACTGGGCATGGCCATACTTCTCATTTTGAAAGGGATATATACCGAACAGCGTATTGAACAACTGGATCATCGGAACAATGGCCGCTGTTTGGTTGAAGGCGGCCGCCGAATCTTCTGGATAAACGTAGTTGACCACCTGGAGCGTATCGCCGCCGAAAGGAACCTGGTGCGTATAACTGGCATAGTTGGTCACCGCCAGGCACACGAGATAGGAGGCGATCGGGTAGCGGTGTTTCCAATGGTATATGGTATTTGCCCCTGCCGGTGTCGCCGATAACAAAAGACCATTACTCGCTGTCTTATATTCAGAAGGGGTATTGATGAAAATATCGATCGAGTCGGCCTTGTCGGTCAACCCGTTTTTACATGGCCACCAGTCTTTTGACCCGTATGGCTCTGAAAGTGTCCATATCACAGGAGTTCCATTGTGTGTATCCTGGACAAAAGAACCAAATCCATTATCCGGTGGAATTCCGTGGTAATAAACAGTTACAGAATCAGCAGTATTTTGGGGAATGTTAGATGGGAAACGGATGGTCACACGATCCGATGCATGATTCCAGGAGACGGGAAGATCATGATATATTACAGAATCAACTGTAAGTTCGCCGGCCAGGTCAAGCTCCAGCGAATCAAAGCCCGCCACCGTCGGGGTAAACAGGGTCGTAACATTTCCCGAAATTTCCCTGACTTCCGGATCGATGTTCCACCAGCACCGGTACCATTTTACATCGTAGTTTGCCGGGATTTCATTAGCCCCGGTAAAAAGTTTTCCTGAATGGGCATCCCTTTCTGCCTTAGCAATGTCCGTCAAATCTTCGGGATTGAATGTAATCTGGCCCAACAGAAACACGGGCACAAGCATACAAACCAACATTAACATTATAACTTTTTTCATGGTACATCTCCTTATTTGAATCCTTGGCTCACTTCATCCAGCAAATTTATATCTTCCGGCGAAAGGATAAAGGTCATGGCGCCGGGATTTTCTGCGGCATGTGTTGCTTTGGTTGCGCCGGGAATGGCCACAACGGTTTCCCCGCTAAAATGGATCAGCCAGTTCAGTGCAACCTGTGAAGGTGTTGCATTATATTTAACTGCAAGTTTTTTGACCAGCTCCGCCACCGGACGGCTCTTCTCCAGCCCCTCCGGTTTAAATTGGGAGGTATATTTCCGGTAACCTATATTTTTCAGCAGATCGGGATTGTCATGAAATTTTCCGGTAACCAAACCCTGGGCCAGCGGTGAGTAGGCAATGATAGTGATTCCCAGCTCCTTTGCTGTTTCCATGATCCCGTTGGTCTCGATGGCCCTGTTAAGTAAACTGTATTGCACCTGATTGGAAACCAGGTTGATCCCTTCTTTCTGAAGCGTTTCCCAGGCGCTGCGCATTTTCTTTTCCGAAAAGTTGCTTACGCCGACGAGACGGATCTTCTTGGCCTTGACCAGGGCAGCCATGGCTTCCATCTCCGTGACTTCGGACGAGAATCCCCAGGGCTGATGAACCTGGTACAGGTCGATCGGGTAGGGATTTAACGCCTCAATCCGCTCGTCAATGGTTGCTGTGATGCTGGATGCCGTCCGGAACATGGGCCACCACTTTGTGGCGATTACCTGATCTCCGGGCTTTTTCCCCAATGCAACAAGCGATGTTGCAAGCGCCTTTTCCGAAGCGCCCTGGCCATAAACCTCGGCGGTATCGTACCAGTTGATCCCACCTTCCAGACTTATCCGCACGATTTCCAGGATGAGCTCATCCTCCAATGATGGCCAGAATTTTCCTGCAAGGTTTTTCCGCTTGCTGAACTGCCAGCACCCCAGTCCGATCGGGGTGATTTGAACATCCGACTTACCGAGGTTTCTTAAACGTATCTGACTTTCCATAATCAGGATTTTGTAATAATTTCAGATTCTAAAAATGATGATTTGTTTTCAAAGATAACGGTTCCTCCACAAAATAACGCTATTTTTGTTGTTTAAACCTCCCATTCATGAAATATACGATTTACCTTCTTGCCATATTATCTTTGACGTGGAAACCAGCATCAGCGCAGGATACCCGTTTGATTCCCACCATAAACCGTCCGGTTTACTTTGATATTTCGCCCCCCCTGAGGGATATGCTGGTACCGCCGATCGCGCAACACGACGGAAGCTGGAAAGACGGAGTCGTAAATAATTATGTTGATCAGAATCCGGGTTCACCAGGAATGGCAGGTCAAAACCCTGATCAGGATCCCGGTCTGCAGGATTATTTTGGCAACCTCCTTGCAGACACTACCATTCAGAATTTCGACGGGATGGGTAACCTCGGCGGCTATGTCCCTCCCGACACCCATGGCGATGTTGGATTCAACCATTATTTCCAGGTGATCAATTGCTCATATTCAATTTACAACAAAAGCGGGGGGAGAATTTTTGGCCCGGCCGGCAACAGCACTGTCTGGTCCGGGATGCCAAATAATTCAAACGACGGGGATGCGATCGTTCTGTTTGATGAACTGGCTAACCGGTGGCTTTTTTCCCAGTTTTCACTCCCGAGCGGTTCCTCAACGGCGCCATTTTTCCAGATGATCGCGGTATCGCAAACCCCCGATCCTACCGGAAGCTGGTACAGGTGGGTCTATGAATTCAGTTCCATGCCCGATTACCCCAAGTTCGGGGTCTGGCCGGACGGTTACTACATGTCGACCAATAACTTCGGCCCAGGCGGCGCTGGATGGGTCGGTAACGGAGCCTATTCCTACGATCGTAGCGCGATGATTGCCGGGGATCCGGATGCCATGCGGATTTCATTCACTTTACCTCCAGGGAGCGACGGATTTATCTCCCTGCTGCCAGCGGATTGTGATGGAACCTTTCCGGCAATGGGGACACCCAACTATTTTACCTATATACGCACCGGAGGAACACAACGCTTGGGAATGTTTGAATTTCACTCGGACTGGGAAACACCGGCCAGCTCAACTTTTGGAAACCTTACCTACCTGAATGTCAACCCATTCGGCACCCTGGGATGGGGTAGCGGAATCCCGCAATTAGGGTCGCCACAACTACTGGAAACCCTCGGCGACCGCCTGATGTATCGGCTGCAGTTCAGGAAATTCAACGGTTATTCTTCTATGGTGCTGAACCATTCGGTGAGCGCCGGATCGGGCATCGCCGGTATCAGATGGTACGAACTAAGGAATACCGGTGCAGCCTGGACAATTTACCAGCAGGCCACCTTTGCCCCTGATAACCATTCGCGATGGATGGGCAGCATCGCCCAGGATTCGGCAGGCACCATTTCGATAGGTTATTCGGTTTCGAGCGCCAGCATGTATCCGGGCATCCGGTATACCGGGAGATTGAAAACCGATCCGCTTAACCAGATGACCATCATGGAAAGAACCATTAAACACGGGGGTGGTTCACAAACCGGTAACTGGAGCGGCCGAAGCCGCTGGGGCGACTACAGCGCACTCAGCGTGGATCCGGCAGCTCCGACTACATTCTGGTTTACAACAGAATATTATAATTCAACCTCCTCAAGCAGTTGGCAGACCCGGATCGCCTCATACACCTATGCCAATGTTTTTTCGTCGGCCGCTTCAGTCACCCCCGCTATTATCTGCGGTTCATCCTCCGACTCCTCCCAGCTTAACGCCTATGGTTACGGCGGAAGCGGGAACTACTCCTACTCCTGGACCTCCATCCCACCGGGGTTTACTTCCAATCTGCAAAATCCAAAGGTCAGCCCGGCACAGACAACCAAATACATTGCGGCTACAAGCGACGGGACCCTAACAAGACATGATACCACCGAAATGCGCATTATTGAGCCACCAACCGCTTTTGCAGGAAATGACACGATCGTTTGCTGGTTTATTTCACCGGTTCCGATAAACGCAACGGCAACCAATTATCTCAGGTTCCTGTGGGGAAGCACAGGCGATGGTACCTTTACTAATCCATTGTCGCTGACAACCGCTTATATTCCGGGCATCCAGGATAAAATTTCAGGAGCCGCCGATCTTAAGCTCATCGTTTGGCCGCTTGCCCCATGTTTGAACAAAGCCTCCAGTTGGGTGCATATCACACTTGATCCATGCACCGGAATAGGTGAAAACACCCGCCCTGGCCTGACCATTAACATTCAGCCAAATCCGGCCGATGACCGGATTCTGATTACGTTGAACGGGCTGCAACAGGAAGCCTTGCTTACCATTACCGGATCGGATGGTCGCCAGGTTTATTCGGGGGTGGTTGAGCCAAATGGAAAGCAGACAGTGACACAGCAAATGGACGTAAGTGATTATCCCAAAGGCTTATACCTTATGAAACTACAATCGGAAAAAAGAGTTACGGTCGCACGTTTCGTTGTGAAATAAATCACAGATTTTTTCGCTTTTTTTAAGAATCGTGTGAAACGTGTCAAAAAAAAATCCTAATTTAGGTCGCTGAAATCCACTGACTGTAAATTAAACTACCATGAATTATCAAATCCTTAAAATCCAGATCGCTGACCGCATTGCCGTGGTGACGATTAGCCGGCCTGCCGCGCTGAATGCACTGAATACTGATTTTTTTAAAGAGTTCAACCATTTCCTCGATGACCTTGAGCCTCGTCAAGATGTAAAGGCGCTGGTGATTACCGGCGAGGGAAAAGCATTTGTGGCAGGCGCCGATATTGCCGAAATGGTGCATATGAATTCCGACGAGGGCTATGCCTTTTCAACTTTTGGCCAACGGACTTTCGACCGGCTGGAACTAATTAAAATCCCTGTCATCGCGGCCGTTAACGGATATGCGCTGGGGGGTGGCTGTGAACTGGCCATGGCCTGCGACTTCCGCATTGCCAGCAAACTTGCGAAATTCGGACAACCTGAAATGAACCTGGGCATGATCCCGGGGTATGCAGCAACACAGCGTTTATCCAGAATAACCGGTCTTGGCAATGCATTGTACATGATACTGACCGCCGATACCATTTCGGCCGAGGATGCCTTGCGGATCGGACTTGTTCAAAAGGTAACGGAGCCGGAATCGTTGATGGAAGAAGTGATGAAACTTGCTGCAAAAATTGCCGGCAATGGCTCCCAGGCCGTTCCTGTTTCGAAAAAGCTCATTCGTGAAGGGATTTCCATGGATTTTCAAAAAGCATCCGAAACGGAAGCCATCGAATTCGGAAAACAATTCGACAACGAAGCAACCAAAGAAGGAATGAAAGCATTCCTCGAAAAACGTAAACCTAACTGGAATTAGACACCCCACCCCTGCCCCTCCCCACGAAGGGGTGGGGGAAAGGTCATTATTAACCCAAAATAAAAAAACTATGTCCTACGAAGAACGATTACAACATGTGTCTGTGCTGGGGGCTGCCGGAAAAATGGGAAGCGGTATCCTGCTGCTCACCGCGGTGGAGATGGCCGACATCAGCATGAAACCCGAAAACAAAGGCAAACCCTTTGTGCTAAATGCCATTGATGTTTCCGATGAAGCCCTGGCAGGAGTTATGAAATACCTCAAAGCCCAGGTGTTGAAACTGGCCGAAAAAAAGGTGGTTGGCCTGCGGAAAGTATATGCCGACCGTGCCGATCTGATCGACAACGACGAGATCATCGATCAATATATTTTCGATGTGATCAGCCTCGTCAGAACCACCACGCGTTTAGAGGCCACTTACAATTCCACCATGATATTCGAAGCCATCAAGGAAGATCCGGAGATGAAAATCGACATCTTTTCCAAAATCTCGGCCAACAATCCCAATCAGCCCTGGTTTTTTACCAACACCTCCTCCATTCCGATCACCAAACTCGACGAAGGCGCCGGTCTCAAAGGCCGCATCGTCGGATTCCATTTTTACAATCCGCCAGCCGTTCAGAAACTGGTTGAGATCATCAAGGCAGAACATACCCTACCCGAGGTGGATGCCTTTGCACGGCAATACGCGAAAAATCTCCGGAAGGTCGTCGTTCCTTCACATGATAAGGCCGGATTTATCGGCAATGGTCATTTCATGCGAGATATCCTGCATGCCACTGCCGAAGTGGATAAACTCAGCAAAGAATTTTCATTCGCCGAAGCGGTGTATGCCCTCAATAAGATCAGCCAGGATTACCTTGTTCGTCCTATGGGAATTTTTCAACTCATCGACTATGTCGGGGTAGATGTGTGCAGCTTCATCATGTCGGTCATGAATCCTTACCTGCCAAATGAAGATCTTCACAGTCCATTGCTTGACAAGTTTCTTGCACTTGGCGTAAAAGGGGGCCAGTACTCAGACGGATCGCAGAAAGATGGAATCCTGAAATACGAGAAGGGACGACCCGTCGCCATATACGATCCCGGCAAAAAAGATTATGTTGCCATGAGCGAATTTCAATCAAAGGTGGATGAAAAACTGGGTACGATGCCTGTTCCACCGGCCTGGAAATCAGTCGTTGGAAATAAATCCAAAGATGAAATCCTGCAGAGCTACTTCATTCAGTTGAAATCGGCTACCGGCCTGGGCGCTGAACTTTCAAAAGCATATGCAACCCGATCGTGTGCCATCGGCAAACAATTGATCAGCTCCGGGGTCGCGATGAACGAAAACGATGTGAACACGGTTTTGCTCACAGGCTTTTTCCACGCATATGGCCCGATCAACAGTTATTTAAATTAAGATTTGCCAGCAGGTGGTTGCTACTTCGCGTCTCTGCGTCTGCGGTAAAAAAAGTTAATCATCCCCCGGTACAGGGGTAAAAAGAAATAAAAATGAGAAGAAAAGTATATATGATCGCCGGATACAACACCCTCTCCATGGGAACCGGCCGTAAAGAGTTCAGCCCTAAAAAGGAGCGTCCCGGATTGGAAGATTATATCAAGGAAGCCGGGCAGGGAACCCTGAAACAAATTGGCGGGGCAAAAAACGTCGACGAATGCGTGATCGGTAATTTCATGGCCTCCCGGTTCAACCGCCAGGCAAACCTTGCCGCATTTTTTCCCTATGTGGATGAAGGGCTGCGCTACAAACCGGCAATCCGTGTTGAAGGGGCCTGTGCCACCGGTGGATTGGCGCTGATGAGCGGCATTAAAAGCGTGCTCGCCGAAACCGCTGAGGTTGTGCTGGTAATTGGCGTAGAGGTTCAGAACACGGTGAAGGCCATCTATTGCGCCGACTATCTCGCCGGAGCCGGCTGGTTCAAGAACCGAAAAGCCGGCCATGCCTATTTTTTCCCGGGACAATTCAGCGACCGCGCAGGATCCTATTTTGAAAAATATGGCAGGGATAAGACCCGCCTTGCTTTGGCCCGCTGGTTCCGTAATGCCATTGAAAATGCCCGGCTTTGCCCTACAGCGCAGGAGTATCACAATACCGTGGAGGATTTGGAAGAACTTGGCCTGATGGAGCCAAACGGCAAGGCATTTATTGATAACCTGAATGTGTTTGATTGTTCAAAAGTTTCCGATGGCGCCTCTGCCATCGCAATCGTTTCGGAGGAAGGATTGAAACGCTGCGGCATCCCTGCCAGCGAAGCGGTTGAAGTAAAAGGTTGGGGACAAATCGAAGAGGACATCACCAAACCTCCGGTGGATCCCACTGAACTGTCCACGACAAAAGAAGCGGTTAAAAAAGCATTGGCCACCGCGGGGATTACACGCGACCAGATCGGTACTGCCGAAATCCATGACTGCTTTACCATTGCCGGCCTGATGTGCATGGAAGCTATCGGCTTTGCAGAAAAGGGCAAAGGCGCTGATTTCATCCTCGAAGGAAATACCGCGCGGAACGGACGGGTGCCGATTAACACTACCGGCGGACTGATCGGCTGGGGACATCCCACCGGCGGCACCGGGGTTCACCAGGCCGTGACTATCCTAGAACAACTCACCGGAAAAGCCGGCGACGCACAGGTTGAAATCCCCGCCGACCGCCCGTTCGGTCTGACCGTTAACATGGGCGGGGATGATAAGTCGCTGGTATCGATCGTTTACAAAAAAGGAGCATAGCATTTCAGGACATTTAACCATTGTTTAACACAATAGGCACAGTAGGTCACAGTAGATAAACACATTAGATATTGGTGTCAGCCTGATCGTGTTTTCGACACTTCAAAATGAACCTACTGTGACTTTCTATGTGTCCTACTGTGACTATTGTGGTGACAGATGATTGCAAAGAAAAAAAACAGTAATTTATTGTATAACCGGACAACATCTTTATTTAGCATTGAATTCCCCATTATTCAGGCCGGGATGATCTGGTGCAGCGGGTGGCGGCTTGCATCGGCGGTAAGCAATGCCGGCGGACTCGGGCTGATCGGCGCAGGGTCGATGACACCAGAAGTTCTTGAAATCCACATCCGGAAATGCAAAGCAGCTACGGACAAACCATTTGGCGTAAATGTGCCGCTGATCTACAGCCGTGTTGATGAACAATTCGACGTGATCATCCGCGAAGGAGTAAAGATCGTATTTTCTTCTGCAGGAAACCCGGCCACCTGGACCCCGGTGTTGAAACAGCATGGAATTACTGTTGTACACGTGATTGCCAATGTTAAGTCAGCCCTGAAATGCGAGCAATCGGGCGTGGATGCCATCGTTGCAGAAGGATTTGAGGCCGGCGGCCATAACGGGAAGGAGGAGACAACCACCTTCACACTCATTCCGCTGATCAGGCAGGCGGTTAAATTACCGCTTCTTGCAGCCGGGGGCATCGCAAGCGGACGCGGCATGCTCGCCGCCATGATCCTTGGCGCCGACGGAGTGCAGGTGGGCAGCCGCTTTGTGGCCTCTGTGGAATCATCAGCCCATCCCGGGTTCAAGCAAAAAATAGTGGAAGCCGGAGATGGCGGCACCATGCTGGCGCTGAAAAAGGTCATGCCGGTGCGACTGCTCAGAAATCCCTTTTTCCGGCAGGTTCAGCAGTTGGAAGATGAAGGAGCCTCCCCGGAGGAATTGAAGGGCCTGCTCGGCAAAGGCCGTGCAAAACTCGGCATGTTCGAGGGCGACACCGATGAGGGTGAACTTGAGATCGGCCAGGTTGCCGCATTGATCGGCAATATCAAACCTGCCGGTGACATTGTCCGCGAGATCATGGCGGAGTATATGTCTGCCCGTCAGACAATCTGAACGCGGTTACATCCATTTTATTAAACACATGGTATGAAAAAAGCTGCTTTTTCTCTTGTTACTCTTTTGGCCGTATTTATCCTTGGGGTAAATAACGGTTTCTCACAATATCATCCGCCAACAAAGCCTCAGACCAAAACACAGATTGAAAATTTACCTTTCGTCCGCTCTATTGATTTTAACAAGGACCATCGCAATCAAACCCCGCCTGACCGGAATATTGACTATTTACCTCAAGCACACAAAGGCGATGTGTAAATAATGATATAGCCTATTTAAACGCAGTTGCCAATGACACTGTTTTCATTCAGTTATGGGGAAGTGTGGCAACCGACACAGAGATCATGAACAATGCCGATATCAATTATCTTTACCAGGATAACGCCATCCTGGAACTGGCGAGGGTGGCCACAAAGGATCTGTTTAAAGACCAGGTATGTCTTTATCTGGCCGCTGTTTGCGGATTATTCCCCCGTTTGCACAAAAATTGGTTAACTGCCGTCATTGCAATAAACAATGCCGGGAAATGTCTTGAATACGATCTTTGTGAAGATGAAGAGGAGTTAAGGCAGGAGGTGAAAAACATGTTATTTCCGAACACGTACAATTATAATGACAGTAACCTGGTATTTCAAGCCAAATTTCCCGGAGATGTCGCCGATAATTTATATTATGCCACAAGGCAAACGCAGGCACAATTATTCAGGCTGGCACAGACAGATCAGCCTGTTCCGGGGATACCAACGCCAGGTTGACGTCGATCGTATTCGAATCAAAGGAGGCGTATGATGACTATGCCCCTTTCCTTTATGGCATTTCGACCAATAACGGGGGAATGTACCTGGAACAGCGCGCTGAGTTTTATACCTGGGACAGGCCGGCTACCTACAGTTTATCCCTGGAAGAACTTTTCCGTCATGAATTTAACCACTATTTGCAGGGAAGATTTTTAATCCCCGGTTTTTGGGGCGTGAATCCTTTTTATGAGAATAACAGACTCACCTGGTATGAAGAAGGACATGCGGAGTTCCTGTGTGCCTCCAGCGATTATGAAGGAATAAAGCTCAAACAATCAACCGTAAACCGGATGAAATATGATTACCCCGGTTGGCCCTCATTGTCGGATGTGCTGACCTCCTACTATGGCCAGGCCGGTTCGATCTATTATCCTTATGGAAATTTAGTGTGGTTTAACTGGTATAAAAACGACTACGGGAAAATCAAGCTTTTCAATGACCTGACAAGAAGCAACAATATCGTTGGATTTGACAGTGTCGTCAATGTATTGAAGAACAGTCCGGCGGCACAAGCACAATGGCAATCCTTTTTGACTGATGTTTATAATGATATTATTCCTGCGTGGCAGATAAACACAAACTGGACAAACGATCAAAACCTGGTCATCGCCTTGTTGAACGATATTCATGACGAATTCACCGCGATTACCACCATGACAAATGTAACCGTTACCGGTGAGGCCACTTCATTAATTGCCAGATTCAGGATTTCAGGTACCATCACCGGAAGTGGAACTGCAACCAACAACACTGAGGTGGCAATCAGTGTAAACCTTGCACTGGACACCCTCCTGACCCTACTGTATAATGATCCATACATTAATAATTTTGACTATATAGTTGGATATGTGACCGACATTACCCACCCGGGGAATGTGCCAACTGCCAATTTTCACATCCTGGGTTCGTTGCGTGATCCGGCTGTTCCGGAGAATCCGGCGGCAGATTTTACTGCTGACCATAGAATCGCCCTCACCGGAAATCCGGTCAATTTTATCTCATTATCCCATGGATATATAAAAGGTTACACGTGGTCATTTTCAGGCGGATCACCACCCGTTTCTTCCGGGTTAAATCCATCAGTTACCTATAATTCTGCCGGTGAATATCCTGTATCACTGACCGTTACAGGGAAGGCACCATCCATAACAGATACGAAAACTGTTGAAAATTACATCAAAGTATATGCACCGTCAACGACTTCCTACTGTTCGGCTTCTCATGCATACGATTATGCCTGGATTTCGCGTGTAAAACTGAAAGACATCGATAATACCACCAACGGGTTCCCACCTTCGGGATATTCCGATTTTTCATCAGCGTTTCTCACCGAACTTGACCGGAATGTGGCATATCCGATCTTTGTTGACCTGAGTTATACCAACTCCCCTTCGATGGGTATTGCCATGTGGATCGATTTAAATAACAACGGTTCTTTTACCGATCAGGGAGAACAGTTATTGCTGGCTCATCCGCCGCAGTTGTCGCAGCTTTCAGGTGCAACCATTACCATTCCGGCCGATGCAACGACCGGAGTTACACGCATGAGGATCAGGGCAACCTATAACGGAGGAGCGATCTCTCCCTGCGGAGCAGATGGGTATATGGGTGAGGTTGAGGATTACACAGTGGTGATCGGAACGCCAACCAATACACAGGCAACCGGAACAACCACAGGAACAGCCTGTTATAACGCTACACAAACCATTTCTGTCGCCGCAAACGGAAACTCCTTCATCGTACCTGACGGAGGCAATGTTACGATGATTGCCGGGCATAACATTTTGTATTATCCCGGAACTGCCGTGCATTTGGGAGGTTATTTATGGGGGATGGTTGCACCTGCAGGTCCCTATTGCGTAACTCCTGCAATTTTAATGCCCCCGGCTGTTATTGGTAAACTCAGGAATCCTGCCGGTTCCGTATCTACACTCTTCAAAATCTACCCCAATCCCACGGCAGGGAATTTTACCGTTGAGTTAACGGCGCCAGGCGAAGCAGAATGAATAAATCATGGATAATCATTAACTGATCAATCAAATTGCAAGATTTTCAATGTGGATTTAACTATTTCAATAAATAGGTATATCTTTACCAAATTAAATACTAAGTTTCGAAAACATCTTTGCGACCAATATGGCTGAATTTCTGAAACAAGCTTCATACCGTAACCGCATCTAAACCAAGCAGTTCCCCACCGGGTCATGGTTTGACGTGAAGATTTTGGCGAAGCCCGATTTTTCAATCGAATTGAATTGGAAGTGAATAAACCCGGATAATATATTTTTCAAAATTTTTACACTTTAACCGCAACATTATGACAAATGTAGATATAGTAAAGCAGGCGTATTCCGAATTTTCAACAGGCAATGTCCCGGGCGTTCTGGCGCTGTTCGACCCTCAGATTGAATGGCACGAATGCAAAGGAATGCCATTTATCACAGGCGATGGTATTTTCAGAGGACATGAAGCAGTTGTAACAAATGTTTTCATGAACCTCCCCGTACATTTTGACGGCTTCAACATCGCGGCGAACGAAATATTCGGTGCCGGGGATAAGGTGGTCATGGTTGGTTACTATCAGGGAACCAATAAAGCCACCGGTAAACAGTTTAAAGCCAATGCCACGCATGTATGGACGGTAAAGGACGGCAAACTGACCCATTTTTTCCAGGCTGTTGACACCGCAACCATAAACAGTTAAACCTATTCGCTGTAATAATTACTCATTATGTTGAGTAAATTATCTCAATACGTTGAGAAATTGTTTATATTTGCAAAAAACAATCATGTTTCAGCGTCCATTATATTCGAAGATCAGGGAAAGATTGATCTTGGAACGAAAGTTCATCCAGGTTCTGATGGGGCCACGGCAAGTTGGGAAAACAACAATTGTGAGGCAGCTTTTAGAAAAATATTCCTTTCCCTGGCATTATGCATCAGCAGATGAAGCTACACAGCCACTTTGGTTGCAACAGCAATGGGAGACGATCCGACTGAAGGCACATTCAGCAGAATCTTCGGAAGCATTGCTTGTGATCGATGAAATTCAAAAAATTCCTGACTGGAGCAACCAGGTGAAAATCCAATGGGATAAAGACAGCTTTGATAAATTTCCGGTCAAACTAATTTTGCTTGGCTCATCACAACTTATGCTGCAAAAAGGCCTGAGTGAATCACTGGCAGGACGTTTTGAAGTGATCAATATTCCGCACTGGTCATTTAATGAGATGCATGATGCTTTTGGATTCACAGCCAATGATTTTATCTGGTTTGGGGGATATCCGGGTCCCGCTGATCTGATTTCAGACGAAAGCCGCTGGAAGGATTATATCCGTTACTCGCTGATTGAGACCACCCTGATGCGGGATATATTATTAATGGTGAGAATTGACAAACCTGTTCTGCTTCGCAACCTATTCGACCTGGCCTGTTCATTTTCCGGACAGATACTTTCGTATAATAAAATACTTGGGCAATTGAAAGATGCCGGGAATACAACAACTTTGGCACATTATCTCAGGCTCCTTGAAGGCGCCGGTATGATCAAAGGATTGGAAAAATATTCACCATCAACGATCCGTCAACGTGCTTCCAGTCCTAAGTTCCAGGTATTCAATATGGCTTTGATGTCGGCGCTGAGCCCAAACCCACGAAAGGAAATTACCGGGCAACCAGAGATTTATGGCCGATGGGTCGAATCAGCTATCGGAGCTCACCTGCTTAATCTATGTATCACCGGGCAGGTTAACATTTACTATTGGAGAGAAGGGAACCACGAGATAGATTTTGTTTTACAGAAAGGAAACAAAACCATTGGGATAGAGGTGAAAAGTGGGCGGAATAAATTATCAACCGGCATTCCTGCTTTCTCCCGGCATTTCAATCCAACAAAAATACTGCTTGTCGGCAGGGAAGGAATACCGGTAGAGGAATTCTTCACAATACCGGTTGCCAACTTATTTATTTAACCCAAAACAACCAGCATCGACAGGGTTTCCAGCTGATAGAGCGCTGCGGCTGGATATACCGCATTAACCTATTCATTATTGCCCGTGATGCTTATTATTCCTTCACAGATGAAGGGTTCTTATAATTTTTGGCCCATAGGAACCGGTTTTTTTTTATTCTCCTATCTTCAAAATGAATAAAAGAAAGCTGTCGGCATACGAATTTTCAAAATAATATCACAATGAGTGTATCTGATATCGCAATTTATGATGTAAATTTACTGCTTAAGTGTCATTTTTTATTGCGCCTATAGTCAAAAATAGCCGCCATAAGGCGGTTAGCGAGAAATGTTAGCGGGTATATTTATGAAAACGATAATCATTCTACCGGTTTTACTTCTATTTTCGTTCACAACTTTTGCAACAAGTCAATTTTCTGATATTCTGATCTGGGGCAGGGATACACTGATGCTTTTTACCAACCCACTTAATTCTATTCCTGACTGGGAGAATTATAGGAGAATTATTCAACAAGAATTTGAGAATGAAGCAAGAAAGTTAAATACAGAAGAATGTGGTCTTCAGTTCACAAATGGTCACCTTATAGATACTGTTTTATACCACAATTATATAGTCAAGGAATCAAAGTTTTCATTAGATCCTAACCCAAATAATTTCCTTGAATTTATTTATAGTCAAATTACTTGGGAAGGCCTTCCTAATATGGAAAGTGATCATTTTCAAGTAAATATTGGAGTTCAGCCAAATATAAAGGGTGAAATTGATAGTATCATATGGAATACTACGTATTGCATTTCGAAATCGGGCTTTCAACTTAATAAGGATAATGCATTCATAAAAGAAGCAATTAGAATTGCCTATTTAATTCCTGAATGGGATGTAATTGTTCAAAGAGGAAGGATTGTGCCGCGATCATTGTTTTTACAATTTGATATAAATCAAAGGAAGAAATACACCCGCTAATTGAGCAGACTGCCCCGCCAGCATCCCAGACGGGGAGAGTTCCCACACCACTGATCATACGGCTCCATGACCTGGCCTGATCGGGTTTCAAGCCTGATCGGATCAGGTTTTTCCTTCTCCGTTCCGGTTTGTTGGTGTTAAATCATACACACAGCCCTTTGCAGATGGCAATAAACTAACTGCACGTATTATCAGCAATGCGTTGTTGATGAATTCTTATATTGCCCGATATCAATCCGCATAGTCGCCCATAATGCTTATTACTCCTTAGCTGATGAAGATTACTTATGATTTGTGTCCCCGGCAAACCGGTTTTATTTATTTCGTATCTTCAAAATGGATCTTAAACATACCGGAATAAGAAAATTCAAAATATTTTCATAACAGGTGGTCTGGTAATTCAATTATGGCGTAACTTTACTGCTTAGGATCAACCCACACAAACATATTTATTAGTAAAAAACCGGTAATTCGAATTCTAATGAAACGACTAATCACGATCTTCATGATTTTATTGGCAGAAACAGTTTATTCCCAGAACTTTAGGAACATATCCTCAGTTGGCTTGACATTTTTTAATGATTCATTACTCAACCTCAGAGGATATCGGTATGATTCTGTAAAAACCATTGGTTCCGACTCGATTTATTACAGTTTCAGGACGATACGCAGGAATCCCGTTCCTAACGAATGTTCCGACACCAACCAGGGGCCCGTACTTAGCCGTGTTATTCTCCAAAAACCCGACGGCACTTTTCTTTTCCTTAACATGAACACCGATTCAATCCGGTTCAGGACACAGGCACTGCTAAATGAAACCTGGACGGTTTGCACCCTTCCTTCCAACAAATACATCGAGGCAAAGGTCACCGACATCCGGCTTGATACCTTTTTAACTGTAACAGATATGGTTAAGGAGATGACCTTCACTGCCCGAAACCAGGATGGTACGGTTTTCCCGCACATCATCAACGGCATATGCG
Source organism: Bacteroidales bacterium (assembly GCA_030681475.1). Taxonomy (GTDB): domain Bacteria; phylum Bacteroidota; class Bacteroidia; order Bacteroidales; family FEN-979; genus CAIVAT01. The sequence continues at coordinate 4,126 of JAUXWT010000078.1, read as the reverse complement.
TGTGCCTGAGCAAGCATTATGGTTTTGTGCGCACTGTGGATTTCAACCTTTTCCCAAACGATACCGTCGCCTGGAACCTCGCAGGAAAATCCAGTCCCGAAATTGGGATCCAGGATTTCGGGGTGGCTGCCTGTTATGACTTTGAGCCTGGAGATATATTTCATAATCAAGATATTTACAATGACAACGGGTCTCATTTTGAATCGAATGAGATACGCACTATCCTATCAAAGACACTTTTTGGCAATGATTCTGTAAAATATGTGACCGAATATTGCGGAATAACAACCCTTTTGAACTGGCCGCCCACTTTCTACCGGTTCTGGGATACAATTTCAGAGACCATTCACTTTAACGATCCGGAACTTGTGGATTGTTTTATCAGGTTGCCGGATGAATTTATTCGGTTACAAGGGTTCGCAAACCGTTATGCCCGAACGATGGCGGGAATCAACGGCAGGATTACCAAAACTTGTTCGCCCGATGATTATGAATTCGTACAAGGGTGTTGGCGTGAGATTTACCCCACCGGAAATTATTATTACATCGAAAACACTTACACCGTTGGGCTCGGAAGAACCTACTATTATAAGAATGTTGCCACAACCGGGAACTACCTATACTGGAAAAACCAGCTCATTTACTATAAAAAAAATGGTGAGGAATGGGGTATCCCCTATTCGCAGGATTGCGGAACCTTGGTAGGATTGCAAAGCAAACCTGAGGTGATACAAATGGCAATCTCGGTCATTCCGAACCCATTCATTCAGCAGGCGGAAGTCATTGTTAGCGGGTTACCGGCACCAGGCATATTAAAGGTCTCCCTGTACGATATTACCGGCCGGCGGGTCAGCATGTCAGAGCAAACTGAAAATCATTTCCATATCACACGAAATGGCTTAGTGGCTGGGCTATACTTTCTTCGGATTGTGCAGGATCAAGGTAACGCGACAGGAAGCATCAAGGTTCTAATTGATTGAAACATTGAGTTTGCAGGGAAAATTTATTTCGAAAACAAATCCCAAATGCAAAGCTCACTCATACATTCAACGGTGAAGATTACATCACTTGTGAGGTAGCGAAATTGAAAAGTCCGAACAGTTTCGGCCACGGAAAACCGGGGCTTTTTTTATTCTCGTATCTTCAAAATGAATCGTAATGTCCTGTCGGCATATCAATTTCAAAATAATTTCAGTATATGTGTACCTTATATTGTAATTATGGTTTATCTTTACTGTTTAGGCGTCATTTTTTATTGTGTCAATAGTCAGAAATAGTTGCCAAATTGAATCTGCCTTAATTGTCAGCAAAAAGGCATAAATAAATGGCGACTGGGAATTAAATCAATCACAATTTAAAACTGAAACAATGAAAATAAAAATTGGAATTTTAGGTTCAGGTGTAGTTGCCCAGGTACTGGGCAGCGGGTTCCTGAAATATGGATATGAAGTTATGCTTGGCACCAGAAACGTGGAGAAACTTGCTGAATGGCAAAAGGCGAATGCGGCGAGTGTCGGAAGTTTCAGAGATGCCGCTGAATTTGGTGACATCCTTGTGCTGGCCTCGAAAGGAACTGCCTCGGAAACAGTCCTGAGATCAGCCGGTGATAAGAACCTTAAAGGAAAAATAGTAATCGATACCACCAATCCCATTGCGGATATTCCACCGGTCAATGGCGTACTTCAATATTTTACTGGCCAGAATGATTCCCTGATGGAACGGTTACAATCGGCATTCCCGGAAGCATCCTTTGTAAAAGCCTTTAACAGCGTTGGAAACCATCTTATGATCAACCCCGATTTTGGCGGGATCAAACCGTCCATGTTTATCTGCGGCAATGATGCTAATTCCAAAAAAGAGGTAACTGCAATCCTTGACCAGTTTGGCTGGGAAACAGAAGACATGGGTGCAGTTGAAGCAGCCAGGGCGATAGAACCACTGTGTATTTTATGGTGCATCCCGGGATTTCGCAGCAACGAATGGATGCACGCATTCAAATTGCTGAAGAGGACTATTTCTTAGCCTTCTTCTCCTTTTTTTCCAACCTTTTTTCCTTCAGGGACTTTGTTGGTTCCTTCTTGGCCTCTTTTTTTTGATCTTGTCCTTTTGACATGACTTTATAGTTTAAAGTTAATATTCATTTTTTTTTCGTCCGTTAAAACGGCATCTCATCCCCCGACGGCATTTCAAAATCCCCGGGGGGAGGTTCCTGTTCGGAGGGAATCGCCTGCCCGGTATCTTTTTTAACTATTTTCCAGGCTTTGGCTTCGGTGTACCAGCGGTTATTATATTCACGGCTTTCGAGGTCGAAAGAAACTTCAGCATTTTCGCCTTCAGCAAGTTTGAACTGGTCAATTTTATCACCCCAGAGTGAAAAACAGATTTTCCGGGGGATCTGGGCAGCAGTTTCAATGATAAATTCCTGTTTTTTCCAGGTTCCGTTCCTTCCTTCGCCCGACTGCAGCGGCAATAATCTGATGATCCTTCCTGTTATTTCCATGGTAACCAATTACTTTGTTGTCGACAATCACGATTGAATTTTATTGAACTAAATTAATAAAAAATACGATATGAATTCAGGTTGTTGATAATTTCGGCTTTTTGATATTTTCAACGGTTTCTGTTTACCTTTGCCATTAAACCGATATATGAAATTTCTTGATCTGATTCAACAGCGGCAAAGTGTGCGTGCCTATGATCCTGACCGGCCGGTAGCGCGTGAGAAACTGGAACGCTGCATTGAAGCCGTCAGGCTTGCCCCTTCTGCATGCAATTCTCAACCATGGAAACTGGTTGTCGTTGATGAACCCATCCTTAAAGAAAAAGTGGCTAAGGCAGCAACATCGAAATTGCTGGGTTTCAATCATTTTACAAGGCAGGCACCCATTCTGGTGGCTGTTGTCCGCGAAGACCCCAACCTCACTTCAAAGCTGGGCGCGGTACTGAAGGATAAACCGTACACCCTGATGGATGTTGGCATAGCAGTGGAACATTTCTGTTTACAGGCAACCGAAGAAGGACTTGGTACTTGCATCATGGGATGGTTTGATGAGGAGAAGGTGAAACAGTTACTGGAGGTTCCGAAAAAGAAACGGGTCGAGTTGATTATTGCCTTGGGTTATCCGGCCAAAGAACAGGTAAGGATCAAGATCAGAAAGACGACCGGTGAAATATGTTCATATAATAAATATGCCTGAAATGTTTGCCCGGCAAAGTAACGTTTCATGAAGAGGTTCGTGCCGATATTGTCCATTTTCATCTTTTGCCTGTTGTGGGGGTGTGCAGAAAAGATAGTCGCCTTAAAAAGCAGAACCGCCGCTAAAGACAAGTACACCAGCGATTTTCCTGCCAAAAACGCAGCCTGGGGCGTGATCTCAACCAACGAGACTGTTTCCGGAACAGCTATTGATATTTCGAACGATATCGCCATCCTTGGAAAAAAGTGCGAAATGCTCACCGATACTGTAATACCTCTCCAATATCATTCAGGTTATGCAAGTGACCTTGGATGGGGAAGTATTGTTTACATATTTGGCTTTCCATTAGGCAACCAGGTAATGACCAGGGGACTTGCCAGTCCTGCCCCAAAACGGCCGATGGGCGACTTTTCCATTGATGCGCTGTTAAACCATGGATTCAGCGGAGGGATTATTCTTGCAACACGGAGCGGGATTCCGGATTTTGAACTGTTGGGGATGGTGAAGACTGTGCATTCGACCCGGGAAGAGTATCTTAAACCAGCCACGGACCAGCAACGAACTCCGGATTGGATGGCCTACCGGGGGGATGCCGTCGTTGGAAAAAGCGACCATATCCAGTATGGATTGAACGCAGTGGTTCCTGTTGAAGCCATCCGGGATTTTTATCGAAAAAACAGAGATGAATTGATCCTCAATGGGTATGATCTTGATTATTTCTTTTACCCCGGGAATAAGGCAAAGTAGATTACACGTGACGCGTGACACGTGACGCGTGACACGTGACAGGTGACGGATGACACGTGACGGGTGAGTAAACCTATCATTTCATAACTTTACACGCCCGTCCACCCATCCGCCCACCCGTCCGCCTGTCCCCCCGTCCCCCCGTCCCCCTGTCCCCCCGTCCCCCCGTCCCCTCGTCCCCT
>JAUXWT010000076.1 GCA_030681475.1 Bacteroidales bacterium | reverse complement strand
TTCAGGATAAGACATTTAGGCCAATAATTATTATTCACAATAACTAAAAATGGAGGTTTTATGAAATCAGTTAAGATCATGTTAATCACAATGTCAGCAGGAGTATTTCTTGCGTCTTCAACTTCAACTGCCGTACAGGCTCAAGCTGCAGGCGCATGGAATATTCCGGCAAAGTTTAAAACAACGAAAAATCCGGTGGCAGTGAGTAAAGAAAGCGTGGCCGATGGCAAGGATATTTACAGCAAGCATTGCAAATCATGCCATGGTGTGAAAGGATTGGGTGATGGCCCCAAGGCCGGGACGATTGATGTATCCTGCAGCGATTTTTCAACGAAAAAATTCCAAAGCCTGACAGATGGTGAAATTTTCTTCCAGATAACGGAAGGAAAAGGAAAGATGCCCGCCTTCAAAAAACTGATCCCTGAGGATAATAGTCGTTGGAGTATTATAAATTATATCAGGACCATGGCAGCAAAATAAGAATACTTACCTATGTTACAAGAAAATCAGGATCAATCGAACGGCGTCCGGGAATTGACAGACAAGGTCAACTCCCTGGAAATGAGGGTTGGCGTGATGGAACAACATATAGAGGTTTTACTTCAGGGGAAGGAATCGGCTCAGCCGTCACGATACTCCTCTGAAAACGGTGAAACTATTTCTTCACCGGATAGGATCATAGATGAAGGATTGATCGAATCGAATATCTTCGAATACGGGCTGGCATGGTTTGGCAGCCTGGTGTTGCTTTTCGGGATAGTGTTCCTTTCACATTTGGCAAGAAATTACATGAGCGGACCCTTGTCCAGCATGGTTGGATATGCCGCTGTTGGCGGTGTATTCTTTTTGGCCTGGTATCTCCGGAACTCTTTTACACACCTTTCGTTCATGTTATATCTCATCGCTCACTTATTGTTGTATTACATAACCTTGCAGTTGTTTTTTTTCATCGATCAACCGGTGGTTCCTGTAAAAGGCATTGCAATTGCATTGTTACTTGTGGTCATCGGCATACAATGCCTGAATGCCATCCGTCGGGATTCAGAACTGCTCGCTGCTGTGGCTGTCATCCTTGCCCTTTTAACGGCAATTTTTGCTGACACAACCCTGGTCAGCCTGCCTTTGATCATGCTTACCGCAGGATTCTCCATGTTCCTGTTCATTAAGTATAGTTGGTGGAGATTAATGCTCGCAACACTGATCTTTGTTTATATTTCGCAGGGTATCTGGTTACTTAATAACCCTGTCATGGGAAATCCGGTAGGCGCATTTGCTACGCATCCCTTCAACCTGCTAAGTCTTTTTATCTATGGAACAATCTTCTCAATCGTTCCGTTGGTAAAACAGCGTGGTAATTTCCCCGATGGAATATATCCTGCCACTATCCTGATCAATGGCATGAGTTTTTCTATCGTTCTGCTATTTGTGGTAGCTTCCTATTATGCCGACAGTTATATCTGGATATTTACCGCGATCTTTGCGGTATGCCTGTTCTATTCTATATTCCTGAAATACAGGACAAGCAGGGTATTTGATCCGGCGTTTTATGCCATATACAGTTTCATGGCATTGAGTTTGGCAGTTTACGGCTATTCGAAACTTCCCGATGCACTCTGGTTGTTGGCGCTTCAAAGTCTCCTTGTGGTTTCCTGGGCTTTATGGTTCCGGTCAAAAATAATCGTGGTGATGAATACAATGCTGTTCATTGTCATCATCGTTTTTTATGTGGCATTTTATCCACCGGTGGATAAAGTAAACATTGCCTTTGTCATCACATCATTCATCAGTGCACGCGTTATCAACTGGAAAAAGAACCGGCTTACACTTAAAACGGAGATGATCAGGAACATATATATGATCGCCCTGTTTTTTATCATGTTGTTTACACTCTATCATTTGGTTCCAAGTCAATATGTTACATTATCCTGGACAGGAGCTGCTGTTTTTTATTTTATTCTTAGCCTGATCCTGAAACTTATAAAATACCGGTGGATGGCCATTGCGACGGTTCTGGTAACCGGGTTTTACCTTTTCTTTGTTGACTTCTCACATCTTGACACAGGTTACCGGGTACTGGCTTTTCTTTTCCTTGCTGCCATATCACTTGGAGCCTCCCTCTATTTTACAAAAAAGATCCGGAGAAAATAACATCAAGTATCATTATGGAAATCAGAAAGTTCAAAAATATACACAGACTTACCATCTTGCTTATACTTTGTGTTATACTGGCGCTTAGCTGTAACAATAAGGCAACCGACGAAATTAAATTTCACGGGGTATCTCAGAAACAGGCTAAAAATAAAAAAACCGAGAAAGTAACTGAGTTTGCAGTCGATGCACCACCCTTTTCATATGGTATCTATCCCTGCACTGATTGCCATGCTAATTTTGCGCCAAAACCTGAAAAAAGAGAGTTGGTCGAATGGCATGATGATATTTCAGCAATTTTTAATCATGATAGTGAAAACCGCTGGTGTCTTGATTGCCATGATCTGAAAAGCAGAGATTCTCTAAGACTTGCCAGTGGAAAATTACTGGATTTTAAGGAATCATATAAGCTATGCGGCCAGTGCCATGGAGAAAAACTCAGAGACTGGAAAGTCGGGGTCCATGGAAAAAGAACCGGTTTCTGGAATGGGAAAAAAGAATATCTGCTTTGCGTTCACTGTCATGATCCACACGCTCCAAAATTTAAAGAAATAACACCGGAACCGCCGCCAGTCAGACAAGAAGATATAAAATAACTTTGTGTTGACCATTCCGCACCATGAAAAATGAAAATTCAAGAAGGTCATTTCTGAAAAACATTGCACTTGCATCGTTTGCCACACTGGCACTTTCGGGTTGTGACATGAAAGCGCTTGAAGAGTTTCTTCAGCAAAACTTCAGGACTTTATCGAAGAAGGAGAAAAATAAAATAATAAAGAATTTAGCCATTGATTACAAAAAAAAGTACGGAAAGGAGTTCAACGTTTCTGATAAGCCTGCATTAGAAGGAACGTTATTTGGATATGCCTTAGACCTTGCCAGGTGCGTTGGTTGCAGAAGATGTGTTTACGCATGTGTAAAGGAAAACAACCAATCACGCGAACCACAGGTTCACTGGATTGACGTGCTTCAAATGGAGAAAGAGAAAGGGATTGATTTTGCTCATTCAACGTCCCAGTATAATCCGGAAAAGGTTCCATCAGAAGGACATTTTTATCTTCCGGTCGCCTGCCAGCAATGCAGCAACCCGCAATGTACCACAGTGTGTCCTGTTAAAGCCACCTGGCAGGAGCCTGACGGGATTGTTGTTGTTGATTACAACTGGTGTATCGGATGCAGATATTGCATGGCCGCCTGCCCATACGGAGCACGGCATTTCAATTGGGGTGAGCCCACTATTCCGGTGGAAGAAATAAACACGGAGATGCATTATTTGGGTAACCGGCCAAGAATGAAGGGAGTAGTAGAAAAATGCACATTTTGTATACAAAGGGTACGGGAGGGAAAATACCCGTCGTGTGTGGAAATCTGCCCTGTTGGAGCCAGAAAATTTGGGAATCTTTTAGACCCTGAGAGCGAAATCAGATATATCCTGGAAAACAAACGGGTCCTTGTTTTAAAACAGGAATTGAATACACAACCAAAATTTTACTATTTCTTCGGCATCTGATTAAAACATTGAATCAATACATTCTCGTGACCAGCCTTATAAATTAACAAAATTTGCTATGAATTTTATCCGTTTTATAAGAGGCAGCGTAAAAATAATGCTTCACGGAAGCAACGTATATTATGCCTGGCTGATTTTTTTATTATTATTAATTCTTTGGGGCGGTTTTGGTTATTATGATCAGTTACGCGACGGATTGATTCGGACTCATATGCGGGATTCCGTATCATGGGCTTTTTATATCGGAAATTTCACCTTTCTTGTAGGAGTTGCAGCAGCAGCAATCATGTTAGTTATCCCCGCTTATATTTATAATTGGAAACCCATCAAGGAGATTGTGATCTTCGGAGAATTGTTAGCCGTTTGTGCCGTAATTATGTGTATTTCATTTATTGTTGTGGATATTGGAAATCCAGTCAGATTCTGGCATATGCTCCCCATTGTTGGCACAATGAACTTCCCCTCGTCGATGCTTTCCTGGGATTTTTTTGTTCTCAGCATTTATTTACTGATTAATTTATTTGTTGTAACATATTTGCTATACTGCATCTTTTATAAAAAGGAGTATAACAAATCAATCGTACTGCCACTTGTTTTGTTCAGCATTCCCATGGCTGTAGCAATTCATACGGTAACGGCATTTCTTTACAACGCTCTGCCGGCACGCATATTCTGGAACAGCGCGTTGCTCGCTCCAAGATTTTTAGCATCCGCATTTTGTTCGGGTCCGGCTATTCTTCTGATCCTCTTTCAAATACTCCGGAAAACAACCAAATTTGAAATAAAAGATGAAGCCATATGGAGAATTGCAGAACTTATGGTGTATGCAATGTTCATTTACCTGTTTTTTTCGGTTGCTGAACTATTTAAAGAGTTCTATTCCGGAACCGAGCATATTCTGTATTGGCAATATTTACTTTTCGGCATAGGTGACAACCATGAAATTGTGGTTTACAGCTGGTCGTCAATTATCATGGGTTTTATTGCATTTGTCCTCTTTCTGTTCCCTCAGACCAGGAAAAATTTCATTACCCTGAATATCGGAACTGTCCTTATCTATGCCAGCGTTTATGTTGAAAAGGGAATTGCGCTGATCATTCCCGGTTTTACCCCCGACGTGCTGGGACAGATTTATGTTTACACACCCTCCATGACTGAAATCAGGACGGCAGCCATGATCTTTTCAGCCGGGTTTTTACTGTTTACCCTGTTATCAAAAGTTGCCATTGCAATCATTTTTGAAGATTACAACATTGATATCCTCAATAAAAAAGCCAGAAAAAGCAACAGGGAGGCGGTCTCAGAATTCGATCATCCGTTCATTAGTCCCTGAAATTCGGACAGGAACAGCACCCGCAGGCAGCAACGATTCTATCAGTTCGGGCCATTCAATAAAACAGTAACATCCTGAGTACAGGTAATCTTCATATCCGATGTCAAAAACTTCGGTGATATTTCTGATCCGGTAAAAATCGAAATGATAAATAGAATCCCCTGCTTCGGTTTTATACTCATTGATAATTGAAAAAGTTGGACTCTGCACGATATCTCTTACACCAAGCTCGTTACATATGGCTTTGATGAAGGTCGTTTTTCCAGCCCCCAAACTCCCGTAAAAAGCAAATATCCTTGCGGCAGGGTATTCAGCGATCAACTCCTTTGCAATCTGCGGCAGTTCCGCCTCTGTTTTAACAATAATCAGCAATTTTTGAATAATTACAAACGTTTTGATTTCAAGTTTTTCATACCCTGTCACCCTGTCACCCAGTTACATCTATCCCTCAATCCCCGTCATTTAGGCTTTAGCGTCACAAAAGGGATCATCACCTCTTCCATCGAAATTCCGCCATGCTGAAATGTATTTTTGTAGTAATTCACGTAATAATTGTAGTTGTTGGGGTAAGCAAAGAAATCGTTGCTGCGGCAGAAAACATATGACGAATTGACCGAGGTTTTTGGCAGGAAAATATCTGCCGGGTTGCGTACTTCAAATACATCATTACTTTCGTATTTTAAAGCTCTTCCGGTCTTATAGCGCAGATTGGTATTGGTGTTGCGGTCGCCCAGGATCTTCACGGGACTATCGACCCTGATCGATCCATGGTCGGTTGTAATTGCCACATTCACATCCTTACCGCCGAGGTATTTCATGATATCGATCAGCGGGGAGTGTTGAAACCAACTCACCGTAAGTGAACGGTAGGCCTTTTCATCATCGGCAAGTTCGCGTATGATCTCCATCTCGGTTCGGGCATGTGATAACATGTCAACGAAATTGTAAACGATGAAGTTGAGTTTGTTGACCATCAGGTTGGGCATCAGCTCGACCAGTTTTTTACCATAGGTTTGATTCAGCACCTTGTAATAGGAATATTTAACATCGCGGCCATAACGCTTCAGAAGTTCACCCAGCAACTCGCTTTCAAAATTATTTTTTGGACCCTCCTCGTCTTCATTGATCCATAATTTAGGATATTTTTTCTCGATCTCGGTTGGAAGGAGGCCGCCAAAAAGCGCATTTCTGGCATATTGTGTCACCGTAGGAAGGATACTGAAATAGATCTCCTCCTTTTCAACGCGGAAATAATCTTCAAGTATGGGCTGCAATACTTTCCACTGGTCAAAACGGAGGTTATCGATCAGGATGACAAATAACGGCTTGTTGTCGTCCATCAATGGAAATACCTTATCCTTGATCAGGGTATGGGATTGAACAGGCCTGTCCTGGCCTTTACCATTTATCCATTCCACGTAGTTCCGCTCAATGAATTTGCAAAAGACCTGGTTCGCTTCATCTTTTTGCATTTTGAGTACCTGATTCATCCCGTCATCCATCAACTGACCTAGTTTTAATTCCCAATATGTCAGCTTTTTATAAATTTCCGTCCACTCTTCAAAGTTCAAACGGTTGCTGATTTCCATACCGATACTCCTGAATTCCTGCTGGTACTGATGCGTGGTTTTTTCACTCACCAGCTTTTTATTCTCCAGGTTTTTCTTCAGACATAAAAGGATCTGGTTTGGTTTTACCGGCTTGATCAGGTAGTCGGCTATACTTGATCCGATCGCATCCTCCATGATACTCTCCTCCTCGCTTTTAGTGATCATCACCACAGGCAGGGAGGGAACGATCTCCTTGATCCTCATCAGCGTTTCAATTCCCGACAGGCCTGGCATCTGTTCATCAAGGAAAACAATATCAAATTGCTTGCTCCTTATCATTTCAATGGCATCGTGTCCATTGTTTATCGTTGAAACATCGTAGCCTTTCTCTTTCAAAAAAATAATATGCGGTTTCAAAAGGTCAATTTCATCATCAACCCATAAAATAGTGATCTTGTCCATAACGTATCTTTGCTTTAATAAATGTCGTAAGTTTGTTTTTATTGTGTTAACGGGACTGTTTTATTTTTCTTTAACAAATTCAGACGATTTTGCACACCACCAATAAGCAAAAGATAATCAACGATCCTGTATATGGATTTATTACCATTCCGGATGCTTTGATTTTCGATATCATTGAGCATCCATATGTTCAGCGGCTACGCAGGATCCTGCAGCTCGGCCTCACACACTACACCTACCCATCTGCCCAGCACACCCGGTTTCAGCATGCACTGGGCGCAATGCATCTGATGGGGTTGGCAATTGACGTGCTGCGGTTGAAAGGCATTGAAATAAGCATTGAAGAGGAAAGGGGGCTGAACATTGCCATCCTGTTGCATGATATTGGTCATGGGCCATTTTCGCATACCCTTGAGTTGGCCATTGTAAAGGACCTGGACCATGAAGATCTGTCCAGACTTTTCCTGATTGAACTTAACAAGCAGTTCGGTGGCGAGTTGGATATGGCCGTTTCAATCTTTAACGATACTTATCCAAGAAAATTTCTGCATCAACTGGTTTCGAGCCAACTCGATATGGACAGGCTGGACTACCTTGCACGGGACAGTTTTTTCACAGGGGTGGCAGAAGGGGTTATCAGTTATGCCCGGATTATCAAAATGCTTACTGTCAGCGATGATGAATTGGTCGTTGAAGATAAAGGGATTTATTCCATCGAGAAGTTTCTGATTTCCCGTCGACTGATGTATTGGCAGGTATATCTTCATAAAACCGTGATTGCTGCCGACCAATTGCTTGTAAATCTGCTGCGGCGTGCGAAATTCGTTGCCGAAAACGGAGATCCCTTGTTTGCCACCCCTGCATTTGATCTATTTCTTCGCCATAATCCCACCCGGCAAGATTTTGAAACCGATCCTAAATTCCTCGACCTCTTTTCTCAACTCGATGATTTTGACGTATTCGCATCCATTAAGGTCTGGACCATGCACGCGGATCCGATTTTGTCTGACCTTTGCAAAAAACTGATCAACCGCCAACTTTTCAGGGTTGAGATGCAAACCTCTCCTTTCAACCATGATTATGCCGGGATGATAAGACAGAAAACACTTGAAAAATACAACCTGTCCCCGGATGAGATCGGCTATTATTTTACCAGCGAAAAGGTGGAGAACAAGGCTTACGATCCACGCCACGAACGTATCATGATCAAAAGCAATACGAATGAGCTTGTTGACATTTCCCAGGCTTCGGAACAACTCAACAATGCTGTTATGCCAACCACGGTAAGTAAATACCTGCTTTGCTATCCCAAGGAAATTTTGTAACTTGCGGCACTTTTAACCCAACGGACATTCACGAAATCAATTCATGGAATTCACCGCAGCCCAGATTGCCGGATTTCTTAAAGGTACCATTGAAGGAAACCCGGAGGAAAAGGTTTTTAACTTCTCAAAAATTGATGATGGGAAACCGGGAACTTTGACTTTCCTGGCCAATCCGAAATATACCCCTTATATATATACTACTGCGGCATCTGTCATCGTGGTAAACCAGGATTTTATTGCCACACAGCCTGTTACCGGCACATTGATCCGTGTTGCTGATGCTTACTCCTCCTTTGCCACCCTGCTTGAATTGTTCGACCAGTCGCAGAAAGGCAATACAGGAATATCCGGTCATGCAGTGATAGACCCAACAGCCGGACTGGGCGAAAACGTATCCATTGGCGACTTTACCGTTATCGGAAAAAATGTAGAGATCGGAAAGAATGTAGTGATTCATCCACAGGTATTCCTTGGCAACAATGTTGCCATCGGAGAAAATTCTACCTTATACCCGGGGGTAAAAGTATATCACGATTGTATGATCGGAAAACATTGTACACTGCATTCTGGTGTTGTTGTTGGTTCCGATGGCTTCGGTTTTGCACCATTGGCAAGCAGCAACTATAAGAAAATTCCACAACTGGGGAACGTAATCCTCGAAGACCATGTGGAAATAGGTTCCAACACGACCATCGACAGGGCTACCCTTGGCGCTACGATTATCAGAAAAGGGGTAAAACTGGATAACCTGATCCAGGTTGGACACAACGTGGAAATCGGGGAAAATACAGTCATTGCGGCCCAAACCGGAATCAGCGGGTCAACCAAGATCGGAAAAAATTGCATGATTGGCGGGCAGGTTGGTATTATCGGACACATCACCATCGCCGATGAAGTGAAAATCGGGGCAGGGTCAGGCATCGAGGCAAGCATAACAAAAAAAGGAGCTATAGTGCTTGGCGCTCCGGCAATTGAAATCGGCAAGGCACGGCGTAATTTTATACATTGGCGCAACCTTGACCAAATTGTCAGAAAGGTAAATAACATGGAAAAACAACTGAAGAAATCAAATGAGTGAAAAACAGAGAACCCTTAAGGCTCCTGTATCAATCACCGGAGTGGGATTGCATACAGGAAATGAAGTACTGATCACCTTTAAGCCAGCACCTGAAAATTATGGCTATAAGTTTCGCCGGGTCGACCTCACATCGGAAACAATGGTAGATGCCGATGTTGATCATGTGGTTGACACCAGCCGCGGAACCAGCATAGAACAGGATGGCATACGCATTGATACCGTTGAACATGTTCTGGCGGCGCTCGCCGGGTTGGAAATTGATAACGCCATCGTTGAGCTCAACCAGTCTGAGACACCTATCCTGGACGGTAGTTCGAAATATTACGTTGAGGCGCTTCTATCGGTCGGTATTGTTGAACAAAAAGCGCTTCGTCAATATTTTGAAGTTACCTCAAACATCACTTACGTTAATCCTGAAAAAAAGGTGGAGATGATCGCCATCCCGTCAAACCAATTCCGGGTTTCGGTAATGATCGATTATGAATCGAAAGTGTTACAGTCGCAAAATGCGACCCTGAACAGCCTCAGCCAGTTTGAACAAGAGTTTTCATCTTGTCGCACCTTCGTTTTTCTACACGAACTCGAATATCTGCTGAACAACAACCTGATCAAAGGCGGTGACCTCAGTAATGCCATCGTATTTGTTGACCGTGAAATGTCGCGAACAGAATTGGATCATCTGGCACATCTTTTTAACAAACCCAAAGTTGAAGTACTACAGGAAGGGATTCTGAACAACCTTGAGTTGCAATACCCCAATGAACCCGCCCGTCACAAACTGCTCGACGTCATAGGCGACCTTGCGCTCGTAGGGATGCCTATTAAGGGACACATCATTGCGACCCGTCCTGGCCACTATTCCAACGTGCAGTTCGCGAAAATGATCAAGAAACAAATGAAAAAGGAGCGCCAATCAGAGAATGTGCCCGTCTTCGATCCCAATAAACCACCAATATACAACATTAACCAGATAAAGAACATTCTGCCACACCGTCCTCCGTTCCTTTTCCTTGACAAGATCATTGAAATGGGGACAGATTATGTAGTGGGCGTGAAAAATGTCACGATAACGGAAGCATTTTTCGTGGGTCATTTCCCCGATGAACCAGTTATGCCGGGTGTGCTCATGATCGAAGCGCTGGCACAAAATGGCGGAATCCTCGCCCTGAGCACCCTGGAAGATCCTCAGAATTATATCACCCTTTTTGTTAAGATCGACAACGTTAAATTCCGGCACAAGGTAGTACCCGGCGATACGCTGGTGTTTTTCTGCCAATTCAACGGTCCGATGCGTCGTGGTTTAATCTGCATGAAAGGTGTAGCCTATGTCGGCAACAAGGTTGTGGTGGAAGCCGAGATGATGGCGCAACTTCAACGTAAATAAAACGCACCATGAATCAACCCTTAGCATATGTAAACCCACAGGCTAAAGTGGCTGCCAATGTGGTCATTGAACCCTTCGTTTCGATCGATAAGAACGTAATCATCGAAGAAGGTACCTGGATCGGTTCAAACGTGACGATCATGGAAGGCGCCCGCATCGGAAAGAATTGCAAGATATTCCCAGGAGCTGTCATCTCGGCAATTCCCCAGGATATGAAATTTGCCGGCGAGGAGACCATTGTAAAAATAGGTAACAATGTCATCATCCGTGAATTCGCAACAATAAACCGGGGCACAAAAGCCAGTTATGAGACAGTGGTTGGCGACAATACTTTATTAATGGCCTATGTGCATATTGCCCATGATTGTGTTGTCGGCAGCAATGTTATCATGGCCAATGCCGCCATGCTTGCCGGACATTGCATAGTTGACGATTGGGCTATTATCGGGGGGATGGTGCCCGTGCATCAATTTTGCCATATCGGGACACATTCCATCATCGCTGGTGGAACGGGGGTAGGAAAAGACGTTCCTCCCTATACAAAAGCAGCAAGGGACCCTCTGTCTTATGTTGGGGTCAACTCCATTGGTCTGCGCCGAAGGGGATTTAGTCCGGAGGTGATCAATAAGATCCAGGAAATCTACCGGATTATTTTTATCAAGGGGTATAATGTTTCACAAGCTGTGGAAATAATTGAAGCCAAAGTGGAAGCCACGCGTGAACGTGATGAAATCCTGTCATTTATTGCCAATTCAAGTCGTGGAATTATGAAAGGCTATTCCAAAATGCGGGAGAAATAGTATCTGATTGATGAAAATTCAACTTGAACAGATCGGGAAGAAATTCAATACGGAGTGGATCTTCCGGAATGTTTCATTTGAATTTGAAGAACATACGGCATCTGTTATCCTGGGTCGCAATGGTTCAGGTAAATCAACCCTCCTGCAAGTCATTGCGGGGAATCTTCATCCTACAGCAGGTAAAGTTTCTTATACCCTGGATAAAAAAAACATCTCCGGGGATGAGATTTTCCAACATCTGACTATGGTTGCCCCTTACCTCGAACTTATTGAAGATTTCACGCTGAAAGAGATGCTTGAATTCCACTTTTCTTTTAAACGTTATCTGCCCGGCCATGATATGGCATCGCTTACCGATTTGCTCGGATTTCCGGCAATGAAGAATAAACAGATCCGAAAGTTTTCATCCGGCATGAAGCAGCGTGTAAAACTGATCCTTGCAATTTTAAGTGATGTGCCTTTACTGCTGCTCGATGAACCCACGATGAATCTCGATAAAACGGGCATTGACTGGTATCTTGAACTGCTTGGTAAATTCGGGACCAACCGCACGGTGATCATCTGCTCAAACCTGCATCAAACAGAGTCGGCTTTTGCAATCAAGAGTTTGCAGATAGAAGATTTTAAGTAGCCGGGTGCCCTACGAAGTAATACTCACTTCCCTGTTCAAATAATTCGATGAACTGTGATTCGGACAGGGCAGGCGTGTGGTCAAGAAAACTCCTGAGGGTTGATATTTTCATTTTACAATCCCGGGTAATGAACTGATGCAACTCATTCGGTTTGGAATTATAAAAATCAGCGGCGCCCAAACCAAATTCAAAAATAATAACGGGTTTACAACGGCGCAGGGTATTGATCGCGCCCTTCAACACCCTGAACTCGGCTCCTTCCACATCAACCTTAATAAAATCAACAGGCAGATCGTCAGGAATAACATCGTCAAGAAGCGCTGTATCCACCGTGATCTGTTCGATGTTGACATGCTTGCCGTCATATTTACGTATCTTGATCCCACTGTAGGCAGGCGCACTCAGTACATGCTGGAATGTTGTTGTTCCCGTTTGATCATATAACGCAATCGGGCGAATGGTAACATTGGGATCTGTGGAATATTTGCTGGCTAGCAGGTGATAAAGTTCAGGGATTGGTTCAAACCCGATTTTCCTTCCATGGGGCGCCCATTTGATCATCAGGTCGAGGATCTCCCCTTTGTGACAGCCTATATCAATGCAATTTGAATATGGCTTCAGGCTTCGCCTGATAATTCTTTTTGAATAGGCATCGTATTTCTGGTTACGGGTCACCGTGATATGGAGCAGGGTCAGGAGTCGTTTCAGGAGTTGTTTCATCAGTCGGTGCAGACCATCTTTTTCAATGCTGCCGCAAAAATAACACATTTATTCCAGGAATTTTAACTATTTTTGCAGCCCTTTTTACAACAACTATCAAAAAATTATTATGGCTACAACAGCAGATATCAGAAATGGTTTGGTCATCGAATACAACAATGACCTCTACAGCATTGTTGAATTTCAGCATGTGAAACCCGGGAAAGGACCGGCGTTCATCCGCACCAAGTTAAAAAGTCTGAAACATGGCCGCGTAATCGCCAATACTTTCGATTCAGGCGCCAAACTTGAGGTAGCAAGGGTGGAACGCAGAAAATACCAATATCTGTTCAAGGAGAACACCGACTACCATTTTATGCATACCGAGACGTTTGAGCAAATCTATATCCCCGAATCTCTTATCAATGCCCCACAGTTCTTAAAAGAGGGTCAGGAGGTTGAAATACTGTTTCATGTTGATACTGAAACCGCGCTTACCTGTGAACTACCTCCCTTCGTTATACTTAAAATCACCTATACCGAACCGGGTATGCGTGGCAATACCGCAACCAACACCCTGAAGGACAGTACGGTTGAGACCGGAGCCATTGTTAAGGTTCCACTATTCATCGGCGAAGGTGAAACCATTAAAGTTGATACCAGGACCGGTGGATATTCAGAGCGGGTAAAAGTTTAATGCGAATGACAAATGACAAATTACAAGTTACGAATTAAATGGATTTTCCGAAACCAATAAGACTTGCTGAACTTGCAAGCATGATCGACGCGAAACCGGTTGGCGATCCTGATTTTTCAGTTGCCGGGATGAATGAGATTCACATGGTAAGAGCAGGTGACCTGACCTTTGTGGATCATCCGAAATATTATGCAAAAGCGCTGAATTCGAATGCTACGACCATCCTGATCAACAAGGAAGTCGTGTGTCCGATAGGAAAAACGCTGTTGATCAGCAACAAGCCCTTCGACGATTATGTTTCATTGGCCATGCATTTTCGGCCATTTGAAAAAGCCGTTGCCTCGGTCAGCGCAAGCGCTGAAATTGGTGAAGGAACCGTGATACAACCCGGCGCTTTTATCGGAAACCATGTAAAAATCGGCAAGAACTGCATTATTCATGCCAATGCCAGTATTTATGACCATTCAGTGATCGGAAATCATGTGATCATCCATTCCAACGCAGTGATAGGTTCTGACGCCTATTATTTTCAAAAACGCCCGGAAGGTTACAAAAAACTGGAATCCTGTGGCCGTGTGGTCATTGAGGATGATGTCGAGATTGGCGCCTTGACAAGCATTGACAAAGGAGTTTCCGGAGATACAATTATTTCGAGGGGTACCAAGTTTGACAATCATGTTCAGGTTGGTCATGACACCTATATCGGTAGAAACTGCCTGATTGGAGCATTTTGCGCCATTGCCGGCGTAACCAGAATTGAAGATGATGTTATTTTATGGGCCAACGTACTAATCAACAAGGACATCGTAATCGGTAAAGGGGCAGTAATCCTTGCCGGTTCCGGTACGGAAAAATCACTTGAAGGTGGGAAAACCTATTGGGGTATGCCGGTGGGTGAAGCACGGAAAAAATGGCGGGAAGTTGCTGCATTAAAAATGTTGCCAGATATTCTGAACAAACTGAAGATAAAATGACATCCCAATCCTAAGATTCGACACCTTGCGGCGCATTATTTAAGGCTGACTGCCCGCTGATCACCATCTCACTGTTTTTCGAAAAAATTTCCAGGGCAACAATTGCGGCCATAAAACCCCAAACGGGTACGGATGCTTTATCTGTATCGAGGAAATTATTCATGGTTCCGTGCATAAAATAGGTCAACAAGGCAAGCATAAGCGACAGCGACAGCATTTTCACTTCCGGATCGGTTGATCGCCGGTAAATTCGCATGGATACCACAATAAAAGAACCCACAAGCAACAATACGATCAACATCCCTGGCAATCCCTGCTCAGCCAGTGGCCCAATGTACTCGCTGTGTGCATTGCCCTTGTCGCCTGTATTGGTGCTGATCAATGTTTTCTCTTTTGCACGTTGGAATGGGGCATATTCAAACTGGTATGTTCCAGGACCATAACCAAATACTGGTCTGTCTTCAAACATCCGTAAAGCTGATTGCCATCGGTTGATCCGCTCCAGGTTGGAACTATTTGTCGAAATATTTGAAATCGATCGAAGGTGTTCTGCAAAATTAGCTGAAGGTCCCTGCCTGTTCTTCTCAAGTCTGTCAAGTATTTCAAACGAAAAAACATAAAAGAGGACCCCAAAAATAACTGAAACAAAGAGTATCCATTTGAATTTAATCCTGAAAAGAACAATCAGTAATACGCCAAAAGCAAAAGCAAGGCTGATCCAGGCTGCACGGCTGTATGAAAGCACAAGCGCCACCACCAACACAAGCAGCACCAGAAATGAGCTTACACGCATGGCTGATGAATATGTTTTTGAAACGGTAAACCCGAAAAACATGGGAATAAAAAGGGCGATTATGACACCATATGCCGTATGATCGTTGTAAAAAGGCTCCATCACCCAATGGCCTGCCTGCTCATCAAACCCCCATAAGGAGTGATTATATGTTGTATATGCAATGACCCCGAGAAGGGGGACTGTATAAAACCAAATGAACCGTCTGATATTCAAACGATTTTTAAAAAGCTGGATACCAAGGAGGTAGAACGGGACAACAAACCATAATCGTGCAAGGAGGTGTTTAAAAGATACCAGTGGCATGTCGCTTGTTATACTGGTAACAAGCATCCAAAGTAGCTGAAGCCCGATGATGATCGTAATCGGGTGATTCCATATCCTGCGATCGACCTGACTGCTGTAAAACAATTTGATGATAAAGAGCATCAGTACACCCAGCATCATGGGTTCTGAAGGAATTGAAACGCCGATATTGAATTCAAACTGGGTGATGTTGACAGCAACCGGGGTTACGGCGGTAATCAGTAACAAAACCTTGTCGAGGGAATAAAAATAGAGATACAGAATCACCAGGAACAGAGGTAGAAACAGCAACCAATATATATCACGGTATATCAGATAGCAGTTTAACCCGATGAAAATCGTGCTAAGCAGATAAAGGATTGTGATCTTCTGGTTGCTGCCTGTTATATAACTCTGTATTTCAGCAATTTTATCCTTCATTGCTCTCTGTTGAAAGGCCACGGAGTTTGCCTCGTTCAATCATTCCAATAATCAGGGTGGCCATGAAAAAAGCGGCCATGGTGCTGAATACCACGATGAGCCAGCGTATTGGGTAAGCTTTTTTATCTGCTACAAATGGTTTGCTGAGCACATTCACATAGGTATAATTGCGGTTATAATCGAGCAGGGCACGGTCAGCATCCATCTTCATGGTACTGAAAGCATCCGATTCAGAACGCATCATCTCTGATAGCAGTTGCATTTCACTCCCCTTCTCCTCCAGATCTTTCTTCATGGCTTTGGCCTCAGCCGAACGAACAGAACCACCACCGGTACTGAGGTAGGCCCGCATAACTTCCCGTGTTTGGGACTGGTATTCGAGGATCCCATATTTAATTCCCAACTCTTGTGCCCTGGATTTTAAGGAATCCAGGTAATTTCTCTTCACCCCCATGATAAAATTATAATTGCCAACAACCTCGCCGAACTTCTCTTTGTGCATCGCCCTGATCTTTTTGTTATAGG
This sequence comes from Bacteroidales bacterium, assembly GCA_030681475.1. Taxonomy (GTDB): domain Bacteria; phylum Bacteroidota; class Bacteroidia; order Bacteroidales; family FEN-979; genus CAIVAT01. Next base: position 7,376 of record JAUXWT010000076.1, on the reverse strand, counting down.
CATCCAGCATTGCGGTGATCAGGTCGCGGGCCATGATTGGATCCTGATCAAGTATCTCAATTTCAACAGCTTCGAAAGGAGTTTTATTAATCCGGACCCGTTGACTGTATTCCCATACAAGCGTACTCTCAAAATGTGTATAGGCTGAATCAATGCCCCAATGCTTCGCCAGGTTGAACTTTTTCACCAAAGAATCGCGAATATCCCTCGACTGAAAAATTTGAACACTCTGCTCCGTTTCACTTTCATCGGAATAGGGCGATATATTGGACGGATACAATAAGCATGTTGATTTATACAGTGGCGTGATAAATATCGGACTTGAAAAGAATGCAGAAAGCAATACCGCAGCGATAACCACAACAACAAGCTGCAATTTCCATTTCAGCACAATGTCGATAATGTTTTTACTGTTGAAAAAACTGTCCATGTTTTGGATTTTATTTTATGATTGCCCTATCTGAAATTTCTTATGTGAATTGTAGTCTGATATTTTTTCCATAACCATGATCACAATGATCGACATAAAAAGTGCGGCAATGGTCGAAACAAGTATGATAAGCCAACGAATGGGATAGGATTTGCGTTCTGCCATAAAAGCATCACTCACAATGAATTTCTGCGGAAGGTTTTCCTCTGCATCAACTTTTGCTTGTTTCAACTTGGTTTCAAGCAGGATCAGTTGTTCTGTTTTAAACTCAAGTGAATTTTTGAGCGACATATATATTCCTCCATATTTGCCTAAGATATCAAGTTTTTTCTGGAGGGCGGCCTGTGCGACCTTGTTTCCATTCATGATGGAAATTGCAAACTGTTGGTTAAGAACCTGCGATTGGTATTCAACATCGTTCACTCCCAGGCTGCCAAGGGTGATCAGTGAATCTACAATTTTATCCTTTTCAGCCTTCATCAGGTTGAATTCAGCTTCAACAATTTTGAAACCCTTGACAGATCGTTGTCGCATCATGTCATTTTTTGCCGAGTCAAGCAGGGAAGCGATCGTATTGGCGATATTTGCGGCTATTTCAGGGTCTTTATCGTACACTGTAATTTGCACTGCCATGAACTCCGTCCGTCGAAAGGAGATGTTATTATCATATTCCTTAAAAAGATCTGAATACTTTATATCAGATGTACTGTCGATGTCATAGTGACGCATGAGGTTGAACTCTCTCATTATCCGGTCGCGGATCTTATTTGAATTCAGTATTTGAAGAAGTTGTTCTGCCTGATCATCCTCTCCCAGTGCGGTAATATCCTGCCCTTTAACCGACTGTTCGTGGAGCAGTGATTTGGAAATCGAACTGCTGCTGGCTGGAAACATGATAACGGTTGATTTGAATTTAGGCGTTATAAACCATGGGGAGGAAAAAAACCATGAACCCAATATTGCAACAACCAAAACAATGAATAAAGGTTTACGCCATTTGTAGATAAAGATTACGAGATTTGAAGAATCAAAGTCTTCACCTTTTTTATTTTCATTGGCCATAGATGACATATCAAAATTGGTGTCAAAGATAGGAATTTATACGGAAGGATCAACGGCAGGTTACAGGGAGAAGCTAAATAATCAACGGTCTTCCCGTAAAATATTCATCATGGATGTAAAACTCCAGAGTCGCAGCATTGCAGCCAGGATTACCGAGGCAAGCAGCATCAGGGTAAAATTACCAATCCAGGAAAGTGTTGATGGAAGAAACGACCAATGGATGACGAAAGCTCTTGAAACAAGATTTATCATAACAACTCCGATAAGAAAAACAAGCAGCGTAAACAGGTAACGGTAATTGACCTTGAATTTAAAAATCCGTTGCACCATAAGCACCTGCAGAAAGGCCATGGTAAATTGCGTAACAAGGCTTGAAATAGCTGAACCGGTTGCCAATAAACGCGGGATTAGCAGGTAATTCAGTATCAGGTTAATGAATAACCCAAGTAATGCAATAATATTAAGTTGGCGAAGGTTGCCGTTAGCAGTTAACAAAGTGCCAAAAATATATGTTGTAGATACGGCAATGAAGCCTGGAATCAACAGCCGGAATACGGAGGTAGATTCTTTGATATGTGTTTCATACAACAAGAGAATTAGTTCGTGGCTGTAAAAAAACAACCCTATTCCCACGATTATGGCAAGCGTAATGATCAGGGTGAAGGAGAGTCTCAGCATATGTTCAATAGGCTGGTTTTTTTTGATCATTTTCGAAAAGATTGGTACCAGAAGCACCCCAAAAAGGTAGGCGATCATGTTTGCGGCATCAAGTAAACGAAAACCGGAAGCGTAAATGCCGACCTGTTCATTGCCAATTTTCTTTGGCAACAGGTATTCCAGCATAACCGGATCAAGTCGATTGTAGAATGTCATTAATAACACCAGCAATGCAAATGGCATGCTCTGCTTCATAATCATCAGGAAAAACGGCCAGTTCCAATTTAGTTTACGGAAACGGGCTTTCCGCACCACGATCAAAAAAGCGATGGCTGCCGTGGTTGAATAAGCTGCGGTTTGTGCATAAACGAACCACTCGATGCGGAATGGCGCAGTGGTGAAGTGCCCCCAAAGCAACGCACCGCAAATAATGATCATAAGCAAACGATCCAGAACAGAGAGCATACTGTCTGTTTTAAACATCATAAATCCCGAAATATTCGATCGCAGATACAGGATGAACGACAGCAGAAACTGGTTCAAGGCAAGCCATCCCAAAAGCCTGAATTGTTCCGCATTATATTTTAAAATAAAAGCGACAATAAAGGCAATGACGACATAGGTGAGTCCAAGCAGAAGTTTTAATACAAGAATACCAGAAAAATGCTTGTTCAGCAGGTGATTGTGTTGGGCAATATTCCGGTTGTTGAAGTTGGTGATCCCAAGATCAAGAATGATGTTGAACAGAAAAGAAAAATTCAGGATAACAAAATAAAAACCATAATCCCCTACCCCAACACTCCGTTGTACGGTTAGGTCGATCCCAAAAATCCATACGGGTTTTATGAGAAGATTTAAAAGAAGGAGTAACCCCAGGTTTGTCAGGAACTTCCGCTGCATGAACCAAGAATAAAAGTTACCAGGAGCGGTAACTTTTTATAATAACTCAAAAAAAATTCAGATATTTGCTACAAAGTTAAATAAATTAATGAACATCGCTGTTAACACCAGGCTGCTAATTCAGAACAGACTCGAAGGGATAGGTTGGTTCACCTATGAATCATTGAAACGTATTACTATTCAACATCCTGAACATCAGTTCTTTTTTATTTTTGATCGCGAGTTTGATCCTGACTTTCTCTTTGCCGGAAATATTACTCCGATCATCCAGTATCCGCATGCCCGTCATCCTGTATTATATTATGCCTGGTTTGAAATGGCCATCCCAAAGTTGTTAAAGCGAATCAATCCTGACCTGTTCCTTTCCCCTGATGGATTCCTCTCGCTGAAAACGCCTGTGAAATCAATGGCTGTTTTTCACGACCTCAACTTTGAACATTACCCCCAGGATATACCATATTGGACACGGCGGTATTACCGTCAGTATTTTCCAAAGTATGCTGCAAAAGCTGTTCGGATTGCAACAGTATCGGAATATTCAAAATCAGATATCGTAAAGCAATATAATGTGTCGCCCGAAAAAATTGATGTTGTTTACGATGGGGCAAACGATGCATATCATCCGCTCACAATGCAGGAAAAGCAAAAGGTCAGGGAGGAGTACAGCAACGGACTTCCCTATTTCATATTCATCGGATCGCTGCATCCACGTAAAAATCTGGCCAACCTCTTCCGCGCATTCGACCTTTTTAAGAAATCCAACCCCTCAGATGTCAAATTGCTGATCGTGGGAGCAAAGAAATGGTGGACAAACGATATCGACATTGCGTTCAACCGCATGATATTTTCAGATGATGTGATTTTTACCGGACGCCTTGATGTTGTTGAACTCGCCAATGTGCTTGGAGCAGCCGTTGCACTTACCTATGTGTCTTATTTTGAAGGATTTGGAATTCCCATCGTGGAAGCTTTCCGTTGCGATGTGCCGGTAATCACGTCAAATGTCACCTCAATGCCGGAAGTTGCAGGCGATGCGGCCCTTTTAGTTGATCCATTTAATCCGGAATCAATTGCTGAAGCTCTGTACAAGGCTTACCAGTATGAAAGCATCCGTGAAGAACTTACCACTCGCGGCCGCCGTCGGAAAGATATGTTCTCCTGGCAGCAAACCGCTGACAGATTATGGGAATCTATTGAAAAAGCTGTTAAATCCTGATATTTATGAACATTCTCCTGCTTGGTTCGGGTGGCCGCGAGCATGCATTGGCGTGGAAACTCTCCCAAAGTCCTTTGCTTTCAAATTTGTTTATTGCCCCAGGTAATGCAGGAACCTCATCATTGGGTTCTAATTTATCTTTGACCTTGACAGACTTTGGAAGCATCAGACTTGCGGTAATAAAACACCGCATCGACATGGTCGTGGTAGGTCCTGAAGATCCACTGGTTAACGGCATTCATGATTTCTTTTTGGCCGACCACGCCCTCAGGCATATCCCTGTGATAGGTCCGGTAAAACAGGGCGCCATGCTAGAAGGAAGCAAGGATTTCGCCAAACAGTTCATGAACAGGCACGGTATTCCCACTGCACGACATCGTACTTTTGATAAGTTGACCATCAAACACGGAGTCGATTTCCTTCACACACTCAATCCTCCTTTCGTATTAAAAGCCGACGGGCTGGCTTCCGGTAAAGGGGTCATCATTTGTGAAACCTGTGATGACGCAGTCCGTGAGTTCACACACATGATACAGGATTCCAGGTTTGGTGCAGCCACGAACAAGGTGGTGATTGAAGAATTCCTCTCCGGGACCGAACTTTCGGTATTCATCCTTACTGACGGGGTAAGCTATCGGTTAATTCCTGAAGCCAAAGATTATAAAAAGATCGGAGCCGGTGATACCGGACTGAATACCGGAGGAATGGGCTCCATCTCCCCTGTTCCGTTTGCCGATGAAATATTCATGCAAAAGGTGGAACAACGCGTAATTATTCCTACTATTCAAGGGCTATTCACAGAAGGCATTGAATATACGGGATTTATCTTTTTCGGGCTGATTAACGTCAACGGGGATCCTTTTGTAATCGAGTACAATTGCCGTTTGGGCGATCCCGAAACCGAATCGGTAATCCCACGTCTCAAAAATGACCTGGTTCAGTTATTTATGGCGGTTGCCGGAAAGTCACTTCATAAAGAAACCATTTCTGTCGATCCCCTGTTCGCAGCGTCTGTGATGCTTGTGTCGGCAGGATATCCCGGCGCTTATGAAAAAGGAAAATACATTACCGGCGAAGAAAAAATATCAGACAGTATGATATTTCATGCGGGGACAGGGCTGGATCATGTAAACGGCCGGTTAGTAACCACCGGCGGGCGGGTGATGGCGGTTACAACAATGGGGGTAACCATGCAGGAGGCGCTTGCCAAAGGATATCAGAATATCGAAAAGATAAACTTTGAAGGTAAAACATTTCGCAACGACATCGGCTTCGACCTATCATAATAATTATATCACAAAGTAACCCTGTTTCCCTGTCACCTTGTCACCTTGTCACCCTGTTACCTTGTCTCATTGTTATAAGCAACCATAAACCCCTGATTTACAACTGTGTTCATAAGGTTTTTTAAATCCAGCTTCTTTATCCAGTACATGGTAATTGGGATTACCGGAGCATTCCTATGGTTGAGAGCATTCATCTCACCCTCAGGCATGCCTGCGCCTGAGGTTTCAGTTCCGCTTTATTCTCTGCTCCATCATTGGCTTAACGAAATGCCGCTGTTGGCAACAATTCTTGGTTTTTGCCTCGTGTTGGGAGAATCCTTTTGGCTAAACCGGATTTTCAGCTTTCATGAACTGGTTCTGAAAAATTCTTCTCTTTCCGCACTTGTATTCCTGCTTCTGATGAGTTTCCTGCCAAGTCATCTCACTCTCAACCCCGTTAATATTTCAGTTGGATTCATGATTCTGATTATCCACCATTTGCTTATCTCATACAACAAACCTGAACACCTTAACCAAATCTTTGCCGCTGGATTTTTCACAGCCATTGCCTGCATGTTCTATTTGCCTTTCATCATCTGGTTTCTTTTTGTGATCATCAGCTTTCTTGTTTTCCGCGCGGGTAACTGGAGAGCATGGATGGCTGCTTTCACAGGCCTGATCACACCTTACCTGTACTTTGCGGTCTGGTATTTCTGGCACGATGAATTCATGAGTAAAGCCATGGAAATTTCAGTGTTCTTCGGCAATATCCTCTCATTTCCCAATCCGTTTCACATTGATTTCTGGATTCTTGGCGGATTTACAACACTGATGGCTTTGTGGGGTTTTGTTTTATTCCGCAGTGGTCCGCAAAAAACTGTTGAACTCAGGGCTAAAACAAACATCATTCTTTGGACGCTTGTTTTCTCTTTGATCTCTTTTGTCTTTTCAAAGTCAATGGCCATTTATCATCCTGCCCTGGCTATCCCTGCCCTGGCCATGGTGATCACCGGAACGCTGATCGGTTTAAAAAAAACCCGGGTAGCCGAAATAATCCTGCTGGTATATTTCCTGAGTGTTTTACTGAACAACCTGTTTATACATTAACTTTTGTACCGGCAATGATCAGGGAAAGGAATGATATGTTGCTGAGTTATTATAGCGAAAACCTGTTGGAGGCAGGATGTGACGAAGCAGGTCGCGGATGTCTTGCCGGACCTGTGTATGCAGCCGCCGTTGTCCTGCCCCGTGATTTCACGGATAATATCCTTACCGATTCAAAGCAACTTACTGAAAAACAACGTGACAGGCTTCGTCCGATCATTGAAACCTATGCCATTGCTTGGGCCGTGGCTAAAGTTGATGCAACAACCATCGACGACATCAACATTCTCAACGCCTCCATCCTGGCCATGCATCTCGCTGTAAAACAACTTACAAACAAGCCGCAACTTCTGCTGATCGATGGTAACCGTTTTAAACCCTTTCCCGGGATCCCGCATCAGTGCATTGTCAAAGGTGATGAAAAATATCTTTCAATTGCAGCGGCATCAGTTCTGGCAAAAACCCATCGTGATGAATTCATGCTCCGTATCCACCATGAATACCCGATTTACTGCTGGAAAACAAATAAGGGGTACCCGTCTAAACAACATCGTCGCATCGTCGCAGAACATGGTATTTCGCCCTACCACAGAAAAACCTTCAGAATCTCATATTGATCCGGAAAACACTTCCCGCCTGTCCCCAGTCCCCAGTCCTCAGTCCCCAGTCCTCAGTCCCCAGTCCTCAGTCCCCTTGTCCACCTGTCCCCTTGTCCACCTGTCCCCTTGTCCACCAGTCCCCT
>JAUXWT010000073.1 GCA_030681475.1 Bacteroidales bacterium | reverse complement strand
TCCTGATCCGATTGCAGCGAGGCCGATGGACGGGGTATCATTGACCCATGCAAATGTGGTTCCTGCCACCGGGCTGCCAAAGTCGATTACTGTAGTGGCTGCACCGTTGCAATAGGCTGCATTGTTCACAGGGTTAACGGTCGTTGTCGGGTAAACGGTGATGGTGAACATCAATGGTGTTCCTGTACATCCGTTGGCAGTGGGTGTCACGGTGATGGTGGCAATAACCGGCGATGTACCTGTGTTGGTGGCCATGAACGAAGGGATATTCCCTGTTCCGTTTGCAGGGAGGCCGATGGATGTGGTGTTATTGACCCATGCAAAGGTTGTTCCTGCCACCGGGCCACTAAAAGTGATGGCCGAGGTGGAAGCACCATGACAATAAGCTGCATTGCCAACAGGGTCAACCGCTGGCTGCGGTTTTATTGTCATGACAAGCTGGTTGGAAGTTGCGGGTGAACCGGTCAGACATGGCATGGTAGCGGATGAAATGCGTCCATGCATATAGCCACCACTCTGAACTGTTGTACCGGGTTTAAAACTGATCTTTGACCCGGCGACAAATTCCGCACCGCCGCCGGATTCGATTGTGAATGGATTTGTTTCGGCAACTGTGATGATATTTTCAGCATTGTAATATTGGGATTGACCAGAAACAATAATTCCTTCAACAGTTGTGTTGAATGGAACTCCAAAACCAGAGGTCATTACCACGGAGATCACATTTCCGCTGGTTAATGTTGAAGAAGTATAAGTTGAGTTTGTTGCCCCGGCGATTGGACCTGTCCCGTTCATCCATTGATAGGATGGAGCAGTTCCGCCGTCAACAGGAGTTGCTGTAAACGTGACCGAAGTGCCATCACAGATTTCCCCCGGAGGAACTGCATCAATCGTAACACTGGCCAGTAACAGCGGGTTCACCGTTATGGTTATCGGGTTTGAAACAGCAGGGTTTCCGGTGGCACAGGGAGATGAGGAGGTCATTTCACAGGTGACCACATCATTGTTGTTCGGGGAATAGTTATAAGTTGAATTGGTTCCTGCGCTTGCAGTGAACCCGTTTACTTTCCACTGGTAAAAGGGCATGTCACCTCCGTTTATCGGGGCCGCCGAAAAATTCACCACTGTTCCCACACAAACAAAAAGGTTATCCGCGTTAATAATGACCTCTGCAGGCATGGTTACATTCATCTTCAACCATCCAGATCCATTAAAGAACTCGATAGTTTTGGTCGAAATATTGAAAATCGTCAAGCCGGTCACAGGAAGAATCGCATCACGCTGAAGGCTGGTGAGTCTTGGGATGAGCACCCCCTTATCCGGTGAAATCACTTCAAGGATGGCTGAAGGATCCGGACTGGCACCGGTGGTGGAAATGGCAACTCCGATGGAGTTCTGACTGCCACCGGTTCCTGAATTCCCGGTTGAAACTGCGCATATGGGGAACCATTCATTGTCGAAAAAATATTTTAACTGACCAGTCGATTGGTCATAAATTATCAACCCGTTCTCCGGTGAGGCGATCGCTGCCGGAGTTGTTCTTGTAATTAAAAAACCCCTGGATGGATCGTTTGCATCCAGCATGGCTGAATTATCTGGCTGCTGGCCAGGTGTCGCGGAAATTGCAACACCTCCACCCGGACTGATCGTTCCGGTTGTGGTTGAAACAAATGTTGCTTCAATCTGATACCAGAAACTGCCATTGTAATAATTGAAAAGATTTGTGGTCGTATTATAGATCAAAAGTCCGGTTGCAGGCGAAGGAATAAGATCGCGGCTTACAGCGCTGATTCGCGGAATCAGCAACCCCTGATCGGTCGAAAAAATATCAAGCATGGCACTGCCCGAAGAGGTGATGTTGGCGTTGTTGAGGCCAACCTGGGCAGAAAGTTCAAAAGTGATGCAACACAACATCAGAATTAGTGCATGGGTAAATATTTTTTTCATGTTCTTGTGGTTTGGTTTAGGTTGTTGCAAAAGTACGAAAATAAAATTACAATTTGTTTAATGAGGTACTATTATTCCACAATTGCAATAAATTGAAATTCATGATCATATTGTCTTTTTCTCATCAGAATGTTATGGTTGGTATGTTCTCATGAACCAATGGTATCTTCACCAAAAGGAACCGAACAAAATTCAGTAAGCGCTTATACCGGGGAAATGGCCTGAGGGAAAATATGTTATTACAGCAATTGATAAGTTCTTACTTGATCAGACCCGTTTTTTCAAAATGGTTGCCTCATTTGATAATAAAGTTTTCGGGGTCCATTATTCTTTCTTTCAAATATGAGCTGCATTTTTTTTAATTTTACATTGTCGGGTAGGGCAGAATGAAATTTATACAAACTCGTTATAAACCAGCATTGTCCAATTTAAAAACAATGAAAAAAATAGCATCAGTTCCGGTATTCTTGCTTTTAGGAATATTGCTCTCAGGAAATAATATCGTTGGCGCTCAGCAAATCAGCAAATTTGATTCGGCAGATATTTCTACGGATACTTTGTACCAGGAATTGGACGAGGTCGTTATCACGGCAACCAGGGTTAAAAAACGAATAATTGACATTCCATATTCTGTGGTCCGTTTAAATTACGTGAATTTTAAATATGACCGTAAGATAGGCGCCAATGATATGCTCTCATCTGTTCCCGGTTTGTTCCTGCAGTCAAGGTATGGCGATCATGACGTAAGGTTCTCCATCAGGGGTTTTGGAAGCAGGTCGAATTCGGGGGTCAGGGGGATACGGATATTGCTCGATGACATTCCCGAATCGGAACCGGATGGCCAGACCCGCCTGGAGGCGCTGGATTTTAATTCCATTGGCCGGATTGAAATCGTCAAAGGGAATGCCTCTTCACTTTATACGAACGCTCCGGGCGGGGTCGCCAATTTCCTCAACGATCTTGATTTTGACCGGTCATCGGTGGTTCAGTTCAACCATTTCGGATCGTTCGGGTTGCATAAAAACGGGTTCAAGGCAGCGGTAAAGACAGAAAAATACAGGCTGCTTACCACCTACAGTTATGTCAACTACGATGGATACCGGCAGCATAACAATGAATACTGGCACATCCTGAACATGGCACTTGTAGCAACTCCTTCTGCACATACAAAACTTTCCATCCTCGGTTATTTTGTGGATGGTGCTATCAAACTTCCCGGGTCTTTGACCAGGGCTGAATTCGAATTGAACCCAAGGCAGGCAGATCAACGTTCCGTTGACCGGGATGAAAAAAGAATCACGACAAAGGGGAGGATTGGCATCAGATATGAAGCAACTTTCGGGGGAGATTTAAACAATGAAATTGAGGTTACGGCGTATGGAACCATTAAATATTTTGAGCGCACTTCAAAGGAATACAGGATCATCAACAGATATGGGCTGGGACTCAGCGCAAGGTACATCAATAAGTCAATGATCGGCTCCAGGCATAATGAGTTTTCAGTTGGCGCAGATATATTTTCGCAACCTGCAAGGACCGAATATTACGAAAATATCCAAGGAAAGAAAGGCGACCAGATACAGCAGATTGAAAGTGAAAACATTATCAACAAGGGGTTTTACATATCAGATAACTTCGAAATAGTAAAGAAAAAAATGTTCGTATTATTAACCGGGAGATTTGATAATGTGCTATATGACCAAACCGAAGAAACACTCCCCTCCCGTACCGATAACCGGCCATTCAAAGCATTTACCCCGAAGTTGGCCCTCAATTACAAACTGACGCCGTTGATCGCGCTGTACACCTCATTCGGATGGAGTTTTGATGCGCCGGCAGCCAACGAACTGGGCAGTCCCGACCCTGCTGCGTTGTTCAACCAGGAACTCAACCCCCAGGAATCGCAAAATTTTGAAATCGGGATCAAGGGTAGCAGGTACAGGTGGGATCAGGATTTTTTTAAAAGGTTTATATATGAGGCAACCGTGTTCAATATTCGCATCAGCAATGAAATTATTCCGTATGAAGTGCTGGGTGAGATTTATTACAGAAATGCAGCCATTACCAACCGGATGGGCGCTGAACTTGGCGCGCAACTGGAAATTTACAAGGGGCTCACCTTTGCACTGACCTATACCTTTTCCCGCTTCAGGTATCTGACTTATGAAGCCAGGACAATAGTGATTGACACATCAGGTAACTTCATTGAAACAGATAAGGATTTTACCGGACATGTTGTCCCCAGCGTCCCTGAAAATAATGTGTACATATCGCTAACTTACTCACATCCGATTACCCAACAGCTCAACATATTTACAAAAGCCAGCTATCAGGGTATCAGCGGCCTGTGGGTTGACGATGGAAATACCGATAAAACAAAGGCGTATAACCTTTTGAATGGTTTAGTTGGGATAGACATGAAATCCGGCAAATTCAACGTCATGGTATCCGGCGGTATAAATAACCTCTTCAACGAGATTTATGTCGGGTTTACCAATACCAACTCAGCCAACAAACGTTTTTACGAAGCAGGGACCCCGAGGGACTATTTTGTTTCGGTGAATTTTGGATATACTTTTTGAATTTCAGATTGGACGATTTACGATTGACGAATTAATTTACGATTAAACGATTTACGATTAGCGCTCATCAATCGTAAATCGTGAATCAAACAATTCAATCTGAAATCGTAAATCGTCCAATCGTAAATCAGTTCAGTTTGATCATCTGTCTGGGTTCGGCCACCATTTTGGTTTGGCCACGGGTGACTAAATGAAGCGAGTAAAAGTAGATTCCTCCCGGCAGGGTTGAAGCATCAAACTCGAATTCATGATCCCCGGGAGGTTGGAATTCATGTTGCAGACGGGCAACTTCCTTTCCTAAAACATCATACACTTTCAACAGAATTTTCGCTTCCGACTGATTGGTCGGGAGATTTCTATGCTCCCCGGCAGGAGGGACCGAAAATCTGATGGTCGTTGCTCCCTGAACTGGGTTGGGTTTGTTTTGATAGAGCCTGTATCCGTTCCCTTGCCGCGGAAAATTCTGCACTGACGGGATAACCGGCGGATGGTATTTCAACATGGCTCCATCTCTACCGACAGCAAAGCCATGAAGGGAATCGGGAAAGGTCATGTCATAAATGGCGGTAGAATCAGGAGTAAGAACAACGGTCCATGTTACACCCGCATCAAGACTGTAGATCAGCTTTCGCCGTGGACCAAGCGGGGCCCAGGCTTCATGATCATTTCTGAAATCAATGTCATATGCATTACCCTGGATGGTAAGTTCCTGGTAGTTCCAGTTCTGTCCGCCATCATTTGTCCGGATCAAACCGACCCCGTACCCAAAATCGGGATCGCCGCCGGCCCCCAACACATGCAGGGAGTCGAAAATATGAAGCCCATGAACTTCATCAGCAGGCGCCTGGACAGGATCAATGGCATACCACGTATTTCCTCCGTCGGAGGTGTGCCAGGTTACCCCGGCAATGTCAAACATCCCTCCACTGGCATAACCATACTGGTCGTTGTAAAACTGGATGCTCAGTACCGGAAAAAAAGCCAGCGTACTCGTGTCAATAGCTGCCTGTGTCCAGTTCACACCACCATCAGTAGTCCTGACCAGCGCGTGGGGCATACCGCCCATCCATCCGTTGAGTGAATCCCTGAAGAGGATGCAGGTGATAAAGATGTTCTCCTGCGGATAGGGCTGACTCAACCAGGTGGCGCCTCCGTCAGTGGTTTTTAACAGGATTGTACCGTAGGGTATGGTGGTGTAATTGAACGAAGAAGCCCATCCAAGGTTACGATTCAGGAAAAACACATACTCAACATCATTGACAATATTGGTTTCCTGCTGCACCCACGCCGCACCACCGGTTGTTGTATGAAGGATGATGCCTGAATCACCGGCTACCCATCCGTAAAGGCTGTCAACAAAGCAAACCGACCTGAGATACTTGCTGGTGGGAACATTGATCCTTTCCCATGATCCTTGTGTGTATGAATTGACAGAAGCCAGGAGGAGAATAAAAAGAATTGAGATACTTCGGATGAAAATGCTGGATGCCATAAATATTTCAGATTGCTATATCAAAGTAATAAAATCCTCACCTTCTTCGTAAATCGTCCAATCTTAAATCGTAAATCGTCCAATCGTAAATCAATATCAGTTTCGCCCAACCCCGGAAACAATCTTGTATGTGTGTTCTGCAATGATAAGTTCTTCGTTGGTGGGAATGGTCATGACCATAACCTTTGAGCCCGGTTTGCTCAGCATGACCTCTTTACCCCGTATGCCTGCATTTTTCTCGTTGTCAAATTCCAAACCCATGTATTCGAGGTCAGAACAGCATGATTCACGGGTAACCGGGTCGTTTTCGCCGATACCGCCGGTGAAAATGAGCAGATCAAGCCCCCCAAGAGCAGCCGCATAGGCCCCGATATACTTTTTTATCCGGTAGCGAAACATCTCCAGTCCAAGGATGGCCCTTTCATTTCCCGCCTCCGCCTCCTTTTCGATTTCCCGCATGTCGGAAGAGACACCGGTTATCCCAAGCATGCCGCTGTGTTTATTGACCAGCGTATTGGCGACCGCGATATTCAACTCCTCCTTTTCCATCACAAAAGTCAGCACGCCAAGGTCCATATCCCCGCTGCGTGTACCCATGATCAATCCTTCAACAGGGGTCAATCCCATGGAGGTATCGATTGATTTGCCGTTCTTGATGGCTGTCATTGAGGTGCCGTTTCCAAGGTGACAGGTGATGATCCTCAGTGTTTCCATACCCACCCCGAGGATCTCACAAGCCCGGCGGGCGACATAATAATGGCTGGTACCATGAAAGCCATACCTGCGGATGCCATATTTTTTATATAGCGAATGGGGGATGGCATACATATAGGCATGCGGAGGCATGGTCTGATGAAAAGCTGTATCAAAAACAGCCACCTGAGGGATCTCCGGAAGCAAATGCTGCATGGCCAGAACCCCCTTTAAATTTGCAGGGTTATGAAGCGGGGCAAGGGGGATGCAGGCCTTGAAGTCTTCTAGTGTATCTTCGTTGATCAGGCAACTATCCTGAAAACGTTCTCCGCCATGTACCATTCTGTGCCCCACGGCGTTGATCTCCGACATTGCGGTGATGCAACCGTGGTCCTTACTGATCAGCACGCCAAGTATGTATTCTATGCCGGTTTGATGATCAATTACCTCCCCTTCGAGCTTCACCTTATCGCCGTTCTCCTTTTCATGCCTCAGGAACGAGCCTTTCATCCCTACCTTTTCAACAACGCCTTTGGCAAAAAGCCGGTGACTTTCATGGTTAAAGAGCTGATATTTAATGGAAGAACTTCCACAATTTAATACGAGTATATTCATGGTGATTATTTATTAATCGATTACTGGCTTTTACTGGTTTGGAATGGGGTGGGATGAAGTTCTCCGATGTTATAAGGGTCTTTTACGATTTTATTCCCATCGGCGTCATATTCGTAAAAGCCTCTTCCACTGATCCTTCCAAGCCTGTTTGCCCGGACGAGTTTTTTGATCATGGGAGATGCGATATACCGGGTCATGCCAAACTCACTGTACAGGTTCTCCATCCAGCGCATTATTTTGTCAAGGCCCACTTTATCGGCAAATTCAAACGGGCCCAAAGGCATGTTCATACTGGAACGCATGGTGAGATCTATATCTTCCATAGAACAGACCCCTTCCATCAGTGTTTCACATGCCTCGTTCAGAAACACCACGAAGAGCCTCACACTCACCAAACCAGGTGATTCGATCACCGGGATAGACAATTTTCCGAGCAACTGTACGAATTTGATGACTTTTTCATAGGCCTCATCAGAGGTATGAAGTCCTTTTGCCAGCTCCACAACACTGGCGCCGGGAGCCGTGGTGGATATATGAAGGCTGACGCACCGCTCTTTGTGTATTAATTCTGAGGATAATTCAGTGACAACAATGGTAGAGGAGTTGGTGGCAATAATGCAATCATCGTTAACTACTTTTTCAATATTCCTGAAAACCTCCTTTCGCATCTCAAAACTCGGGGTCCGTTGCTGCGATTTAATTGTTTCAATCACCAATTCACAATCGTGGAAATCTTCGTACGAAACAGTTCCCCTTATCTTTGAGAGGATCACAGTTTTTTCTCCTGGTGTCAGTCCCCACTGGTTTATTTCCTGATCCAGGTCCCTGGCGATCTCATCCATTGATTTATGGATCAACTCCTCACTGAGTTCAAGAAAAACTACTTCAATTCCATGTTTTGACGCGGTGATTACCAAATCCTTCCCCACTCTGCCACATCCGACAATACCTACTTTCGAGAAGAGGATTTTAGGTCGCGATTCTTTGCTGAGCCCGTATTTTTCAATCGGCTCCACGATCATTTCTGCCATAGTTGTAAAAAGTTTATGTTGTTAATCCGAGAACTAATAAAAAAATAATCCACGTCTGCAACTCATTTGTCACCCGTCACCTGTAACGCGTCACGCGTCACGCGTTACGTGTCACGCTTCAAGACCGCCCCATCATCCGTTCATTAAACACCTCTTCCCCGGTTTCTTCAATGCCAGAGATCATCTGTCTGGTAACCGAGACAATGTACTCCTTCTGTTTCCGGAAGTGGATGAACATGGCTGCCAGGTTTACCGCAGGTTCAATACCTCCGGGATTCCGGAAGATCACCGTAAAAAACATTTTCCAATAAAAATATCCGGTAGCCTTTGAAAACCCAGCCTTTTTACAAACCCGCAGGAAAGAACGCATATAGATCAGCCAGGTTTTCAGACCAGGTTTATGTTTATAATTCGTTTTGACATGCAACCCTGTAAAAATTACCCGTTTATAATAATTCGACGGTTTGAAAATGGTTTCGATGATCAGGATGTAATTTTTCAGAATTTCGACCCGCGATGTGAGGGTAAGAAAGTTCAACCCGCTGGTCATCTGGTCAATATCGCCGTCTGTGACCGCCTTGGAAGAGTGGTGAAACAAGCGGTTTTCCAGTTCAAGCCTGCGGGTGAGTTGGGTATTCGGTAAAGCATACAACAACCCGATCATGGCCATGCAGATACCCGAATCCTGAATGGAGTCGATCATCTGTTTGGCAATATGAGCCCGGTCACTGTCAAAACCAAGAATATAGCCTCCGTTGCTCACCATTCCGTACGACATGATCTTCATCACAGCATCTCCGATGGACTTGTTGACGTTCTGGTTCTTGTTATTCAACGCGAGTGTCTCATTATCAGGAGTCTCAATGCCAAGGAATACATACCTGAAATCGGCATCCTTCATAAGTTGAAGCAATTCATCGTCATCGGCAAGATTTACCGAAGCCTCGGTCGTAAAAAAGAAAGGGTATTTGCGGGCTTTCGACCAGGTGATGATTTCACGTAAAAGGCCTTTGACCTTTTTTTTATTCCCGATGAAGTTATCGTCAACCATGTCAATATGGCCCCGGTATCCCAGATCGTAGAGCGCCTGTAATTCTCTGATAACCTGTTCGTTGGTTTTGAATCGGGGAATGCGTCCGTACAGTTCGATGACATCACAAAACTCACAGTTGAACGGACATCCACGAATGAATTGAAGTCCGATCATGATATAGTCCGAAAAACTGATCAGGTCATAGCGTGGGACAACTGCCTTAAGCATATCGGCCCTGTCGGGGGAGAGATATTTACCGATCTTCGCACCCTTTTTTAAATCATCCAGGAATAGGGGAATTGTAATTTCTCCCTCCCCCAAAACAAGGAAATCAGCATCCGAATAGAGGTCGGGCTGTGAAGTCGGATCCGGCCCGCCTACCACAACCGTAGCGCCCATTTCGTGGGCTCTGGTGATGAGAGCAAGCATGCTGTTTTGTTGTGGGAGCATGCCACCGATACAAACAAGATCGGCCCATTGCAGATGTTCATCGTGCAATGATTCAACATTCTCATCAATCAGTTTGAATTGCCAGCGCTGAGGCAGAAGGGCGGCAACGGTGAGTAATCCAAGGGGAGCAGCCGGATATTTTTTCCCAACCATTTCGCAAACTTCCTGATAATTCCAGAAACTATAGGCTGAAAATTTTGTCTGTACCAACAAACAGTTTACTACTCCATCGTACAAAACCGTCATAACACTTGCTCATGCAATCAATGTGCAAAGATATGTAAAAAAGTCGTGATGTGTGACGAACCCTTTTTTGTTATCTTGCGTCAGATTCGGCAAAATTCTTGATCAATATTTATTATTTGTACGGATAAAATTTCATATCTTTAGGCAATTATTTCAAAGTAATGAGAATTAAATATTTGCACACTGGTGTTTCCCTGGTTTATGGTATTTAATTGATCAGTAATAAATTAATCTCAGACTAATGAAAAAACCACTATTAAAATTCCCCTTAATCCCGGCAGTGTTTTTGTTTATGCTGGTTATGACTCCTGTTATCCAGGGACAGATTCCATATCTTCCTTCATCGCCGGCCTCCTGGTCCATCGTGGCTTCCTATACCATCCCGGGCAAGGCCTCCGGGCTGGCATGGGACGGAACTTATATCTATTTCGGGATCTACGGTTCAAACGGGAGCAACATCCATAAATTCAATCCGGCAAACGGTACAAATTCCCTGCAATGCGTGGGTACCTTCAACGATGCCTTCGGCCTGACGTACAAAAATCCGAATCTTGTGACGATCAGCCAGCCATCGGGTTCAACCCCGCCTGCTGTTGCCCATGAATTTACACTGGCCGGCAGCATGGTTTCAACACTTACCCTGCCAAACCATTACATGTCGGGCATTGCCTACGATAACGGCAACTATTGGGTTTGCACCTACTATCCCGACCCGGGAATTGTTTACAATATCAATTCAGCCGGAACGGTTCTTTCCCAATTTGTGCCGCCGAATAACCAGCCATGGGATATTTGCACACAGGGAACAAATCTCTGGATCGCTGATTATTACGGTAATATGCTTTATAAAGTTACCCCTACGGGATCAGTGATCGAGAGCCATGCCTCACAAATACTGAAACCATCAGGGATCGTTTACGATGGCACTTATCTTTGGTACTGTGCCGGAGAATTAGGATCGAACAGTAAGTTATACAAAGTTGACCTGCTGGGTTCCGGCACACCGGTCATTACCGTACCCGTAGCCAGCCATAACTATGGAACGGTGACCGTTGGAAGCTCCTCTGTGTGGAATTGCCAGGTTCAGAACACCGGAACGGCCAATCTGGTGATCAACAATGTCGGCTTTATTGCCGGACAACCTGTAACTACCTCATTCTCGATGCCTGCAACGGTTACGCCCGGGAATTCAGTGAACATCCCGTTCACCTACCATCCGGTTGTATCCGGACCTTTGAACACCCAGGCATTTATCAATTCAACCGACCCCATTCAGCCGACAGTAACCCTTACCCTTACCGGGAATGCCGTGATTTCAGGCCCCCACATAAATATTACGGATACCCTGCATAACTGGGGCGACCGGCGAAAAGGAGCCTATTCACGCTGGTATCTGCCGGTTAACAACAATGGCGACCAGCCACTCACGATCACTGCGTTGACCATGGCCGATCCAAATTTCATGATCAGTTCATCGGTGGTCCTTCCGATCTCTATCTTGCCTTTGCAGACTGTTAATATAGGTATATGGTTTCATCCGACCGCAGGGATTACTTATAATTCCACCCTGAATATTACCTCAAACGACCTCACCCAGAATCCTTTTATCGTACATCTGCTGGGTACGGGAGTGGATGCGAAGTATCCGATAGGAACACCATTGTGGAGCTACATAATTACCGGCTCATTCGATAACAGTCCGAAAGGTATCCGGCCGATTCAGGATATCACCGGCGATGGCATAAACGATGTCGTGATCACTTCCGAAGATAATTTTATCCGTTGCCTAAATGGCAACTCCTCCGGGCAGGCCGATCTGATGTGGGCCACAGAGATCTATTCCGGAAACGTTTATCAGCAAAACGCCCTCGCTACCATCAACGACATTGACAACGATGGTTACGAGGATGTAATCGTAGGAACGACCGGTGGCGACCGTTCGGTACGCGCCTTGTCGGGTAAAACAGGCACCCCGCTGTGGCGGTACGACACCCATGCATTTGGAGGCGGGGGATGGGTTTACCAGGTTGACACGAAGTACGATTACAACAACGATGGTTCAAACGATGTACTTGCCTGTGCCGGCGACGATGGGAATCTTACCGGCCCGAGGCGTGTATTCTGCCTGAACGGACTAACCGGCCTGCCAATCTGGATATGCCCCACCGAAGGAGCTGTGTTCTCTGTTATCGGCGTCGAGGATTTTACCGGCGATGGCAAACCTGATGTAGTAGCCGGCGCTACCAATGCCAGCCAGGGACAATCGCGGGTTTATGGGATCAACGGGGTTACCGGGGCCATTTTATGGACCAAAATACCAATGGGATCATCCACGTGGGCGTTGATTCAGATCGATGATTTTACCGGCGACGGGATCAAAGATGTGGCTTCCGGTGATTATTCGGGTAATGTTTATTTCCATAACATCGTTACCGGAAGCATGGATAAGATCACTACGGTTCAGTCAAATGCCATCATCCTCCGGTTTGAAGATATGGGCGATGTGAACAAAGATGGCCATCCCGATTTTCTGGTTGCCCACAGTGGCGCCAAAGGGGTGATGATCAACGGTTACGATGCTTCGATATTATGGCAGCAGCCACTTTCTGATAAATCGTGGAACGTGACCAACGTGGGGGATGTCACCTGGGATGGGACCAATGATGCAGCGATAGGTACCTTGTATGTAGATAACCGCACCTATTTCCTGGATGGCACCGCCGGCGACGTGTTGAAAGCGCTCGTCGGAAATACGCCGATCGATGCACTGGATGCAATTTCTGACATAGTAGGCGACAATTCCATGGAGCTTGTTGTCGGAGGCCGGAACGGAGGAGTGGTTTGCCTTTCGGGCGGGTATGATTCCACATTGACATCTGTACCCGGCAAGGAGAGACTGGATGCACAGTTTGTTTATGTCTTTCCTAATCCGTGTGACGACCAGTTACATGTCGCCGTTGATCTTCAGCAAAATTCAGATGTGAACATTACTGTAACGGCCATCACCGGCCAGTTGGTCTATTCATCGCTTGAAAAAGTAAAGGCCGGCCGGCATGTTATTGAACTACAACGCACACAGTTCAAAGGCAAAACCAACACAGGGATGTATATCGTCGCGGTTGAAACTGTTGAAGGGATACAGCGCTTTAAAGTGCTGTTCAGATAATCGTTGAAATAAAGAAAGAGAGGGCGCCCATTCCGGACGCCCTCTCTTTTGATGGTCTTCGTTGTCTGCCCTCTGATCTACTCAACAACGGCTTCGGTATCACTTACAGCGGGAACAGGCTTTATGATAAACAGGTAGCTGGCTCCGCCGTAGAAAATCCCTGTTTTCACGGTTGGAGGAATTATCGGGGAATGTGGTGTGGAGGGCGCTTGAATCATCCTGGCCACCCTGGCGCCACGAACCGTTCCACCTTCATAAAAGGTGTAATCCCATACACCACGGCGAAAAGATTGAGGCGGTGCAACCGGACGACCCATCTCATTGGTCATCATGATAAGGTAATGCACGTCGGAACTCATGATGTTGGGTAAATTTTCGATCCTAACAACGTAAGCGATCATTTTGGCTTTTTCAACAGGGATATCCTGTAGTGACAGATTTTGGGCGTACATGCTGCTGGCCCCTGCGGCGAAGATCAGTGCAAGACTGAGTGCGAAGATTAATTTTGCTGTTTTCATGGCTTTTGGTTTTAAAGGTTAATAACTAAATTTGATACTGTAAAGATACTACCCCGGCGGGGGGGGGCACAAGCCATGAAATGCCTGATATTTATGAGTGTTTACACAAAAACCGCTACGTAAAACAACATTGTTTTCCAGCGTATTTTTACGCGGTTAACCTGACAGCCATGAATCAAAACCGGAATGTATATTACAAGACAACCCACGAAAACCAGAAGAAGGACAATAAGCCGCAAAACCGTAATAATTGAACAATGAAAAAACAGGTATTAGGTATTCATTAAATAAATTTTTAATTTTGCAGACTTTTTCAGGGGAAACGTGAATCACCCGGATCAATATCAAATCGAGTTCATCGGATTGAACTCAGGAACGCATCTGTTCGAATTTCAGATCGGCGATAAGTTCTTTGAACAGGTTCAGGATACTGAGATCACTGGCGGGCAGGTCAGGGTGAAAGTAACAATGGTCAAGGAGGAACGTATGATGGACCTTCACCTGGAGATCAACGGGATGGTCAGGGTTGCCTGCGATCGTTGCAACGAAATGATAGATGCTGACGTGAATGGTAACGAGCGCCTTATTATCAAGCTGGGAGACCGGTACTTCGAAGAGAGTGAAGATGTGCAGGTTATTCCTGACACAGCCCACCAATTCGACCTGAGTCCGTTTCTGTACGAATATATCCATCTGCTCCTGCCCATACGCAGGGTACATGCAGAGGATAAGGATGGGAAAAGTCAATGCAATCCCATGGTCATGAAAAAACTGAAAGAACTGAGCGAACAACATACACAGGATCCCAGATGGGAAGCCCTGAAGCAATTGAAAAAAAATCGTTAATCGTCTAATCGTAAATAATAAAAATTATGCCACATCCAAAACGAAAAATATCGACAACCCGCAGAGATAAAAGAAGAACGCATGATAAAGCTGTTGTCCGTACAATGGTTATCTGTTCAAATTGCAGCGCATCGGTCCTGTATCACAGGGTTTGTCCCGAATGCGGTTATTACCGTGGTAAACAAGCCATTGTGAAGGCATCTGCGGAATAGTTTTATTTAACCTAAATCACTGCCAATGAAAATCGGACTGGATGTTTTAGGGGGTGATTTTGCTCCGAAAGCCACGATACACGGCGCTATCCTGGCTCAAAAGGATTTGCCCGCCACCGATCAGATTGTTTTGATTGGAAATCGGGAAAACATTTTAACCTTTCTGAAGGAAGAAAATGTAAGTCCGGCTAAGTTCATGATCGTGGATGCTCCCGATCTGATCGAGATGGACGAACAGCCAACCAAAGCCTTGGTGAACAAGCCAAATTCAAGCATTTCGGTTGGTTTCAAGATGCTGAAGCATAAGGAGATTCAGGCATTTGCCAGTGCAGGCAGCAGTGGCGCCATGATGGTTGGATCTATCTATAGCGTCAACACCATCCAGGGCATTATCAGGCCGAGTACACCCGCCTATATCCCCAAGGAAAACGGCGGATCGTCCATCCTTATTGACGTGGGAACCAATCCTGATGCCAAACCTGATGTCATGTACCAGTTCGGCATGCTTGGCTCTCTTTTTGCCGAACATGTTTTTCATGTGAAAAATCCACGGGTTGGGCTGCTCAACATCGGTTCTGAAGAAAAGAAAGGCAACATCGTCACCCAGTCTGCCTTTCAACTGATGAAAGAGTCCAAAGACTTTCATTTTGTCGGAAACGTCGAAGGGCGTGAACTATTCCGCGACACCGTAGATGTTATTGTATGTGACGGTTTTGTGGGCAATATTGTACTCAAACAGGTCGAAGCCATGTATCGAATACTGGTAAAAAGGGGGTTGAAAGATCCCTATCTCGACCGGTTCAACTATGAAACTTATGGCGGAACTCCGATCTTGGGTATTAACTCTACCGTTATTGTTGGCCACGGCATTTCCAATGCCAATGCTATCCGAAAGATGATCCTAATGGCCAAAGGGGTGCACGATGCCAAAATGGCATTGAAGATAAAACATGCGCTCGAACAATATTCCCTTAACAATATTTAACGAATCATGTCAAAAATCAGAGCTAAGATTTCCGGGATCCATGGATGGGTTCCTCCTTATATCTTAACCAATAAGGAGTTGGAAACCATGGTAGAAACCACTGATGAATGGATAATTTCACGAACAGGGATCCGCGAACGCCATATTCTTAAAGGCGACGGACTTGGAACTTCCGACATGGGCGCCGAAGCCGTCAGGGGATTGCTTGCGAAGACCGGCGCCAAACCCGAAGAGATTGAATTGTTGATTTGTGCCACTGTTACCCCTGATATGCCCTTTCCGGCAACCGCGAACATCATCAGCGATAAAACAGGTTTGCGGAATGCTTTCAGCTTTGACATCAATGCAGCATGTTCAGGCCTGCTTTTCACCCTGATCACCGCGTCAAAATATATTGAAACGGGCATGTACAAGAAAATAATCGTGGTTGGCGCTGATAAAATGTCAGGAATTACCGATTACTCCGCCCGTGAAACCTGTGTATTGTTTGGCGATGCCGCAGGCGCCCTGTTGCTTGAACCCACAACGGAGGAAGAAGGGATCATGGATTCAATAGCTGGTACGGATGGCGCAGGCAGGATCCACCTTCACATGAAAGCCGGTGGATCGGTAAAACCTTCCACACATACGACCGTGGATGCCGGGGAACATTATATCTATCAGGAGGGACAGCCGGTATTTAAATTTGCTGTGACACGCATGGCAGATGTTTCGGTCGAGATCATGAACCGGAATAACCTGACTGCAGATGATATTGCCTACCTGGTTCCTCACCAGGCAAATATGCGGATCATTGATGCCACTGCCCGGCGCATGGGTGTTGGCAAAGAAAAGGTGATGATCAACATTGACCGTTATGGAAACACCACCGACGCCACTATTCCTTTATGCCTTTGGGAGTGGGAAGATAAACTTAAGAAGGGCGACAACCTTATCCTGGCCGCATTCGGTGGCGGATTCACCTGGGGAAGCATCTGGGTGAAATGGGCGTACTAGGAAAGATCAAAATTCAAAGACCAAATATCAAAGTTCAAAACCGGGGTTGATAACCGCGTCGGGAGATTATGCTTTGACCAGTTTTGCGTGATACGTAGCTGATGCATCATACAGAATCATGAAATAGATGCCCCCTGGCAGCGATTGAATATCCACAGAAAGAGTTTGCCCGTTTTGAACACAGGATGGAAGGAATCTTATCCCGGTCGCCGAAATGAACATCAGTTTTAGATTTTTTCCATTCATTCCTGCCGGCAGTTCAATGGAACAATGGTCGGTCGCCGGATTGGGATAGAGCGTCAGACGGTATTGCATCCCGATATCTTGCGTTCCTACCGGGTTCCCCCAAATCTCATTGGCATATTCCGGATGATCAATGAACGGGTTGCGGTTATGCTGCATCCCGTAAACGGTGTTGTTACGGTCAATTTCTTTCTGGGAGACAGGATCGTTGTTGTTCCATTGAAGCATAAGTTGCAGCGCCCATGGCTTAAGCTGGGCGCCGGTTGTGGCGGGACTGCCGGGCCATCCTCCGTCTTCGGTGTAATAACGTGTTGACATATAAAAATAGGTCCGGGCAAAATCCCCCTTGTAACCATCGAGGGGTTCGAACACCGTACCGGAATACCCCGGCCAGGTGCAGGGGCCGAGCTTGCTGCCATTCATGGATGTCCATGATGGAGAAGTCACCGTACCGTATGGATAGTTGTCGCGCATCCCGTTCACCTTGCCGTCGGTTGGATAAATATGGAAAATATCCGAATTCATTGGCGGTGTGTCGTTTGACCAGCTCTTTGGCCAGGAGTGCTCCCGGTTGTAACAGTCGCCCTCATTGCTGTAATTTCCGCACTGGTTTGTTCCAAAAGTGTAAGTATAGGGCGGGTTCCCGTTGGGAGTGCCATTGGGAACGTCGGAGTACATATCCCAGACCTTGCCGTTGGGTTTATCATCGGTGGTGTAGTAAGCAGTCCACAGTCCGCTGTAAGATATAATCGTATGTCCCTTGATGATGTTGTGTAAGGCAGCTTGCAGCGCCACTCCGGTTTTACCATTGGCGGGGTCATAATAACCCGGCGGGATCTGGGAAAAACCATGAAGGATAAAAAGTGTGAAAACGATCGAAAGTGTCATTTGGACACATTTCAGGAGATTGAAATATTTTTTCAAGAAAGATAATTTTTTTGCAAAGGTATAAAAAGAAAAGCTTCGGACGTTTACTGCCTGAAAGAGATCCAGCCCAGTCTGATCCCAACCCCGATGGCCATGCCAATGAGAAGGTAAGGCAGGCATTTCTGTGCCAGGGGCATTTGATGCCCGACAAAACCATCCATCACTTCGATATTTTGATTGAACTGCAATGCCCCCTGCAAATCGCGGATCCGTGCAAATATTTCATTCTGGCTCTTGTTCAGGGTGTTCAGGCTGCCCACCGCATCAGTGTCGGAATTTTTGTGCGTTCTCAGTAACAATGTCTTCAGGGAATCCAGGTAACCCAATTGTGACTGAAGTAACCTAATTTCTGTCAGATAGTTTTGTTCAGTAAGCTTCAGCCTCTCTTTTACAAAAGGAGGCTCATTGATATATTGTACCAGGGCTTTCTGAAGATCAGGAAGAACAGTTTCATCATACACCTCAACAATGATGTAAAAAGGAACTTTTTCAGTACTCACATCTTTGACAAGGGGCTCATTGTGGATATTCCTGCTGTTGATATGATGGATCTTTCTGGCTGCCTTTTCAGGTATTCCGAGCGCCGAAGCGAGTGACTTATACTGCCCGCTGCCGCGCAACTGTTCAAGTTTGTATAGCATGTCGGCGTATATCTTTTTTTCAAGCTGTGCATAGGAAACGGTCATTTCGGCCTGGATGGTGGCTTTTTGCAGCAGCGCAAACAAGCACCCCAATGCCCCGAACACCACTCCGAAAATCACCAGATATAACAGGTGATTGATCAGAAACCTTTTGATACTTGAAAACATGGCGCTGAAAAACCCTGCGCCCTCTCCCAATTGGCTGGTCAATGCAGCCCAAACCTTTTTACCCTCCTCTTTAGCCTCCTGATAATTCTTCATCTCTTCCATATGCCATGATTTTGTTGCCGGTGAAATTGAAATCCACTGCTAAGATACAGCATCCTGATAAAAGTTCATGTTTCCTGTCCCATGAAGTGAAAAAATGGTAATATTGTGAAGAAGATCATAAGAATCAATGGCAATTTCGTCACAGAACCTGAAAAACTCAGGTTGGAGCATCATCAACATCCTGTTATACCCCATTGCCTTTATGGGACTTACCCCGGTGTTCATCAACCTCATGGGGGAGACGCAATTCGGGTTATGGCTGCTGGTGAACTCCTATGTATATATTGCCGTGAACATCATCAGTTTTGGATTTTCAAACAGCATTACGGCTCATGTGGCCGAAGCCCTCGGGAAAAATGACCAGGACAAACTTTTCGCCTATATCAACGCTTCGACCCGCATCCTTTCCATTATCGCTTTATGCACTGCATTACTTGCATTGCTTGCATTGCTTGCATTGCTTGCATTGTCTGCATTTGGACCTGTCGTGCCCCCGTTTAACATAACCGATTCCCGCCTTGACATAGTACTTGTGGTTGCAACGCTATTGATCTCCGTGAAGTTTTATGAGTTGCTGTACCAAAGTGTTTTTAAGGGGTTTGAGCGGTTTGATCTGTCAGGAAAGTATAATATCCTGAATAAATTTTTGGTGTTAGGCTTGCAATTGTTACTGGCGCTGATGTCGAAAGGGCTTCTGGCATTGTTTGTAGGCAGCCTGGTGATAAACGTTGCTGTGGTTATGATCCAGGGATATATCATGCACCGGATCATCCCCGGTTACCGGTTCCGGATCCCCCGAAACCCGGGAGAGAGCAAAGATCTGTTTGCCTTTGGTTTCTGGACATGGCTGCAGACCATCATCTCGGTTGCGGCGTACCAGGTGGACCGGTTTATTGTTGCTTTTGCGCTGGGACCGATCGTGGCCGGCTACTATATCCTGGCCTCCACGATAGCGAACCATATGCACATGGCCTTCGGGGCGATGGCCAGTTGGCTCTTCCCCAAAGTATCGCGGCAGAAAGAACTCTCAGGCGATACAATTACCTGGTTTCATACGTTACGCGGCTTTACGGTGGGATTGTCGTTACTTACGATCCTGGTTGTTTTCCTGGTTTACAAACCTTTTTTCACTTTGTGGCTGGGGCCTGAGAAATTTGCCAAAATAGCGCCCTTTTTCGCACTGTTCCTGATGTATGAAGCGTTTCTGATCCTTTCAATCATCCCGCAGTTTTACCTGAACGGAATCCGGATGCTGCGTTTCATCACCATGCTGGAGTTCATGTATAAATCGGGGATCCTGGCCGGCATGTTCATTGCTTTTTACCTGGTTCCCACAGGTGAAAGTCTCCTGCTTGGCCAGATCATCTCCCTGGTCCTGCTCATGCCGGTACTGTATTTCCTGGTGAATCGAAAAATACTGCATGATCGTCCGTTCGGGGAAACGGTCATTGCCATGCTGCCTTCGCTGTGCGTGGGCTTTATCATCTACTTTAACATGGGAACCGTTACTGTTTTGCTTTCGGTGATTGCCCTGATCTCCTTTGTCCTTTATTTCCTCAAACCTTCCCGGTTCAACCTGAAACTGCTGTTGTCATGAAGTACGGACAGGGTTATTATCATATGTTGCTTTACCTGGTCATCTATTTTTTTTTCAATGGATTCCTGCTGCCTGAGGGATTGTTGTACACAACGATACTTTCCCCGGTTTTGCTGTATTTCCTCTATAAGTACAGAAAATCAGCGCCCGCACCGGCCTGGATTGTTTTGCTGCTCATTCCCATTCCATTCCATTGGATTCAGGGGGTTGATCCCCGGACCTATCTGGTTTCGTCCGGCTTGGTTTTTACAGCGGCAATTTTCTTTTTCGCGACGATACTTCTTCTGAGAAGATTTCACGGTGATATTCCTGATCTGTTCAAAACAGTTTTGATCATTAATGCCGTTTTTACAGGATTGGCGCTGTTGATCCTTCCCATAGCCCCTGTCAGGGATTGGTTGTGGTACACGGTACCGGTGTCAGCCGGCATTGAGGTATGGCCTCGTTTGAAACTATTCACCTATGAACCTTCGTACTATTCCCTGATCATGGTCCCGATGTTTATCTACTTTTTATTCAAGGTCATGTTCAATCGCGAAAAACATCCCATGCTCATTGTCCTGGCCTGTATTGTTCCGCTGATCCTTTCCCTCTCTTTCGGGGTGATCGGCGCCATACTTATCGCTTTTTTCATGACGCTGGTTTTTTATTGGAAAAGCCTTCCGGTAATGTTTCACCGTCTATTTTTATTTGGCGGCCTTATCACTCTGATCCTGCTGGCCGGGATGATGCTGACCTGGTCGGGAAATCCAATTGCCGTCAGGCTCGAAAATATTCTTCAAGGCAAAGATACCAGCGCCATGGGACGGCTGGTCTATTCATTCATGTTTGCCAAAGAACTGATTCTGCAACACAACTGGTTGTTTGGTGTCGGGCCTGGACAGATAAAGATCCTGGCGCATGATCTCATTGTTAACCATTACCAGTATCACGGCGTGGTGGCCGAAACAGTGAGAATTCCGAATGCCATGGCCGAGTTGCTTGGCGCTTACGGGCTATATGGATTCCTGGCGAAACTGTTTCTGGAGATATTTTTCTTTGTAAAGAGAAAGGTCTATACCAATGTTTTCGCTTTCACACTGTTCATC
The DNA here is from genome assembly GCA_030681475.1 of Bacteroidales bacterium. Classification (GTDB taxonomy): domain Bacteria; phylum Bacteroidota; class Bacteroidia; order Bacteroidales; family FEN-979; genus CAIVAT01. Next base: position 28,116 of record JAUXWT010000073.1, on the reverse strand, counting down.
TTCCTGTTTATTTATCAGTTTACCGGCAGTTTTATCGTCAATGTCGCGGAACTGGGGGGCTGGGCAGTGATCTTCAGCACCAGATTCCATGAGTTTGAACTCTTGGGCGGGTGGAGGAAGAAGGAGGGAATTACATGAAGTTGAAGGTTGCTTTTATTGTACGAACCACTTTCGACGCCATTCGGGGCGGAGATACACTGCAGGCGCTATGCACTGCCCATGAATTAAGGAAACTGGGGGTGGAGGTGGATATCAGAAAAGCCTCAGAAACCATTGATTACAGGCAATACGATCTTCTGCACCTGTTCAACCTGATCAGACCGGCCGATCATTTGGCCCATATTTCCAGGGCGGCGATCCCTTATGTGCTGAGTACGATTTATCTTGACTATTCCGGGTTCGATACCCTGGGCAGGGGGCGCCTGTCAAAACATTTGTTTCGTGTAACGGGGAAACACCACGCCGAATACCTGAAAACCTGTATCAGGGTTTTAAAAAGGCAGGACAAACTGGTAAGCCCTTCATACTTGTTCGGACACCTGAGGGCAGTAAGGAAAGTACTTGAGGGGGCGAAAATTTTATTGCCCAACTCACGATCGGAGTATATGAGGCTGATGGCCGACTTCAACATTCAAAAGGATTACCGGATCATTCCCAACGGCATCGATAAACAGATCTTCCAGATGAAACCGGCGTTGGAACGAAAAGAGAGCCAGATTTTGTGCGTAGGACAGATCTATGGACTGAAAAACCAGCACAGCCTGATTGAAGCCACCCGGAATATGGATGTGAAGCTTGTCATTATCGGAAAGCCGCCGCCAAATCACCTGAATTATTTTGAGCTATGTAAAAAAATTGCCCACCGCAATGTTGAATTCCATGATTTCATGCCACAACAGCAGCTTGTTCAGTTTTACGCCCGGTCGAAGGTCCATGCCTTGCCCAGTTGGTTTGAAACGACCGGACTGAGTTCGCTGGAAGCAGGAGCCATGGCTTGTAACCTGGTGGTGGGAACCGGGGGCGACACCCGCGACTATTTTCTGCAACACGCAACTTTCTGCGATGCACAGGATCTGTCATACATTAAGAAAGCCCTTGAAACGGAACTCCAAAAACCGAATACGACCGAATTCCGTGATTTTATCCTGGCTCATTATACCTGGGAACATGCTGCCCGCGAAACCCTTTCGGCATACCTTAAAGCGCTTGAACATGAAGAGTAAGCTCAGGGTCGGCATCATCGGTACACGCGGAATTCCAAATAGATACGGGGGATTCGAGGGATTTGCCGAACAGCTTTCCCGACGGCTGGCAGCGCTAGGTCATCATGTCACCGTCTATTGTTCGCATGACCAGCATTACCGGGATTTAACGCTGAATGGTGTGCATCTGTGTTTCAGGTACAATCCCGAGTTCATGATCGGGACGACAGGACAGTTCATCTACGACCTGAACTGCAACCTTCATGCAAACAGACAAGCGTTCGATGTGATCCTTCACCTGGGCTATACCAGCGACTCGGTGTGGTCATGGATGTGGAGCAAAACAGCCCGGCACCTGACCAATATGGACGGGATGGAATGGATGAGATCAAAATATGCGCCGGCCGTGCAGACATTCCTGAAAAAGGCCGAGAAATGGGCTGCCCGTCGCAGCGCAATGTTAATTGCAGATTCGCCGGGAATTCAGGAATACCTTGGATCGCAGTATGATACACCCATACGTTTCATCTCCTATGGAGCAGAATTTCCAGGTTCATTCAACCGGGAGGCGGCCGCGGAATTCCAGGTCAGACCTTATGCATATGACTTGATTATCGCGCGTATGGAGCCGGAAAACAACATCGAAATGGCGGTGGAAGCGGCCTTGAAGCAGATGTCGCCCGTCCCCTTGCTTATATTTGCGAATGAAACGGGTTATGGCGCCAGGTTGAAAAAGAGATATCAGCATGAACCGCTGATCCGGTTTCAGAAGGCCAACTATCAAAAGGAGATCATGAATTCGCTGCGTCATTTTTCACGGTATTACATTCACGGACATTCAGCCGGAGGCACAAATCCGTCGCTCCTGGAGGCCATGGCTTGTGAATGCAGGATTCTTGCCCATGATAATGTGTTTAACAACGGAGTACTTGAAAATAATGCCGGGTATTACCTCGATTCCCGGCATCTGACTGATTTGCTGAACAACGAGTGGTCCATTAAGAAATACCAGGATCAGACCGGGAGTAACCTGGATTCAATCAGGAACAGGCACAATTGGGATTTTATCACAGATGAATATGAAAATGCTTTCTATCAGGCGCTTGAATTATAGTTTGGTGGAACCGGCGGCCTGGTTCCTTGTCTGGTTCAGCCTTCCGTTTTCGCTGAAGCTGAATAGCGTCAGTGTCATTCTGCTCCTGGTCACCATCCTGGTCTCCTTTATCAGGAACCCGTTTATCCCTGACCGGCGCAAGGTGTGGTATCTCTGTTTTCCGGTAATCCTCTTTCTGTGGCATGCAAAAGAACTGCTGTTTGCACATCCTTTCATGCAGGTTTGGAAAGAGACAGAAAAGATGCTCCCCTTTCTGGTGATCCCGGCACTGTTTGTCCTGAGCAGGACCAGTAAGGAATCCTTTACAAAAAGCGCCATGAACGGACTGGTTTCCGCCCTGGTAATCAGCGGGATCATCATGCTGACTGCGGCTGCCGTCAGGTTTGGATATTCAGGGAACTACAACGAATTTATCTATCACGACCTGGCGAAGCCCTTCACTACAGGCGCGATCTATTTTAGTTTATTCCTGTTGTTTGTCCTGTTCAAACTGGATGACCCTGACTGGATGGAGAACAAGCCGGGGCTGAAAGTTGCTCTTGCCGCCTATTTCCTGATTCTGTTGCTCCTCTTTGCCTCCAAACTGATGATCGGGTTGGGATTGCCTTTGCTTGTCTGGCATTACCGCCGGCTTATCCCGGTCGTATGGAAAAACAATAAAATCTGGCTTGTTTTGCTGACTGTCCTGACCGTAATTGGCTCGGTACCTTTTGTGAAACGGGTGCAAATACTCTCTCACCCTAACCTTGAGCTGGTCAGATCGAACAGTTTTAAAAACGATCCGGAGCTTAACGGACTAAATCTGCGCCTGATCTTCTGGCGGTTTGGTAAGGAAATCCTGGAAGAAAACCATTCATGGATGTCGGGAGTCGGAATGAAACAGTCACAGGGGTTATTAAACCAGAAATTCGTTCAATATGACATGTATACCGGCACCCGGAAAGGAACCGATACCGGATTTCTCAATTATAATTTTCATAATCAGTTTGTTGAAACCCTTGTAAGCGTTGGTCTGTCCGGGCTCTTGATTTTGATCCTGATACTGTGTACCTTTGCAGATCATGCAGGACAGGGCATTTTTGCCCCGAAAGTGTTTACACTGGTAATCGTCGGGTTCTTTTTCACGGAATCGGTTTTGGAAAGGCAGGCAGGAATTGTTTTCTTTTGCCTGGTTTACGCTGCATGTTTTATCAGGAATAATAGTACGAGTAACGCAAATGGGCGAAATTGAAACAGGAATATTAACAGAACAGGCTGACTCATCAATCGATACGCTTGCCATAAACACTCCGTTTTCTCGGTTTGTCAAGCGTTTGCTGGATGTTATCCTGGCGCTCCTGATGATCATTTTCATTGCACCCTGGTTGTTCCCTTTGGTTATCGTGGCTATCCTTATTGATTCGAGGGGGAATCCATTCTTCCTTCAAAAACGGACAGGCCGGGATCTAAAGACCTTCTACTGCCTGAAATTCAGGACCATGGTTATCAACAAGGACAGCCACAGGATCCAGGTACAGGTCAACGACAGAAGGATTACCCGAATTGGAAAGTTTTTAAGAAAGTACCACCTCGACGAACTGCCTCAGGTATTCAATGTCCTGGCCGGGTCGATGAGCATCGTAGGCCCCAGGCCGCATATGTTGCGTCAGAATGTTCAGTTTTCAAAAATATCCTCCAGTTATCATTTGCGTCATATTGTCAAACCGGGGATGACCGGGTTGGCGCAGGTCAGGGGTTTTCACGGTATTGTGTTCAACGCGGATCACTATTACAGCCGGCTGAATTCCGACCTTGAATATATCCAGAACTGGTCATTGTTCACCGATATCCGGATATTTGTGATTACAACCATCCAAATTCTTTTTCAACGGTGAATTCCGGCGATGAAAATAGCGAACCCATCGCGGCAGAAATACGGAGAACACTGGAATATTTCGGGATCTTCAGGTACCCGCTCTTACCGGCTGAAATTCATCGTTTCCTATCCTTTCGTTGTGGGGTTGAAGATATTTTGTCCTCCCTGGAAATTATGAAGACCAACGGACAGGTTGTTTGTTCCAGGCAAGGATTCTACTCGGCAGGAGGGACGGAAGCCTGGTCGTCCGAACGTGTCGCCGGCAATCAAAGGGCCATGGCCATGCTCTCCCGATCAGCAGGGTTTACCCGCATCATCAGCTCCTTTCCGTTCGTTGATTCGGTCGCTATTTCAGGATCTCTCTCAAAATATTATGCCGGTGAAAACGACGATATCGATTATTTCATCATCACCGCGCGCAACCGGATGTGGATCGCCCGGAGCCTGCTCCATCTGTTCAAGAAGCTGACTTTCATCCCGGGATATCAGCACTATTTCTGCATGAACTATTTTATTGATGACGAAAACATGGCCATGGAGGATAAAAATATTTACACCGCCATTGAACTGGCCACCCTGATCCCGGTTTATAACCCTGAGAAGATCGCCCGGCTGAAACTCCGGAATTCCTGGCTCCGGGAATACCTGCCCAATGAAACCCCGCACCAGGATGAGGCTTACCTTCGGCCGGCCGGAAAAGAGATCGCCAAACACATGGCTGAGCGGGCGATCAACCTTTTCCTGCCCGAAAAGGTTAACAACTTGTTAATGAGGCTGACCGACCTGAAATGGCGAAGAAAGTGGCGCCGGAAAGGATTCCCGATGGAAGATTACGACCGGGCATTTCAAACAACCCTTCATATTTCTAAAAACCATCCGGCCGATTTTCAGAAAAGAATATTATCGGCAATGGTCAATAAAACAGAACTGGCAAGGGTCTGACCATGGAAAATGTGATCATCATCGGAAGTTCCGGATTTTTGGGCAATGCAGTCACCAGGGAGCTGATCCTGGCCGGCTATCATGTATATGCCACGGAAAACAGAAAGCCTGTACGTCCGGGAGCCGGGCTGACAATTATCCAAGGTGGAATAAAGAGCCTGACATCCGGCAAATTGGATCAGACCGGGGCTGTGGCCATTTTTCACTGTGCCCGGCCCACAATGCCACGACTGCGGTACTTTGGTAGGATCATCGCAGGCATGCAGGCAAAGAGATACAACCGGTTCCTTCTTTCGCAAATCGAGGCAAGCAGCGCTAAACCTGCACTTGTTTATGCATCCGGAAGCCTGGTCTATGGGAACAGCGCCCTTCCGCATCATGAGGAGTCGCCGTTACATCCGATCAGTTATGCCAGGCAGTACCATCATGGTGAAGATCCTGTTTTACAGGCGATTAACGTAAAAAAGACAAAAGCGCTTTTGCTCCGCTTCCCGTGGCTGCTGGGCAATGGTTCGTGGTTTTCATGGTTTTATCTGAAACCCTTGCGTGAACACAACAGGGTTCCCCTCTTTGGTGATGGAACTAACCGGATGTCGCTGCTCGGTGTGGCTGATGCCGCCCGTTTGATGGTCCAATATTACAAGGCTGACCAGAAAAGTGGCGTCTATAATATTTTTTCACCCCATGTGATAACCCAGAAATCCTTCGCCGAAACTGTTGCCAGCCATTTTGGAGGTACGGTTGACGGATGCACGAACCTGTTTCCCCGGAGACTGGAAAAGGCAGTAATGGAAGCATTTACTTCTAACATTCTGTTACAGACAAAATACCCGGAAATACTTGACAACCACGAATTTCAGACCGTGGAACAGATCCTTGATGAGATACCTCTTTAAGCCCGGTACACGAACAGCGTATATTCCCCGGTTGCCCAGAGAAAGGTTTTCTGTAATTTCTGATCAATTTTCCACAACCTCTCTGCCTTTTCCGGGTTATTTTTGATTTTGTGATCGTTGTACCAGGGAGGATAAAAAATACTGTATCCTTTCCTTTCCAGCAAGGAGAAGTTGTTAAACGCTTTCTTTATGCGTGCAGGGCTGTAACAATGAGAGGGCAGATGACGAGTCACCGAATACCCGCCCCACACCTTGCCCAGCCGGGCAAAGGCGGTGTAGAAATTGAATTTGGCTGTCTGCACAAGGAGTTCGCGTAAATACCATTTATTTACAAATGTCACGACAGCTATTCCTCCGGGTTTCATAAGTTTCCTGATCTCTGCGGCAGCCACATCAAGGCTTTCCACAGTGTTCAGTGCGCCAAAGTAAACATATACCAGGTCAAAACTGCCCTCGCCAAACAATTCAACCAGGTGGCGCTCGTCACTTCTGACCACGCTGGCATTAGTCAGCTTGTCCCTTTCAATCCTGGCCTTCGCCAACGCTGTCATGGATGCAGAGATGTCCACCGCGGTGAATTGCCGTTCCGGGAACTTGCCGGCAAACCAGTGCACATCAAAACCGGGGCCGCAGCCAATTTCCAGGGCGCTGGTGAAGGGATAACGGATCGTAATCTCCCTGAAATCATTCCTGATGCGCTCGAGACTTCGGTTCCCGCCTGCCCTGGATTCAAAGCCCAGCGTGGCATCCTCGTTATAATAGGATTCCACCTCCGAATAATAGGACGATGTTTGCTGCTGTTTCATTGCAAAAACCTTTCCAGTTTGCGTATGTTCAACAGCGGGATCCGGAATGTATATTCCTGGCCGTCTTTGATTAGCAATGCCTGTCTATTCATCGATGCCAGTTCACTTTTTTCACTGTTGAAAAAGAGTCCGGAATAGCTCCAGTCGGACTCGATGGCGAACTCATCGAACCCGGTGGCAAAGATGATAGCTGGCGCTTCGCCCGCATCGGCAAGCTCCCTGACGATCTCAAAGCCTGTTTTTTCCGGCATCTGGATGTCGAGGAACAGCAGGTCCGGTTTTTTCTCCAGAACGATCTCCACTGCCCTGGCGGAATCACTAATCGTAGCGACCACCTTGATTTCCGGAATTGGTTTCAGCAATGCTTCCAGGTTGGCGATGGCCTGGGGCTCGTCATCGACAATAATGGTGCGGAGGGGCTGGTTGGTCATCAGGGGTCATGCTTAGGTTAGTTTTGGCCGAAAATTATATGTAAACATATAAAATTTGGCCAAAAATTACAAATTATAATGTAAAATTCGACCGGAATTCAATTTACCATCCTTTGAGACTGTTTCCATGGAGTGTCAATTCTTTCGATTTTACCCTGTGAACCTCTGGGAATATATTGTAAATCTCTATTTAACAATAAATTACACGGAGGACCACGGAGGAGGCACAGAGTGTCACAGAGATTTATCGTCCCTTGCCGCTGAATTTTCAACAAATTTATAATGGCTATTTCGTTATATAATGTGCTGGATAAGTAAAATCCTTTGAAACTGGTCTGAAATGACGTGAAACAATGAGTAAATGCAAGAAAAAAGTGATCGTTTAGATTATTCCTCATGCCAATGGAATAATAACCAATACTTTCGTCCCCAATGGTTTCCCTGATTCATCCATCAAATCAGCAACCGTTGATCTCACCCTGATCCCGGTAATTTTGTGATACAGCTCGAAGAACTGCCCCATGATCTCCATCCCCTTGCCGGTCGAGGTGGTTCCTTCAGCCCCGGATGCAGGGCGGCCGATCCCGTTATCGGTGATCTCCAGGATGAGGTTGCGGTCTTCGTGCCGGGCGCGGATCACGATCTCGCCGCCGGCCTCTTTGTTCTGCAGGCCATGTTTCACGGCATTTTCCACGGGCGACTGGATCACCATTTTGGGGACTTCCCAGGTAAGATCCACGCCGGGATCAATTTCGATTTTATAGGTGAACCGGTTGCCGAATCTGAACTGTTCGAGTGCCAGGTAATTCTCGGTGAAATCGAGCTCTTCACGGAGGGGCCTTTTGATTTTATCCGCCGACAGCGCCAGTGACCGGTACATCTGCGAAAAGTGGAGCAGGTGATCCTTTGCTTGTTCCTTCTCCTCCCTGTCGATGGCATTCACCACCGCGTTGATGGCATTCATGGTGAAGTGCGGGTCCATCTGGTTGCGGACGATTTTTAACTGGAGTTCGGTGATCTTTTTTTCGGTGGCATAGCGTTTTTCGACCTGTATCTTTTGCGTCTTCCTGATCAGAAGTGTAAACAGGAATAGCGCAAGCCAGAAGGCAACCCAAATTCCCCATCGGGCGTGCCAGGTAGGGTTTATACCGTAAGATAAGAGATAAAGGAGATCTCCTGTGCACATGCAGATCATTGGCGGCTTGTCCTTATCTTGTTTCATGGAGAATGTCGTGTGGGGCAAACCGCCAAACCCGACTTTTACGGTGGCCGGACAGGTAAAATCATTGCGGAGTATCGTCAGCGTGTTCTGCACAAGGTCGAAGACCAGTAATTCGGGTTCCCCGTCGAGATCCATATCCCTTTGCTGAAGATAAGATATTGGCTGATTGAGATTGATCACAGAATGCTTCCGGAATGACGTATCAAAAACATGGATGTCCCCGTTTTTCATTGGGAAAACAACTTTGTATGCATCATTCTTTTTTATGACAAATCGATCATCCACAGGCTGAACCGTTGTAAATCCCGTAAATTCTTTCACAAGTTGCTTCCGGCCGGTTTCACTGATACGGTACATCTGCATTCCGTGACCGATAAACCGGTATTGATCCCGAATATCAGCTCTTTGACGCTGTCATTATCCATATCTTCAAGACGTGGTGAAACAATGTTTGCATCATCATTTCCATTCACAATTCCAAAGGTTGATATGAAGGTTTGTTCCCTTGATTTTTCCTGGCTGGTCCAATCGGATATCCTGTTCAAGAATAGAGAATCATGGGATTTTGTAAATACAAATATCTCCTTGTTTTTGCCGGCAGACAGTTCGCCGATCACAAAGAAATTGTTGTTGGCCTGACTTAGCAGTTTCCCGGGAATTTGCCACTCTTTATTCCTGCCCGAGGGATGAAAATAAACGCCAACCGCAGCGCAACCAATCTCATAATTACGTAAAACTATCCTGTCGCTGATGCCGTCATTCTTCAGATCTTCCCACACATCGACGATCTGACCCTGATTCCGCGCGCTTTCGGCGACGATTAGCCGGTATTTCGGGATATTGACCGGAAAAATGACCAGGATGATCAGGGTGAGGAGCAGGGAAAGGGCGAGGGGGTGGAATAGCAGGACTAAAACCTTTTTAAAAATTGAAAGTTTCAGTGACATCTTCATGGGGAAAGAATGGTTGAAGTGAGGTGTTTAAACTTTTAATACAAAAATCCAAACAACCACAGCGGGATCTTATTCCCAAAGCCGGTTTCGATATCATCCGCCGCGATAAAACTGTATGGAATCCCGTCGATCTGATTTTTGGTTTTTTTCTTTCCACCTACCTCAAGAATATATTTATTATCAATACAGAAATCTCCATTCGCAGTCCAGGTAACATCATGTTTAACCGATAATTGATTCAGCATGAAAGTTTCACGGAGGTTCCCGATATCAGGCCTTTGCGGCGATAATGCAAAAGAGATATTCGGGTTATGAAGATATAATTTTTCTGGTTTGCTCAAGTAGCTGATACCCCTTGTTTCTCTCCGCAACTGAAATATAAGTTCTGCTTTTTCAAGCAGATAAAGGTATCGCAATATAACATCCCTGCTGATTCCCATTTTGCGGCCGAGTTCCGAAATATTCGGTGTGAATGGAACCGATTCAGAAAGAATGAACAAAAGTTTTTTGATCTGTACCGTAGAATGATAAGATATGTTTTCGAGCGAAGGAAGATCAGATTCCAGGATGGTGTTGATCCCTGCTCTTAACCTTTCATGATAATACTCAACTCCTTCCAGAAAATATGGGTAAGCGCCATAACGAAGATAGTCCCGAAATATTCTGAGGGGTTTATTTTTATCAATAATTTCCAGACTGATTTCACGATGATGACTGAGGATCTCTGAAAAAGAGAAAATATTATTCCGGCCGGAAAAAGAAAGATCAAGAAATTCGCGGATGGATAGTTCGTTCAGTCTGAACATCAGGGCACGGCGGCTTAGATCCGCCTCTCCTTTGTGAATGTTCAGCGCTGACGACCCGGTTCCAACAATGTGCAAGTCCTGAAAATGGTCATAAATATTCTTTATCTCCAGCGCCCATCCCGGGTAACGGTGGACTTCATCGAGGAACAGATATTTTCCTCCCTGTTTGCGGAACCTGTCTGCGATCTCGAAAAGTTTGTGTTCAAGAAAATAAATGTTATCCAGGCTGACATAGAGTTTTTCATGATGTTCAATCTTTAACGACTTCATCAGTTGCAATAGAAGGGTTGTTTTTCCCGTTCCCCTCGCTCCTTTAATGATCACCAGTCGCTGATCTGCGGGGATTTGCGAAAACAGATACCGCTTGAAATCCTGACGTGATGATTTCAGCAGATTATCAGAGAGTTCGAACAAATATTCCATCACTGTTGTATTGAAACAACAAAAATAAGCAAAAAATATTGTATTGAAACAACAAAGCTGATAATCTTCTCCCTTTTTGGTTTTCTGATACCAGGGGGATAACCCCCGGACAACCAGGGATATTAATCCGACCCTGCCGTATTATCAACCCAAAACCCTGAACTTTAAGTTCATTCCTAATCAATATGTCCGCCTTGCATCTGCGAATAGATCGTTTGGTAAAGTATGGTTATTCAGGCGGTATATTCGTACTTGCGGAAAACCCCCATTCCAATGAGTGACCACAAAACCGAAATAGTTGTCCCTGCCAGCGCGATCAACGCATGTGTTTCGCAGATCATTGCCAGGGAAAAACTTGTTGACGCCGAGGTGCTCAAAATCGAAGGTGCTGATTGTCAGGTTATCTTCTATTCCCTGACCACCATCGTCGATGGCACGGCCATTCAGTTTAATTGCACGGGCGATGCTTTGACACCGGAGATCAGATCACTGATTGAAGACCTCCATCCAGGAAAGGTGCTTTTTTTCGAAAATATTACCGCTGTAAATTCTGATGGGAAGTATATGGTTGTTCCATGGTTTATCATCAGGATAAAGTAACCATTTTTAATTAGTGAGATTATTCTAAACACAAAAAATCACCCGTGAAATTGGTTGTTTTGTATACGGTATAAGGTCTTTCTTTGACTTTTTTCGTATTTTTGTCAAAAACGAAAAACATGTATATCGATCAATATTTGACACAAATAAAATTACTTTGTAAAGAAAATAAAGTAAAAGACCTATATGTTTTCGGTTCAATGCTGACCGCTAACTTCAACGAAAATAGTGATATTGATTTTATTGTCAATATTGATTCAGCCGACCCAATTGATTATGCCGATCACTATTTTGCTTTGAAATTTTCACTTGAAGATCTCTTGAAGAGGCCTATTGATCTACTTGAAAAAAAGGAGATAAAAAATCCATTTCTTTTGCAGCAAATTGAACAGACTAAAGCCCTGGTATATGGATCTGGAAATTAAAAAATGGCTGAAAGATATTGACCTGGCTATTTCTGAAATTAATTCGTTTTTCCGTGACAATAAAATTTTCGCTGAATTTCAAAGTGACGTTATGCGCCGCAAGGCTGTGGAACGCAACATTGAAATCATTGGCGAAGCGTTACGTAAGATTCTTAAACTCAGCCCTGATATTAAAATTTCCGATGCGAGAAAAATTGTCGACACCAGGAACCGGATTATTCATGGTTATGATACGATCTCCGCTGATGTGATCTGGTTAATTGTCACCCGGCATTTGCAGATTCTTGAAAAGGAAGTGAAAGAATTACTTGATTCATAAGCGAAGGAAACGAATCCTGTCCGCTTGTCCGCCTGTCCGCCTGTTCACCATCTTCCCCAGTGTATCTTCTCCGCCCTGAACTTTTCTTTGTGCTGCTCAACCCCGGCCGGGATGGGTTTATTTGATTGTAAAACTATGAAAATTTCTAATCTAAGTGAACAGGTTTTAGAAACATACTCCTGATGGAACAGAAACCCATTGGTGTTGTACATGCCAAGCTCCCCGGATTTGCTGAATTATCCGGAAGAGTTAAAAGTGTTAAATAACTCTCCCAGGTTTTCAGTATTATATATTGTTTTGTACAATACGAATTTCATAAATGCAAATTGTACGAAAATTACATCATTAGCGACCTTGTCAAAGAAAACTATAACCAGGGAATGAATCTCAAATTCTATTTTTGGCGGGATAACCACAACAATGAGATTGATCTGTTGATTGATTCCGGAACGCAGAAAAAAGCAGTTGAAATCAAATCGGGTGAGACATTCAGAAATGATTTTATCAAAAACCTCAGTTTTTGAGCAACGCTAACAGATGCAGATCCCGAAAACATGTTCCTGGTCTATGGAGGGAATAAAGGCATGGTCTCTAACGGCATAACCATTCTCGAATGGATCAGGTCGGCCCAACTGCTGAATCTTAACGATTGATTTAGCATGCTGTTATGGGTAGAGGAGATGAACCTGAAGTGAGATTTGGATGAACTTCAAAATTACATGAATCAGGCAACATATTGAACCATCTCAGGCATGATTAACTGAAAAGCCTGACTGATGGGATAGCCCAGGATCTTTTCCCGAACTGTTCAAGCTTGTTGCCACGGTAAATGATGAATCCCCCCAGCCATTCGGCGGAGGCCGCTTCAGCCAGGCGGTTTAAGTTTGTAAAATCAGATGCCGTTACAGTATCACGGCTTTTTACCTCAAAACCAAGTAACCCATGTGTTGTTTCCAGTATAAAATCTATCTCCATGCCCGACCTGGTGCGATAGAAGCTCAGTTTAGCTTCTGACCTGGTTGTTCGGATGAATTTCATAAATTCAGAAGCGATATAGTTCTCATATAGCTGACCATTGTCAAGGTCAAACCCCAAACCCGACAGATGGCGAAGCAAACCATTGTCAAACCAATACAACTTTGGTGTTTTAATAAGACTGCTTGTCAGATTCTTATGAAATGGTTGAAGAAGGAATGCCTGGTATGAGATCCGAAGATATTCCAGGTATCGCCGGGCCGTCTCAATACCAATTCCTGAATCTTTCGCCAGCTCACTATAGGACAGCAAATTTGCGGCCCTTAAGGCTGATATCTGCTGGAATTTCCGGAATGGTTTCAGATCATGAAGGCTCGCCAGGTCCGCCAGGTCACGCTCGAGATAAGCAGTGGCATAATCATTGAGCCAGAATCTCTTTTTCCGGGGTGTTGTGATATGGATCATCGGCGCCATGCCTCCCCAGATATTGAGCCATGACTCGGCAGTTTTAGCCAGATCCCAATCCTTGCCGATCAACACAGAAACCCGGTCTTCAAGAATATCATCTGTTTCCGGGGTTGAGATTAGTTTGAAGAGAAGAGTTGATTCCGGATCACTGCCTGAAGGGTAGATCAACTCTCCCAGCATAAAAGGGAACAGTTCCCGCAATGTTATCCTTCCTGCCATCGTTTCACGCACTTTTTTCAACAGCAGGATTTGTGAAGAACCCGTAAGAACTGAGAATTTCAATCCGCCGTCATCAAATGCGTATTTAATTTTGTCAAACAGGCCGGGTTCTTTCTGAATCTCGTCAATGACAGCCATTCCGATCTCCCTTGCCCAACTGAAAGTACTAATTGCACTCAACTGATCCCTGAATTCAATTGCATCGAGATTATAATAGGGCAATGTGTTATAATGCTGTCTCACCAGCGATGTCTTGCCGGTCTGTCTGGCTCCGGTAAGAAGCAGAATTTGATGATCCTCAACACCAGGCAGAAGGTGAGAGATCATTCTTTTTACCTGTAAATTTTCCCACATAATGAGCAAATATACAGTTAATTTGTATTCTAATTACATTTGACTGGATAATTTGTCCTGAATTTGAATTCTTTTTGGCTAAGATTTAGCCATTATGTCATGCGATATAGCTGGATTGTTGTTTTTTTCGTAATTTTGCACACCTTTTCCGGGCATAGCCCCGGAATTGGTTGACTGGCCAATTGAAACTTACCGGCCGGCATGATGAAAGAGTAACGATGGGCAAACGATACGCTGAATATAAAAACCTCGACCTCACCAGGATTGGCGATGAAATCCAGTCCTATTGGGAGAAACACGGCACCTTTGAGAAGAGTCTTAAAATGACCGAAGGCAAGCCCCCGTATGTTTTCTACGAAGGTCCACCTTCTGCCAATGGCATCCCGGGCATCCACCATGTAATGGCCAGGGCCATCAAGGATATTTTCTGCCGGTACAAGACCATGAAGGGATTTTATGTGAGTCGCAAGGCGGGCTGGGATACGCACGGGCTGCCCATCGAGATCGGCGTGGAGAAAAAACTGGGGATTACCAAGGAGGATATCGGGAAATCGATCTCCATCGAGGATTATAACAGGGAGTGCCGCACCGAGGTGATGAAGTACAAAGACCTTTGGGACGACCTGACCATCCGGATGGGATACTGGCTGAACCTCGACGATCCTTATATCACCTACGAAAACAAATACATCGAAAGTGTCTGGTACCTCCTGGGAAAATTGTACGAAAAAGGGCTGATATACAAGGGATACACCATTCAGCCCTATTCCCCTGCTGCGGGAACCGGTCTGAGCACGCACGAACTGAACCAGCCCGGCACCTACAAGATGGTGAAGGACAATACGGTGGTGGCACAGTTTAAAGTGATCCGCAACCAGCAGTCAGAGTTCCTGTACAGCGATCTGTTCGGCGAACTTTACATCCTTGCATGGACCACCACCCCATGGACACTGCCGTCGAACACCGGACTTGCCATGGGAAAGAACATCACCTACGTGCTTGTTAAAACGTTCAACCCATATACCTTTACAGAACAAACTGTCGTGCTCGCCAAAGATATGTTACATCAGTATTTCCCTGAGAAGAACAGCCAGCTTGAAATGGAAAGTTACCATGAAGGCGATAAACAGATCCCTTACCAGGTAACGGCGGAATTCAAGGGAAAGGATTTTGAAGGCATTCGCTTTGAACAACTGCTTCCATTTGCCCGGCCCGAAGATGGTGACCCGTTTCGCATCGTTTTAGGCGATTTTGTGACCACCGAAGATGGTACCGGCATCGTTCACATCGCCCCGAGCTTTGGCGCCGACGATTTCCGGGTAGGCAGGCAGTATGGATTAGGTTCACTTACGCTTGTCGACAAAATGGGAAGGTTCACACAGCAGATGGGCGAATTTGCCGGTCGCTATGTAAAGCCCGAATACGATGCCGATTTTATGGCCGGCAATTGCCTCCCCGTAGATATCGATATCATCGTCAAGCTGAAACACGAAAATAAAGCCTTCAAAACGGAGAAGTACGAACACTCTTATCCGCATTGCTGGCGTACCGATAAACCCATTTTGTATTATCCGCTCGATTCCTGGTTTATACGCACTACGGCCTTCAAGGATGAGATGATCGCACTCAACAAAACCATCAACTGGAAACCTGAATCAACAGGTACGGGGCGTTTTGGCAACTGGCTCGAAAACCTGGTTGACTGGAACCTTTCGCGAAGCCGATTCTGGGGTACACCTTTGCCGATCTGGCGAACTTCGGATGCAAAAAAGGAGATATGCATCAGCTCCGTGGCGCAGTTAAAAGAGGAGATCGGCAAAGCGGTGGCAGCCGGCCTGATGAAGTCGAACCCGCTTGAACAATATGATCCGCTTTCGACAACAGATGAGAACTATCATTCCTTTGACCTGCACCGCCCGTTTGTTGATGATATTATCCTGATCTCCGACGAAGGTGAGGCCATGTACCGCGAAGCTGACCTGATCGATGTATGGTTCGATTCAGGCGCCATGCCTTATGCCCAATATCATTATCCCTTTGAGCAGACCCGTGAACTGGAAAGCTATTTCCCGGCCGATTTCATCGCCGAAGGGGTGGACCAGACCCGGGGATGGTTCTACACCCTTCATGCCATTGCAGTGATGCTCTTTGGCAGCGTTGCCTACAAGACCTGTGTCTCCAACGGACTGGTGCTCGACAAAAGCGGGAATAAGATGTCAAAGCGCCTTGGAAATGCAGTAGATCCGTTTGAAACCATCAATAAATACGGCCCCGATGCCACCCGCTGGTACCTGCTCACCAATTCGCAGCCATGGGATAACCTGAAATTCGACCTGGAGGGTATCGAGGAGATCAGGCGCAAATTTTTCGGGACCCTTTACAACACCTATGCCTTTTTTGCCTTATATGCCAATATTGACGGCTTTGATTACAGCGAACCTGAAATCGCTTTTAGTCAACGTCCGGAGATCGACCGCTGGATACTGTCAGAGCTGAACTCCCTGATACGCCTGGCAGATGACAGCTATGGCGATTATGAACCAACAAGGGCAGGCCGCGCCATCTCCGATTTTGTGGATGCCCACCTCAGCAACTGGTATGTGCGCCTTTCGCGCCGCCGATTCTGGAAAGGAGATTATTCCCCGGATAAAATATCGGCCTACCAGACGCTTTATCATTGCCTTGATGTCATTGCACAATTGTCGGCGCCCATCGCCCCCTTCTTTGCCGAAAGGCTATTCGTTGACCTTAACCGCGTGACCGGCAAACACCAGGTTGATTCAGTACACCTCACACCATTCCCTGAAGCCGATCTTTCAATGATCGACAAAGACCTTGAAGAGCGCATGGAATTGGCGCAAAAGATCGCCTCGATGGTCTTATCCATCAGGAAATCGACCAAAATCCGGGTTCGGCAACCACTTAACAAGGTGATGATCCCGGTCATGAATGAACGACTTACCGCACAGATTGATGCAGTGAAGAACCTTATCCTTTCCGAAGTAAACGTAAAGGAACTGGAATACATTACCGACACGGCAGGCATCCTTGTAAAAAAGGTGAAGCCCGACTTTAAAAAACTCGGCCCCCGCTATGGCAAGTTGATGAAACAGTTGGCCGCTGAAGTGACGTCGATCACGCAGCAACAGATCAGTACCCTTGAAAGCGAAGGCCGGCTGACCATTCAGGTTGACAACCAGCCGGTTGAATTGATGCTTGATGACGTTGAGATCCTTTCGGAAGATATCCCGGGATGGCAGGTTGTCAGCATGGGATCGCTGACCGTGGCCCTCGACATCACCCTCACCCCCGAACTCGTGCAGGAGGGACTCGCCCGCGAAGTGATCAACAGGATACAGAACCTGCGAAAGGATCAGGGATTCGGTGTAACAGATAAAATTACTGTTAAATTACAGTCTCACACGGAGATTGACGAGGCGTTGCATCGAAATATTACCTATATTTGCTCGGAAATATTGGCTCAGTCATTCGAAATTGTCACTGAAATAAATAATAATGTAAGAACACCCATTGAAATCACAGATAGAATTTCAACATTCATTGAAATTAATAAGGTTGACTAACACACTCGAACCATGAAAAAAGCAACAGGAACAACACAGATGGAAAAGAACCGGTATTCTGATGATGAACTTGAGGAATTCAAAGGAATTATTAAGAAGAAAATTGAAAAGGCACATCACGACCTGAAGTTGCTGACGGAATCTTATACAAATGGTAATGAGCATGATATCAGCGACACATCCCCTACGTTCAAGGTCCTTGAGGAGGGTTATCAGGTGTTTTCAAAGGAAGAGAACAGCAAGTTTGCCGCTCGTCAGGAGAAATTTATCAAATCGCTTGAGAATGCCTTGATCAGAATTGAAAACAAGACCTACGGGATTTGCCGCGTTACAGGTAAACTTATTCCGGCAGACCGGCTTCGCAGCGTGCCTCACGCCACGCTGAGCATAGAAGCTAAGCTGGTTCAGGTGGTAACAAATAATGTTGCCGCCCGTCCGGTCGACCACGATCTGGAATAGATCTTTTCGTAATCATCAGTACTTTTGAAAAAAGCGGCGCTTATTGTCCTTGCTATTCTGGTCGTTGACCAGGCGCTTAAATTCTGGATCAAAACGCACTTTTACATGGGTGAGAGCCATGCTGTCATTGGCCAGTGGTTTTTCATGCATTTTACCGAAAACGAAGGAATGGCCTTCGGAATGCAACTTGGTGGGAATTATGGGAAATTACTGCTAAGCCTCTTCCGTATCTGTGCCGTGATCATAATTGTCTGGTGGCTTTACCGGGTCACACGGAATAATGCCAATAATCTGCTCATCGTTTGTATCTCGCTTATTCTTGCAGGCGCCCTCGGGAACATCATCGACAGCGCCTTTTATGGGATGATCTTCAACGAGAGCACCTATATGCAAATTGCGACATTTCTGCCTGAAAGTGGAGGATATGGAACGTTTTTACACGGGAAAGTCGTTGACATGCTTTATTTCCCGATCATTGAATCACATTTTCCAGCCTGGATGCCGATCTGGGGAGGAGAGGAATTTATTTTTTTCCGGCCGGTTTTCAACATCGCCGATTCGTCGATCACGACCGGTGTTTTTATCCTTATTTTTTTCCAGAAAAAAGTGTTGGCGTCCAACCCGAAAGAGGAAGTCGCTGACGAAAAACCCTAAGCCTGACCTTCATTCGTGACAAATGATGCGTAACGCATGACCGCCGACTGCCAACTGCCGACTGCCGACTGCCGACTGTTTTTCCCCGTTACCTTACTCTTAACGATCTTCCGATCCGCAGGGTTGTTGAAGGTTTGATCTTGTTCATCGCGCAGATCTCCTTGACCGAAGTGTTGAATTTGCGTGCAAGTTTACCGATGGTATCTCCGCTTTTGATCCTTACGATTTTGGCATCGACAACAAAGTCGTCGGGATAGAAAACCTTCTTCGTCACAGGAAATGTGTTTGCAATAAGCTTCCGGTTATCGAAGTCGATCACACGGAACGGATCTAGCGGAATATCTTTATACCGCACTTCAAAGTGCAGATGCGGCCCCCGGCTGCGCCCTGTTGATCCGCCGAGTGCAATAGGATCGCCCGACTTCACCACCTCGTTCACCTTTACGTTGATCTTCGAAAGGTGTCCGTAATAGGTTTCCAGTCCGTTATAATGACGGATGATGACCAGGTTTCCAAAACCACCCCGGTTATATTTTGCATACCGGATAACCCCGTCGAATGCGGCGTTGATAGTGTCACCCTTGTTGAGTTTGATATCCAGTCCTTTATGGGAATAGGTAAATCCCCGGAAAAGTTTACCAAATACCGGAAGGGTGAAGATCCGGTCGCCCGAGGTGAGCATGATCACGGTATCGCGTATGGAATCAACAGGGATACGGTATGCAAAGATCTGATCGTTGATCCACTGAGCAGTAAACAAGCCCGTGGAATCACCTTCGCTGCTCATCATCACGGGTTCGTCCTGAAGGTACTCCCATGTGAAATTTTTATAGAGGATGACCGTACCTTCGGAGGTTTCAAGGGTGTCGATGATGGCATCCGGATTTCGCTGGGCAAATGAGGTAAATGGGAAGACTAAAAGTGTTAACAACCACAATCTTAATAACTTCATAGGCAAAATGTAATGTTTTATAAAATAACAAACGACAAAAATACACTAAAAATTTCCCACATCAAACATTTAATCAACTAGATATTTTATCTTTGCATAAATTATTAAGCCATATCATGCAAGCAAAGAATAACGGAAAAATCCTTCAAATCATTGGCCCGGTCATCGATGTAGTCTTTGATGAAGATGCCATCCTTCCCAATATTTACGATGCCCTTGAGGTAACTCATGAAAACGGGGATGTGATCGTCCTTGAATGCCAATATGATATTGGCGAGCATACCATGCGTACAGTTGCCATGGACTCTACCGATGGGTTGCGCCGTGGAATGGAAGTGATTGCGATGGGGAGGCCGATCTCGATGCCTGTCGGTGATATGGTCCGGGGAAGGTTGTTCAACGTGATTGGTAAACCCATTGATGGGTTAGGACCTGTTTCTGAAGAAAATGTATATGCCATTCATCGTGATCCCCCAAAGTTTGACACCCTGAGTACCTCCAAAGAGGTGCTTTACACCGGAATTAAAGTCATAGATCTGATCGAACCCTATTCCAAGGGAGGTAAGATCGGTTTGTTTGGTGGCGCCGGCGTAGGGAAAACGGTCATCATCATGGAACTGATCAACAATATCGCCAAGAAATATGCCGGATTGTCGGTATTTGGCGGGGTTGGCGAGCGCACCCGTGAAGGGAATGACCTCCTGCGGGAGATGATCGAATCAGGCGTTATCCGGTATGGCAAAGAATTTCAGGAGGATATGGAGAAGGGCGGCTGGGATCTGTCGAAAGTCGACTATGACGAACTGCTGAAATCGCAGGCTACCCTGGTTTTCGGACAAATGAACGAACCTCCCGGCGCGCGCGCACGCGTGGCGCTGTCGGGACTTACCATGGCTGAATATTTCCGCGATGGCGATGAAAAATCAGGAGGCCGCGACATCCTCTTTTTTATTGACAATATTTTCCGTTTCACCCAGGCAGGGTCTGAGGTTTCAGCGCTCCTCGGCCGTATGCCCTCTGCTGTAGGTTACCAGCCTACCCTTGCCTCCGAAATGGGGATCATGCAGGAGCGCATCACCTCTACAAAACGAGGTTCGATCACATCGGTACAGGCTGTTTATGTTCCTGCCGACGATTTAACCGATCCGGCGCCTGCCACCACCTTCGCTCACCTTGATGCGACAACGGTGTTGAGCCGCAAGATATCAGAACTTGGGATCTATCCCGCGGTGGATCCGCTGGATTCCACATCCCGCATCCTTTCACCCGACGTGGTCGGCGATGAACATTACAACACCGCACAACGGGTCAAAAGAATTCTCCAGCGATACAAAGAATTGCAGGACATTATCGCCATCCTGGGGATGGACGAGTTGTCTGACGAAGACAAACTCGTTGTTTCCAGGGCCCGTCGTGTCCAGCGTTTCCTTTCACAACCATTCTTTGTTGCCACGCAGTTTACCGGGATCCCCGGCGCTTTTGTAAACATCGAAGATACTATCAAAGGCTTTAACATGATCATGGATGGCGCCGTGGATGAATATCCCGAGTCGGCTTTCAGCATGGTCGGTACCATTGAGGAGGCTATTGAGAAGGGTAAGAAAATGGTGGCGGATAGTTAGGAACCAGTGACAAATGACAAGTGACAAATGAAAGTTGAAATTATAACCCCCGATTCAACCATTTTTACCGGCGACAATGTCGGGTTGATACAACTGCCAGGGATCGACGGATCGTTCGAAGTGTTGAATAACCATGCACCCCTGATTTCTGTGCTCCGTAAAGGGAAGATTAAGTTGATAAACAAAGGTGAAAAAGTGGAACATTTTTTCGAGATCAACGGAGGCGTCATCGAAGTGGTAAACAACAAAGTCCTCGTTTTAGCCGAGTAGCGCCGACCCAGCGGGTCGTCCCAACGTTGGGATACCCTTCTAATAGAACATTCTCCGGTTATCTTTTATTTTGGCGGTCTTCTCAAGGGCGTTGTACATAGACCCGGCTACCCGTTGACTGAAATTCTGCATTTGCTGCATCTTTTCAAAGGAGAAATCTTCCTTTGCAGGAGCTTCGATTACGTCGTTGATAAAAGCGAAGTAGGCATTTGAATTACCGGTAAGCGGTCCAAGCAGGTCACCTTTTTTTGCGGTGAACAATTTTCCTACAATCTCCGGTTCACGTCCAATGCTTGAACGATTCATCCCGGAAAAGGTAACCATAGAAGTGTCTAATTTTGAACCCAGTTTTGATGCCAGCGCCGTAATATCTTTGGTGGTTTCCAGCACTTTTTTCATATTCTCGGCCAACATTTCGACCTTTTTCATGCCTTTAACCGAAGGTTCGATCCTGGCCCTGATGTCTTTGAGTTGTTGTTGCCCTTTTTCCGAAGCGGCTTTAAGTACCGCGATCCCATATTTTCCGTTTAAGTCAAATACCGGGCTGACCTCGCCGACTTTCGTTTTTTCGGCGAATGCCCAGCGCACCAATTCACGTGCAGACTGAAGTCCCATCACGTAGTTGTCCATTTCGCGGACACTTGGAGCCGACCGTTTTTGTAGTCCCTTGGCAACAACTGCTTTATCGAATGCTTCAGCAGTTTTATTCTGTCCGGCAAAGGTGCTGGCAATCATATAGGTATCCTGAAAGGTTTGATTGCTTGGGACGATGTTCCGGGTGATAACTGCTGCCTTCACTTTCGTTACCGGGGCAGATTTTTCAACAAGCATGAAAAGTGAATAACCAATGCGGGTTTCCACAACCTTCATCTCATTGGGTTTCAGTTCAAGACCGGCTTTGAAAAACGGATCAAAATTGGGGTTTCCATCCTGAAACCAGTTCAGGTCACCGCCATCATCCTTTACAGTAGGATAATCAGAATATTGTCTGGCAACTTCAGCAAAACGCTCCGGACTCTTTTTCAGTCCGGCCATAAGGCTGTCGATTTTTGCTTTGGCTTCTTCTTTGGTACGTTTAATGTTTTCGTTTCCCGTTCCGGCAAAGGCGAGCAGGATCTGGGAGCCTTTCATGGAGTCGGGACGTGCCTGAACGTCAATTAATTTGGCCATATACCAGGCGTTGTTGAATTCAAAGGGAGGAAAAACCGCACCGGGTTTAGCGGCAAATAAAAGGGTGTCGAGCTGGGCAGGGAAGGCTCCTTTCTTTGCAAACATGGTATCAGCCCTGACATCGGAATTGGCGTTGGCGAAATTCAGCGCATCCGGGCTTGATTGAAAATCCTGATAAAGGGAAGCTACATCTTCGCTGATTTTTTTCCGGTCAAGGTCTGACGGATTCACCTCAAACAAAACGTAGTCGAGGTCGCGGGTGGACTCCTCCATGAAGAAGTAAATTTTGTTTTTATCATAAAACTTCTGAAAATCGGCATCCGTAAGTTTGATGGTACTGTCGGGAATGGAGGTCGTTTCCGGAGCAACAGAAAGGACGTTCAGCGACCTGGACTGATTGATATATTCTTTCTTTAAAAAGGCCTTCGGAACATAATATCCTTTGATGACCAGATTGTTGAATTTGGATTCCTGACGATCATCCTTGATGGCTTTCTCGAACTGAAGCCACTGATCTTTGGCTTTGGGTTCCATCTTGCCAAGATTTTTCAGATAATTCAGTACCACTGATGGATTATACTGTCCGGTTGCCGGGTCTTTGAAGTATTGCAGGATAAAACGGTGAGGTTGTTTTCCCTGAACCTGGTCAAACAGTTCTTCCGGAGAAACAGTCAGTCCTAATTCTTCATATTCGGCATCCATCAAAAGCTCCTTGATCGTTGCGGTCCAGGTACTCTGACGAATCTGATAGGATTCCTGTTCGGTCATGTTATCCTGGCCTGAATTCTCCTTCTGTATTTCAAGGTTCTTTTCAACTTTGCTGTTGAATTCAATGTAAGGAATGTTTTCTCCGTTCACATTGCCGATGTCGTTGGTACGCCCGGATGTTCCCTTGCTAAAGTCACCTATTACAAAGGCAGCAATTGCGACACCCACAGTGACAATAACAAGACCCGAGTGTTTTCTGATTTTTCCAATAATCGCCATGCTACAATATTTTTTAATTTAAAACAGGGTGCAAAAGTATAGATAATTCACGAAACAACAAAGCTTTGAATTCCTTAAAATGCACAATTTTACCTAAATGGAATCTTTTTTTACAGCCATTTCTCCGGTAGGGTCCTGAATGGTATAGCGTGTAAAGGATTCATTTGACTCCATCCGGGAACCATAAAGCACCTGATCGGGTCTTGTGATTTTTACCTTCACGTCGGTCCAGATCCGGTGTCTGTTCTCATCCCAGATGAGGTGTTCGGTGTTGATCTGCTCATTTTTCTTTTCATTTCGAACCACAACATTTCCCCATGCTTCCATCACGTGAGCATATTCCCTGCGAATGCCACGGTCGCCCGTAACGGTTGACGTGATCTGCTGCACAGAGTCAAACAAAAAAATGATAAAACCATTGGGAAATTCAAGGAAGGGAGCTTCGCCGGTGTACCGGTTCATCAGCGGACTGGTTAACCGGGCCTTGATCATGCCCGAATCACTGAACAATACTTCAATATTATGCGCCGACATAACAGGGTCATTCTCATGTACTTTTATGGCATCGTTTGATTGTGGCGCTTTGCTGCAGGAAACCAGCACGATCAGGGCTAGTAATACTTTCGCTTTACAAACCATCTTTCATAAATAGAGAATCCGACAACAATTTTAAAATAATTTTCACGGATCAGTTGTTGTGCGGTAGTACCCCGTGCACCGTACTGCGCACCCACATTCAGCATGGTCTTCATTCCCCGCAAGGGTATTCCGAATCCAAAAGTGATGGCATATTCATTCAGGTCTTGACCACGGAGGTGCAGGTAAGTCTTGCCATACATGAATCCAAGCCGGTAATGGACACGCGCCAGGAAGTTGTTGTAATTCTCAATATTTGGGATAATTTCACCGCCGAAATTGAGTTGCCAACTGTTCACAAGGGAGTCGTTCAGGTCGAAAGCCCTGAATTTTTCCCAGTTCTGCCATTTATAGTCGGCGCCAATGTTCCATTTGTCTTTTTTCTCAAACGAAAACCCACCTCCGATCATCATGGGAATGGTGATCGTTCCTCTGGCGCCTTCAGCGTTGACAATTGTATCGCGTGGTGATTCCACGCCGTCATTGCTGATAAGAAAGGTATATGCCAGGACATCAGCCTTTGACGACATGCTGATGGAAGGAGAAAATACCGCTCCCATGTTCATCGAAATATCATTATCTATTTTTACTTTATACTGGGTTCCGATATTGACATAGAGATCATTCATGGTCACCTGGAAAAGCTCCTTGAAGTTGAGGGCATAAATGGAATCGGGAAATAGAACATTCGCCTCCCGGCTCATGCTTCCAAACAGGTAGGAGATGTTGGCTCCGATGGAAAAATCTTTAAAGAACCGGATTGAATTCCCCCAATATAACCGGCTGATACCGCCTGAACCGGAATAGAGCCGAACCACCGTTCCCGAATTCGGATACTCTTCAT
Source organism: Bacteroidales bacterium (assembly GCA_030681475.1). Lineage (GTDB taxonomy): Bacteria > Bacteroidota > Bacteroidia > Bacteroidales > FEN-979 > CAIVAT01. Next base: position 2,928 of record JAUXWT010000073.1, on the reverse strand, counting down.
AATTGGCCACATTGTAACCCACATCGCTGAACGGGACAAGCCCAAGACTTGTTTTCCACCATTTGTTCACCGGCATTCCGAAGAGCAGGTATCCAAGGGAGGCATAATTGCGTTTAACGTTCAGAACATCCGACCTGAGGGTCACAAATTCACCGGTGAGACCACCTTCAAAAACAAATGACAGCGAGTCAAACGCACTGTACGAAGCAGGATTGCTATAGTTGACATGATTGGGGCTTCGCAGGCTGAAGCCCAATTGTCCCATGGACATGTTCCATGCATTGTTGTTGTCAGACAAATCACCGATTCCGAACCGGGAGTACGGTGAAACGATCCGGATCTGGGAAAACAACATCAGATTTACAAAAAGCAGGCAGAGGATGATCGGGAGTCGAAGGCTATTTGGTTTTATTGACATTAAATGAGAGAATTTGCTGTAATCCGTTTATGACGATATTTGGGAGTGCAAAGATGCTAATTTTTAGCCGGTTGACAAAATAATTCAGGTCACCGCCGCTGAGAATGATCTTCAGGCCGGGATAAATTTCAAGGTAACCATTGGATATGCCCTCTATTTCAGCCACAATTCCGTTGACAACCCCTGATAAAATACTTGTACGGGTATCCGATCCCAGCAGTCCGACAGTTTCCTGGTAGGATATTAACGGCAACTTATCCGTAAAAGTGTGCAGGGCGTTGAACCGCATCTGCATTCCCGGGGAGATGGATCCGCCCAGATATTCTCCCATTTCATTTACAAAATCAAACGTCAGGGCAGTTCCGGCATTGATGATCAATACATTTTCACCCGGGAATGCCGCAGCGCCGGCAACTGCAGCAGCCAGCCTGTCTTTTCCAAGGGTACTGCTTGATTTGTACTTGTTGATGACAGGTATCGGGGTGTTTTCATCCAGACTGATCAGTTGAATCCTTTGACGCAGAAGGGCAGTAATTTCTTCGGAATGATGAATAACCGAAGACAGGATAGCAGCGGTGATACCGGGGTGTTCATCGAGGATCCGGGCGATCAGCGCTTTTGATATTTCAGGATAATTCCGGGTCAGCGCCAGATCATTGCCCTCGTACAGCGCAAGTTTTTGTTGTGTATTTCCGAAATCAAGGATGAGTTGCATGATTAGTATTTTATTTACCTCACCCTGACCCTATCCCCAAGGAGAGGGAATACTCCCCTTCTCCCTGTGGGAGAATGGGTTGGGGGATGAGGTGGAGTTATTACACGTTGATCGGAATGCCTATCTTAACTGCAACATAAATTGAAAGAATTATCAAGGAGGACCATACAATCCAGCGCCAGAATATTTTTGTCGTTTTTTCGCGTTTGTCGAAATGGATACTGTCAAACCTGACAGCCCGTGAAGGAAGAGGGAGTAAAAGAAAGAACAGTGAGAAGTTCAGCAAAACGAGTGTGGGATCAAAAACAGGGATCTGCATCGCAATGGTGATGATCGTACCGATTATAAAGGGGAAAATAGCCTGACTGAGTACAAAAGGCAACCTGTTTCTGTCATTCAGAACATTAAAGTACAGCCTTCCGGAATAGAAAAACTGTACTGAGAATACATATCCTATGATGATCAGGGCGATCAGCGCAACGGCAGCAAACAGAAGATCGAAGAAGAAGGTGTTAAATGCATACCAGATCACATATCCGAATCGCCGGTGAAAGATAAACGCATACAACAACCCGCTGAAGAAATAGGTGATGCTGTGATATAGTGTCCACAATAAAAACATCCGGGTTGTCCAGGATAAGCGTTTTTTATACTTACGCCTTTCAACAGGCTGTTCATTTGTATGCAGCCGGTGTACCTGCAGTTCAAGATTTTTTTGCCGCTGTTTGTGCCTGTGTCTGCGGCGCTGTTTTCTTGTGATGTTCCATCCCCTTCTGAACATACTGCGCCATCTCAGCCGTTTGGCAAACGGGATGGTAGATAGCAGGGCGATGGTAAGCGCAAAAAATGCCGGAATGGTAAATACGATGATCACCATCTCCTCAGTCCAGTTCCAGTATCGGATATGGAAATCGACATAGGTATAGTTAAGCGTGGTACTTATGTCGCAAAACCACGCCGAAATGCCGGTCACCACATGAGTCAGAAAGTGGATCAGCATGTAAGAGACGAGAAATAAGACAGTCGAATTCAGGGTGATGATTAAATACTTTGATGAAAAAACGATCGAATATTTTTCCCTGGTTTTTTGGTAAGAACGTCTGATGCGATTCGAAAGTGATGGAACGTGAGACTTCGACGTACGTCTGCGTTTGACCGTGACTTGCTGTTCCTTGAACTGTTTGAGCCAAAATGTGAACCGGACAGAAAATGGAGGTTTTTTATCTCGTTTTCCGGTACTCCGGTGTTCATCCTTTATCCGGCGGAATTCCATTTTAACCGATCGTCGTAACCGTTTAAAAAAGGATGGCCTCATATTTTATTATATGTCAAAGTGATTGTCTTGTTAAGTTAACGAGGTGATTTTTTCTCTAAAAAGGGCAATTTATACAAAGTCAGAAACCGGCAAATATAAATAATCTTCAACTGTCACCATAATATAACTGATAAATTGCATGGTTTTCAGCCTGTTCGGGAAAATATTTGAAATTAAAAAAAAATGTATTATTTTTGCATTCTCATTTGAGGATGGCGTCGTAGCTCAGATGGTAGAGCAGAGGACTGAAAATCCTTGTGTCACTGGTTCAATTCCAGTCGATGCCACAGATAAAATGAATGAAAAGCCGTGAATACCTAAGGGTTCACGGCTTTTCTACTTGTGTGCCGTGCACACTTATAACCTTGAAGGTGCAAGTCCTTTATGGGGGTCGGTAGTTACCAACCATTAGCCAAGAGCAAGGGTGTCCGTTGTGAAGCGGAATCTGAAGGAAGCTGGAGGCAAAGTCCCGAACCGAGG
>JAUXWT010000039.1 GCA_030681475.1 Bacteroidales bacterium | reverse complement strand
CGTCAAAAAGTCCGAGAGGGTTTATGTTTTTCATGGCTTGCTTTTTTATACAGCAAATATAAAAAATCCAACGACATAAACAGGGTTAAGTTATTAACAATCAGACGTATATATTAACAATTGGTTTTTAGAGGTGCCCTTAATATGTTCTTCTGATTCCGTTTCATCAAGTCCGTCAAGCAATTTAACAAGGTTCTTCCTGAAGGATTCAATGTCAACGCGCGCAGGTTTTACCTTGAGGTAGGCTTTATTGAGGGCTTTGCGGGGGGACAGATAGTTTTCGGTCATGTTCACGGAATTGACAGATCAAAAATAAGAAAGAAACCGCACTTTTCATCCATCTGAATAAAATTGTGGCCGGAAGTACGTATAAATTGCCGCCAATCAACAGCACTGAGAAACATCGAACTTATTGTTTTGGCGCATCAGGGATTATTCCTGCGTAAAAATACGCTAGAAAATTGCGTAGCAGCAACAATATATATCAGGCACTTCATCGCTTGAAATGCCCTACCCGGCGATAGTATCTTTGCTTCATCAAACATTAAAAACAAATCAACATGAAGAAAACAAACATCATTATCGCAGTAGTTTTCGCACTGAATGTCAATGTTCTTTTTGCAGGTAATAACGAAAATAATTCTGCTCCAAATTGCTATGATTATAATAATAATACCATGAACGCCCTGGCGCCTGTTACTCCATGTGAGGCAATTTTTGAGGATGTTACCGTGAGCGATATCTCGCTGATGGACGTTAAGGGATTGACTCCGGTGGTACCGGTCGAAGCATTGTTTGGGGATGAAGTTGAAACGGAATTTAACTTAAGCACAAAGGACATTTCTCCGATTCTCCCAAATGAGGCGACCTTTGAAGATATTGACCTGAACTTTGGAATCAACTTAAATGTTCTATCTCCATCAACACCGGCCTTTGCTGATTTCGAATAACCCGCTATATTTTCCGCTTACAATTAAAAGAGGTTGTCTTAAAAGTCCTATAACCGAAATGGAATTTTGAGACAACCTCATTCTAAGCTATAAAATCCATGAAGTCCTAATTTTTTCATGGTTAAAGACAAACACTAAAGTCTGACTATTTTAACCGTCTCCGTTTTGTCTCCCGAAATCAACCTGATATAATAAACGCCAGCCGGTTTCCCGGAGATATTGGCCCCATACGCAGACAAGTTTATAAGGTTTGCAGTCAGCACTGATTCCCCGAGCGAACCTATGACATCCACCCTGACTGGTGATGATATCAGGTCATTGTTAATCAAAATGGTGAAAAATCCTGTGGTGGGGTTGGGGTAGACTGTAAAACCCGGCTTTGACGAATGTGCATTGATATTACCATCATTTCCTAACCCTGAGACAATGGCGGCGGGTGGTGGATTGCAATACTGACCATTCGTGGTGATGTGCCCGAGCAGATTACCGCCCTGATTGACGAGTGTTCCTGGCAGGAATAAAATATTCTGACCGGCAATCATGGTTCCAACTCCTCCATTTTCAATAATAAATGATGTCCCAGCCCCGGCAACCGTTATGGTCTGGGACGCATCATAGCAATTGTTTTGTCCGGTTAAAATGGCAAGGTTCTGCAGATTCAGCATCGGGGGAGGACCTGCTGAAACCGCGATTGAACCAGACATTCCTGCACCGTGTACAGCGCAAAAATAGTTGTATGTACCCGAAAGGGCAATCTTATATTCGAACGACTGGTTTGAACTTGTAATGGGTGCATTCCAGGTTGCGGCGCCAGTGGGAACACTGGTTGAGGTAGTTGTATGAAACCCGGCGCTCCAAACCCAACGTATCGTATCACCAACATTTGCATTAACCGCTACGGGGTTAAAAAAGAAATTGCCGACAGACACGAGGTGCTTAACGGCAAAAGAATTTATGGACAATAGCACACATGATGCCAAGATGAGAGACTGTATCTTATATATATTATTTTTCATTTGAGTGTATTTATTATAATAATGGTAATAGAGGTAAAACCAGTTATATATAATTAGACTAATTCCATACAAATATACTATATAATTAAGGCAAAGTCAAGTTTTGACATATTAATGTTTGCAAATAATAGAATTTATGATAACCAGGTCAGATGGAACCTTTTTTATTATCATTCTCCAGTTTACTGATCCGTGCCTCTAATTCGGGCAGGTTACGGAAAAGAACGGTAGATCTTCTGAATTTTGAAACTTCCATGGCGGGCGAACCCATGTATGCCTGTCCTGGCTTGGTCAGGCTCTTTGAAACACCGGTCGCACCGCCGAGGATGGTGCCATTGGCTATGGTGATATGACCGGTAAAGGCCACATGACCGCTGATCATGCAATTTTTACCCAGTTTGGTGGATCCCGCAATACCGGTGGCTGCTGCGATAACAGTATTTTCTCCGATCTCAACGTTGTGGGCAACATGAACGAGGTTGTCCAGTTTTACTCCCTGCCGGATGATGGTAGATCCGAAAGTTGCCCGGTCGATGGTACAATTGGCGCCTGTTTCCACTTCATCTTCAATGATCACATTTCCGATTTGCGGAACCTTGACATTTTTACCATCCTGTTGATTGAATCTGAAACCATCGCTTCCAACCACTGTTCCGGCATGGAGGATACAGCTCTTCCCGATTTTACATTCCGAATAAATTTTAACCCCCGGAAAGAGGATGGTATTGTCGCCAATAACACAGTTGTCGCCGATATAAACCTGCGGATGGATCTTTACATTGTCACCAATCACCACGAGATCTCCGATAACGGCAAAATCACCCACAAACACTTTTTCGCCCAATACTACTGTAGCAGCAATGGAACTGAGTTTTGAGATTCCGGTTCTGTCATTTTTTACCTGGTTGTACATCTCCAGCAACCTGGCAAAGCCAACATCGGCCGATTCAACCCTGATCAGTGTGGCATCTACAGGATGTTCGGCAGTAAATGTTTTATTTACAATGACGATGGATGCCTTCGTCGTATAAATATAAGGTGTATAAAGTGGATTCGAAAGAAAGGATAAGGAACCTGCTTCGCCTTCTTCAATTTTTGAGAGTTTTGTGACTGTCGTTTCCGGGTTTCCTTCAATGGTTCCATTAAGCATCCCGGCAATCTGAGTTGCAGTGAATTTCATTTTTTTTATACTTATTTAGACAATTTATTGCGGTAAAGGCTGCAATTCTCAGCCTCATAAACCATGATAAAATATTCCGTCAGGATTTTATGCAGCGTAGAGAAAAACCAGTCTTTTTCCGGGTCGTAATGACCCACGATGAACACGTAATCCAGCGGGAGTGATGGTTTTTCTTTCGTGAGTTCGAAATTGATGTACTTATCAGATACTGACGGATTGCCCATAAAATAATTCGGTTTCATCGCGGTGTTCCATTTCACCGGAAAGTATCCTGACTCGCACTCATAATTATAAACCATCACAATGGGTTTATCAACAGCAATATAATCCACAAAATGACCGGTAAACCAGTTATCCATGCAATATATCGGAAGTACCAGGCTGTTGGGGGACACAAAGTCTGCAGCTTTGTTGCATGTTGCAGCTAATTCTCCAAGGTCGCGGATGCCGGGAGTGTAATAACGGATCAGCATGGTGTTTACATAGAGTCCGGTAACGGCCGCAATCAACCCAAAGTACCAGGGAATACGAAAAACAGATATCCACAGGATGACAACAATAAAAAATACGAAAGCGATCCTGAGATTGGTATAGCTGGCAGTTCCATATGCATCGGGGAGTGAGAAAAATAACGTTAGCAATACAACCATGGAAGCAAGAAGCCACCAAAAGTTGAATCGAGGAAGTACCTGTTCTTCGGTTGTTAGTTCCCTGGAACCTTTGATGTTGTATTTCCTGGTCACCCTGATAATAAAGGACACTATACCGGCGAAACAAAGTGCAACAATCAAATAGATGAGGATGACTGTGATTTTTCCTTCAATGGCCGGGTTAAGGGAGATCAAAGGCCTGAGTGACAACAGGATGCTGATCAATTCGTTCTGATCAAGGAATTTGATCTCACGGATATCGGGACGGGAATAAAAAAAATATCCGAAGAGCATAAGGGGCAGGATGGCTGCCAGGGTAATGGCAAGTGTCTTAGCCAGAAATTGTGTGAAAATGGATTTCAGGTTGTTTTTTTTACAGATCAACGTGATGACACTGCCGGTAATTATATGCATGGCTATCAGGATCAGCAGCGTGCCAAAGATCATGATGTGAGAAAAGTATGTCAGGGCAACCAGGACTGATAAGGTTAATACGTGTTGTAAGCTCAGCGCCCTATGTTCATGGCGTACCCAATAATTAACAGTGATGAGGAAGAGCAGGATAGCCATGCAGAAATTGAAAAAACCGAAAAAGAAAAACATGGAATGGGTAAACGGAAAGATCAGAAAGCTGTAAAGCGTATTTTTCGGAGATACAGTTTGCAACAGGTTTCTGAAAGCGAAAGGGGTTCCAATCAGTAATATGATGATCAGGAATTTCTCAGCCAGAAAAGCGGGCATAACGAGGGTGAACAGGGAGATCAGCAGATGCGAAGTCCAATTCGGTACCGGCTCGGGATTGATCATGAAAAACTGATGGAACAGGCTGTTATTGTGGAAAAAAAGCTGGTTGATGATGTTCGAATTACTGAGGTGTGACGCCCCGTCCATGCTTGGGAAAAACCTTGTCGCCACAAATGGCGCCATGTTCACGATGGTGAAAATTGAAAATACCAACAATTCGGTCAGCCGCCATTTTTTAGAATTTTCCATACAGGCTTAGGCTTCCGTTTGGAACATCAGGAAATCGCGGATCAGGGGAATTTCTCTGGCAGGGATGCCATTTTTTACAAGAAATTCAGAATCCTCGTCGAAGGCCTCCATCAGGGCATTTCGGCCCGGACTATTCTGGAGCAGTGATTGACGGTATAAATGCAACGCCTCCTTACGTTGTCCGAGACATAATCTTACATGAGCTGCATTCATAAGGTCGTAGGCCGTTGGCGTTGAGGTAAGGCTAAGGATCTGCGCATAGAGTTCGGCTGCCAGATCATGTTTACCCAGTACAAACTGGCAATAGGCGATAGGGCGGAGGATCTTCAGGTTATCCGGAACAAAGAACCTTAGTTTGGCATACTGATGAAGCGCCTGATCGTAATCTTTAAGGTTAAGGTAACATTGTCCGACCTGAATTTGCAGGGAAACATCATCCGGGTGCAATGTGGATGCATCTTTGAAATAGCCCAGGGCTTGTGCGTAATCCTTTAGTTTAAGGGAGCAATATCCAAGTTTTTTTAATATCCACGGTCTGTCGGAATCAAAAAGTTCTGCTTTCTTGTAGTATTCTACAGCTTTGTCATACCGCCTTATCTTCTGATAACAATAGCCGATTTTCTCAAAGTATTCATTGGCGGGGCCGTTCTTTTCCATCAGACCTTCATATTCTTCAATGGCATCATTATAATGGTCGTTCTCAAAATGAAAGGAGGCAAGTTTTTCGGTAAAACCAGCTCGTTCAAAGAAGGTTTTGTAAAAAAATAAACTGTTTACACGGATTCTGCGTTGGAAGATATCGTCGAATTCCTGCTTTGTCGGGAAGAGTTTATAAAATCGATAAAGATCCTGTATGTATTGTATGAAGACGGAGTTGTTGAGCAGAGATTTATCAAGGATTTGTTCTTCGGTGGCCATCTCGGTCATCTGCGCAAATTCTGCTTCAAAATTTGCGACGATCATCGTTCGTTGCTGATCTGGAATCGCCCTGAAATTAATGGCAAAGGAGTATTTATCTGAATTACAGATATAAAACGCCTTTTCAAGGCTTTCCAATAGCCGGGTGTTGATCTCTTCATTATCCGAGAAACTACTTTTGATTTCGGGGTGGTCGCGGTGAAAAGGGACAAACCAGTTACTCATGGCGTTGAAAAAGTCGAACCGTTTTAACATTTGAAAAGTACTCATAAACACATCGCCGCCTTCCATCTGCATTTTTGAGAATTTTTCGATTTTCTCAAACAAACCAGGTACCTCGCCGATGATCTCCTTCCATCCCGGGTTTTTACCTTCCATCTCTTCATCTTCGGTTAGATCGGTCAGTTGGAGCTTGTCCTCAATCTTTGGCATCATTTTTTTCATCTCCGGCAGAACTTCTTCTTCAAATTCACGGGTAATCTTGTCTGTCTCCCTGGCCATCAGTAACTGCATCAGGATCAATTCAATTTCAGGGATAATCGATTCGTCGGCGCTTACTTTCTTCAGTTTTTCAACAATTTCAGGATAAAACGCCAGGCGTTTATCATACAGCAGTAATCCAAGGATCAGACCAGTAAGTGCACGCTGGAACACCTGGTTTTCCCGGGTTTCAACAAACTCCAGCAGGAGGAAAATCTTATTTTGATCAAATTGATTGAGAATACTCAGGGTGAGGGCGCTGACGACCAAACATTTTTCATGCCATTCAATCTGATCTGACCGGTTAATTTGCTGAATCAATTTGATATGGTCATCGGTGAGTTTTCCGGTTAACCAGATAAGTTTGAATATCTGGTCCAATTGACGGATGGGTTCACGGTCTGTTTCTTCAATCAGCTTTTTGACTTCACGGTGAAAAAACAACTCTTCAATCCTGCCGGTAATGATTTGTGGATCATCCCCAAACAGACTCATTAATAAACGTTTCTCAATCCGTTTTCCCTGCAATTCATTATCAAGGAGGGTCTGACGGATATCATCCGCCATGCTCAGCATGGATGCACTAAGTCCGTCAAGTATTTGTTGCTGTTGCGGATCGTCATAACCGTCAAAGGCATAGCGCAGTAATGTTTTATAATTCTCTGAATATATTTCCAGTTGATAGTAATAGTCAGGCTTTGTGGTAAGCCGGAATAACGATTCAAGTTCCTCAATTGCACTTTTCAACTTTTGTGTACAAATCAATTCACACGTATTCTGATGCCGTTGTTCGATTTCCTTTCGGGTCATAAGGTTGTTTTGTCAGCCATTACAAAGTTATCAATTTAACTTTATTCTGGTTGTAAAAATCAGCTTTTTCAAGTTAGATTGTAATTTAGGCTACACCTTTCGGTAATTCCCTATTTTTGCGGATCATTAACTTCAATGAATGATTTCCTATAATAGAAGTTTCCTTTTGATCCTGCTGATATGTCTGTCCGGGTTATTGCCTGCCCAGCAAATCATCTCAACCACTACGCAAAAGGTAGATTTCAGGATCCCTTACCGCCCGTCAGGGGGGGAAGCGTTCGTATCCGGAAATTCCATCCTGCGTGAAATGGCAAAGGATGTGTTGCGCGAGCCATGGTTGGTGCAGATACGCATTACCTGTGAATTGGGTTTGGCGGTCATTCAAGATGACGAACAGCATAAATTGATTATCTCTTTGATTGATCCGGGTGTAGATGGCGATACGGTTTATCGCCGTTTTCCGGTCGGCGATGTGTTGTTCCCATCACAAATCACCATGAAACTACGGTGGGCAAACCGGGCTGATACTTCCGGGTTTGTTGAAGAGACCCTAACCCTTAGATCCATATCCCGTGCTGACAGTATGATCTGCAGCCTTGCTGTGGCTTCGTTTAACCCGATGGTGGATACGCTGATGGTGAGGGAGACAGAATTCTTTTATGATTCACTTGCGCTGTTGACTTTTATTGAACGATTAGATCTTATCCATGACTATTATGCCTCGGTTTTGTTACTTGATTCGTTGCAAAAATTCACAACTGACCTGCCTCTTGACATTGCAGGGTTATTACCTTATCATTACCTGAAAGTTGAGGAACTTAGCAGTGTGATCCGGCGGATTGACAGCCGTGATTTCGAGGGTCGATTACTGCGAAACGCATTTGATCCAGCGGGACTAATGCGAAAATATCAACAGATGTTCAGGCATTCCCGCAGCCTCGTCTTTAATTTTATTGATGAGACACACAAGATCGGCGCCATTCCCTGGGATGTTGATGCTGACAGGCTGGCATCATATATTACATCGAGAGTGTTATCATACATTCAACGCTCCTTCCTGATGGATCAGCAACAGGGAAGAATTTTTGATGATTGTCTCGAACATTTTTTTGATCAGTCCGCATTCCCGCCTGAGAAAAATATAGGTGCAGTCCTGCTTGCAAAAATGTATCCCGATGCAAGGCAGGACACGACCATGCAGTACGTTTCCAGGCGGATCTATGCCTCATACCGGACTGCCGCGCAGAACCTCATGGATCAAAATCAGTATGCAGCAGCCTTTTCGATGATGGAAAACGGACATCGGTTTATTATCGAAAATCCTTTTCTGTCAGGCACAATACCAGATGAAGTTATTCAGTCAAAGGCGGCTGAAGGTATCTGGAATTCATACATTGGGATTGCCTCTACCTGTATCAGCAACCACAATTATCACCTGGCAGAAACCTATTTATCGAAAGCTGACCAGTATGCTCTGTCACATGAAAAGTATATCAGGTCCGATTCATCTTACCAGGCGGTTTTCAGCAGACTTTTCTTTCTGAGGAATGCAGATTGCGACCAGTTGCTAAACCAAAAACGATACGCTGAAGCCCTTGATTGTTATCATCAGTTTGAGAATGCCTATCCGGCGTGTAACCTGGCGCGTATTAATACAGTATTGGAAGAAAAGAAATCAATGGCCCGGCTTGGGTTAGGCAACCTATCGGCGAACCTTTCCAAGGATGCACTAAAACGCAAGGAACCAGACACAGCGCTATATTATTATGAACAGGCCAGAGCGCTGAGAGAGGAGACAACTGTCACGGAAACGGGCGCTGTCAACCTCGATTCGCTCGCTCCGGTCATGGCCGGAATAAAATTCAGACAGCTTTTTCAGGAGGGCGCTACTGCACTCGAAAAGAGGCAATATACCCTGGCAGTCACTTTGTTGAAGGAAGGAAAATCATTGGCCGAAAAATACAGGATCGATCGCAACCGGGAATTTGATTCGATCTACCGGCGGTCCATGAAATATTATCTGATCGTGAACCTGAGCGCAGCCCAGAAAAAAATATGGGCAAACCATTTTGATTCGGCGAAGGCAGCCCTTCGGCGTACGGAAACTGCCGGTTTTAGCTTGGGTTTGGGTGGCGATCCCGATTTCATGGCCGCTTTGGAACATTACAAAGGAAAGATCAGGGAGCAGCAGTGCAGGAACCTAACCGATTCGGTTGATCTCAGGATGATCAGGGCCGGCCGGAACATTATGCTCAGGAATTTCGTGAATGCCCTGGTTAATTTTCAGGAGGCGCTGTCATTTTCAAGCGGCATGCCTGAATGTGACATTGCTGATACACCGATCCGGGATACCCTTTCAAAATACGGAGCAGCGGCAGCCTATCAGCAAAAACTGGCAAATATCCGTGCAAATGTCGCATCAGGCAACTATACCGATGCCGTAATTGAACTGGATGAAAATATGCAAGCTTTTCAGAATCATCAACTGGAACGGTTAGGTATCCGGATAGAAAATATTTTTGACTTCATCCAAGCCCGAAACAACCCTTATTTAACAGAAAAGGCAATTTCATTTTATTTTGCCCGGAATGAATTCAGGGAAACTTTGCGGTATTTACTCCTTGCCCGCAGCCAGGGGTTGCCTGCTAAGAATGTGTCAAAGTTTCAGGAACAACTAGGGTTAAATTTCGCACAGGCGGACTATTTGAAAGAGCCGAAGAATGAACCGGAGCTAGTTTTAGCGAATCATATTCCTGCGGATGATTGGTTCAATATATTCCGTAAAACCTTTATCACAGCATGGAACCGGCTGGTCAAAGCAGGGCAAAAGGACTAGTATGCAATGAGTTTTCCGCGGTCATGCAGCCTTCCTGCATCCAAACGGTAAAAATAGACTCCGGGCTGTAATTTCCTGTTGTTTGATCCTGAAAGGTCCAACTGAATGGTACTGATACCCTGACTGCGGTGTCCCGGTGAAAATCTCTGAACAAGATTTCCAAACAGGTTAAAAACAGATATTTCGACCAATGACGCCTGAGGCAGATCAATGATGAAATTGAACATTCCTTCCGAAGGGTTTGGATAGATCAGCGCTTGTCCTTTTTCCCGTTTGCCAGCCAGGGTTTCGTCAATTGCAGTAAAATAGGGTTTAACCAGCTTGACGGTAGTATAAAGCCTGTATTCGCCAGGTTTAAACTCCATTGGTGTGGCAATATCCGTTACATTCAATGTATCTCCCGCATAGAAATCGTACCATGGACCTGTTTTGGTAAAATCAGGAGTTATATTGCGGTCAATCACATCGAAATTGCCCAATACAGTGGCATCCATGGTGGAATGCCGCAGCCAGATCCGTTTGATGGCCCCTGCCACATCCAGCGTGTAATCTGTTGTTGAAAAAACCGGTTGACTCTTCTTCAGGTCAAGGAGCGCAGCAAAAATATTTTTTGTATATCTGCGTCGCCAGTCATCAAGATAGTCCCAGCGGATGGGTTTCGGGTCGAGCCGTGAAGCGGATGTTCCGGTTGGGTAGTTGATCGAATAATCGTAGCCCATCTCCCCGAATTGCCAGATCTGCTTCGGGCCGGGGATGGTAAAAAAGAAATTGGCGTTCAATTCGATCCTTTTTAATCCGGTTGTGATATCTTTGATATTGTACGGCGGTTTGGTGGAATTTCCATACTGGATATTCCTGTACATGACTCTCTCCTCGTCATGGCTTTCCATATAGGCAACCAGGTTGGGCTGGGACCATCCACGGTTTTGCCAGGATGCCCAGGAATAATCGGAACTGTTTCCACTGTTCCATCCCCCGGCACCCTCTGAATACTTTCCGTTCATATTCCCCCAAAGCAGCATGTTGTTCGCAGCCAGCTCCTTCTCTTCACTGTTGTCGGCAAAGTGTTCCATGATTGCATAGGCGTTGGGATTCACTGAATGGATCACGCTGGTATAATTTTCCAGGATGCCAATCCTTTGGGCATCGTATTGCCCCCAAAGGGAGACGTTATCCGGATAGGAATTTTTCTGTGTGAATCCTTTGGACAGGTCGAAGCGGTAGCCATCCACATGATACTCGTTAAGCCAGTACCTGATGAGGCGTTCCATATATGCTTTCGTTGCCGGACTTTCGTGGTTGAAATCGTAACCAACATTGTAAGGATGTTTCGGTACGGGATTGAACCATGGATTGTTCGCGGCGGGCCGTTGCAGGTTGGCATCCCAGTATAGCTGCACCAGGGGGGAGCTGCCAAAATGGTGGTTGCATACTATGTCGAGTATGACGGCAATTCCTCTGGAATGTGCAGCTTCAATGAACTGTTTCAATCCGTTTTTCGTACCATAATATTTATCGACGGCGAAGGAGTAATCGGGATTATATCCCCAACTGATGTTCCCCTCAAATTCCATGATGGGCATCAATTCTATAGCGTTGATACCCAGACTTCTCAGATAATCAATGGTGTCAATAAGCGATGGATAATTGTGAGCCTCCGTGAAATCCCTGATAAGGAGTTCATATACAACCAGATCTGTTACGGCAGGTGGGGTAAATGGGGTCATGTTCCAGGGGTAAGGCTCCTGGTTTGTTTGCAGGTATGTGGCAATTCCTGTGGTTTTCGTTGCCGGGTAGGGTTTTAACCCGGGATAGGTCGCCGGTGTGATGTACACATCATTGTAATCGCTGACCTTATCGGCATACGGATCACCGATCCGCAGCGACCCGTCGACAAGGTATTGGAAAATATACTCCTGCTTCGGAACAAGGTTGTTTACCTGCAACCAGTAACGGCTGCCATCGGGGGTGATGTTCATGTAATAATCAGATTCAATCTGCCAGTCGTTGAAGTCGCCGATTACAAATACGTTATCCTTTTGGGGCGCATAAAGGCACAGGACAACAGTGGCCGAATCGATGTAATTGATGCCATCCTCAACACCCGGAGGCAGTTCCGCAATGGTCGCCGGCGTGATCACCGTATATGAAAATGAGTCGGCTGCTGAACCGGTGGTATTCATGGCTTCTATGCGAACCCATCTTTTTATCCAGTTCTGGCCGAAATTATCAGCCGGGATAGTGTCTGTTATGGTGTTCCCGGTTGTGGATTTCACCAGGGAACCATTGACAAAAATTATCATACTTTCTGCCGCCGGACTGATCGCCGAGATCGGAATTGAAGTATTTTGTTTGACAAAAAGAGATTTATTTTCAGGTAGTACGATATTCACGCTCATCTCATCCGGGTAAACATCGGCGAAAATATCGCTGCCGTCAGTATTACGGCCGGTTTTTGAACCATCGGAATTACGGAAAACGAAGGCCATTTTAAGGATCTGTTCTGCAGCCGGAACCCCGTAAAAAGCACGGATAGAAGGTTTCAGGGTGAGTTTGTACATGTTATTTCCAAGCGGAGTCATCAGGGCTTTTGGCAGGTTCACACTCCATGCAGCGATTACATATTTCCAGTCAGAACCGGAGGCGCTGAGGTTGGTGATCACGCCGGTGTGGGCATATATGGGAGGACTCACATTCATAAGCCCGGCGTCGCCCTTCGTGGCATCGAAAAGTATGGTAACTGAGTCCGTATCGATGGGATAGGCAGGGGTGGTGACAACTACCTGTGCAACGGTATATCCTGACATCAGGAAAAAGATCAGGATAGCGGATGCATAATTGAAATATTTCATTTTGCAGGAGATTAAACAAACAAACTTACATAAAAACAATGGTAATGAATCCAATATTCATATCATTCAGTAATTACAGTTTTCATATCTTGCAACAACCCTTTGCTTGTGGCAATTATTCCGATTTCTTCTTTTATATGGCCGGCCCGGACGATCAGCATCGCTTTCCCATAAAAAAGGTGAATCCTATTGGCCTGGAACAGTTCCAGCGAATGCGGGTTTCCGTTCCCAACGCCCGCGATCGACCCGGAGCCGATGATGGTGAACTCAACCTCGTTGTCCGAGAGGGGGCATTCGGTTCCTTGTTCATCGACAGCTTCAACCAGGATGTAAGACAAGTCATCACCATTAGCCTGGAGTGCGAAACGGTCAGGGGTCAATTTCAATGCATAAGGTTCCCCGGCGGTTTTCATGATTTCTTCACCAATTGCCTGTTCATCTTTGTAGGCCACCGCTTTTAATATCCCGGGCTCATAGACCACGTCATTCCACATCAGCCGGAAGCGCTCCACTGAATTTTTCGAACCGGGCACTTTACACCGTTTTCCCAGTGACCTGCCATTAAGGAACAATTCGGCGCAATCACCATTGGTATAAACAAATACCGGAATGCTTGCACCCTCTTTGCCGGGCCAGTTCCAGTGTGGCAGGATGTGGACGGTCGTTTCCGAAGGATTCCAATAGCTTTTGTAAAGGTAATAACGGTCTTTGGGAATGCCGCACAGGTCCAGGATCCCGAAATAGGAGCTGTGAGCGGCCTCCTTGTCGGTCATGCCATTTTCCTTTGCCCATTCGTTGGTATAAGGTGTCGGTTCTCCCAGGTAATCAAAACCTGTCCATACAAACTCTCCGGCAACATATGGTTCGTCCTGCTGCCACATGAAATCATCGTCCGCGATTTCGGCCCATGAAGGGGCATGCAGATCGTAAGAACTCACCTGCAATGAATTGGTAAAATCTGTTTTCCTGGCCGGTAAGGGTAGCTCGTAGAAGCCGCGGGCGCTTACCGTTGAAGCCGATTCGCTGATGATCACTGATTTTGACGGCTCCATCTGACGGGCAAGTTCATACCGGCGGCCATAATTCCAGCAGTGAACATCGTAAAAGTCGAAGTGACGGTTCACAGCGCTGTTGCGGTTATCGCACACCATTGTTGTGAATCGTGTCGTATCGTACTTCCTGACATACTTCAGCATGGTATTCAACTGCTGAAATCCATTGTTGAGGTTATTCTGCACATCGCCCATCTCATTGCCCACGCTCCAGATAAAAACAGAAGGGTGGTTGCGGTCCCGAATTACAAAATTCCGGATGTTCCTGGAGGCAAATTCTTCAAAATCGGTTTTCGCCGTGATGTCTGCTTTCTGGTCATATTTGTCGAAAACCTCATTAAATACAAGCATTCCCATCTTATCACACAAGTCCAGGAGTTCCGGTGCAGCTGTATTGTGGCTGGTCCTCACAGCATTGCACCCCATAGACTTCAGCAGTTCAAGCTGTCGTTCCATCGCCCTGAGATTAAACGCAGCGCCCAGGGGACCAAGATCGTGATGCAGGTTCACACCCTTCAGTTGAACCCGCCTGTCGTTCAGGAAAAATCCATCATCCGCAGTGAAACGAATTGTTCGTATTCCGAATGGTGTCATACAAGAATCCAAGATATTATCACCTTCGAAGATCAATGTTTTAGCCGAATAGAGCGCTCCATGGTTAACATCCCATTTTTCAGGATCCATCACAGGGATGGTCACCTCAAAGTCGCTGTTTTCGCCTGTTGCCATGCTGCCCCGGATCATTTTTCTTGCAATTTCCTTACCCATCGGGCTGAAGATGATGTGCTGAATGTTTAATTCATCCGTACGTTTCACGGATTTATTAACGATAGTCGTGACGACCCTGACCTCGGCAAGGTCAGCATGTACAAGCGGTGTGGTTATATATGTTCCCCAAATTCCTACATGAAGCTGATTGACGGCAATCATTTGTATTTTCCGGAAGATTCCTGCCCCAGGATACCATCTGCTGTCGTGGTTACGTGTATCAACATGGATGGCCAGCGTGTTGGGATTGTTAACCCGGATAAGGCTTGTTACATCCAGGTAAAAGGAGTTATAACCATAATCCCACTTACCCGCCGTTTTGCCATTGAGAAAGATCTCTGGAGCTGACATGATGCCATCAAAAACAAGGTAAACGCATTTGCCCTTGAATTCCAGTGGTATATCCAGTGTGGTGCGATACCATCCTTCACCTTTCCAGGAAAGTTTACCTGTATTCCCGTCACCATCGGGGATAAACGGACCCGAGATGGCCCAGTCGTGCGGGATGGTAACGTGCTCCCATTTTGAATCGTCAAAACTGATCTTCCAGGCGTTTTCATGATGGCCTTTGGCAAATTTCCAGTTTGAGCTTAACGTAAGAACATCCCTGGCGGGAGTTGTGAGGGGGTTGAAAATTAATGTAAGCAATGCAAACAATGAAAGCAATGTATGCAATGCAGGTAGGCAGGTGTTTTTTTTCGAATTTTGAGCGGAGAGGAGAGGAGGGGACATGTTGAATGTTTTGATTATTAATGTGTTATTAATACTTTTTCAGTACGGCGCACGTCAGCGGGGCGAGCGATATTGTTGTTCCTTTTATTCTTTTGTTCGTTAAAAGGTCGGTATAACCACCATTTTCAGGCAGATTGAACGTATGTTGTATTGGTTCGAGGTTAAACATCACCATGATTTCGGAGCCTACGTAATAGCGTTTATAGACCAACTTTTTACCTTCTGCCACCATAAAGGCAATATCACCGTATATCAAGACCGGATTTTCCTTTCGTATCCGGATGAGTTTTTTATACAAGTCGAATTGCTGCTGATCAAAGCCCACCGGGTCATATAATTTCTCCCCCGGTTGAAAATTGTTTCTTGTTTCATGTTCAAAGGTGAACTCTTTCCACCACAAGGGCTTACGGCAGTGGGGATCATCGGCGCCCCACATGCCCATCTCTTCCCCGTTCCATATGTGCGGCGCTCCGACAGAGGTAAATTCATGAAAGAGATAAAGTCGAAGCCGCTGAAAAGTTTCCTCATCCGGTTTTCCCGTTTTATATCCGGGGTCGTCATTCGGACTTGCCTTGAATTTATATCTGTTGGTGTTGTAAAAATCGGTCAGTAACCTTGGGGCATCATGCGACGACGACACATTCATCATGGCATAACGGTTGGCAACAGGCAACCTGTTCCATTGAAATTCAAGACTGTCTTTAAACACCTTGGCATCAATACTTTGGTCGGTTTTAGCAAAGAAATACCTGGCCGGTTTATACACCTGGTAAAACATGACAGCATCGAATATTTCTCCACTGGCATATGGAACCGGGTTCATTAGTTTGTCAGGCCATTGGGCCCACCAAATTTCCCCGACAAGGTAAGCATCGGATTTAATTCCGCGGACCAGTTTCCGGAAATCGCGCCAGAATCCAAGCCCGATCTGGTCCGCTACGTCCAGCCTGAAACCATCAACCCCGTTTGAGGCATTCCCATCAGGGGCAAGCCATCTCCGGGTTACTGCGAAAATATGCTGCTTTGCCCCTTCATTGATGTTTCCTTCATAAGGATATCCTGAGATCCGGCCGGAAGTGATATCAACTTTTTTCAGTTCAGGAAGGGTTTCAACATTTGCCCATCCGGAATAGGAGAATTCGTTTCCGGGTGTGGCCGGATCGTCAAATGAATTGATCGCGTACCATTCTTTACAGACCGATCGTTCCTGGTTCTTTAAAACATCCTCCCATGCCCAGAACATCACGCCGGTATGGTTCCACGAATAATCCATGATGATCCTGATTTGGCGCTTATGTGCTTCTGAAATCAATTTCAAGAGCATTTTGTCGGCAGAAGTCCATCTCCATGTGCCGGGATCATCCGGGATTTCATTTGCGATGATCCTGTTATCGCCCTCGGGATCCGGACCAAAATTGACATCGACATGATGGTAGTTGCGGGCATCATATTTGTGCAGTGAGGGTGCATCGTTCAGCGGATTCATGTAAATGGCCGTGATGCCAAGTTCCTGCAAATAGTTCAATTTGTCGAGGACGCCCTGAAGGTCGCCTCCGAATCTTCGGTACTGTGCCATCTCGTTAAACGGTTTTCCAGCCTTCAGCGCCCAATCCTCCAGCAGGTACCAATCTTGTGTCCATGGAGTCACGGCCCAACCTTCAGGGGCAATCAGATTTAGCGGAGGGATGTTGATGTTGTCCGGTTGTGGATCATTTGTGATATCTCCATTGTAGAACCTTTCAACGAAAATCTGGTACCAAATGGCGCTTTTTGACCACTCAGGCGGCTGATTGAATCCATTCATGCTGTGTTGGGCAAAAGCGACACTGCAGCTTAATAGAAAAACCTGGAGCAGTAAAAACGGTCGATTCATATTTATTTGTTTAAACTGTTTCCTGCAAATTTACAAGGAAAAGGAGAAAGAAAGACAAATCACATCCATGCATGCTGACGAAAAAAAAACTTACTGTCATTCCGATATTATGATTATTGTTGTATATTTACTGCAATTATATTTGTGAACCTTTTAACACATATAATTAATGTCTCTTAACAATACTGTTACCCGGGTTAAGCAGGCCTTAATCATCCTTGCAACTCCTTGCTTATTAGTTCTTTCCTGCAGTCAAAAAAAATCTGAACCCGACCCGGTGAAAGAAATTGTTACCGTTCCTTACGCCTGGGATAAATTCAGCATGGGAGTAGATCTGTCCTATGTAAACGAGATAGAAGATTATGGTGGTGTTTACAGTGATTCAGGAAAAATAGCCGATCCATTCCTGATCATGAAAAACCATGGGGCCAACACGGTCAGGGTTCGATTATGGCACAATCCTGCCTGGGTTTCGGAAATTACCGGGGGAAAATTATACAGTGACCTTTATGATGTTGAAAAGACCATCCGGCGTGCTAAAGATGCCGGTATGGCGGTTAATCTCAACCTTCATTACTCCGACACCTGGGCAGATCCCAACCACCAGGAAACGCCTGCTACCTGGGTCGGATTGGATCCGTCAGCGCTTAAAGATTCAGTGTACAACTACACGCTGAAAATTTTGAATTATCTGAAAAGCAAGGGACTTACGCCCGAAATGGTGCAGGTTGGCAATGAGACTAATCCCGGGATGTTGTTTCCGGTAGGAGAGGTGAAAAATGATAACTGGCTGCCATTCGGAGCGTTACTCAATGCAGGGATAAAGGCAGTGCGTGATTTTTCAGCCTCGTCGGAAATCAAACCAAAAATCATCTTGCATGTAGCTCAATTCCAGCATGCAACCTGGTGGATTGAGGGTGTCGTAAAGAAGGGAAAGGTAACGGACTTTGACATCCTCGGCGTATCCCACTACTCAAAGTGGTCGACTTTTTATCGTATGGATCAGGTGACACAGGCCATTCAGAGCATCCGGGCGACCTATAACAAGCAGGTCATGATCGTGGAAACGGCCTATCCCTGGACAGGTAGTGATGCTGATGAATACGCCAATATAATTGGTCAGGGGGACAGCATCCGGGGGTATCCGCTGACTGTTGCAGGACAGTCGGCATACCTGAAGGATCTTACCCAGGCGATTGTTGACGGGGGCGGTACCGGTATCATGTACTGGGAACCGGGCTGGATCACATCTCCCATGCGCGACAAATGGGGAACAGGCTCCGCATGGGATAATTGCACCCTGTTTGATTTTTCAGGCAATATTTTGCCGTCGGCTGATTACATGAATACGTCATATGATTTTTAAATTATTAATCAAAAAAGGTCTATATATTTTTTGTTAATTTGCAGCGCATTTTTAAATTTCAATTCTTATAAAATATCAATTAACGGAATGTTAAACTTGTTAAACTTAAACTTATGAAGAAACGTGTACTTTGGTTACGCCATCTGTTTCTTGTCCTCGCCTTTGCATCGGCATCGGTAGTATATGCACAGGAAGTAGCCCTGACGGGACTGGTAACAGATGCCTCGGATGGAACTTCGATCCCGGGTGTAACGGTGGTGATAAAGGGAACAACGACCGGAACGGTTACGGATGTTGACGGAAATTATTCACTCCAGGTAAATAGTGGTGATGTTCTGGTATTCTCCTATGTTGGGTTTGCTACCCAGGAGATCGCCTTTACCGGTCAGAAAACGATGAATGTCGCCCTGTCTACCGGCGTGAGAAATCTTAAGGAATTGGTTGTGATCGGTTACGGAACTGTTAAGCGTGGGGATGCCACGGGTTCAGTTGCGACATTAGGGGAAAAAGATTTCAACCAGGGCAGAATTACTTCACCTCAGCAAGCGATCATCGGTAAAATCCCCGGGGTAACGGTTACCACACTTGGCGGCGCTCCCGGTGGTGATGCTGTTATCCGAATCAGGGGGGGCTCTTCCATTAACGCCTCCAACGATCCTTTGGTGGTTATCGATGGTGTACCCATTGATAATGCTGCAACATCCGGCGCGCGTGGATCCCTGAGTATGATCAATCCCGACGATATTGCAACTTATGTGGTTCTTAAGGATGCTTCTGCAACAGCCATCTATGGCTCACGGGCTTCCAACGGAGTCATCCTGATTACCACCAAGAAAGGGATCCCGGGCAGCAAGAAGTTTGGACTGGAATATTCAGGGAATATTTCCATATCTACCGTTCCGAACAAGACTAAAGTCCTCAATGGAGACGAGTTTCGCAACCTGGTCAAGAAAAGATATCCGAACAGGGCCGATGTTCTTGGCCTGCTCGATACGACAAGTACTACGTCGACCGACTGGCAAAAGGAAGTTTTTCGCTCAGCTATCGGCACCGACCACAACCTGGCATTAACCGGAGCGGTAAGCGCCATGCCCTATCGCGTGTCATTGGGTTATGATTATCAGGATGGTAATTTGAAGACGGATAATATGAAGCGCACCTCCATTGGCGCAAACCTGAACCCTTCCTTCTTCAAGAATTACCTGAAACTCAATGTTCATGCAAAATATATGAATGAGAAGAACCGCTTTGCCGACAATGGGGCCATCGGGGCAGCCATTAACATGGATCCGACCAAACCCGTGATGGAAAACCGGACGCTCATAAACAGGAACTACGGCGGTTACTGGGCATGGCTGCAGGCGGCCGATTCACTCGGACAGCGCGATCCTGTCAACCAGGCAACAAAAAACCCGGTTGCCATGCTCGAATTAAAAGATGACAAATCCACGGTAAACCGCTTTCTCGGTAACGCACAGTTGGATTACAAACTTCATTTTTTACCAGATCTGCGTGCCAACCTGAACCTCGGTTACGATTATACCAAGAGCGAAGGAACAGTTTACATTCCTGTCAATTCAGATATCCCGCACGAATCGGTCGGGTCCTTTCTTAATAAGGGCCTCGACCGTAAGTATGACCAGACCAAAAAGAACAGCCTGCTCGATTTTTACCTTAACTATGTAAAAGAGGTTAAAAGCATTAATAGTAAATTCGATGTAATGGCCGGGTATTCATGGCAGCATTTTTATGTGGAAAACAATACCTTCAATAATAATGTGCCGCACGATACCGCGATAAAATATCGCACCACTGTCGTGGTTAAAAAAGAGTATTACCTTGTCTCCTTTTACGGCCGGTTGAATTATACCCTTGCCGACAGGTATCTGTTAACCTTTACTCTCCGCGACGACGGTTCATCGAAATTTTCATCAAGCACACGGTGGGGTCTTTTCCCTTCCGCTGCGCTGGCATGGAAAATCAACGACGAAGCTTTTCTCCGGGATTCCAAAGTCATTTCTCAATTGAAACTCAGACTGGGATGGGGTGTTACAGGGCAGCAGGATATCCTGGATAACTGGTATCCATACCTTCCATTGTACACGCTTGGCGACCCCCTGTCAACATACCAGTTTGGCAATGTCTGGTACCGGACCCTCCGCCCGAACGGGTATGATAAAGGGATCAAATGGGAAACCACCAAGACCTGGAACATCGGGCTTGATTTTGGCTTTCTTAAAGATAGAATAACCGGATCTGTTGATTACTATAACCGCACCACCAACGATCTGATCAATGAGATCCAGGTCCCTGCCGGCACAAATCTGACCAACTATATCGTGACCAATATCGGCGATATGGAAAATAAGGGATTTGAATTCAGCCTTGGCGGAAAACCCATCGTTACCAAGGATTGGAAATGGGATATCAATATCAATATGGCTGTCAACAGCAATAAAATTACAAAACTTACGGCCATCGACGATACAACCTACCTGGGAGTGTTTACCGGGGGTATCTCAGGAGGTGTCGGAAACACTATCCAGATCCACAGTGTAGGATATCCAAGCAACTCCTTCTTTGTATTTCAGCAGGTGTATGATAAAAACGACAACCCGATTGAAGGGTTATATGTTGACCGCAACAATGATGGTAAAATCACAGATGCAGATCGCTACCATTATAAGAGTCCGAACGCAACGACCACTTTTGGGGTTTTTACAACCCTGAATTATAAAAAGGTCTCCTTGTCTGCTGCAGGTCATGCCGCCATTGGCAACTACATGTATAACAATAACTCGTCGAACAGGGGTGTTTATTCTAATTTATTCCGTCCGGAAGGACCCTATCTTGGCAACGTAACAACAGATGTTTTTGATGTGAATTTTGTCAATCAGCAGTATTTGTCTGATTATTATATCCAGAATGCATCTTATTTTAAACTGGACTACCTGACACTTGCCTATGATTTTGGTAACCTGATCAAGAACACACTGGGCTTCCGCCTTTCTTTCACTGTGAACAATGTGTTTACCATAACCAAATATGAAGGTCTTGATCCTGAAATCAACCTGGGTATCGACAACAACATATATCCGCGGTCCAGGGTTTATGTACTGGGTGTAAACATTTCGCTGTAACCTTTTAATATCTATATATTATGAAAAGAATATTCAAAATATCAAGCATGGTCATGGCAATAACCATGTTCTTTGCCTCCTGCGTCAAGGATCTGGATACGCAACCCATTGATCCGAACGACATGAACTCTGCCAATGTGTATAAAACCGCGGCAAACTATAAAGCGGTTCTCGCCAAATTGTACGCCGGACTTTCGATGTCGGGCCAGCAGGGTCCTGCCGGCAAACCTGATATCAAGGGGATTGATGAGGGATTTGGTGAATATATGCGTGGTTACTGGTATCACCAGGAATTAACCACCGATGAAGCAGTTATCGGATGGAACGACCAGACTATCAAGAACTTTCATGGTCAGAACTGGGGCTCCAGCGATGTATTCATTTCGGCCATGTATTACAGAATCTTTTACCAGGTCTGTATCTGCAATGAGTTCATCAGGGAATCTACAGAGAGTAAACTTGCCGAGCGTGGGTTGACCGGAGCGAATCAGACGATGATTGAGCAATACCGTAACGAAGCCCGTTTCCTGAGGGCATTGAGTTACTATCATGCACTGGATCTTTTTGGTAATGTGCCTTTTGTTACCGAGAATGATCCTGTAGGCAAATTCTTTCCGACACAGATCCCCCGTGCAGACCTGTTTAATTATGTCGAAAGTGAACTTTTAGCCGTTGAACCGTTGATGTCCTCCGTCAAAGGTGCAGAGTATGGCCGTGCAGGGCAGGCTGCTGTTTGGACACTCCTTGCCAAGCTGTATCTGAATGCTGGAGTGTATATCGGACAAACCAAGTACACCGAATGCATCACCTATTGCAATAAGGTGATCAGCGCCGGTTACAGTCTCGAACCTGAATATAAGAACCTGTTTACTGCCGATAACAACTTTTCCAATGAAGGGATTTTCATGGTTACCTTCGACGGCGCACGTTCACAAACCTGGGGTGGAACGACCTTCATCGTTCATGCCGCCGTTGGTGGCAGCATGGTTCCCGGCGACTACGGCATCGGCGGAGGATGGGGCGGTATCCGCACCACCAGCGCCCTGGTGAATAAATTTCCCGAACAAGCTGATCTGCCGTGGTCTTCACCCAAACCGCACAGGAATGTCAGTGCATATCCGGTTGTGTATGTTCCCGGTTCATACCAGGGATGGGATCCGGCCAAGACAACGACTGTGCTTAAATCAGTAGCCAGCGACAACAAATTCGAAGGCTATCTGAACTTTGCTGAAGCAAATACTCAGTTTAAGATCTGCACGACGCCCGACTGGACAAATGACTACGGTGATGACGGGACTTCAACCGGCATGCTGGCACACCCGGGAAGCAACATCGAGATTGCAGATGCAGGTTATTATAAAATCAATGTTGACATGACCGCACTGACATACACGGTTGTCAAGACGACATGGGGTGTGATCGGTTCGGCAACTGCCGGAGGTTGGGATTCTGACCAGCCGATGACCTTGGATGCAACCAATGACGTTTGGACGGTTGTAATTAACCTGACCGGAGGAACCGGAAAGGAGATAAAATTCCGCGCAAACAGCGGATGGGATATTAATTACGGTGATACCGGAGCCGATGGCATTCTTGAGGCAGGGGGCGACAATATTGCGATCCCCTCATCAGGAGAGTATAAAGTGACCATGAAACTCGGCGCACCGGATTATACTTACCTCATCGAGCTGAACCAGGCGCCTTTAGTTGATTCGCGATATATGTTCTATACAAACGGTCAATCACTTGAGATCAATGATATCGGGGTATTCACCGATGGTTATGCAGTCCCTAAATTCACCAATGTCACCAGTACCGGGGCGCCCGGTTTTGATGCAACCTTTGTGGATACTGATTTTCCGATGTTCCGTCTTGCTGATGTTTACCTGATGTATGCCGAAGCGGTGAAGCGCCAGGGTAGCGGAGGTGATCTGGGTACAGCCCTTACCCTTGTTAACAACGTACGTATGCGTGCCTTCGGCCAGGATGAGCGTTGCAAGATCCAGGTTTCGGAACTCGACCTTCCTTTCATCCTGGATGAAAGAGCCCGTGAATTGTATTGGGAAGGACATCGCAGGACTGACCTGATCCGTTTTGGACAGTTCAGCAATGGAACCTATTTGTGGCCTTGGAAAGGCGGCTCAAAGGATGGTCAGGCGGTCAGTTCAACCTACAACCTGTTCCCGATCCCTGCATCCGATGTTACTGCAAATCCAAATCTCAAGCAAAATACTGGATATTAATCTGTTAAAACCAATAAATTATGAAAAAAATAACAATATTTATACTGACCATTGGTTTGTTCAGCTTGCTGTCGTGCAAAAAGGATGAAACAAAAGCCATTTTGAATTCATCGCCGGGAACGCCTTCATTAACGGTACCTGGCGGGGCAACAGTAGTATTGCAGAAAACTGATTCTGCACAGATGTTGAAGTTCACCTGGACTGCAACCGGTTACGGTGCCATGGTCATTCCAACCTACACACTCCAGATGGATAAACAGGGTAACAATTTTGCTGATCCGTCGGCGCTAGGCTCTGTAAATACCGTGAGAGAGTTTTCCATCATGAACTATG
Source organism: Bacteroidales bacterium (assembly GCA_030681475.1). GTDB lineage: Bacteria > Bacteroidota > Bacteroidia > Bacteroidales > FEN-979 > CAIVAT01. The sequence goes on along the minus strand of JAUXWT010000039.1, from coordinate 18,132 downwards.
AACTGAATGGCAAACTGCTTCCATTGTTGTTTGAGCCGAAGAATCCTGAGCCATTAGCCATGGAGTTCAGGATAAAGACGGTTGTGAAAGATAACAACGGAGTTACGCTTGATTCGATCAAACCTGTTTATTCGGCGGTGGTAAAACAAACCATCACGCCGTACTATGTGCCTATCATCTACCCGTTATTGGGTGTGCCAGGCAACTACCAGGGCTGGCATCCCGAAGATTCCACCACAACCATCGCATCGGTGAAATCTAACGGGAAGTATGAAGGCTATATCAATTTCCCGGATCCCAATACCGAGTTCAAGTTCACCCAGGGGCCAAGCTGGGATAATAACTGGGGCGACACCGGGGCTAATGGAACGCTTGAGCCGGGTGGTGATAACATCGTGGCTGCAGAGGCAGGGTATTACAAGCTCAATGTTGACTTGGTCGGATTAACATATACAAAACTTAAAACTACCTGGGGGGTAATAGGTAGCGCTACACCGGGCGGATGGGATAACGACACCCCCATGACATACGATGCGGCCAATAAGGTGTGGACAGTGACTTTGGAGCTTACAGCCGCTGACATTAAATTCAGGGCAAATGGCGCTTGGGATCTTAATTACGGCGACGATGGAGCCAATGGCTCATTAGAAGCAGGCGGCGCCAATATTGCAGTGCCATCGGCCGGTAATTATACAGTTACGCTCAACCTGAGCAACCCGATCTACAAGTATAAACTGGAGAAGAACTAATATTCTTCAATTGAAAAACAAGAGGCTGTCTCGTACTCATGACAGCCTCTTGTTTTTTTTACCCATGACGCTAAATATTAGCTCTGTGCCGTTAGGCATCTGATATGCGTAGCCCTTGTGTCTATCGCATTCAATCTCGTCCCGTACGGGACGAATTAATCATCCTTCCAATCATTCCCTACCCAGATTAAATCCCTAACGGGATATGGCGGCAATCACCGTTAACAATTGAATTTTAACAAATTGTTGTTAAGAAGTTCCTGTTAAGCGTCACGCGTCACATGTCACGAATTTCCCTCGAATCATTCATTTTCATATACAAGATACTGCCAGCGAGACAGCGCAACTTTGTCGCCGGCTCTAAACTCTTTCTCCTGGCTTGTAAACAGTTCCCTGTATTTGCCTGTGAAATTACTCCCCTTGAATACCACAGTCTGATCGGTGTCGGAAAAATTGAGGATAACAAAGATCTGCCTGATACCCTTTTTCCGGAGGAAAGCATATACCGACTTATCATTACTGGAACCAACCTTGATGAACCGGCCACCACTATCACCACTTGCAATCAGGTCGTTCTTTTTCTTCAATTGCATCAGAGTTGTATAAAAGGATTCCAGCGGATAGTTTCCCCATGAGATGGTATCTTTGTCGAAAAAACGCAACCGCTTGTTCATCGCCGATTCCTGTCCGCTGTAAACCAACGGAATTCCCGGAAAGGTGAAGGTAAGGACGGCAAATGTGCGTGCACCGGCCCCCAATCGTTCGTATTCCGTGCCATTCCACGAGTTTTCATCGTGGTTTGAAGTAAACAGCATCCGGTAGGAATCTGCAGGAAAGTTCTTTTTTTCAGCAGCAAACAGGGAGTCGATCTTATCTGCAGTTTTCTTTTTTTGTGCAATCTGATTCATCATGTGAAACAGATCCCATGAATAGGTAGCATCGAAATAGCCGGTATCGTGCATTTTGGGTGATGCGTCTTCGGCCAGCATGAAAACGGGTTTGTATTGTTTCAATTTTGGGATCGCTTCATGCCAGAAAGAGACCGGCATCATCCCCGCAACATCGCAGCGATACCCGTCAATGTCGGCCTCCCTGATCCAGTAGAGCAACGCGTCGGTCATATATTCCCGTAAATCCTGCTGACTGTAATCAAGCGCGGCAACGTCGGACCAGTCGGTAACAGGCGGGACGATATTCCCGGTCGAGTCTTTCTTGTACCATTCAGGATGCTTGGTGATCAGATCATTATCCCATGAAGTGTGGTTAGCCACCCAGTCAACGATCACTTTCATGCTGAGTTCATGGGCTTTTTTAACCAAATCAACGAAATCCTGCTTCGTTCCATACTCCGGATTGACTGACAGGTAATCACTCACGGAATAATAGCTGCCAAGGCTTCCTTTCCGGTTTTTCTCACCCAGCGGGTTGATTGGCATCAGCCAGAGGATGTCGACTCCCATTTTTTGCAATCGGGGCAATTCCTGCTCAAAGGCCTTGAAAGTGCCTTGTGGTGTGTATTGCCGGATGTTCACTTCGTAAATGGTCGCGTTCCTGCTCCAGGTAACATGTGCGGAAGGATCAACTTTTTCAGTTACCGGTTGACGGTTGCAGGAGCAGATCGCTGTGATTGACACGGCGATGAGAAATGATACTTTTTTCATAACCTCATTTTTTCAACCTGGACTGTCAACGAAGTTAATAATTCAGGTCTGCGTTGTTAATTTGATAGAATTTCAAATGAATTACCCTGAAGATCAAGGCTTACTTTTCCTTTGTCCTTAACGAATTTATTACCGGATTGGGCCATGAAGACGCTCTCGCTGAAACGGTCAGGGATTTCGAATTCGATTTTTCTCGCCGATCTGTCTTTATTGAAAATCACGATCACTGCTTTATCAAAATAGGAGCGCAGGTACACAAACGTCTTGTCGTTGACTTTCAGTGTACTGAAATCCCCATATACCAGTGACAGGTTGGCAGTCCTGAGATGGGCCAGTTTTGAAGTGATCTCCTTGAGATGTTGCTCATGCTGATTGAGACTGTCGAATTTCATCATGCGGCGGTTATCGGGGTCGCCGGCGCCAGCCATGCCGAATTCATCCCCATAGTAGATCACCGGAATGCCGGGGATGGTCATATTGAACGCGTGGAGACAAGCGAGTTTTTGATACCCTGCCGTATCTTTCACCCGGATGTCGCGCTTCCACCCCGCCTCCGTGGCATCCTCATTGACACTCAACGCGCCACTTGCATAGGAAATAAACCGCGGCATATCCTGGTTTCCTGTGATGTTGCCCATAAGATGATGATCTCCGTAGTAGCTGAAACTTTGCTGCAATGAGTAGTTGAGGTCGCGGAACGAAAAATTATCCATGGCAAAGGCTGATTTGGCATCCCAGTAAAGGTTAAAGTCGAACTGGGCATCCAGCATGCCCGGATTGATATAACTTCCGATAAGTTCACGGCTCCCAAAAGTTTCGCCGATCTGGAAAACAGCTCTCTGCTCAGGAATCACCACTTGCTGATCGAGTTTTCGGGTCAGCATCCTCCAGTAATTTTCAGGCACATGTTTGGCCGCATCATGGCGGAAACCGTCGAGGTTGTACTCTTTGATCCAGAAAGCTGCCGAGTCGGATACCATATCGGCTACTTCAGGGTTGGCGAGGTCGAACGTGGGAAGGAATACATCAAACCAGGTTGTTAGACGCTGTTCATCCCACATCCGGATGTTTTTCCTCTTCCCGGGGAGGTCAACCTGAGTAATCCATTCGGGATGAGCTTTCAGCGCAGCGTATTCCTGGTGAACATGGTGCGACACAAAATCGAGGATAACGTTGAGGTTGTTGCTGTGGGCTTCATTGACCAGCCTGTTGAGTTCATCACCATTGCCGAAGCGGGTATCCACCGTGGTGAGGGTAATTGGCCAGTACCCGTGATAGCCTGAGAATTTGCGGTGTGGGGCAGGATATTCAACATACCCGATATAAGGATTTTGAGTGACGGGCGATATCCATAAAGTATTGATCCCAAGATTGGTAAAATAACCATCTTTGATTTCCCTTGCGATCCCTGCGAGGTCCCCGCCCATGTAATTCACCTTGGGGTCAATCTCCTTGTCATTGACAGCAGAATCATTCTCCGGGTTTCCGTTTTTAAAGCGGTCGACCATCAGGAAATACATCACTATCGCCTCACGGTCAGTTCGGCTAAGATTTTTAGGATCGGAAAGAATTTTCCCCTTTTCCAATGGTACAAGTACCTCGTTTGATATACCTGATTTGTTAAAGGCCCAAACCCGTATAAAACTTCGCCCGAATTCCCTGGCTTTTCGCGGAATCTCAATGACGATGCCGTTACTGTCCCTTTTCCAGAATTTTTTTTCAAGCAGATAGTTCTGCCAGAAGACAAAAATGGAGTCGGCGTTGTTATTCAGACCGATCACGATCTTCCTTCCTTCGGCAGAAGAGGTATATAAGTCTGGCAGCCCCGACTGGTTGAGATTTCCGAGGGTCAGCAGCGAATTAAATCCGCCCAAGCCATTGCTGACCGAATCGGTATTGGCAGGATCGGAGATCTCATTTCCGTCGATCAGTAATTTATATTGATACTTACCAGGATAGAGATGGAAGTCGATGTGCCATTTGCCGTCTTTTTCAAAAAGATATCCCGATGCGGCGTTCCATTCGTTCATCTGGCCCTTGATCTGCACATGTTTGTATTTTTTATTCTTCGGATCAAAGGTAAAACGGAATTTCAGTCTGTTCGATTTTTTCAGCATCAATGAATAAGAGTAACCTTCCGACCAAAGTTTCAAAACAGAAAGTTTTGGGAAATCCCTTGCGGCCGGTTTGATCACCATTTGTGTCGAATCTGCAGAAATCGTCGCGGTCAGCGATTTGTCAAGTTCAAGTGAATCGATCTGTTTTGGATTCACCAGGTAATCGGCCAGCATGATCACGGTTGAATCGGCATCGACCAGAATGGGGGCTGAAAGTTTGATCATCTGGGGCTCTTTCGCCACGGAAATGTCATTGTTTGAGGAACAGCTCCAGAGCGCCACGGTGAAGCTGGCAGCGATAAAAGGCAAGTGTATGATTTTCATGTTTTTAATTTTGCTTTAATACTTCATTGTTGCCGATAAAGGCCTTTCTTCCGGTAAGTTTTCACCGGTACGGAAAAAACTGTATCAGCGGCATACGCAAATGACACTGCCAATTGCCCCAGCTGTGTCCTTCATGCCATTCATTGAACTGGTATTCGTAACCTCTGGCAGCCAATATATCACGGAAGTTACGCACCATAGGCATCAGCGGATCAAGGTCATAGGCGCCGATATCGAGATATAGTTCGAGGTCAAGCATTTTCCCGGTCGAGAATGTCCGGCTGATTACTGTTTGAATATTGCTTGATTGTGCGGATATTTTTCCGAATACTTCAGGGTGTTTCATGCCGATATAGAGCGAAATGTTGCCCCCGTTGGAAATTCCCGCCATGGCCCGGTCAGAGGGATCGCGGCTGGTAGGGTACAGCGAGTCGATCAAAGGCATCATCTCGCCGGTAATGAATTGGGTGTAGCTATCGATTTTGTTGCCGGAGAATTCCGCCTCGCGGTCAACCGGTGGCACAAATACGGCAATCACAGGTGACATCATTTGTTTGGCGATGAGGTAATCCAGAACGTTTCCGGCATTGAATAATCGGATATATTCAATTCCGTCGTGAAACAGGATGACCGGGTAGGAGGTACCTTCTGCGGGGTATCCGGGCGGAAGATAGATCAAGATCTCCCTGTCGTTGTTCAGTACGGTACTGTATATGGTGGTATCCCTGATCATGCCGTGAGGAATGACGGGGTAAAAAGATATTTCAGGCGGAACACGATAACCCGGCATCCTGAATTCCGAATTTTGTCCAAGCCCGCCCTTGAATTTGTTGGGGTTTGAAGGATCAAGGATCCAATCGGTGGAATTGATCACGAATTGATATTCGAGACGCGCATCGGCTTCATACGTGGCGGTATAATACCTGAAATTACATCCGCTGATGTGATTCATCCGGATGCCGGACTTCCATCCTGTGAAATCTCCTGCCAATTCAACTGATTTTCCGTCACCGTTATATAAAAAGTGAACTGTTGTGTCATTTTCAATCAGTGGAATGGTTTGGGCTGCCTTCATCAAACTGTCAGCCACCGCCTGCCGTTGTGCTTCCGGCAATGAATTCAAACGGCTGATAAATTGTTTGAAGTTCTGGCCAGTCACCTGGATCCCTAAACCAAGAGACAACACGATGATCAATGTTCTTAAGCTGTTCATACCCATCATTTTGATCACTTTTTTTTGTCAGAAACAAACAACCAGAGCGCGGCAGAAATTGCCAGCGAAACACCACTGATAATGAAGGTGATCCCTTTGTCGTTTGCATTTTTTATAATGGTCCCTACCAGCGAACTGGCCACAAGTTGTGGCAATACGACCGACAGGTTGAAGATCCCCATGAAGAACCCCATCCGGTTTTTATCCACCTTCTCGGACATGATGGCAAACGGCAGGCTCACTACGGCAGCCCATCCGAGTGTAAGGATGCACATCATGGAGTATAACATGATAGCCGAGGATGCGAAAAATACAATGCCGAAATACCCGAGGGCCATGGAGCCCACCATCAGGGAATGGGTTTTCACCCGCCCGAGTTTTTTACTCATCGGCTCAAGCAGGAATGCGGGCCAGATCGCCCCGACCGCGTTAAGGATAAAGAACGACCATCCGATCATCTGGCCAAGCCGGGAATTTCGGTCTGCCACCGGCATGTCATGGACCGCAGGCAGTTTTTGCTCAAGGAATGCAAACATGTAAACGAACATGGTCTGGATCCCCAGCCACGAAAACCCGTGTGCAACAAAAAGTTTCATGAGCTCTCCCCATTGCGTGGCCGGTGGCGAATGTTTTTCAGTATTGGCCCCTGGATTTAAAACGCCATCAGCCTCTTCATCCTTTTCCGTTATGTCCAGTTCTCTTGGCTCTTCGATGAACAGCAGGGGGCCAATGGAGAAAACGAGGACGATCGCAACGCCTGCATAGATCAGGAAATAATTACCGATCAATGCACCCATCAGGTACGCGCCACTGCCGAACAGGTTTGATATGGATTGCATCCAGGTATAACCTTTCGTACGTGGCTGACCTTCAGGGGTCACATCAGCAATGATCGACCGCGTAGGGTTGAAACTGATGTTGATGGCCAGGTCGAGGGTGAGGGCTACCGTGATGGCAACAGCCATGATGCTGGCTATGCCGAAGAAGTTGCTGATCTTGTCGATGTTAGGCAAAGCAAAGATCATCAAAGCAGCTAAAACACCGCCAATAATAATGAATGGTTTTCTCCTGCCTCCCCAAAACCACGCCTTGTCGCTGATCAATCCGATAATGGGTTGCCCAAGGATGCCTGCGATGGGACCGGCCGCCCATACAATGCCGATCTGATCAATCTCCAGGTTGTATTTTGTGCGCAGGATCCAGCTTAAAACAGCTATCTGGATGGAAAGGGCGAAACCCATGGCAGTGCTGGGCAGACCAAGAATGATATAAAAAACGTTCGAGAGGCTTTTTTGGATTCTTAACATCTGTGAAAGTATTTACAACTGGAAGATTTTATTTTTATTTCGCTACCTCGCCACCTCGCTACCTGAGTTCGATGATCTCTGCTGATTTTCCTGGAATAGTAAGTTTGGACAGATCATTTAAGATACTTCCCGAGATGATCTCTATGCCTGAATTGTGTTTATCGAGAAACTCTTTGTAACGTCTGGTCTCAATGGTTTTTGTTTCTTCATTGTTGTTCATAATGACCATCACCGTACTTTGTGAATTGTACCTGAAGTATATATAAATGCCATCTTCCGGGATGAAATGTTTGAATTTGCCCGTATGAATTGCTTCTGCTGAATTTCGCCAGTGTAATATTTTCCTGAGGTAGTTGAACATATCTGTTTCTGCGGTGGTTCGTCCCTGCTCTGTAAAGGCATCCCGCAGGTCGCCGGGCCATCCCCCGGGAAAATCCTTCCTTTTTGGGCCGTCCCCTGATTTATCCGCTCCTGTCGTCATCAGGATCTCCGTTCCATAATAGATTTGCGGAATGCCCCTGATGGTAAGTACGTATGCCATGGCCATTTTAAGTTTTCGAACATCATCACCTTGTGAATCCAGGTAACGGTTTACATCATGGTTGTCGGCGAAAACCACAATGTTTTCAGGGTCCGGGTATGAAAAATCCTGGGCCAGTACTTCAAAGAGCCTGATAATCCCCGTATTCCAGCCTTCGGCTTCATTAAAGGATTTATTAAGCGCATCGTATAACGGAAAGTCAAAAACACTGGGAAGCCAGGAGTCGTAACCGTCCTTGTTTTTCGAACCTTTTTGCCAGTATGCCACAGATGCCGGGTTATTCAGCCAGCATTCCCCGACAAAATTGAAGTCAGGATATTCTTCCAGCATGCGTTTTCCCCAGTCCGACATCATCTCCTTAAAGGCGTATGGATGCGTGTCTTGCCTGATACCATCAAGTCCTGCGAATTCAACCCACCAGATGCTGTTCTGGATAAGGTAGTTCCTGACATACGGGTTGGTCTGGTTCAGATCGGGCATGGTGATGTCGAACCAACCCTTAAGGAATTTGTTGCTGTCGGCTCTCGATGCATAAGGGTCATTATATGTTCCTGCCCGGTAGTTTGTGCGTGTAAATTCCGGCCATTGATTCACCCAATCTTTTGTAGGCAGGTCATTCATCCACCAGTGGTTGCTGCCGCAATGGTTGAAGATCATGTCCATGATCAATTTGATTCCCCGCTGATGAAGTTCATCGCTGAGCTTAACATAATCTTCATTGGTTCCGAACCGTGGATCGATCCTGTAATAATCTGTGGTGGAATAACCATGATAGGAGTACCTGGTCATATTGTTTTCCAGCAAGGGATTGATCCATAAGGCTGTTATTCCTAAATCCCGGAGATAGTCCAGGTGGTCGCGGATACCTTTCAGGTCACCACCATGCCGGCCATCCTTGTTTGACCGGTCAACCGGTTCGATCATTCCTGCAGACACGTCGTTGGAGGTATCTCCATTGGCAAAACGATCGGGCATCAGCAGGTAAATTACATCTTTAGCACTGAAACCTTTTCGCCGGGCCGAATTGATTTTTCGTTCCTTCAATTCATAATGGCAGGCGCCAACTACTTTATCCCTGAGTTTGAAGCCAATCGTGGCAACGCCTGGCCGGATAGCCTTGTTTATGGTCAGATCAAGAAACAGGTAATTTGGGTTTTCAACCTTGTGAACTTTTCTCAGGACTAAACCGGGATAGTCAAGCGATACGGTTGTGGATCCAATATTTTTACCATAAACCATCAATTGCAGGTTGTTGTGTTTAAAACCTGTCCACCAATAAGGGGGTTCAACACGGTCAAGGGTTATTTGCTGTGAAAAAATCCGGAATGGAATCAGAACAAGCAGAAAAAGTGAAAGACCACGCATGTTTATGAAGTTTTAAATAATAACATTCATTTTATCATCAGTTTTATTAATTTTTGATCTCCCATAAAGTGATGTCAGGTGTGCCAGTTTTTTTACAAGTTCTGGTGTAAAAAAATCTGCCTGTGCTCTCCATTGCCAGTTGTTTTGAGTGGTCCCGGGCAGATTCATTCGCGCTGACGTGCCTAATCCCATTAAATCCTGCATGGGTACAATTGCCAGGTTAGCCACCGAAGCCCAGGCAAGACGGATGAACGACCAGTGAATCTCTTTTTCATCGGTATTGATGTATTCAAGCACGTATTGCTGGTCGGCAGGGGTGGCATTTTTAAACCAGCCTGTTAAAGTATCATTGTCATGTGTTCCGGTATAGACAATACAATTTTTAATATAGTTGTGCGGTAAGTAGTCGTTGGTTTCCGAGGCATCGAATGCAAACTGAAGGATCTTCATCCCGGGTAAACCGAATCCGTCACGCAATTCCTCAACATCCGGGGTGATGACACCCAGATCTTCGGCAATGATCGGCAATACGCCAAACTCAGCTTGCATGGCATTGAAGAATTCTTTACCCGGGCCTGGGATCCACTCCCCGTTGACGGCTGTTTTTTCTGCGTATGGGATAGCCCAATAGGCTGCAAAGCCTCTGAAATGATCAATCCTGATGATATCGTAAAGAAAAAGGCTGGTGCGTATGCGGTCGATCCACCATCTGAAGTTTGTCTTTTTTAATACATCCCAACGGAACAGCGGGTTTCCCCATAATTGTCCGGTTTCACTGAAATAATCCGGTGGAACACCACCAACGCGAATGGGGTTGAGGTTATCGTCAAACTCAAAGATTTCAGGATTTGCCCATGCATCGGCGCTGTCAAAGGCGACATATAACGGGATGTCCCCGATTATTTTAACCTGCTGGTGGTGGGCGTATTCTTTTACAGCCATCCACTGCCTGAAAAAGAGGAACTGCATGAATTTATGGAAATCGATCTCGTCGTGAAGCAGTTCCTTCATGGCCATCATCGCCTCAGAATTCCTGATTTTCAACGGACTTTCCCAATGGTACCAGGGCTTTTGTTCCCGATTTGCTTTGATCGCCCTGAACAATGCGTAATCATTTATCCAATTCGACTGGTCTTTCTGGAAATTGCGGTATGCCAACTTTTCGAAGGTATTCGCATACAAATTAAAGGAATGATAGGCCTTTTGCAGCAATGGCAACCTGGCATCCTGTACCGCTTCAAAATCAACCCGCTCTTTTGGCAGGTTTGGAAAGTCTGAAAGGTCTTCGGCATGGAGCAACCCGGACTTCACGAGTAAATCAAGGTCGATAAGGTTGGGATTGCCTGCATGTGCTGAAAAACACTGGTATGGTGAATCGGCGTAACCGGTAGGCCCTAAAGGAAGAATTTGCCAGTATTGTTGTTTTCCCCTGACAAGGAAATCAATAAAATCAAATGCTGCCTTTCCAAGTGTGCCAATCCCATAGTTGCCGGGAAGCGACGTAGGATGGAGCAAAATTCCACCCGCCCTCTCTCTTAAAATGGTTTCCATTATCTTCATTGTTTGCATTGTCTACATTGCTTGCATTGTTTGCATTATTTACGTAAGTTTTTCCCTTATAAAAAGCGCACTGATCGCACCGAAGATCATGCTGACACCCGCCATGACAATACACAGGACAGGATTGTCGGCGAAGAAATATTTCAGGATCAGTCCACTCACAATACCACTGACAATCTGGGGAATGGTGATCGACATGTTGAACAAGCCCATGTAAACACCCATTTTTTTCGGAGGAATTGAACTTGCAAGCATGGCATAGGGCATGGCCAGGATACTTCCCCAGGCAATACCGATACCGATCATTGGGATGATCAGGAAATGAGGATCGGTGAATATCAGAAATGACAGCAACGACAAGCCTCCTATAGACAGGGCAATAGCATGGGTGATCTTTTTTGAGAGCCTTTTGGCCACAACCGGAAGTAACAATGCGATCATTGCGGAAACACCGTTGTATATTCCAAACAAAATTCCGACCCAGTCACCGGCGTCCTGGAAAGGGATTGAATTTGCATCTGTGGTACCATAAAACCTGAGCGCAACTGCCGGTGTTGTAAAAACCCACATCGAAAACAAGGCAAACCATGAAAAAAATTGAACGAGTAATAACTTGACCATGATCCGGGGAATAAAAAACTTCCCCGGTCGTTCTTCGGTTTCATTTTGAACCAACTGCTCAGGTGGATATTCCGAGGTGGTGAAAACAGTCCACAATATTGTGGCCAGCAAAACAAATGCCCCGATGTAAAATGAGTAGGTGACATTGTCGGGGACAAGCCCGGCTGCCTCTCCGGTTTTTGATATGCCCAGCCAGTTGCCAAGGATATAAGGAAGCCATGATCCAACAACAGCCCCGGTCCCGATGAGCAGCGTTTGAACCGAAAAGCCCAGTGTATGCTGTTTCTCAGGCAGTTTGTCGGCAACAAGCGCCCTGAAAGGCTCCATGGAGATATTGATCGCGGCATCCATGATCATCAGTAATCCTCCGCCGATAAACATGGGAGCGATAAATGAAGCCAGATGCGGCGCATTGGGCATAAGTACAAGCGCCACGCTGGTCAATAATGCGCCGACTAAAAAATATGGCCTTCGCCGGCCAAGCCGACCCCAGGTTTTATCACTGAAATATCCAACGATTGGCTGTATGACCATACCTGTAATGGGGGCAACCAGCCAAAACCAACTCAGGTGATGTACGTCGGCGCCAAAAGTCATTAAAATGCGTGAAGCATTACCGTTTTGCAATGCAAAGCCGAACTGGATTCCGAGAAATCCAAAACTCATATTCAAGATCTGCCAGAATCCCAGTTTGGGTTTATCCTTCATCGGATACAATATTTTTTATCATCAAGGGTTCAAAAGTAAGAACTTTCTATTACTTTTATAGTCCAAATAAATCCTATGATACGAAATCTTTTATTGATCAGCAATTCAACAAATGCGGGTGAAGAATACCTTGCATGGCCACGTACGCATATCAAGGACTTCCTCTCAGGATTCGGTGTGCACAACGTGTTATTTGTTCCATATGCCGGGGTGAACCTCACCAGCCTGAGTGTTGAAAAATCATTCGACCTTTACGAAGAACGCGTGAAGAAGATATTCTCTGAAATGGGTTTCTCCCTGAAATCAATTCACCGTGAACCCAATCCGGTTCAAGCGGTGATGGAAGCAGAGTCAATAGTGATTGGAGGAGGAAACACGTTCCACCTGACCAGGATGATGCATCAACAGGGTTTGATGGAAGCCATTCGCAGCAAAATATCCCAGGGTAAACCATTCGTTGGCTGGAGTGCCGGGTCAAATGTGGCCTGTCCGACTATGAAAACAACAAACGACATGCCCATCAGCGAGCCCGCCTCCTTTGACTGCCTCAATGTGGTACCTTTTCAGATTAACCCGCACTATCTGGATGCCAGTCCTGAAGGCCATGCCGGTGAAACCCGTGAACAGCGCATCATGGAGTTTTTAACAGTGAACCGTGAGATGACCGTAGCTGGCCTGCGTGAAGGATGTCTTTTAAAAGTAACAGGAGACGCAATTATCCATGTTGGAAAACGATCGTTGCGGGTATTCCGTTTTGGGAAGGAGACTCAGGAATTTCAATCGGGGGATGACCTGGATTTTTTACTGGGTTAATTCCTGATCATCCGCGCTACGCCCCATTCTCCGGATTTAGCCGTAGCCTTTAACAGGTAAAACCCTTTGGGCAAATGTCCAACCGGCAGTCTTACGGAGGTTGATCCGATATCTTCTTTGATCAGAACTGTCTTACCCAGATAGCTGAGGATCTCAACCCTGTCCATCTGCTTTCCTGTTTCAATGGTAATGTAATCATATGCCGGATTCGGATAAACCAGAGAAATCAAAGCTGAACGTTCACCCATGCCCACATCCCAGGCGGAAACGCTGTTTGATGAAACGGCCCTCACCGGTTTCCCGATGGCAGAATCACCGCTGACCCCTTTCGGAGTGACTTCAAACACCAGCCACTTCCCGATATCAAGGGTATCAACAACATAGGTGATTTTCAAAGCGGAATCAATGGGTGTGGCGTCAAGGCCAAGTGAATTGTTGCTCCGGAGCCAGCGGTAAGAAGAGACGCCTTCGGGGATGCCATTCACATTCTCATAGGAATATATCCCGCTCAGAAACTTTTTATAGATCAGCAGCCCCTGGATGTCAACATTATAAGCCCATGGTGGGGTTGGTATTGATGGATTGAGGTCATTATAAAAACAGGTGAAGATGTTCGGATTCAAATTGACGGTATCATGGAATGCATAGGTGCGGTTTGGCTTTCCGGTTAACTCGGCGCTGTTCCAGTCACCGTTGATACGGAATTTGAACTCAAGCGGCCCCTGGTGGATCCATGTCGTATCCATATAGGTTTCAAGCGTATAGATTGTGTCGCCGTTGGTGTCGAAGAGGGCATCGTTTGCGCCAAATCCATTGAAATTTCCGGCAATGTCAAGGTAGTCGTAAGCCATATTGAAGTGGTGTGCTTCGATATAATAACTCATATCGCACTTAAAAGTCATGAGTCGTTTAGCCGGATTAAAATTGTTGAAATCATTGGTAACTTCAAGCAGGGTGTCAGGGATCCGGATGATACGGTCTGGCTTGTAAAGTAATTCCATTTGTCCGGTGGCGCTATCGCCCAGGTTGATGCGGTATTTATATTGCTGAATGGAACCCGGATCTAAACTGTACACATAAGCGTAATTGAGCGTTGTGTCGATCCGGTTCATTTTTGGCGAGCCCTGCATGGTGTTCATGGTACCTACGATGCTGACTGAATCAACTGATGGATCAAAGAGGCTGTATTGCACGGCATACTTCATGTTCACAATGAAAGTAGTGTAATTGACCGCTTCATCATTCCACCACATCGACACATCCACCATACCTGGTTTAGGTGTAAAAGTACGGTTAACTGTCTCCCAGACAGAGTCGTTGATCCTGAATTTGTAGCTGTAAACAACACCCGAATCAAGTTGGTTGAAAAGACTGACTGAGTATGTATATCCGGGACCCTGAACCAGTTTAAGCGGTTCAATTCCGTCCATGACGAGATAAACATGGTCTGAATCCGGGGAAAAGATGTTGTTGTTTACGGCCTTGGTCATATTCAGGCGAAATGAGACCGACCAGGTGGTATCGGGGTTTGCGCTGACAGTATTGATGGAAAAAAACAACATGGATACCGCCGGCGCCAAAGTCATCAACAGCAGGACAGTCTGGATAATGGCAGAACGAATGTAAAGGTTCATAGGATCGTAAAATTTAGCTCAGGATTACCGCACAAAGATACGAAAATATCACAGGCTAACTTACCTGTTCAAAGACAAGCGCAGTACGGTTGGTGTTGTAAATGATCAATCGGTGTGTCTCGGTTTCCGGATGATAAAGCGTGGTGTAAACCAATTTGTCATTTACCCTGTCGTGTCCGCCAAATTCCGGACGGTCGGTATTCAGAATGATCCGGTAATCACCGGGAACAGGAACTGCAAATTCATAATCGGGAATTGACTTGCTCACGTGGAAGTTGAAAATGAAGATGAGTCCTTGCCGCTGGAAAATGATGGTTTGGTTTTCGCTGTCCATATTCAACTGAACACCAAAACCTTCATCAAATAGTCTGTATGATTTAACCATCGTGATCATTTCCTTGTCAAAAGCTGCCAGGTACCTGTATTTCAGGTCGGGGTTCTGAAGCAGCGACCATTGACGCCTGGCATACTGGTAGCTCCAGTTGTTCCCTTCGCGTGGGAAGTCCACCCAATCGGGATGCCCGAACTCGTTACCGATAAAATTCAGGTAGGCCTGTCCGCCAAGTGAAATGGTGATGAGCCGTATCATTTTGTGAAGGGCTATGCCCCTGTCGATGACGTGACTTTCGTCCTTTCTGCTCATCTTGAAATAGATCTCACTCTGCATCAGCCTGAAGGCAATGGTTTGATCGCCGACAAGGGCTTGGTCATGAGATTCACAATAAGCTATGGTTTTAATGTCGGGCAGGCGATCGGTCATCACCGACCACAATTCATGGATATCCCATTCTTCATCCTTCTTCTCCTTTAAAACCTTGATCCAGTAGTCGGGAATCGCCATGGCAAGCCGGTAATCAAAACCGATACCGCCTTCGCGGATGGGGCGGCACAATCCCGGCATGCCACTTACATCTTCTGCAACGGACACAGCATGTGGTTTGACCTTGTGGATCAGGGTATTGGCAAGTTGAAGATAGACGAGGGCATCCCACTCCACCCCATCTTTAAAATAGCCGTCGCGGTCCCAGACTTCACGATATCCATGGTCAAAATACATCATGGAAGTAACGCCATCAAACCTGAAACCATCGAAATGAAACTCCTTCAACCAGTATTTGATGTTGGACAGGAGGAACTGTAATACTTCACGTTTACCATAGTTAAAACATTTTGAATCCCAATGGGGGTGATTTCCGCGGTCGCCAGGATGGAAATACTGATCGTCGGAACCATCGAACTGATTAAGGCCTTCCATGGTATTCTTAGCGGAATGAGAATGTACAACATCCATTAAAACGGCAATACCTTGTTCATGTGCTTTCCTGATCAGGTATTTCAGTTCTTCCGGGGTTCCAAAGCGTGAGGAAACAGCAAAAAAATTAGTGACGTGATACCCGAACGAACCATAGTAAGGATGTTCGGCAATGGCCATCAACTGGATGGCGTTGTAGCCTGAGTTTTTGATGTACGGGATCAGGTGATCGGCAAATTCAACAAATGTACCTACCGATTGATGTTCCTGTGCCATACCAATATGACACTCATAAATCAATAACTCATTCAGTTTGTGGATGTTAAAGTTATCGCCCGACCAGTCGAAAGCGCGCGGCGGGGCCCAATGCTGGCCTGAAAAAACCAGCGAAGCCGGATCCTGGATCACCCGGTGAATATATGCCGGAATTTTTTCATGCCATCCGGCGCCGGAATGTACCATGATCTTGACCCTGCTTTGATGAATAAACCGGTCTTTGTATTCATCATCGGGAAGGAATATCTCCCATTGACCATATTTGTTTGGCGTAAGCCGGTGTGAATATCGCTGCCAGTTGTTGAAGTCGCCAAACAGATAAAGATCCTGAGCTTTTGGAGCCCATTCACGGTAATGCCAGCCTTTGTTTACCCGGTTATAATGAAAGCCATAAAACTCGTAGCCATTTGCAAATTCGCTCAGCGTGTTCCAGTTCTGTTCTATTTCGCTGAGGGTCTGCAAATATCTCTCATACCGGTGGTTGATCTCAGCCGCAACAGGTTCAAGCCATGGATCATTCCGGACAAGGGCAATCTTTTTGGTCTTTTTAACTTTCATTGGTTTGGGAGTGGTTAAAAATCAAACCAGCAAAGCCACGGCAACAATAAGGATAATGACCAGCGGTGCAACCACCAGCACGGTTTTTCTGTCGCGTGCAATGTTTACGTTCATGGCTTCAATCTGCCTGATGCATTCGGCGTCGTTTGGCTTGTATTGAAGCGCTGCCTTGTATTCCTCGCGCGCTGAACGAAACAAGTCAATCTTGATAAAATGACCTGCACGTTCTGCATGTTCCCTGAACTTAAGTTCTTCGTGGGTAAGATGTTCGTTATGATCTGAATGATTTCCCATCGTCTTTCTTTTCTTACAAAGTTACTGAAATTATCAATAACAATGGGATCGGTTACTTGAACTTGTACGTCAATCCGATGCCAAGCAACTCTTTGAATTGAGTGCGGGGGCCCCCTTTCGGCTCTTTGACAGGATCGGTTACGATATTTACGTTGTCATCATAGATCAATTGGGTTTGTATCGATGCAGCCAGCCACTTGTTGACTTTTAAGCTGAGCAGCAAACTCCAGTTGACATCAACATTGCCGAACTGATCCAAATAATCAGAAAAAAGTTCGAGTGTGGTAGCAAGGTTGATATTCTTGGCCAGGTCTTTATTGAGATCGGCGCGCAGATAAGCGCCAAATTCTCCCTTGATGTTTTTTCCGGCATTCACGCCAAATGAGCCGGAATCTGAAAGTTTTTGGTCTGTCACGAAGGTTAGTCTTCCAGAAACCGGTGAAACGTAAACATAGAACCATTTTACGGGTGTATATGTTACACCGAGACCGAGAACGAGGTATCCCGGGGACATGATTTTGGAAATCACCGTACTGTCATCAGGATAGTTGTAACCCGCATCAAACTGAGTCCGGAAATTCGTCAGCACCGTAAGATACCATTTCTGGTTCTTATGGAGTTCATAACCGTAGGCGGAAGTGATTTCGAGTTTATCGTTGGTTTTATTGAACTGGGCATCGCTTCCTTTTCCAAGGATGTTGAAGCCATAACCAAGGTCGACCGTGTTTCCCCAGACATGTTTGCCTTTTTTGTAGTTGGCCTTAAAGTTGACCCAGGCAACCAGACCAAGGGAGTTCTGTCCACCGGCAGCCCAGTTGCTGAAAGCGGCTTGTGAAAATTGAAGTGATCCGGTACCCTGAACCAACCAGTTTTTTCCGGATGTATCTGCGGAAACTGCGGTCAGAACATCGGATTTGGCTTTAGCCACTTTCTTAATATCCTGGGCTGAGATGCTGCAGGAAATTAATACGGAGAGGATAATTAATAAAGTTTTATTCATAATGCGAATCAAGTGTTGAATTTTAAAACCCGAAGGGTTGACATTTTTATAGAATTAGGCCTTGCCAAACATCATAAACCACGAAGTGGTGACATTATAATGCCATGCCTTCGGCATTTGCGGTGGTCTTTGACATTAA